>KL568610.1:9983-10555 GCA_000715605.1 Streptomyces speibonae | reverse complement strand
AGGTGGCCCTGCGTTGGTGCGGGCCGGGGGTGTTCGCGCAGCCCGGCGCCCACGGGGGCGTCAGCGGCACGACTGACCGCGGACCGCTGCGACCAAGGCCTGCATCACGCGCAGGTCTTCTGCCATTTCCGGGTGCCATTGGATGCCCAGGGCCCATCGGGGGGCGGGGAGTTCGATGGCTTCCACCGTTCCGTCCTCCGCGTGGGCCGAGGGGATCAGGCCGTTGCCCAGGCGGTCCACCGCCTGGTGGTGGTAGGTCGGTACATACGTCTCCTCCGGGACGGCGGCCGCGCAGCGCGTGCCCGGGACCGGCTTGACCGGGTGGCGGCCGAAGACGCCCGGCACCTCCGCGTGCCCGTCGACGTGCTGGACGAGTGTGCCGCCCAGGGCGACGTTCAGCAGCTGCATGCCCCGGCAGATGCCGAGCAGCGGGACACCGCGGTCCAGGGCCGCCTCGATCAGCGCCAGCTCCCAGGCGTCCCGCTCCCGGGCGGGCGGCCCCGTGCGCGGGTCGGGCTCGGCGCCGTAGCGGACGGGTTCCACGTCCGGACCGCCCGCCACGACCAGGCCGT
>KL568610.1:3391-9757 GCA_000715605.1 Streptomyces speibonae | reverse complement strand
GGGCCACCGCGTCCGCCGCCCGTTCCGGCACGTCCGGCGGGAGCATCGCGGCCAGCCCGCCCGCCCGCTGCACCAGCCGGGGATAGCCCGCCGGCAGCAGCGCGGCGTCCAGTTGCCACACACCCCAGCGCACCCCGGACTCCGCGTATGTGCTGATGCCGATCAGTGGCCTGGCCGTCACGGCGGGCACCTCCCTGTGCTGTCAGTCCCGTGCCAACTCTGCCTCGGCCGCCGCCAGTGCCGCGAATTCCTCCTCCGGCGCCTTCGCCACCAGATGCCTGCGGCTGTACAGGCCGAAGTAGGCCACGGCCACGATGTACACCGCCAGCGCGATGAACGCGGCCGTCACGTCCACCAGGAACGTCGCCACCAGCGCCGCGCAGGCCAGCACCAGGGCGACCGAGGAGGTCAGCACGCCGCCCGGGGTGCGGTACGGCCGCGGCAGCTCCGGCTCACGGCGGCGCAGCACGATGTGGGAGAGGGACATCAGCGCGTACGAGATCGTCGCGCCGAAGACCGCGATGTTCAGCATGCGCGCGCCGTTGCCCGTCCCGGCGGCCAGCGCGAAGCCGATCGCGCCGGGCACGAGCAGCCCGAGGTAGGGCGCCTTGCGGCTGCTCGTCAGGGACAGGAACTTCGGCAGATAGCCCGCGCGGGACAGCGCGAACAGCTGGCGCGAACCGGCGTAGATCAGTGAGAAGAACGACGCGATCAGCCCGGCGAGGCCCGCGTAGTTGACGATCCGGCTGAGCGCCGTCGCCTCTCCGTCCGGCTGGAGCGCCTCCACCAGCGGGTTGCCCGCGTCCTGGACCGCGGACGAGCCCCGTGCCCCGGCGGCCGTGAAGAAGGTCATCAGGGCCAGCACCACCAGGATGCCCATGGACCAGCGGATCGCCCTCGGCAGCGTACGGGCCGGTTCCCGGGTCTCCTCGGCGGCCAGCGGCACGCCCTCCACGCCCAGGAAGAACCACATGCCGAACGGGAACGCCGCCCAGATGCCCAGCAGCCCCATCGGCAGCCAGGAGTTCGCGCCGAACGCGGAGCCGTCCACCGGGATGTCGTCCAGCGAGGACGCGTCGAACTCGGGCAGCGCCGCCAGTGCGAAGACCACCAGGGCCGCCACCGCGATGCCCGTGACGACGAAGCTGAACCGCAGCGCCTCGCCCACGCCCCACAGGTGGATGCCGATGAAGATGATGAAGCAGGCCAGATACACCGGCCAGCCGGACTCCAGGCCGAACAGGCCCAGCGACTCGACGTAGTCGCCGATGAAGATGGAGATGGCGGCCGGGGCCAGGACGTACTCGATCAGGATCGCGGTGCCGGTGAGGAAGCCGCCCCACGGGCCGAGGGCACGGCGGGCGAACCCGTAGCCGCCGCCGGCGGTGGGCAGGATCGAGGACAGCTCCGCCAGCGCGAAGACCATGCAGGTGTACATGGCGCCCATCAGCACCATGGCGATCGCCAGGCCGCCGAAGCCGCCCTCGGCCAGGCCGAAGTTCCAGCCCGAGTAGTCGCCGGACACGACGTAGGCGACACCGAGGCCGGTCAGCAGCAGCCAGCCGGCGCTGCCGCGGCGCAGCTTTCTGCGCTCCAGGTAGTCGTCCGCCTCACCGGCGGGTTCATGGGACGTGGACGGAAGGCTCACGGGGCGACTCCCCAGGGGGCGATGGCAAGGAGGGGGGCAATGGAACGGATCCAGACCTTTGTGGGCCCATACCTTCCTGGGGTGGACGGCGCGAGCGCAAGACCCGTGCGTTAAACCGCGGTAAAGCCTCTCCTGGCGCCGCGCGCCCACCCTCGCCCGTGCGGGTCATGCCCCCGTGCTCACGCCAGGAAGCCCCGCAGCAGCGCCGCCGTTCCCGCGCAGTGCTCGCGCATCACCTCCCGCGCCCCGTCCGCGTCCCCCTCCAGCACGGCCTCGACCAGCGCCGTGTGCTGCCGCTGGGAGTGCTCCAGGTTGCGTACCAGCAGCGGAATGCAGTCCAGCAGGTCGTTCACCGTCGCCCGCACCGCCGCGTACTGCGCGGTCAGGCTCGGCGAACCGCACAGCTCCGCCAGCGTCAGGTGGAACAGCGTGTCCAGCCTCCGGTAGTCGCCCAGCGGGGCGTCCTGCGTGCCGGACAGCGCCTCGCGCAGCCGTAGCGCCTGCTCGTCCGTCAGTCCGTGTGCCGCGCACAGCCCCGCCGCGCCCACCTCCAGCACCTCCCGGAAGCGCAGCACGTCCTCGATGTCCACCTCGGCGATCCGCCGCCGCAGCTCCTCCTCGCCCGTGTCCGTCGGGCGGGGCAGCACGAACGTGCCCCCGTACCGGCCGCGCCGCGACTCCACCAGACCCTGGTCCTGGAGCACCTTCAGCACCTCGCGCAGCGTCACCCGGCTGATCCCCAGCCGCTCCGCCAGCTCCCGCTCGGCCGGCAGCCGCTCCCCGCCCGCCACCAGGCCGAGGCGCACCACCTGGAGGATCTGCTCCAGTGCCTCCTCGAAGCCGTTGCCCGCGCGGACCTGCCGCAGCACCGGCGCCAGGCGGTCCCCCACCGCGCCGACCGCATCCTCCGGCATCTCGCCGTGCCCCCTTCCCAAGCAAAGGTTCTCCGCAATACCTTATGGCTCCCGGCTGAACGAAGAAGCCCGAGGAGGCCCTCCCGTGGCAGACCGCACACCCCCGCTCTCCGTCGAGGAGCTGCACGCCCTCGTCGCCGGCGGTGAGATCGACACTGTCGTCCTGGCCTTTCCCGACATGCAAGGGCGACTCCAGGGCAAGCGGTTCGCCGCGCGCTTTTTCCTCGACGAGGTGCTCCACCACGGCACCGAGGGCTGCAACTACCTGCTCGCCGTCGACGCCGACATGAACACCGTCGACGGCTACGCGATGTCCTCCTGGGACACCGGCTACGGCGACTTCGCCATGTACCCCGACCTCGACACCCTGCGCCGCGTCCCCTGGAACGAGGGCACCGCCCTGGTCGTCGCCGACCTCGCCTGGGCCGACGGCACCCCGGTCGTCGCCGCCCCGCGGCAGATACTGCGCCGCCAGCTGGACCGCCTCGCCGCGCTCGGCTACACCGCCCAGACCGGCACCGAGCTGGAGTTCATCGTCTTCCGGGACACCTACGAACAGGCCTGGGACGCCGGCTACCGGAACCTGACCCCCGCCAACCAGTACAACGTCGACTACTCCGTGCTCGGCACCGGACGCATCGAACCCCTGCTGCGCCGCATTCGCAACGAGATGGCCGCGGCCGGACTCACCGTCGAGTCCGCCAAGGGCGAGTGCAACCCCGGCCAGCACGAGATCGCCTTCCGCTACGACGAGGCCCTCGTCACCTGCGACCAGCACGCCGTCTACAAGACCGGCGCCAAGGAGATCGCCGCCCAGGAGGGCGTCTCGATCACCTTCATGGCCAAGTACAACGAGCGCGAGGGCAACTCCTGCCACATCCACCTCTCCCTGACGGACGCGGCAGGCGACACCGTCATGCCGGACTCCGCCGAGGAGCCGGACGCCATGTCCGAGGTCATGCGCCACTTCCTCGCCGGGCAGCTCGCCGCGCTGCGGGACTTCTCCCTGCTCTACGCCCCGCACATCAACTCCTACAAGCGGTTCCAGCCGGGCTCCTTCGCCCCCACCGCCGTCGCCTGGGGACGCGACAACCGCACCTGCGCCCTGCGCGTCGTCGGCCACGGCCGCTCCCTGCGCTTCGAGAACCGGCTGCCCGGCGGCGACGTCAATCCGCACCTCGCCGTGGCCGGCATGGTCGCCGCCGGGCTGTACGGCATCGAGCAGAAGCTGGAACTGCCCGAGCCCTGCCCCGGCAACGCCTACACCGGCGACTACGAGCACGTCCCCACCACCCTGCGCGAGGCCGCCGAGCTGTGGGAGAACAGCGCGATCGCCAAGGCGGCCTTCGGCGACGACGTCGTCGCGCACTACCGCAACATGGCGCGCGTCGAGATCGACGCCTTCGACGCCGCGGTCACCGACTGGGAACTGCGCCGCTCCTTCGAACGCATGTGAGGCCCTCCTTGCCCGACCAGCCCGCCGAGCTCCAGGTCCACAACCCCGCGACCGAGGAGGTCATCGCCACCGTCCCCGCCGCGACCGTCACCGACGTCGACGCCGCCGTCGTACGCGCCGCACGCGCGCAGACCGCCTGGGCCGCCCTCGCACCCGGCGAGAGGGCCCGGCTGCTGCGCCGCTTCGCCGTCACCGTCGACGAGCACCTCGAGGAACTGGCCCGGCTGGAGGTCCGCGAGGCCGGCCACACCCTCGGCAACGCCCGCTGGGAGGCGGGCAACGTCCGCGACCTGCTCGACTACGCGGCCGGGGGAGTGGAACGCCTCACCGGCCGGCAGATCCCCGTCGCCGGCGGGGTCGACGTCACCTTCCCCGAACCGCTCGGCGTGGTCGGCGTCATCGCCCCCTGGAACTTCCCGATGCCCATCGCGGCCTGGGGCACCGCACCCGCCCTCGCCGCCGGCAACGCGGTGCTCCTCAAACCCGCCGAGACCACCCCCCTCACCGCCCTGCGCCTGGCCGAGCTCGCCCTCACCGCCGGACTGCCCGAGGGCCTCTTCCAGGTCCTCCCCGGACACGGCCCGGTCGCCGGCAACGCCCTCGTCGAACACCCCGGCGTCGCCAAGATCGTGTTCACCGGGTCGACCGCCGTCGGCAAACAGGTGTGGGCCAGGGGCGCGGACCGCCTCAAGCGCGTCACCCTCGAACTCGGCGGCAAGAGCCCCAACATCGTCTTCGCCGACGCCGACCTGGAGGCCGCCGCGGCCGCCGCCCCCATGTCCTTCCTCGACAACGCGGGACAGGACTGCTGCGCCCGCACCCGCATCCTCGTCGAGCGCTCCGTGCACGACCGGTTCCTCGAACTGCTCGCCCCCGCGATCGAGGCGGTCCGGGTGGGCGACCCGGCCGACGAGAGCGTGGACATGGGCCCGCTGATCTCCGCCGCCCAGCTCGCCCGCGTCCGGTCCTACGTCACCGACGGCCTCGACGGCATCCGCGGCAAGGCCCCCGAGGGCCCCGGCCACTGGTTCCCGCCCACCGTCCTCACCGGCGTCGACCCACAGGCACCCGTCGCCGTCGAGGAGGTCTTCGGCCCCGTCGCCGTCGTCCTCCCCTTCGACGACGAGGCCGACGCCGTACGCCTGGCCAACGCCACCGAGTACGGACTCTCCGGCTCGATCTGGACCCGGGACGTGGGCCGCGCCCTGCGTGTCTCGCAGGCGGTGCGCGCGGGCAACCTGTCCGTCAACTCCCACTCCAGCGTCCGCTACTGGACCCCCTTCGGCGGGTTCAAGCAGTCCGGCGTCGGCCGCGAGCTCGGCCCCGACGCGCTCACCGCCTTCACCGAAACCAAGAACGTCTTCATCAGCACGGAGGCCTGAGAGCACATGAGCGAAGAGACCATCTGCCGCCGCCTGGTCGGCCGCACCGCCGTCATCACCGGAGCGGGCAGCGGCATCGGGCTCGCCACCGCCCGCCGGCTCGCCTCCGAGGGCGCCCACGTCGTCTGCGGGGACGTGGACGAGGCACGCGGCAAGGCGGCCGCCGAGGAGACCGGCGGCACCTTCGTGAACGCCGACGTCACCGACCCCGAACAGGTCGAGGCGCTGTTCGGGGCCGCGCACGACACGTACGGCAGCGTCGACATCGCCTTCAACAACGCCGGGATCTCCCCGCCCGACGACGACTCCATCCTGGAGACGTCCTTGGAGGCATGGAAGCGGGTCCAGGAGGTCAACCTCACCTCCGTCTACCTGTGCTGCAAGGCCGCCATCCCCTACATGCGGCGCCAGGGCCGCGGCTCCATCATCAACACCGCGTCCTTCGTGGCCCGCATGGGCGCGGCCACCAGCCAGATCTCCTACACCGCCTCCAAGGGCGGAGTCCTCGCCCTGTCCCGCGAACTCGGCGTGCAGTTCGCCCGCGACGGCATCCGCGTCAACGCCCTGTGCCCCGGCCCGGTCAACACCCCGCTGCTCCAGGAGCTCTTCGCCAAGGACCCCGAGCGCGCCGCCCGCCGGCTGGTGCACATCCCGCTCGGCCGGTTCGCCGAGGCGGAGGAGATCGCCGCCGCCGTCGCCTTCCTCGCCAGCGACGACTCCTCCTTCGTCAACGCCACCGACTTCCTCGTGGACGGCGGGATCTCGGGGGCGTACGTCACCCCCCTGTAGGGCGGCCTCGTTACAGTGCCCGGATGAGCATGACGCCTCCGCCCGGCTGGTACCGCGACCCGCACGCCCCGCACCTGGAACGCTGGTGGGACGGCACGGCCTGGACCGAGCACCGGCGCCCGCCGGAGGCTCCCGCCGCGCCGCCGGCCCCGTCCACGGGCGGCACCGGCGGGCCGG
>KL568610.1:2420-3160 GCA_000715605.1 Streptomyces speibonae | reverse complement strand
GCCGGTGCCGTGCTCGTCGCGGCGGTCGTCACCGGCGCGGTGTTCCTCCGCGGCGACGACGGCGACACCCGGCCGCGCACCGGCCCGGGGGCCACCTCCCCGGCCGCGACCGGACCGCGGTCCCCGTCGCCGTCCCCATCGGCCTCCGCATCCGAGCCCGCAGGCGACCCCGACGTGGTCGAGGACCCGCTCAACGGCATCACCTTCCCGCTCCTCGACGGCTGGGTCCGGCCCGAGCACGTCTCCCAGGACGACGTCGTCATGACCACCGACGGGACCTACGACTGCCCCGGCGAGGGCTCCGTGTGCCGCCACGGCCTCGTCGTCTCCCGCACCGTGACCGCGACCGACGAGACCTCCCCGAAGGTGCTCGCCGAGAAGGACATCCCGGACGCGGCCGAGGAGGCCTTCGGCGAGGACGCCCTCGGCCAGCAGCCCTACGGCGGAGTGACGTCCCACGAGGTCGTGAAGTCCGGCCCGGTCGCGGTGGCGGGCCGCGCCGGGTACCTCGTGCGCTGGCGCGTCACCACGGGCAAGGGCCCCGGCGGCCATGTGCAGTCGCTGGTGTTCCCCTCCAGCGTCGGCACCGAGTCGCCGGTCGTCGTGCGGTACGCCTTCGACGCCGGTCCCGACGGGCCGCCCCTGGCCGACATGGACCGCATCACCAAGGGCATCCGGTCGGTCACCGACGCGGACTCCGGCGGCGGCGTCGGCAGCAGCATCGGCCCGACGAGCTGAGC
>KL568610.1:481-2207 GCA_000715605.1 Streptomyces speibonae | reverse complement strand
AGAGATGTGTATAAGAGACAGCGTCGGCACGGTCGCCGTCACCGCGTCGCCCTCCACCAGGCACAGCGCGTCGAACCGCTCGCACAGCTCGCCCGCCTTGGCGTGCCGGAACCACACCTTGTCGCCGATCAGCAGGTCGTCGGCGGGCGGACCCAGCAGCGGGGTCTGCACCTCGCCGGCCCCCTCCTGGGGGTCGAACCGCAGCCCCTCGGGCAGATACGGCACCGGCAGCCGGTCCGCGCCGGGCGCGCCCGACGCCGGATAGCCCCCGCCCAGCACGGTCACCACACCGACACCGGGACGCCGCACCACGGGCAGCGCGAACAGCGCCGCCGGACGCCCGCGGAACGACGTGTAGTTGTCGAAGAGCCGCGGTGCGTACAGCCCCGAACCGGCCGCGATCTCGGTGACCGCCTCCTCCGCGGCGGTGTGCTGCACACTGCCCGTGCCCCCGCCGTTGACGAACTCCAGGTCCGGCACGACCTCCCGCACCGCCCGCACCACCGCCGCCCGCCGCTCGGCGAGCTCACGGCGCGCGGCGGCCTGCATCAGCCGCACCGCGCGGGACCGCAGCGGATGCCCGGCCACCGCGTCGCCGACACCGGCCACATGACCCTCGTACGCCATGATCCCGACGACCCGGAAACCCGGCCGCCGCGCCACCGCGCGCGCGACCTCCGCGACCTGGGCGGGGGAGTGCAGGGGCGAACGGCGGGCACCGACCCGCACCCGTCCGCCGAACAGCTTCAGCGAGGTGTCCAACTCCAGGCACACCCGCACCACTTCGTCGCCGCCCGCGCGGGACGCGTCGATCAGGTCCAGCTGCGCGGGATCGTCGATCATCACGGTGACGGCGGCCGCCAGCTTGGGATCGGCGGCGAGTTCGGCGTACGCCGCGCGGTCCGCGGAGGGATACGCCAGCAGGACGTCGTCGAACCCGGAACGGGCCAGCCACAGCGACTCGGCGAGCGTGAACGACATGATGCCCGCGAAACCGTCCCGGGCCAGGGCCCGTTCGAGCAGCGCACGGCAGCGTACGGACTTGCTGGCGACCCGGACCGGTTTGCCCCCGGCCCTGCGGACCAGGTCGTCGGCGTTGGCGTCGAAGGCGTCCAGATCCACGATCGCGACAGGGGCGTCGAGCTGGGCGGTGGCCCGGTCGTAACGGGCCCGGTCGGCGGCGCGCGCAGTCATGACGGCAGCCTGCCAGACAGGATTACCGCAGGGTAGGGGGACGTTCCGGGCAGATGCCGCGGGCCTGCGGACTGGTTCCCGTTCGAGGCGGATCACGCCGTAGAGTGACGCGCACGCACGGCGGAACGGGGCCGGCCGGGACGCCCGGGCGGGATGACGCGCCGTCCGTGCGGGTATCTGTGCCCGGGACGAGTTGGTGCCGGGCCCTTGGCAGCGCGCCGGCCCCAGCGGCCCGGGCACGAGGAAACGGGGGGTGCATGAGCACGGAAGCGCGTCGCGCCTCCCACCCCCCGCGCCCCACCGTCCCGCCACGCCCCGCCCACCCACCTGCTCCGTCGGCCGACCCCGCCCCGGAAGCCCCCCAGGGCCGCACTTCGGGCGGCCCCGGCGCCTTCGACATCCGCGAACCCCGCGAGCCCGCGCCCGGCACCCCCGACGACTCTCCCGCCCGGGGCACCGCGCATGGGCCCGGCCCCGCGGAGCGGCGTGACGGGGGCACGGGTCCGGCGGTGCCGCGTGGGCGGACTGTCGG
>KL568610.1:0-192 GCA_000715605.1 Streptomyces speibonae | reverse complement strand
CGTCCGGTGCTGACGGCGGGTCCTCCGCCCGGGGTGACGCCGCTTTCGGGCTCCGCGAGTCCGGCGGCACGGGTGCTGCGCCGGGCGGGCCGTCGCGTCCGTCCGGTGCCGACGGCGGGCCGGGCAGGTCCGGTGCCTTCGGGGTTCGCGCGCCTGTGGGTGAGGAGCGGCGTGACGGGGGCACGGGTCCGG
>KL568609.1:24951-25872 GCA_000715605.1 Streptomyces speibonae | reverse complement strand
AGATGTGTATAAGAGACAGACTTCGTCCGCTCCTGGCCGGCGCACTGCGTCGCGGGCACGGAGGGGGTCGGCTTCCACCCGAACTTCGCGCCCGCGGTGACCTCCGGGGCCGTCGACGCGGTGTTCGACAAGGGGGCGTACTCGGCGGCGTACAGCGGGTTCGAGGGGACCGACGAGAACGGGACACCGCTGGCGGAGTGGCTGCGCGAGCGGGGGGTGACGGAGGTCGACGTGGTGGGGATCGCCACGGACCACTGTGTGCGGGCCACCGCGCTGGACGCGGTGAAGGAAGGCTTCCGGACACAGGTGCTGCTGGATCTGACGGCGGGGGTGTCCCGCGAGTCCACGGAGCGCGCGCTGGAGGAGCTGCGGGAGGCGGGTGTGGAGCTCTCGGGCAAGCCGGTCGTGCGCTGAGCGCTGCCGCTGCGGGTGACCGGGCGGGGTCCCGGCTCGCGGCACTTGCCGGTGCCTCCCCCACTCTCGGCTTCTCCCCCGCCGCGGCTACGCCCGGACTACGCGGCGGGGCGTCTGAGCAGGGCTTTTATGGGGTGCCAGAGCTCCACCGTCAGCGCGGTGGGATCCGGCGTCGTACGCCATATCAGCCCGTCCGGATGATGCAGCACCGCCGTGACCTCATCCGGCGTGGGCGGAGCCGTATTGCCCCGCAGATAGATCGGCCGCAGCCCCAGATTGCGCAGCCTGGTCAGGGCCCGCGCACGGTTCTGCGCGTGGACGAGAACACGCACGCCGCCGGACGCGTCGGCAGCCGGACTGGGCAGGTTCAGTGCCACCACCACCGTGCCGTTCGGCAGCTTGCAGAAGCCTCCTGCGGCCATGCGCTCATACCCCCGTGTCAACCGGTGTCAATAAGAGAGTCACAGGAGGCACCTAAACACGGATCGGCGGTGACCCGCCAGGGGG
>KL568609.1:22694-24725 GCA_000715605.1 Streptomyces speibonae | reverse complement strand
CCCGCCAGGGGGTCACCGCCGATCACGCTCTGACCTGCGAAGATGCTAATTACCTACCGGCAGGACGGACCTCGAGCTCGATCGTCGAGCCGTCCTTGGCCTCCTTGAGGATCTTGATCTTCGTGTTGGTGTCAGTGATCTTGACGCTGCCGCCGGGGTTCTCCTCGTCGTAGTAGGTGTGGGTGCGGTCGTTGAAGACCGACACACCCTTCGACGACGGGATCCACTTGGCGACGTCCGCCTTGTGCAGGGTCATGCCCTCGGTGCGGAACTTGCTGAACGTCGCGTCGTAGGTCTGGATGCGGTTGCGCATCACCGTGCCGTCGGCCCACTTCAGGGCCGCCGGGTGCGAGTCGACCGGAAGGATCAGACCCGTGCCCGGGTGCTGGCTGGTGTTGTTGTCCGCCTGGGAGGTGTCCCACTTCCAGATCAGCAGACCGTTCTGGTACGCGAAGTGCTCGACCCAGTCCGGGCGGGAGCTGAAGCCGAAGTTGTACGGGCCGACCTCGAGGGTCTTGTCGTACGACACGTACTGGCGGTTCTCGGCGATGTAGTACTGCGCGTAGTCCTTGGTGAAGGACGCGCCCTGGCGCGTGAAGCCCTTCGCGGTCCAGGCGTCGTCCGCGGTCTCGGCGTTGTCGGAGAAGACCGGGGTGCCGTCCGCCGTCACCGTGATCGAGTCGGCCGTGAAGCCCTTCTGGGCCACGCCGCCGTCGGTCTGGTAGCGGAAGCGCAGGTCGATCTTCTGACCGGCGTACGCGTCCAGGCCGAACGCGAACTTCTGGTAGCCGTCGAGCGTGCCGTGCAACGCGGGCTTGTCGCTGCCGTCGCGCGGGATCTGCTGACCGTCCACCGTGCCGTCGATCGCGGTCCAGTTGGCGCCGCCGTCGGTCGACACCTCGGTGTAGAGGTAGTCGTAGTTGGCCTCGATGTCGTACCAGCCGTCGAAGGTGAGTTCGGCGGAGGACGTGCCGGTCAGGTCGACCGAACGCGTCAGCGTGTTCCGCAGGTCGTCACCGCTGCCGCTCCACCACTGGGTCTCGCCCTCGGCCGGCTCGATGATCTCGGTCGTGACGGCCTTCTTCGGCAGCTCGACGACCAGCCCCTGCTTGTGCTTGGTGTTGTACTCGGCAACACCCAGCTTGTGCCAGGAGTTGACGCCCGCCTTGGCGGTGTCGTAGTTCAGCCAGCCGAGCTGGAGCTTGTCCCAGGCGGTCATGTCGCCGGGCAGGTTGCCGATCTCCTTCTTCCCGGTGCCGAGCCAGGAACCGGAGGACATCAGCGTCCAGAAGCCGGTGGAGTTCTCGCCGCCGGCGGTGTCGTAGAGGTCCGGCAGACCGAGGTCGTGGCCGTACTCGTGGGCGAAGACGCCGAGTCCGCCGTTCTCCGGCTGGATCGTGTAGTCGCCGACCCAGATGCCGGTGGAGCCGATCTGCGTGCCGCCGAGCTTGTTCTGCTCGGGGCCGGTGGCGCCGGCGTCGGTGCCGAAGGCGTACCAGCGGTGGGCCCAGATCGCGTCCTCACCCTGGGCGCCGCCGCCCGCGGACTCGTCCTCACCGGCGTGCACGATCTGGAAGTGGTCGATGTAGCCGTCGGGCTCGTTGAAGTCGCCGTCGCCGTCGAAGTCGTAGCGGTCCCACTCGTCGAAGCGGGCGACGTCCGCCTTGATCTGGGCGTCGGTGCGGCCGGCCGCCTTCTGCTGGGCGACGTAGGCGTTCAGACCGTCGCTGACGACGTTCCACACGCTGGGGCAGTTGCTGTCACCGCAGGCGTTGTTGCCGTAACGGGCCTCGTTGTAGGGGACCTTGACCCAGTCGGAGACCTCGCCCTCGACCGAGTAGCGGCCGGAGGACTGCTTCTCGTAGTACGTCTTGACCGAGTCGACGCCTTTGCCGTGGCCGAAGTACAGGTCCTCGAAGTGCTGCTGGTCGTAGTCCGCCTGCCAGGCGGTGGAGTTGTCCACCTTGCGGTCGGGCTTGGCTATCTGGTTGTGCCTCGGGCCCGGGGCGCCGCCGTAGCGGCTGGGGGGGG
>KL568609.1:21516-22459 GCA_000715605.1 Streptomyces speibonae | reverse complement strand
ACTCGACCAGGATCGTGAAGATCTTGTCGGTCTTCTCGCGGCCGAGCTCGACGTACTTGGCGTCGCCCTTCTTGCTCTTCAGCTGGACGACCTTCGAACCGTCACGGTTCTTGACCTTGGTTTTACCGGATATGACCTGGTTGAGCGCCTCCTCACGCTGGGCCGCCTGTGTCTTGGACATCGGGCCCGCGAGGTCGTGCTCCACATGGTTGTGCTCGGCCGGGTCGTGCCGTTCCACGGCGCCGGGACGGTCGGCCTTGTCAGCCGTGTCGGCCTGGGCCACGGTGAACGCAGAGCAGGTGGCGGTAACCGCCGCGAGCGCCACGCCTGTCGCGGCTGCCCTGAACGTCCAGGGTCTACTGGTCACTTGAGATCCCCTCCCGCGTGCGCACGCGCGGATGTAGGAGGTTCCGGTATGGAAGGTCCCGCGCGCACGTGATCAACGCGTGTAGTCAAGTGACGACATTTGACTAGAGGTTCGGCAGAAAAAACAGACCTTGACTTGGACAGTTCAAGTGCACTATGCGGAGTTCCAGTTCGCTTTCCGGACACTTCCGCGCGAAACCTCAGCGGGCGCGTGCAAACGTCCACTTGATGGACGCCATGACTCCGTGCGCCCCCTGTGCACCGGCCCTGTCGGTTAGGTCACGCTTACTGTCCGTTCCGCTCGGGCACGCTCGCGGTTAGAGTCGCTTGGCGGAACGCCCTTTGAGCCGGTGGAAAGCCAGGCCGACAGCCCCCGACTTCCGAGGACACGATGGCCATGCCCCGTCCTACTGTCGCTCAGCTCGCTTACGGTTCGTGCGCCGTGATCTTCACGACGTTCGCCATGCTGCTGTTGTCGGGGGCGACTTCGCCCCTGGCCATCGCGGTGATCGCCGTCGCGGCACTCGCCCTCGGGCTGCTGGCGGCCATGACGGCTCCCCTGCTCGCGCCCCGGCGG
>KL568609.1:21029-21252 GCA_000715605.1 Streptomyces speibonae | reverse complement strand
GGCGGGAGCCGGTGCGCGAACGAGCGGCGTCCTGAGGGCATCTGTCCGTCTGTTGACGCGTCCGTCGGTCCGTGTCCCGGTCCGTCCGTCGGTCGTGTGTCCCCGCCTCATCCGGTGCTGACCACCACGGTCCTGGCCGCCTTGTCGTGCAGGCCCTGCTTGTAGGGCCGGTCGAAGAAGCTCCAGCCACCCGCGATCACGGTCCAGACGCAGGCGCAGCAGA
>KL568609.1:19724-20792 GCA_000715605.1 Streptomyces speibonae | reverse complement strand
CAGCCACAGCACGGCCGCGCGGGTCAGCGATGTCTGCGTGGAGGGGGTCGAGCCGTCGGCGAGGTCGGCCACGCGCATGCGCAGCCACTTCTTGCCGAGGGTCTGGCCGGTGCGGGCGGTCATGACGGTGTCGTAGGCGATGAAGAGCACGGCGGCGATGACGGACTGCACGAATCCGCTGCCGACGTCGACGTTGTTGTCGTCGATGTCGTACTCGGCGAGTCCGAACGGCAGGGTGAGCAGCACCACGACGGCGCCCACGAGGACCATGTCGATGATGCGGGCGAGCGTGCGCCGGCCGCTGTCCGCGAGCGGTGGCATGCCGGCCAGCGGGTCGGACGGTCCCCCGGGGGGTCCGCCGTACGGGCTGCCTCCGCCGCCGTAAGGGCCGCCGCCTCCGTAGGGGCCCGAGCCGGGGGTGTCGTACGGGGAGCCGGGCGGCGGGGTTCCGGGGCCGCCCGGTGGGGGCTGCTTCTTGAACGGGTCGTCGTCCGGCGGCTGCCGACCGGAGCCGGGGGGCGGTTCGGTGGTCATGCCCCCGAGTCGACCGTGAACGCCCCCGGCCCGCATCCGGCGAGCGGCCGTCCGGAGTATCGGGCGTGGGCAGTACGGGCGTACGGCCTCGCCCGGGGCTAACCGGCGACGAACGTGTGCGCGGCCTTGTCGTGCCAGCACTGGTGCCAGGGCTTGTCGAACAGGCACCACAGGACGCCGACCACACCGACGACGAGCAGCCCGGGGACGCTGTAGACCAGCCAGCGGCGCAGGGCCGCGCCGAAGCCCGGGGCCTCGTGCCCCTCGATGTCCCGCACGTCCAGACCGAGCAGCTTCTTGCCCAGTGTGCGGCCCCACTTGGCGGTGGGCAGCACCTCGTAGAGAACCCCGGCGAGGAGGAGGACGGCCAGGACGATGCCGAGGTGAACCGAGGTGGTGCCGTCGATCAGCCACACCGTGACGGTCTCGCCGGAGAGCTTGGCCGCCTCGATCTTCGCGTCGATGTGGTCCATGGCCTTGATGCCGAGCGGCACTCCGGCCGCGGCGGTGACGGCACCCAGGACGAGGGTGTCC
>KL568609.1:13077-19537 GCA_000715605.1 Streptomyces speibonae | reverse complement strand
GTGTATAAGAGACAGAGGCGGCAGGAGCGGCAGGCGTGGCGGCTGCGGGCCGGGCCGGGGCGGGGGTCTGCGGCGGCACGGCCGGAGCGGGGGCCTGCTGAGGTCCGGACGGGGCCGCCGGGGCCGCCGGGGCGGAGGCCGCGGCGGCCCGTGCGGCGGCGGCCTTCCCGGCCCCGAACCCGGGCCGTCCCGCGGCGGAACCTCCCTGCCCGGCCGGACTCCGGCCACCCGCGTCCTGCTGTCCCTCGCGGCTGACGGCGCGGAAGGTCATCGTGCCCTCGTCCCCGCCACCGGCGTCGGCCGCCGGACCGGGCGTGCCCGTGGGCCTGCGGAAGACGAAGGTGCCGTCGGGGGCGGCCGCCGGGTCGGGGGTGCCGGAGTCTGCCGCGGCGGCCGGGGTCCGGGGCGCGGCTCCCGCGGGCGTGTGCGGCACCCTCGGGTCGGCGCCCCAGGACACCTTGCGGTCCTGGTCGCCGCCGAAGCCGGACTGACGGGAGCGGTCGGCGCCCCAGGCCGAGGCGGGTTCGGGCCGGCTGCCGTGCTGGGCCTCGGCCGGGGAGGGCGCGGGAGCCGGGGAGGGGGCGGACGCCTGGGACGGCGCCTGCGCCGGTGCGGCCGGCCCGGGTTCGTCCACCGGGTCCTCGTCGAAGAAGTGCGGGCCGGTCTCCTCGACGGAGGGCCGCGCGGGTCCCGCACCGGGCGGCGGAGCGAGCGACTCCCCGTCCTTCGGAGCCGGACGGCTCGTGCCCGGAACCCACGAGGCGCCGTTCCAGTACCGGACATATCCGGGAATGGACGGGTCCGGGTAGTACCCCTCGCGGGGCCTGTCGTCACCGGGGGCCGGGGTAGGGGCACTCATTCCGTGGTCCCGTATCTGCTCGAGGAGTGGGTCGGGGGAAACCACATCTATCAGACGGGCGCGGACCTGACCGCCCCTCCGGCCGGACCCCACCCCTTTCGGGCACCTTCGCGGTCAGAACAGCTTGCCGGGGTTCAGAATGCCGAGCGGATCGAAGGCGTTCTTGACGGCCCGCTGCATCTCCAGGCCGACCGGGCCGAGTTCGCGCGCCAGCCACTCCTTCTTCAGCACGCCCACGCCGTGCTCACCGGTGATGGTGCCGCCCAGCTCCAGGCCGAGCGCCATGATCTCGTCGAAGGACTCCCGGGCCCGCCGCGACTCCTCCGGGTCGGCGGCGTCGAAGCAGACCGTCGGATGGGTGTTGCCGTCGCCCGCGTGTGCGACGACGCCGATGGTGAGCCGGTGCTTCTCGGCGATCCGCTCGACGCCGTCGATGAGTTCGCCGAGCCTCGAACGGGGCACGCACACGTCGTCGATCATCGTGGTGCCCTTGACCGCCTCCAGGGCGACCAGGGACGACCGCCGTGCCTGGAGCAGCAGTTCGGACTCGGCGGTGTCCTCGGCCGGGACGACCTGGGTGGCGCCGGCCGCCTCGCACAACGCGCCGACGGCGGCGAGGTCCGCCGCCGGGTCGGTGGTGTCGAAGGCGGCCAGCAGCAGCGCCTCGGTGGACTCCGGGAGGCCCATGCGGGTCAGGTCGTTGACGGCCTTGACCGTCGTACGGTCCATGAGTTCGAGGAGTGAGGGGACGTGGCCGCCCGCCATGATGCGGCACACGGCGTCGCCGGCGGCGGCACCGGAGGAGAACTCGGCGGCCAGCACCAGCTGCTCGGGCGGCTTAGGCCGCAGCGCCAGGACCGCGCGGACGACGATGCCGAGGGAGCCCTCGGACCCGACGAACAGCCGGGTCAGGTCGTATCCGGCGACCCCCTTGGCGGTGCGGCGCCCGGTGGACATCAGGCGTCCGTCGGCGAGCACGACGTCGAGCCCGAGGACGTACTCGGCCGTCACTCCGTACTTCACACAGCACAGCCCGCCGGAGGCGGTGCCGATGTTGCCGCCGATGGTGCAGGTCTCCCAGCTGGAGGGGTCCGGCGGGTAGAAGAGGCCGTGTTCCCCGACGGCACGGGACAGGGCGGCGTTGACGACGCCGGGTTCGACGACGGCGATCCGGTCGACCGGGCTGATCTCCAGGATGCGGTCCATCTTCGTCAGGGAGAGCACGACGCAGCCGTCGGTGGCGTTGGCCGCGCCGGACAGGCCGGTGCGGGCGCCCTGCGGGACGACGGGGACGCGCAGTGCGGTGGCGGTGCGCATGACGTGCTGGACCTGCTCCACCGTGCGCGGCAGCACGACCACCGCGGGGCTGCCGGCCGGGCAGAAGCTCGCCATGTCGTGGGCGTAGGAAGCGGTGATGTCGGGGTCGGTGAGGACGGCTTCGCGGGGCAGTCCGCCGAGCAGCCGCTCGACGAGGGGGCCGGCCGCCACCGTGTGTTCGTCGCGTCGCGCTTCGATACGGCTCATGATCACAGCGTGGCATCCGGGGCCATCGGTGTGAACCCCGCGCGGGCAGCCGCGTCACACCGGGGTGTGATCATCGTACGTACGCGGTGTGTGACGCACAGTGTGCGCCATGACTGAGTGCGCCATGGACGACAAGCCACGTGAGCCCCGGCGACGGGTGCGTCGCGCGCTGATCGCCTCGGCCGCCGGATGCGCCGTACTGGGCGGGGTGCTGGTCGTGCTGCCGTGGGAGCGGGAGGCGCCGCCCGCGCCGACTCCTCAGGCACGGGCGCTGGCGGCGGTCACCAGCGGGGTGCCGGCCGCGCTGACCGACCTGGCCGCGCTGACCGAGGAGCGCGAGCGGCATCTGGAAGCGCACCCGAGGGACGCCCGGGCCTGGGCGGTGCTCGGGGCGGCCCGGGTGGAACAGGGGCTGCGGCTGGCCGACCCGGCGTACTGGACGCGGGCCGAGAAGGCGCTGCGCACCTCGCTGAAGGTGCGGCCGGAGGGCAATGCCCCGGCGCTGCGCGGGCTGGCGGCGCTGGCGAACGCGCGGCGGGACTTCGCCGAGGCGCGCGAGTGGGGGGAGGCGGCGCGGAAGCTGGAGCCGAAGCGGTGGACGACGTATCCGCTGCTGATCGAGGCGTCCGCCGGGCTCGGTGACGAGGAGGAGGCCGCACAGCTGCTGGAGAAGCTCAAGAAGCTGCGCTCCGGTCCCGCCGTGATGGCGCGGGCGGCGGCGGTGTACCGGGACAAGGGCTGGCGGGAGGACGCGGCGGCGAAGCTCGCGGACGCGGTGTCGGCCGCCGGGGAGCCCGCCGAACGGGCGGCGTACCTGGAGCGGGCCGGGCAGCTCGCCTGGGAGCGCGGCGACCGGGAGGACGCGCTGCGGCAGTTCCAGGAGGCGGTGCGGATCGACCCCGAGCAGCGGGCGGCGCAGGCCGGGCAGGGCAGGGCGCTGGCGTCACTGGGCCGGACGACGGAGGCGCTGAGCGCGTACCGGGTGGCGCTGGTGAAGCACCCGCGGCCGGAGTACGCGCTGGAACTCGGCGAGCTGTACGAGTCGCTGGGGCTGAAGCAGGCGGCGCAGGTGCAGTACGGGGTGCTGCGGGAGCGGGTGCGGGCGGCGGCCGCGCACGGGGCGGACGAGGAGCTGGTCCTGGGCCGCTACGAGGCGGACCACGGGGACGCGGAGGCCGCCGTGCGGCGGCTCCGGGCGGAGTGGGAACGTCACCCCTCGACGGAGGTCGCGGACGCGCTGGGCTGGGCGCTGCACCGGGCGGGGGAGCATGAGGAGGCGCTGCCCTTCGCCGTACGGGCGACCGAGGGCACGCAGGGAGGCGGCGTGCGCAGTGCCCTGTACGCGTTCCACCGGGGCATGATCGAACGGTCCCTGGAACGGTACGGAGCCGCCCGCCGCCACCTCACGGAGGCCCTGCAGATCAACCCGTGGTTCTCCCCCTTGCGCGTGCCGCAGGCGAAGGCAGCCCTGAACCGGCTGGGCGAACCGTCCGTCCAGGCGGGCCCGGAGTCCCACTGAGACGCTGGGGCAACCCACGCGGCAGGCGAACCGATACAGCCCCGAGCGGCCGGTGAAACACGTCCGCGGCGGACCGGAGACGGCCGGCGGCCAGGGTGAGCCGCATGAGAAAGCACTCGCTCCTGCTGGGGGCCGCCGTGCTCGCGCTGGCCGCTCCCCTGCTGTCCGCCTCCCCGGCGCAGTCCGTCGTGGGCGGCACCGAGTCGGCCGAGCCCTACTCGTTCATGGGCTCCTTCCAGCCGGCCTATCCGGCGCCACCGCGCCCGGACCACCACGGCTGCGGGGTGGAAGTCCTCGCTCCGCAATGGGTCCTGACCGCCGGCCACTGCGCCGGCAAGAACCCGACCAACGCGAAGACGGGCGTCCCGCGTGGCTGGAAGGTGCGGGTCGGGTCGCTGGACACGACGTCCGGAGGCGAGGTCGCGGAGGTCGACCACTACTACCGGCTGGCGACCAGTCACGACGAGGGCGGATTCTGGGGCAAGGACCTCGCGCTGATGCACCTGCGCAAGCCGGTCCGGGCCAAGCCGGTGCGCCTCGCCTCGGCCACGCCGCCGGACGGCACGCCCGTCCGCATCATGGGCTGGGGCACCACGTGTGACAACGACACCGGCGATCCGGAGTGCCTCCCCACGAGACTGCGCGAGGCGGACACGGTGGTGCAGCCGCTCTCCGTGTGTCCGGTGGCCGCGCCCGGAGAGCTGTGCGTCGGCAGCGCCGACGGCGGCGTCTCCGCGCGGAACATGGACTCCGGCGGGCCCGCGCTGGTCCGCGAGGACGGCGAGTGGGCGGTGGCCGGTGTGGTCAGCGGCCCCGGCGGCGACAAGGCGCCCACGCTGTACACCGATGTCACCCGGCACGCCGACTGGATCAACGGCATCATCAACGGCACGAACGTGCCCCCCGATGACGTGATCCCGGACGTGGAGGGCACGGTGGACCTGAACGGCTGCGCGGGCTCGGTGATCCGCACCCCCACCGCCCGGCCCGACGACCCGGCCCTGCTGCTGACCAACGGCCACTGCGTACAGGGCCAACGCCCCGCACCCGGAAGCGCCCTGATCGACCGCCCCGCCGACCGGCCCGTCCCCATAGCCGACCCCCAGGGCTACCCCAGGACCACGGCCCGCGCGACCCGGCTCGTCTACGCGACGATGACCGGCACCGACGTCGCGCTCTACCGCCTGAACAGGACCTACGCGCAACTCAAGGCCAAGGGCGCGAAGGTCTTCCGGCTCACCTCCGCCCCCGTACGCGCGGGCGACTCGCTGACCCTGGCCTACACCGGCCGCCGCTTCACCTGCACCGCCGAGGCGGTGGTCCCGCACCTGCGGGAGGGCGGCTACCGGCAGACCAACGCGATCCGCTACGCCACGACCAAGGACTGCACCCCTCACCACGGCACGTCCGGCTCACCCCTGCTGTCCCCCGACGGCACCACGGTCGTGGGCATCCACAACACCCACAACGAGGCGGGCGAACAGTGCACCGACAACAACCCCTGCGAGGTCGACCGCCACGGTGCCGTGACCTCCGTCCCGGGCCGCGCCTACGGCCAACAGGTACACATGATCACCCCCTGCCTGACCAAGGGCTCCCGCCTGGATTTGTCCCGCGAGGGCTGCACCTTGACGGGTGAGTAAGCAGAAGAGACGCGCACCGCCCCGGGCTGCCGCGTGAACCGGCCTTGCACGCCGATGTGTGTGTTCGGCACGCGTTTCGGGCAGCCGGTCTGAGCAGCGTACTAACGGTGGCGATGCCGGGCCCGGCGTCGTCGACCTCGAGCACCGCCGACGCGCCCTCGGCACGGAGCCGGACCTGGACCGGCTGGTCCTCGGGGGACCACTTGCCGGCGTTGTCGATGAGGTTGAGCACCGCTCGCTCGAGCGCGGCGGGACGCCCGCTCACCCGCACGGAGGTCACGTCGAGCGCGATGTCGACGTCGGGCACCCGGGAACGCGCCCGGGTCACGGCGGCGGCCACCACGTCGGCGAGGTCGAGCACCTCGGTGCTCTCGTCACTGACGTCACCGCGCGCCAGGTCCGGTCAGTTCGGCGACAAGGGTGCCCAACTCGGCCACCTGGGTGCCGACATCGTTGAGCAGCCGGGTCCGGCTCTCCGCCGGCAGCGCGCTGGCCAAGGTGCCGCGCCGATCGAGCCGCATCAGCAGTTCGACGTTGAGGCGCAGGCTGGTGAGCGGGGTCGTGAGCTCGTGGGCGGCGTCCTCGGCGAGCAGCCGCTGTGCCTGCCGGGAGTCCCGGAGCGCGGCGAGCATGTCGTTGATCGACCGGATCAGCCGCCGGATCTTTCGCCGCGCTCCTCCGCAAGACCGGCCTCCGTCGGATCCGCTCCCCCGGCCTCAGGCACTCGACCGCGACTCTGCTCCTGGAACAGGGCGTCGAAACTCGTCGTGATCAAGGAACTCCTCGGCCACGTCCCACTCCGCGTCCGCGGCGTATGCGGTGTCGCGTTGCTTTTCGAAGGATGTGAGTCGGTCACGCACTGTGGTGGTGACAGCCTCGTAGGCGTCGGAGTTCAGCAGCAGCCGTAGGGGCGGG
>KL568609.1:10179-12856 GCA_000715605.1 Streptomyces speibonae | reverse complement strand
CGTAGGGGCGGGTCGTCGGACAGAGCCGCCTCGATGGTGGCGTGGGCGACGCCGGACTGGCTGCCGACCATGTCCTCCAGCTTGATCTCGGGCATGTCCGCCGGTCCGCCCTGGTACGGCTCGCTGAGCGGAACCCGCTGAGCCGCATCGTAGAAACTGGTGCGGACCATTCCGGGTTCGACGAGCACCGTCTTGATTCCGAACGGGGCGATCTCGGTGGCCAACGACTCGAAGTAGCCCTCCACCCCCCACTTGGTGGCGTGGTAGATCGCGAACCCGGGGAAGGTGATGTGGCCGCCCATGCTCGACATCTGGACGAGTACGCCTCCGCCCTGCTCGCGCAGGTGCGGCACGGCACGGCGAGCGAGCTGGATCGAGCCGGTGAGATTGGTGGTGATCGTTGCCTGGACCTGTTCGTCGGTGAGGTCCTCCGCCACTCCGAACACGCCGACACCGGCGTTCGAGACGACGACGTCGATGCGCTCGTGATCGGCGAAGGCCTGGCTCATCACCTGATCGATCTGGGCGGTGTCCGTCACGTCGAGGCGCCGGCGCCACAGCCGGTCGCCGTACCTGTTGGCGAGGTCGTCGAGCTGCTCGGGCCTGCGCAGGGTTGCGGCGACCCTGTCGCCGCGGGCGAGCAGCTGCTCGGTCAGTTCACGGCCGATGCCGCGAGAGGCTCCGGTGATCAGCCAGGTGGTCATTGTTCCTGCTCCTGAGACTGTGATGGTTTCGATGTCGGGTCAATGAGGGGGTGAGCACGGCACCAGTGCGGACCGGTGTCAGCCGCCGGTCGCGGCGTTGACGGCACGCACTGCCGCATCAGAGGAGCGGCGTAGTGCCTGGTGGACGTCTGCCGTCATGCCGACGTGCAGTTCGAGTTCTTCGCGTTCCATGCCGTCGAACAGTGCGGCGATGGCGTCGGTGGCGGGCATCTTCCGGTCGGAGACCACGCCGGCCGAGAACGGGGAGTCGACGAGGGGGGCCATGAACTCGAAGACCTTGATCGGTGAACCGTCGCGTTCGAGCTGGAGTCGCACGGACTGGACCAAGGAGTGCAGTGCCGCCTTGGTGGCGCTGTACGTCGGGTTGGTGATGTCCGGTGCGAAGGCGACTCCCGAGGTGGTGACGATCAGGGCGGGATCGGCGGGATCGGTCTGCTTCCGAGCCGCCTGCTGGTGGAGCAGCGGAACCAGACCGTTGATCAGGCGGATGGCGGAGAGGTAGTTCGTGCGCATCTCGACTTCGGCGTGGGCGTACGCGTCCTCGGTGCCGAAGAGTCGGTAGGTGTGCGTCACCGCGGCGTTGAGCAGTACGGTGTCGAGGTCGGAATGCTCGGAGCTGACGAAGCTCAGCAGGCGCGCCACCTGCTCGGCGTCGGTGATGTCACACGGGTGGGCGACCGCGCCGGGAAGCCGCTCGGCCTCGTTTCGCAGCCGGGTCCCGTTGCGGGCGACCATGATGACGCGGCTGCCCTGGTCGGTGAACCGTTTGGCGGCTTCCAGGCCCATGCCCGTGCCTGCGCCGGTGATCAGTACTTTCCGTCCTACCATCCTCATACCGACGTGCGCTTCCTGCTCTCGACGCCCTGTGCGTCATCCATGGCGTGGGTGGTGTTGATCTCGGTAGGGCCCTCGTCGCGCGCTGCCTGTCCCGCATGGCCGTCCAGGTCGACCGGCCGGAGCGTGTGTGTCCTGAGCTCCTCGGCCAGAAGCGGGGCGACGCGTGCCACAGCGCCGTTGTCGACGACCAGCTCCTCATGACGGCGGGCGTCCGCGGCGCTCGCCCACGTCTCGATGACGTACAGGGCCCGGGCGTTCGCCTGATCGGTGAAGACGCCGTACGTCACGTGGCCGGGCTCCGTCACGACCGACGCAGCGGTTGCCCGCAGCTCATCGACGAGCTTGCGCAATGCCGCATCGTCGACCGCGGAGAACCGAGTGACAAGGCACACCTGGTCCGGACTCGTCGCGGCATCGGCCGGCAGCCGCCCCTGATGCACGGGGCCGCTCGGATGCCCTCCTGTGTTCTGTGCCGACAGGCTCATCACCTGACCTCCGTTTCGTCTGTGGTGGAGCACCTCCAACATCCGCCACATGAGCCATGTCGACAAGCGATGGTTTCTCATGGGATGCATGCGGAAATCGCATGCATTACGGATGGACGCACTCGCCGGCACCCCACACGGTCACCGCACCGACCCGAGAACCGGAGCCGAGACTGTCACCTTCGCGGCCGCCGGCTCTCTCGGCGCCATCCGTCTCTCTACGCAGTACGACTCCGTGGGCTGCCA
This sequence comes from Streptomyces speibonae, assembly GCA_000715605.1. Taxonomy (GTDB): domain Bacteria; phylum Actinomycetota; class Actinomycetes; order Streptomycetales; family Streptomycetaceae; genus Streptomyces; species Streptomyces speibonae. The sequence goes on along the minus strand of KL568609.1, from coordinate 10,563 downwards.
CTGCGCCCGGGCCGCAGCCGGCACGCCCGGTCTGGCCGTGGTGGTGGACCAGGAAATGCCTGGGAGCTGCCCGTGCCCTCGCGCGCCGCGGCCACGACGGGCTCTTCCGCGCAGCGCCATGACGGATGGGTAAGGGCTCGTTTGCTACCCCCTGAACGCCGCGCATATCGTCCAGCTCATGACGGAACTGACCTTGACCGGCCTGCGAGTCGTACTGGAAGTGGCTCGGCAGGGGTCGTTCACCGCGGCGGCGGAGGCACTGGGGTACACCCAGTCCGCGGTCTCGCGGCAGGTCAACGCCACCGAAGCCGCTGCGGGAGCCCTGTTGTTCGAACGGCATGCCCGCGGCGTGCGGCCGACGAAGCCGGGGGAGGCTCTTCTGCG
>KL568609.1:8028-10027 GCA_000715605.1 Streptomyces speibonae | reverse complement strand
CGGCATGCCCGCGGCGTGCGGCCGACGAAGCCGGGGGAGGCTCTTCTGCGCCATGCCCGGCAGGTGATCGCCCATCTGGAATCTGCTGAACTGGAGATGGCCGGGCTCCGCGACCGCCTCGCGGGTCGCCTCGCCGTCGGCGCATACCCGACCGCTGCGGCCGGCCTGGTGCCGCGGGCCATCGCGCGCCTACGCCAAGCTCATCCGGCCCTCACTGTGAGCCTGTGGGAAGCCTCCAGCCCCGCACAGCTGCGTCGCCTGCGCGCGGGACGCATCGAGGTGGCCGTTGTGGCCATCGGGGAAGGGCTGCCCGACTACGACTTGACGGGCCTGCGCATCGAAGCCGTACCGACCGGGCGGGGCATGGGCGTAGCCGTCAGCGCCGACCATCCGCTGGCCTCCCGGAAGGAGGTCCACATCGACGAGCTGGCCCAGGAGTCCTGGATCGTCGGTACCGGCGACGAAGGCAGTCCTCAGTTCGGTGCCTGGCCCACTCTGGAAGCCCCTCGAGTGGCCTATGAAGCTCGTGGCTGGCAAACCCGGCTGGGGCTCGTCGCCGCCGGACTGGGGATCTCCGTCCTTCCCCGACTCGCGGCGGACGCCGTTCCGCAGGGCGTGAAGTGGCTCCCGGTCCGTGACCCGGCACTCGTCATCACAAGAGAGACGGTCATGGTCACGGCGGCCGAGCGATCGGCCGGTGCGCGTGCCATGCTCCAGGCGATGCGGCATGAGCCCCCGGATCCTGATCCTGTCAGCCGGTCTGGCGTTGTCGGTGGGTCGGACGGGCCGTCGTAAGGTCCAGAGATCCAGAGGCGCCGGGTATGGCCTACATCCGGTTGCACCAGATGGTTCACGTCACCTGTCCGCCCGGCGTCTCACGACGACTCGGCCGCTGACGAGGAGCTGCGGGCCCCTGCGGGTGCATGGCCGAGCAGGACCCCCTGACGTCCGCCGCTGTTGCCGCTGAGGCAACGCCGACGCTGAGGTTGAAGGGGTGGGGGTGAGAGCAGGCGTCGGTGGTGCTGCATCCTCGTCATGAGGTACGCGGATGGTGGTGGTCTGACCGCCGCAGGGCGGGCGAAACGTGAAGCAGTGCGGTTTCGAAGCCGCGGAGGTGTTCGGGAAGGGGGGTGTAACCACCGCACAGCCGACCGACCAGCCGACGGCCACGGCGCACCACCGAAGCCGAGGCCTGTTGGCTTGCGCCTTCTGATCCGACGAAACTGCCTGGCGTGCGCGGTCGAGCCGAGCACACGTGTCCGCGGGCAGGCGGACCTTCCCAGTACTGTGAGGGGCCCGGCTGCCCGCGGGGACGCCTGCGGTGTTACAGGTTGCCGCGCTTGGCCTGTTCGCGTTCGATGGCCTCGAAGAGGGCCTTGAAGTTGCCCTTGCCGAAGCCCATGGAGCCGTGGCGTTCGATGAGTTCGAAGAAGACCGTCGGGCGGTCCTGGACCGGCTTGGTGAAGATCTGCAGGAGGTAGCCGTCCTCGTCGCGGTCGACGAGGATCTTCAGCTCGCGCAGGGTCTCGACCGGGACCCGGGTCTCGCCCGCCCACTCGCCGAGGGTGTCGTAGTAGGAGTCGGGGGTGTCCAGGAACTGGACGCCGGCCGCGCGCATCTGGCGGACGGTGTGGACGATGTCGTTGGTGTTCAGGGCGATGTGCTGGACGCCGGCGCCGCCGTAGAACTCCAGGTACTCGTCGATCTGGGACTTCTTCTTGGCGATGGCGGGCTCGTTGATCGGGAACTTGACCTTGAGCGTGCCGTCGGCCACGACCTTCGACATCAGCGCGCTGTACTCGGTGGCGATGTCGTCGCCCACGAACTCCTTCATGTTCGTGAAGCCCATGACCTTGTTGTAGAACGCGACCCACTCGTTCATCCGGCCGAGTTCGACGTTGCCGACGCAGTGGTCGACCGCCTGGAAGGAGCGCTGGGCCGGCGGCTCGACGATCGGGGCGGCGGCGACGTAGCCGGGCAGGTAGGGGCCGTCGTAGCC
>KL568609.1:5601-7802 GCA_000715605.1 Streptomyces speibonae | reverse complement strand
ATGTGTATAAGAGACAGGTGCTCGTCCTTGAGCTCGTACGGCTCGGTGACGGAGCGGGCGCCGTGCTCGATGGCGTAGGCGTACGCGGCGCGCGCGTCCGGGACCTCGATGGCGAGGTCGATGACGCCGTCGCCGTGCGCGGCCACGTGGTCGGCGAGGAAGGCGCCCCACTCGGTGGACTGCTTGATCACCGACGTGAACACGAAGCGGGCCGAGCCGCTCTCCAGCACGTAGGACGCGGTCTCGCGGCTGCCGTTCTCCGGTCCGGAGTAGGCGACGAGCTGCATGCCGAAGGCGGTGGAGTAGTAGTGGGCCGCCTGCTTGGCGTTGCCCACGGCGAAGACGACCGCGTCCATTCCCTTGACCGGGAAGGGGTCGGCCTGCCGGGTGGTCGCTGCGGGAGTGTGGTCTGTGGTCTGCGTCATAGGTGCAGGGTGGGGCAGCCCTGCAAGGTGCGCAATAGTTCTGATAATCACTGGGCAATGTGTGCAGTCGGATGCCCGTGCAGGCGGGTTTTCTGTACAGGATGACCATCTCGGGAGGACGGTATGGCGATCGATCATCTGGACGGGCGGATCATCGTGCTGCTGGCGCGGGAGCCGCGGATCGGGGTGCTGGAGATGTCCCGGCGGCTGGGCGTGGCGCGCGGCACCGTGCAGGCCCGGCTCGACCGGCTTCAGTCGAACGGAGTCATCCGCGGATTCGGCCCCGAGGTGGATCCGGCGGCCCTCGGATACCCGGTCACGGCGTTCGCCACGCTGCAGATCCGGCAGGGTCAAGGAGCCGACGTACGGGCCCACTTGGCGACCGTGCCGGAGGTGCTGGAGTTGCACACCACCACCGGCACCGGGGACATGATGTGCCGGCTGGTGGCTCGCTCGAACGCCGATCTTCAACGGGTGATCGACCGCGTCGTCGGTTTTGATGGCATCGTCCGGGCCTCCACGGCGATCGTCATGGAGAATCCCGTTCCGCTGCGGATCATCCCGCTGGTGGAGCAGGCCGCGCTCGGCGAGTGATCCGACCTGGCCGAGCTGGGGTGAGCACGTGTGAACTTCTGGGAGTACCTGGAGAGCCGGCACCAGCAACTGCTCATCGACGCGTACCAGCACGCCAGCGTCGTCTTCCAGTGCATGGTGGTGGCGACCGTGCTCGGTGTGCTGATCGGCGTGGTCACCTATCGCAGCGAGTGGGCGGGCAACCTCGCCACGACCACCACCGCCACCCTGCTGACCATCCCGGCGCTGGCCATGATCGGTCTGCTGATCCCGATCGTGGGGCTCGGCGTGCCGCCGACCGTGATCGCGCTGACCCTGTACGGGCTGCTGCCGATCGTGCGGAACGCGATCGTGGGCCTGCGCGGGGTCGACCCGTCGCTGGTGGACGCGGCGACGGGCATCGGCATGTCGCGCACCGCCCGGCTGGCGCGGGTGGAGCTGCCGCTGGCCTGGCCGCCCATCCTGACCGGGATCCGGGTCTCCACGCAGATGCTGATGGGCATCGCCGCCATCGCCGCGTACGCCTCGGGGCCGGGCCTGGGCAACCTGATCTTCCGCGGGATCGCCTCGCTGGGCAGCAAGAACGCGCTGAACCAGGTGCTCGCGGGCACCCTCGGGATCATCGTCCTCGCTCTGCTGTTCGACGCCGCGTACGTCCTGATCGGGCGGCTGACCATTCCCAGGGGGATCCGTGCCTAGTTCCATGGCTGATTCCGCGCCCGGTTCCGACGCCTCGGAGACGGAGGAGCCCCGGTCGGTCGGGGCGACCATCGAGCTGGAGGGGCTGACCAAGCGGTATCCGGGCAGTGCGCTGCCGGCCGTCGACAACGTCACCATGGACATCCGGGAGGGCGAGACGGTGATCCTCGTCGGCCCCTCGGGCTGCGGGAAGTCCACCCTGCTGAAGATGATCAACCGGCTGATCGAGCCGACCGCCGGCCGGATCCGCATCGGCGGCGAGGACGTCACCGACATGGATCCGGTGCGGCTGCGCCGCAAGATCGGGTACGCGATCCAGGCGAGCGGCCTCTTCCCACACATGACGGTGGCGCAGAACATCGCGCTGGTGCCGAGGATGCTGCGCTGGCCGTCGGCGCGGGTGCGGGCGCGGGTGGAGGAGATGCTGGACCTGGTCGGCCTGGACCCCGGCGAGTTCCAGGGCCGCTATCCGCGTCAGCTCTCCGGCGGCCAGCAGCAGCGGGT
>KL568609.1:3952-5388 GCA_000715605.1 Streptomyces speibonae | reverse complement strand
CAGCAGCGGGTGGGCGTGGCGCGGGCGCTGGCGGCGGACCCGCCGGTGCTGCTGATGGACGAACCGTTCGGCGCGGTGGACCCGATCACCCGGGACCACCTCCAGGACGAGCTGATCCGGCTCCAGCGGGAGCTGCACAAGACGATCGTCTTCGTCACCCACGACTTCGACGAGGCCATCAAGATCGGCGACCGGATCGCCGTGCTGCGCGAACGCTCCCACATCGCCCAGTTCGACACCCCGGAGGCGATCCTCACCAACCCCGCCGACGACTTCGTCTCCGGTTTCGTGGGCGCCGGGGCGGCCCTGAAGCGGCTCAACCTGACCCGGGTGCGGGACGTGGGGATCACCGACTATCCGACGGTGAACGTCGACGACCCGCTCCAGGAGATCTTCACCAAGCTCCGCGCCGGCGGCGTCAACGAGGTGCTGGTCCTCGACAAGCGGGGCCGCCCCTACAAGTGGCTGCGGCGCGGCGACATGATGCGCGCCAAGGGCTCGCTGGCCCGCGCGGGCCAGCTGGTGCACGACACGGTGACCCGGGACGCGACCCTGCGGGACGCGCTGGAGGCCGTCCTCACCGACAACACCGGCCGGGTCCCGGTCACCGGGCGGCGCGGCGCGTACGAGGGTGTCGTGGACGTGGAGACGCTGATGAACTCCGTGCACGAGCTGCTGGAGGCCGACCGTCTGGAGGCGATGGACGCCCAGCACGATCTCGAGGAGCAGCGGGCCGCGCAGACCCACGCGGAGCAGGAGGGCTTCGGCGGGGAGGCGAAGGCGTGACGAGCTCGACATCCGGTGCGTCCGGATCCTCCGGCTCCTCCGGGCGGCGGCCCGAGGGCGAGCACGAGGTGCGGGGGCTGGTCTTCCGGGACGACGGCGGCGGACAGCCCGACGAGGCGCACGCCACTCCCCCGCCCACGGCCGCGCAGCACTCCCGGGTGACCTGGCAGAAGCTGACCTTCCTGCCACTGGTGCTGATCGCTGTACTGATCGCGACGTGGCTGTGGTTCGAGCAGGCGGAGCTCGACGCGCTCACCCGCAACGCGCTGTCGGACGGGCAGGTCACCAAGGCGCTGTGGCAGCACATCGAGCTCACCGCGATCTCCACGTTCTTCGTGCTGATCATCGCGATCCCGCTGGGCATCCTGCTGACCCGCCGCATGTTCCGCCGGGCCACCCCGGCCGCGATGGCGTTCGCCAACATGGGGCAGGCCACCCCCGCGATCGGTCTGCTGGCGTTGCTGGTGATCTGGCTGGGCATCGGCCGCAAGGCCGCGCTGATCGGCATCATCGCCTACGCCGTGCTGCCGGTGCTGGCCAACACCATCGCCGGTCTGCGGGCCAACGACCCGACCCTGCTGGAGGCGGCGCGCGGCATCGGCATGTCCCCGCTGGGCGTGCTCACCCGGGTGGAGCTGCCGCTCGCGGTG
>KL568609.1:1771-3764 GCA_000715605.1 Streptomyces speibonae | reverse complement strand
GTCCCCGCTGGGCGTGCTCACCCGGGTGGAGCTGCCGCTCGCGGTGCCGCTGATCCTCGCCGGGATCCGGACGGCGCTGGTCCTGAACGTCGGCACGGCGACGCTGGCGACCTTCGGCGGGGGCGGTGGTCTGGGCGTGCTGATCACCACCGGGATCACCAGCCAGCGGATGCCGGTGCTGATGGTGGGCTCGATCCTCACGGTCGCGCTCGCCCTGCTGGTGGACTGGCTGGCGTCCCTGGCGGAGCTGCTGCTGCGGCCGAGGGGTCTGGAGGCGGGGCCATGAGACCGGTCAGGGGCGTGGGACACGCCGGGGCCTTGGGCGTAGGACATGCCGGGGCCATGAGACGTGTGCGCCTCTTCCTCGCCGTCGCCGCCCTGCTCGTGCTCGCCGCGGGCTGCGGTCTGACCAGCGGGTCCCCCATGGTCGACGACGTCGAGCCGGGCTCGATCGGGCAGGGCAGGCCGCTGGAGGGCGCGAAACTCACCGTGACCTCCAAGGAGTTCACCGAGCAGCTGATCCTCGGGGCGATCATGGGCATCGCCTTCCAGGCGGCGGGCGCGGAGGTCGTCGACCGGACCGGCATCCAGGGCTCGGTCGGCTCCCGGGAGGCGGTCGTCAACGGCGAGGCGGACGCCGGCTTCGAGTACACGGGCACGGCGTGGATCACGTACCAGGGCAACAGCAAACCGATCCCCGATCCGCGCGAGCAGTGGCTGGCGGTGCGGGATGCGGACGCGAAGAACGGGGTGACCTGGCTGGAGCCGTCCGAGCTGAACAACACCTACGCCCTGGCCATGAACCAGGCGAACTTCGAGCGGTACGGCACGCGGACCCTCTCCGAGGTGGCGGAGCTGTCGCGCACCGACCCGGGCGCGGTGACGCTGTGCGTGGAGGGCGAGTTCGCCAACCGCGCGGACGGGCTTCCGGGCATGGAGAAGGCGTACGGCATGGACGTCCCGGCGGGCAACGTCACGCAGATGGACACCGGGATCATCTACACCCAGACGGCCGACGGCGCCTGCACCTACGGCGAGGTCTTCACCACCGACGGGCGCATCAAGTCCATGAACCTCGTGGTCATGGAGGACGACAAGAAGTTCTTCCCCAACTACAACGCGGCGCCCACCGTCAACTCCGACACCTTCGAGGAGTGGCCGGCCATCGCCGAGGTCCTCGCCCCGGTCACGGAGAAGCTGGACAACAACGTGGCGCAGACCCTGAACGCCAAGGTGGACGTCGACGGGGAGGACCCGCACCAGGTGGCGCTGGACTGGATGGTGGACGAGGGGTTCGTCAAGGAGGGTTGAGGCGCGCCTCCCGGGGACGGCGGGTCCTCGCGGTCAGGTCCGGCGGGCGTACGTCGTGAGGCGGTCGGCGAGTGCGAGGACGAGGTCGCGGAGTTCGTCGGGGCGCTCGATGACGAACGGCCGGCCGAGGGCGGCGAGCACCGGGGGCAGCCAGTCGAGCCGCTCCGCCCGCAGCTCGGCGCGCAGCCACCCGTCGGCCGCGGCGTCGTGCTCCTCCAGGGTCGCGACACTGGCCGGGAAGTGCGCGCGGATCTGTTCGGCCGTCCCCTGGATCCGCAGGGTGACCCGGTGCCGGTACTCGGCCGAGGCCATCCCGGTCAGCAGGCGCTGTGCCGGATCGGGGCCCGCAGGCGCCTCGAAGGAGCCGGGCAGGGCTCTCGCGGAGGCGACGCGGTCGAGCCGGAAGGTCCGGTCCTCGCCGGCTTCGGCGTCCTGGCCCGTCACGTACCACCGGCCCCCGTGGGCGACGATCCCGTACGGGTGCAGCGTGCGTTCGCTGTGCCGTCCGCCGCGGTCGGTGTAGCGGACGGAGACCGGGCGGCGGTGGCGCACCGCGTCGGCGAGCGTGAGCAGGATCCCGGCGTCCGGGGGGTCGAACGTGCCCGGCCGGTCCGTGAAGGCGAGGGCGTCCAGGAGGGTGTCGAGCCGGCGGGCGAGGTGCCGGGGCAGCACCCGCTGGATC
>KL568609.1:0-1540 GCA_000715605.1 Streptomyces speibonae | reverse complement strand
AGGCCGAGCAGTACGGCCAGCGCCTCGTCGTCGCTGAGCATGAGCGGAGGCAGACGGTACCCGGGGGCCAGCCGGTACCCGCCGTAGCGGCCGCGCACCGACTCCACGGGTACGTCGAGGTCGATCAGCTGGTTCACGTACCGCCGCACCGTGCGTCCCTCGACGCCGAGCCGGTCGGCGAGTTCGGCCACCGTCCGGGTGCCGCCCGACTGGAGCAGTTCCAGGAGGGTCAGGACGCGGCCGGTGGGTCGGGGCATGGCCGCAGCCTAGCGTTCATACCGGACCGATTCTGTCCTCTATCTCTCCTAGCCTGCGGCGTGCACGCCTCCCGCACGGCCAAGGAGATTTCCATAGAGTTCGTCTCGATCCGCGTCATCACCGGCGACGTCGCCCGCCTCGTCGCGTTCTACGAGCGCGCCACGGGGGTGGAGGCGGCGTGGGCCAACGAGGACTTCGCCGAGATCGGGACCGCGGGCGCCACGCTCGCGATCGCGAGCACCCGCACCGTCCCGCTGTTCGCCCCGGGCTCCGCGCGCCCGGCGGACAACCACAGCGTGATCATCGAGTTCCGCGTCGACGACGTGGACCGGGTGCACCGGGAGCTGAGCGCCTTCGTCACCGACTTCGTCAACGGGCCCGTCACGATGCCCTGGGGCAACCGGTCGCTGCTGCTGCGCGACCCCGACGGCAACCTCGTCAACTTCTTCACGCCCGCCGGCTAGCAGCTGGGGACCTTGCCGGTGCCCTTCTCCAGGGCGATCAGGGCGTCGACGGCGCCGTCGAGGGTGGTGACCGGGATCAGACGCAGACCCTCGGGGAGTTCCGCGCGGGCGTCGGCGCACTCGGCCTCGGGGACGAGGAAGACGGTGGCGCCGTCGCGCCTGGCCGCCTGTGTCTTCAGGGGCACGCCGCCTACGGGGCCGACGGTGCCGTCCTCGTCGATGGTGCCGGTGCCGGCGATGACCCGGCCGCCGGTGAGGTCGCCGCCGCTGCCGTCGCCGTCCAGCTTGTCGACGATGCCGAGGGAGAACAGCAGGCCGGCGCTGGGGCCGCCGACGTCGGCGAGCCTCAGGGTGACGTCGATGTCCTCGTCCTGAAGGTTCAGGTGGTTCAGCGCGGCCCTGGTCGCCTCGTCCTGGGACTCCTTCATCTGCTTGCGGTTGTACTGCTCGATCTCCTCGACGCTGTCGCCGCTGGGGTAGACCGAGTCGCGGGGCATGACCGCCTGGTCGGTGCTGAACCAGCTGTCGATGACGTCGGCGAGGCCGACGCGGGTGTCCGGGGAGGTCGCCTCGATGGTGGTCATGCGCAGCTGGCCGGTGGTCTTCCGTACGGGGGCGCCGGAGATGGTGATGACCTGCTCACCCTTGTTCTCCCCGAGCACGTCCGCGGTCATGCCGGGCTGCGCCACGGAGAAAGGGAGGGGGGCGAGGCCGGCGGTGGCCAGGAGGGCCACGACGGGGGTGGCGAGGGCGGCCGCCTTCTGGGGGCGCGTGAGGCGAGAGAACACGTCAGCCAATCTAACGTGCGTAGCTGCGGG
>KL568608.1:32934-33407 GCA_000715605.1 Streptomyces speibonae | reverse complement strand
TCTTGCAGGCGCAGCCGCCGCCGTGCGCGAACTGCGTGAGGCGTACGGGTGTTCCGGTCGGTGCGTGCATGGGGCTGGCTCCTTGTCGGGTTTCGGGCGGGTGAGCCGGTAGCCTGGCGGGCGGGTGGAGGCGTGTGGGTGCCTGGTGGCCCTCCCGGTCTTCAAAACCGAGGTGCCCGAGGATCTCGGGCAGGCGGGTTCGATTCCCGTCCGCCTCCGTTCTCCGCGCCGGCGGCGGGACAGCGCCGGCGCAGCTCGTCCACCCGCTCGGTCAGGCCCCGTGCGTCCAGGAACTCCAGCAGCGGTACGGCGACCCGGCGGGTGGTGTCCAGGGCCCGGCGGGCCTCGCTCAGGGTGAACGGCTGCGGGAGAGCACGCAGGACGGCGACGGCGCGGGCGTCGGCGCCCGGCAGCAGGACGATGCCGTCGGCGATCCGCAGCAGCGCGCCGGCGGTGACCGCGGCGGCCAGTTC
>KL568608.1:32156-32769 GCA_000715605.1 Streptomyces speibonae | reverse complement strand
GGCCAGTTCCCGGCGGCCGAGCCGCAGTTCGGCCAGCCGTCCGGCCTCCGGGGCGCGGAAGGGTGACGTCTCGAGGTCGGCCCGCAGGGCGTCGACGGCGGCCCGTACCCGCGGCGGGAGCGAGGGTCCCTCCGCTCCGGGGGCGTGCAGCCGCCCGCCGGCGCGGCGCAGCGGCACCGTGCCCGGGGTGCCGGCGAGGGCGTCGACCAGGGTCCGGTCCGGCAGGCCGAGCAGTCGCCGGGCCGCCTCGGTGGGCAGGCCGGGGTCGAGCGGGTGGTCCGCCGCGTGGCGCCGGGTCTCGGTGCCGAGGCGGTCCCGCAGCGCCGCCCAGTGCCCGGGATCGGCGAGCCAGTCACCGGCGACGGGCGGCGCGGGGGCTGCGGCGCCCATGGCCTCCAGTTCGGTCCGGCGGACGATGCGGCGCCGGCGCAGCTCGTCGGTGCCGTCCGGACGGCCGGTCATGTCCGCCAGTTGGGCGGCTCTGGCCCGGGCCGCGCCCCGCCGGGTCAGGGGCGGGGGGCGGACGTCCAGCACGGTCACCCCGCAGGGGGCGCGGCGCCGCCCGCCGGGCTCCCGCAGCACCGCCCGGTCGCCGATCCTCAGGGGGAGGTGC
>KL568608.1:30740-31928 GCA_000715605.1 Streptomyces speibonae | reverse complement strand
GCGGGCCGTGTCCGCGCCGAGCGGCCGCACGGTCACGGGGACGGCGGCGGTGCCCAGGTGCAGGGTGGTCTCACGGGGGAGGTCGGCGGCGGGCGTGGGGGTGACCCGGACGTCGAACGTGCCGGTGAGCAGCCAGCGGTCGGGCGTCCACAGCACCTGGCCCCGGCCGAGTAGGGCGTCGGGGGCGCCGTGGACGTTGACGGCCACCCGTGCCACGCCGCGGACGGCGGAGCGGTCCTGGCGCAGGCTTTGCAGTCCGCGCACCCGCAGCGCGGTCGTGCCGTCCCCGGTCGCCAGCCGGTCGCCGGTGCGCAGGGTGCCCGCGGCCAGGGTGCCGGTGACGACCGTCCCGTGACCGCGCACGGTGAACGCCCGGTCGAGCCAGAGCCGTACGTCCGCGCCGGCGGGCGGGACGGGCAGTGCGCCGGCCAGCCGGGCCAGTTCCTTGCGCAGTCGTCCGACGCCCTCGCCCGTCACCGCGCTCACCGCGACGGAGGGCACGGTGCCGAGGGAGGTGGCGGCCATGCGGGCGACGGCGTCGGCGCGCACGGGTTCGGGGTCGGCCAGGTCGCTGCGGGTCACCGCGAGCACGGCGTGCCGCACGCCGAGCGCGTCGAGGATCTCCAGGTGCTCCTGCGACTGCTCCTGCCAGCCCTGGTCGGCGGCCACCACGAACAGCACGGCCGGCACCGGTCCGACACCGGCCAGCATGGTGGCGACGAACCGTTCGTGGCCCGGCACGTCGACGAGGGCCAGGTGCTCGCCGTCCGGCGGGTCGAGCCGGGTCCACACGAAGCCGAGGTCCAGGGTCAGGCCCCGGCGCCGCTCCTCCTCGAACCGGTCGGGCTCCATCCCGGTCAGCGCCCTGGCCAGGGCGGACTTCCCGTGGTCGACATGGCCGGCGGTGGCCAGCACCCGCATACCGCTACCTCTTTCCCACGGCCCGTACGGCCTCGGCGAGCCGTTCGTCGTCCGCCTCCGGCACGGCCCGCAGGTCGAGCAGGCACCGCCCGTCCTCCAGGCGGCCCACCACGGGCACCGGTCGGGTGCGCAGCGGCGGGGCGTACCGCTCGGGCAGCGACAGCGCGGCGCTGGGCAGGGTCACACCGGGTGCTCCGCCGCCGCCCACGGTGGCCTCGCTCGGGACGGCCCGCGCGCTGTCTCTTATACACATCTCTGAGCGGGCTG
>KL568608.1:29654-30485 GCA_000715605.1 Streptomyces speibonae | reverse complement strand
ATGTGTATAAGAGACAGCCTCGGCGGTCGGTGTCGCGGGGCCGGTCAGGGTGGCCTCCAGGGCGGCCAGCGTCAGTTTGTCCACGCGCAGGGCGCGGGCCAGCGGATGCCGGGACAGGGTGCGGATCAGGTCCTCGCGGCCCAGGAGCAGTCCGCACTGGGGTCCGCCCAGGAGTTTGTCGCCGCTGGCCGTGACGAGCGCCGCGCCCGCCGCCAGCTGGGTGCGCGCGTCGGGTTCCTCGGGCAGGACCGGGTGCGGGGCGAGCAGCCCGGAGCCGATGTCGACGACGACGGGGACACCCAGGGGGGCGAGTTCGGCGACGGTCGCGGCTCGGGTGAAGCCGGTGATACGGAAGTTGGAGGGGTGCACCTTCAGCACGAAGGCGGTGTCCGGGCCGGCGGCCTCGGCGTAGTCGGCCGCCGTCGTGCGGTTGGTGGTGCCCACCTCGCGCAGCCGGGCGCCGGTGGAGACCAGCAGGTCGGGCAGGCGGAAGCCGTCGCCGATCTCCACCATCTCGCCCCGGCTGACGACGATCTCCCGGCCGGCGGCGAGCGCGGTGGCGGCCAGGACCAGGGCGGCGGCCCCGTTGTTGACGACGTGCGCGGCCCCTGCGGCCGGTACGGCGGCGCGCAGGGCGGCCAGGGCGGTACGGCCCCGGCGGGCCCGGACGCCGGTGTCCAGGTCGAGTTCGACGTCGGTGGGCCCGGCGGCCTCCTCCACGGCCTGCCGGGCCGCCGCCGACAGCGGGGCGCGGCCGAGGTTGGTGTGCAGCAGCACGCCGGTGGCGTTGATCACCGGCCGCAGTCCGCCGGCCGACGGCGGCAGCAGGGC
>KL568608.1:27175-29461 GCA_000715605.1 Streptomyces speibonae | reverse complement strand
CGACGGCGGCAGCAGGGCCACGGCCGTGTCGGCGACCGCGTCCGGCGGGACGGCGCCTTCCCGCGCCCGCTGCTGCGCCCGGTGGACGGCCGCCTTCACCCGCGCCGCGCCCAGCCGGTGAGCCGCCCGGAGCAGTCGTGGATCGCGCAGCACGGCGTCGGTGCGCGGAATCCGCCGTCGTACGTCCGTGTCGACGCCTGCGCCCGTGGGATCCACCCGACTCCTCCGTTCACGCCCGGTTGCCGGCCGGTCCTTCATCGTCCACCAGTGCCCCGGACGGCGAACACGACACGCCGAAGCGCGGCGGACGACCGGGTGCCGGCGTTCCCGTGGTGGGCCCGGGCATGGCCGCGGCGGCGGAGCACCCGCCGGACGGCGAACGCGGCGGCGAGCGCCCCGTTGCGCGGCACGCGCGCGGTCACGGCGGGCGGAGACGGTGATCGGGGCTCGCGCCGGTGCGCCGCGGATCGCGGTCCGGGTGCGGGCAGCGGGCCGTTCACCGGGTGGGCGGAGGACGGTGGGCGCAGTACGCTGATCGCATCCGGCCCGCGGGGAGCTGACGATGTGGAAGCGCAGGAAGCACGTACGGCGTCCGGAAGCACTCCCGCTGGAGCTGTGCGATCTGTGCGCGCGCACGTTCCCGGCGCAGGAGGCGGTGCGCGGCTATGTCGCGGACTCCTCGTCCGTCCACCCCACCGACGAGCGGCACGACGGTCTGCGCCCGGTCACCGCCTGCGGTGAGGCCCATCTCGAGGCGATCCGCCGGGAGTACCGGTGCCGGCCCTTCGTGGACGAGGAGCTCTGGGCGGGCAAGATCACCCGGGTGCTGACGTCGGGCCCGCCGGCCCTGTCGATGAACCAGCTCGCCTGCCGGACCGGGCTGCACGAGCCCGACATCCGGCGGGCGATCGCGTGGCACAACGCGCGCTGCCGCCGGATGTCGCAGTAGCCGCGTCAGGCGGTGGCCGGGGCCGCCGGGCCGACCAGTTCGGTCAGGACGTCCTCCATGGTCACGAAGCCGATGACCCTGCCGTTCTCCCCCACGGCCGCGGCGAGATGGCTGCCTTCGGCGCGCAGGGCGGTGAGCGTGTCGTCCAGCGGGGTGTCGATGCGCACCCGGGTGATGCGGTGCAGCGCGGTGCGCGGGAAGGGCCGGTCGCGGTCGGCGGCGCCGAGGGTGTCCTTGACGTGCAGATAGCCCAGGACGGTGCCGTCGGGGCCGGTGACCGGGAAGCGGGACAGACCCGCCTCGGCGGCCAGCCTCTCCAGCCGGGCGGGGGTGACGGTGTGGTCGACGGTGCGCATCCGCGGCCCGGGCACGAGGATCTCGCCGACCGGCCTGGTACCGAGTTCCAGCGCGTCCCGCAGCCGCTCGCCGTCGGCGGGGGCGAGCAGGCCGGCCTCGCTGGAGTCGACGACCATCCGGGCGAGCTGGTCGTCGGTGAAGACCGACTCGACCTCGTCCTTGGGCTCGACGCGCAGCAGCCGCAGCAGCACGTTGGCGAAGGCGTTGATGCCGAACACGACCGGCCGCAGCGCCCGGGTCAGCGCGACCAGCGGCGGGCCGAGCAGCAGGGCGCCCGATACGGGCGCGGCCAGCGCGAGGTTCTTGGGCACCATCTCGCCGATCAGCATGTGCAGATAGGTGGCGAGGGTCAGGGCGATGACGAATGCGATGGGGTGCACCAGGCCGTGCGGGACGTGCACCGCCTCGAAGGCGGGCTCCATCAGGTGCGCGATGGCGGGTTCGGCGACGGCGCCGAGCACCAGGGAGGAGACGGTGATGCCGAGCTGGGCGGTGGCCATCATCGCCGACAGGTGTTCCAGCGCCCACAGCGTCATCCGGGCGCGCTTCTCGCCCGCCTGGGCGCGGGGTTCGATCTGGCTGCGGCGCACCGAGATCAGGGCGAACTCCGCGCCGACGAAGAACGCGTTGGTGAGCAGGGTCAGGGCGCCGATGGCGAGCTGCAGGGCGGTCATCGGGCTCCCTCCGTGACGTGGTCGGCCGGGTCGGCGGCCGGTGCGGTGACGCGTATGCGGTCGGCGCGGTGGTGCTCGATCTCCAGCACCTCGAGACGCCAGCCGTCGAGGTCCACGGCGTCCCCCTTGACGGGGATGCGGGCCAGGCGGGTGGCGATCAGTCCGGCGACGGTCTCGTAGGGGCCGTCCGGCGCGGTGAGCCCGATGCCGGAGAGCCGGTCGAGGCGGACGCTGCCGTCGGCCTCCCACACGCCGCGGCCGTCGTCGGTGGCCGGGGCGGGAGCCAGGTCGGGGACCTCGACGGGG
>KL568608.1:22999-26968 GCA_000715605.1 Streptomyces speibonae | reverse complement strand
CGGTGGCCACGCCCGCCGTGCCGCCGTACTCGTCGATGACCACGGCCATGGTGCGGTGCGCGCGCATCCGCTCCAGCAGCCGGTCGGCGGTCAGGGAGTCGGGGACGAGCAGGGGCGGGGTGGTCAGGTCGGTGACGGGCGTGACGGGCCGCCGCCGTGGTTCCAGGGCGAGCACGTCGCGGATGTGGACGGTGCCGACGACCTCGTCGAGGCTGTCGCGGTAGACGGGGAAGCGGGACAGCCCGGTGGCGTGGCTGAGGGCGGCGGCGTCGGCGGCGGTGGCGTGCACCTCCAGGGCCCGGACGTCGACCCTCGGGGTCATCACGTTCTCGGCGGTGAGTTCGCTCAGGTGCAGGGTGCGGACGAAGAGTTCGGCGGAGTCCGCCTCCAGGGCGCCCTCGGCGGCGGAGCGCCGGGCCAGCGCGCCCAGTTCCTCGGGGGTGCGCGCGGAGGCCAGTTCCTCGGCGGGCTCCAGGCCGAGGCGGCGTACGAACCGGTTCGCGGTGCCGTTCAGATGCCCGATGAAGGGGCCGAAGGCGGCGGTGAACGCGCGTTGCGGTCCGGCGACCACCTTGGCGACGGCGGCCGGCCGGGAGATCGCCCAGTTCTTCGGGACCAGCTCGCCGACCACCATCAGCACGACGGTGGACACCGTCACGCCCAGCACGGTCGCCGCCGTCGGAGCGGCGCCGCCCAGTCCGGCGGCCCGCAGCGGTCCGCGCAGCAGGGCGGCCAGGGACGGCTCGGCGAGCATGCCGATCACCAGGGAGGTGACGGTGATGCCGAGCTGGGCGCCGGACAGCTGGAGCGTCAGATGCCGTACGGCGCGCAGGGCGCTCGCGGCGCCGCGCTCGCCGGCCTCGGCGGCGCGTTCCAGCTCACCGCGCTCGACGGTGGTCAGGGAGAACTCGGCCGCGACGAACACCGCGCAGGCCAGGGTCAGCACCAGCGCGAGCAGGAGCAGCAGGACCTCGGTCACCGTGCCACCCCCGCTCCCTCACGGGCCGTTCGGCCGGGACGAACGGGGGTGGCACGGCTGCTACTGGGAGGATCACCCATCGGGAGACCGTCGCTCCTTCTCGGACATGTGGACGACTTGTGGTGGGAAAGCAGGATGGCCTGTCCCACGCCAACTGTAAAGGAGCCGCAAAGTTGTCGTGGTGCCAGGCGGCGTCAGACGATCTCCAGGACCTCCCGCACGGGGCGCCGGGGGGTTGCGGGGCCCGGGGGGCCGTAGCCGAGGCGCAGCACCATGTGCACCTGTCCGACGCCCTCGGCCGGGTCGCGGGCCAGCGGGCGCAGCGCGGGCTCTTCGAGGGCGTGGGAGGTGAGGGACGTGGCCAGGCCCGCCAGGGTGGCCTCCAGCAGGACGCGTTCGAGGGCCTGCCCGGCGCGCAGCCAGTCGGCGGGGCCGTCGCCGCGGGTGCTGAGCAGGGCCAAGTGCGGGCGGTCCTCGAACGCGGTGGTGCCGCGGCCTGCCACCGTGCGGCGGCCCGCGAAGTCGCGGACGGGGGCCCTGCCGTCCTCCTTGCGGGGGCCGAAGGCGTAGTCGGGGATGCCGTCGACGGCAGTGTCCGCCTCCGCGCCCAGCCGTGTCCAGCGGAGCACGTCCTCGGCGGCGCCGGGGTCCAGGGCGTCCCTGCTCTCCGCGTCCCGGATCAGGTCGAGCAGGCTCTCGGTGTGCCAGGGTCCGGGGAAGAGCAGCTCGGCGCCCTCCTGTGCCGCGGCGTCGCGCAGGGTGTTCCGTACGTCGTCGGGGATGTCCTCGTCGCTGAACGGATGGCGGCTGGTGTGCCGCTCGCGGACGGCGGGGTGCAGCCGGGCCAGTTCCACGTCCGCGGGGCTGTGCGGGACCGGGGCGGACAGCCGTACGGCGGCGAGCAGCAGCGGGTCGCCGGGCTCGGGCAGGAGGGTGGTCTCCGTGACGAGGTCCGCGTACGCGGCGCCGACCCGCAGGTTGAACAGGGCCGCCCCGCAGCCGATGTGCAGGGCCCGGTTGTCGGGGTCGGAGTGGGGCATGGCCCGTTCGGGGTCGGCCCGCAGCAGCACGATATGCTCGGCGCCGAGGTAGCGGAAGCGCCATGGCTGGGCGTTGTGCATGGACGGTGCCATGGTGGCCTCGGCCACCAGCGTGGTCACCGTGCTGTCGTCGAGTGGTCGCGATGCCATGCCGTCCTCCTCGCGCCCTTCCGGCACCCGGCTCCTCGGGCGGGTTCCCCGTTCCGGTCCCCGGGAACCGGGTCCGCCCGGGCTCAGACGCCGGCGGTGAAGGGCTGTTCGGTCCAGATGACCTTGCCGGCCGACGTGTGCCGGGTGCCCCACCGGTGGGCGAGCTGGGCCACGATCATCAGTCCCCGGCCGCCCTCGTCGGTGGTGCGCGCGTGGCGCGGCCGCGGTGAGGTGGCGCTGGCGTCGCGGACCTCGCAGATGAGGCCGCGGTCCCGGATCAGGCGCAGGCCGATCGGTCCGGAGGCGTACCGGATGGCGTTGGTGACCAGTTCGCTGACGATGAGCTCCGTGGTGAACTCGAAGCCGTCCAGGCCCCACTCCGCCAGCTGCCGCACCACGGCGGCGCGGGCGTCGCCGACGGCGGCCGGGTCGCTGGGCAGGTCCCAGGAGGCGACCTGACGGGGCGGGAGGACCTTGGTCCGGGCGAGGAGCAGGGCGGCGTCGTCGGGCGGCGGGCCCGTCAGCAGCGTGTCGACCGCGCCCCGGCCGATCTCCTCCAGCGTCTGTGCGGGCCGCGTGAGCGCGTGCCCCAGCTGGGAGATCCCGTCGTCGATGTCCCGGCCGGCCGATGCGACGAGGCCGTCGGTGTAGAAGGCCAGCAGGCTGCCCTCGGCGATCTCCAGTTCGACGGACTCGAACGGCAGGTATCCCAGACCGAGCGGCGGGCCTGCGGGCAGGTCCAGCACCTCGGCGGGGCGGCCGGGCGTCACCAGGACCGGGGGGAGGTGCCCCGCGCGGGCCAGGGTGCACCGGCTGCCGACGGGGTCGTACACGGCGTACAGGCAGGTCGCCCCCATGAACCCGGCGCCCTCGGCGGCGGCCGGCTCGTGGGCTTCGTGCGCCCCCATGAGGCCGATGACCAGGTCGTCGAGGTGGGCGAGCAGCTCGTCGGGAGGCAGGTCGAGGTTGGCGAGCGTGCGCACCGCGGCGCGCAGGCGCCCCATGGTGGCCGCGGCGTTCATGCCGTGGCCGACGACGTCGCCGACGACCAGGGCGACCCGGGCCCCGGAGAGCGGGATGACGTCGAACCAGTCGCCGCCCACACCGCTCGGGACACCGGCCGGCTGGTACCACGAGGCGACGTCGAGCGCCGATCCCCCGGACAGGGCCTGCGGCAGCAGGAACTGCTGCATGGCACGGGAGGCGCTGCGCTCGCGGGTGAAGCGGCGGGCGTTGTCGACGCACACCGCCGCGCGGGAGACGATCTCCTCGGCGAGGCGCACGTCGTCGTCCTCGAAGGGGGCGAAGCGGCGGGAGCGGGCGAAGGTCGCCACGCCCAGGGTGACGCCGCGGGCCCGCACCGGCACCACCATCAGCGAGCGGAAGTCGTACGTCAGCAGGGAGGCGCCCAGCGAGGGGTCCTCGGTCACCCACGGGCTGGCGGTGCGGTCCAGGGTGCGTTCCACCAGCGTCCTGCTCTCCAGCAGGCAGTGGGTCACGGGCGAGGACGGGGCGCGGCGTACGGCCTCGCCGACGGCCAGGCTGCCCTCGGGGCACCCCGGGCGCACGGACGCCTGGCCCGCGCGGCGGATCACCGGCGCGAGGCCGACCGGCCCGGGGGCGGGCTCCTCGCCCCGCATCACGGAGTCCAGCAGGTCGACCGCGACGAAGTCGGCGAGGGCCGGCACGGCCTCGTCGGCCAGTTCCTGCGCGGTCCGGCGCACGTCCAGGGTGCTGCCGATGCGGGCGCCGGCGTCGTTGAGCAGCGCCAGGCGCTGCTGTGCCCGCCGGCGTTCGGTG
>KL568608.1:21101-22767 GCA_000715605.1 Streptomyces speibonae | reverse complement strand
TGCCCGCCGGCGTTCGGTGACGTCGATCAGCATGTACAGGATGCCCACCGTGCGGTCGCGGCGGTCCCGCATCCCGAAGAAGGACGCGGAGATGGCGCGGGCGTGGAGGCCTTCGTCGGTGATGGTGGTGACGAACTCGCAGTCCATCACGGGGCGTCCCGTCTCCAGGACGCTCCGCATCTTCTCCTGGAAGAGGGCGGCCTCCGCGGGCGGCAGCACCTCGTGCACCTGCCGTCCCAGCCGGTCCCCCAGGGGGACCAGACGGTCCAGGGGCTCGTTGACCCAGACGTAGCGCAGGTCGGTGTCCAGGACCGCCAGGCCGACCGGGGCGTGGGCGAGGAACGAGGTGAGCATCAGCTGGCTCATGCCTCCCCCGGGCATGCGCCAGAAGGCCCGTTTCGGCGGCCGCCCGACGTACCGGCCGAAGAGGAGGGCGGCGGCCGTGGCGACCAGGACGCCCGGGACCATTTCGTAGACCCCTGATTCGAGCGGTCCGAGCAGGGGGTTGATCCGGTCCCACAGCAGCACCGTGCCGGCGCCCGACACGATGCCGGCCATGGCTCCGGCCCAGGTCATGCGGGGCCAGTACAGCGACAGCAGGACCACCGGGCCGAAGGCGGCCCCGAAGCCGGCCCAGGCGTGGGCGACGAGACTCAGCACGGCGTCCCCTCTGAGGGCGATGCCGAAGGCCACGACGATCACCAGGACCACCGTGCCGCGCCCCACCCACACCAGGGTCCGGTCGTCGGCGCGGCGGTTGAGGAACGCCCGGTAGAAGTCCTCGGTCAGGGCCACGGACGACACCAGGAGCTGGCTGTCGGCGGTGGAGATGATGGCGGCGAGCACGGCGATCAGCATCACGCCGGCGACCCACGGGTTGAGCAGCGTCCGCGCCAGTTCGATGAACACGGTGTCGGGGTCGGACAGCGACGGGACCAGCCCCCCGATCCCGGTCAGGCCGACAAGGGTGGCGCCGGCCAGCACCACCACCACCCACGCGGTGCCGATGCGGCGGGCGGCGGGAACGTCGCGGACGCTGCGGATGCTCATGAAACGGGCCAGGATGTGGGGCTGCCCGAAGTATCCGAGGCCCCAGGCGAGCAGCGAGACGATCGCCACGGCACCGAGGGTGCCGTCGGCCGACCACAGACCGCCCCCGTAGTCGACCAGGGCTCCGGGGTCCCGCAGGGCCGGTTCCCTGCTGTCGAGGGCGTCGCCCAGGCCGCTGAAGCCGCCCAGGGACGCGATGGCGGTCGCGGGCAGCACGACCAGGGCGACGAGCATGAGCGTCGCCTGCAGGACGTGGGTCAGGCTCACCGCCAGGAAGCCGCCGAGGGCCGAGTAGATGACGATGACCAGGGCGGTGACGGTGACGCCGAGCCCGAAACGCACGTCGAAGACGGTGTTGAACAGCAGCCCGCCCGCCACCAGACCGCTGCTGACGTAGAGGGTGAAGAAGACCAGCGTCACCGCGGCCGAGACGAGCCTGAGCATCCGGGTGCGGTCCTCGAACCGCTCCTCCAGATAGGCCGACAGGCTGACCGCGTTCCCGGCCCGCTCGGTGTAGGTGCGCAGCCTGGGCGCGACGAAGAGCCAGTTCAGATAGGTGCCGGCGGCCAGACCGAGCGCGATCCACGCGGAGCCGATGCCCGCCGCGTAGACGGCC
>KL568608.1:19667-20799 GCA_000715605.1 Streptomyces speibonae | reverse complement strand
GAGGCGGCGCCCGCCGAGGGCGAAGTCGGAGAACGTGCGCGTGCGGGTGCAGGCCCAGACACCCGTGGCGACCATGACGACCACGTACAGCGCGAACATGGTGACGATCGGCGCACTCAAGTTGAACATAGGGTCCTCGCCCGGGCTGTCCCCGATCAGGGGCACACCCATCGGTCGGGCCGGCGGTTCCGCACTTTGGCGTCAAATCTACAGATAGAGAACATCTACAACCATGTGGATGCCCGGTTCACGGGCTTCCTGACCACGGGACGACGGCCCGGAACCATTTCTCGCACCACCTCCTGATAGCTTCTACATCACTGTAGAAACGGCGGGAGTCCGGAGCGGCACGCCCCGGGCGCCCCTCCCGACACGTACGGAGTTCTCATGGCCCTGTGGGACCGCCTCAAGGAGTCTGCGTCCCAGATGCAGACCCAGCTGACGGCGAAGAAGAACGACCTCAAGAGCGGTGCGTTCCGCGACGCGAGCATGGCGATGTGCGCGCTGGTGGCGGCCGCGGACGGTACGGTCGACCCGTCCGAGCGGCAGCGCGTGGCCCAGCTCATCGCCACCAACGAGGTGCTGCAGAACTTCCCCGCCGACGACCTGCGCCGCCGCTTCGAGGACAACCTCGGCAAGCTCACCGCCGACTTCGCCTTCGGCAAGGTGAGCGTCCTTCAGGAGGTCGCCAAGGCGAAGAAGAAGCCCGCGGAGGCGCGGGCCGTGATCCAGATCGGCATCGTCATCGGCGGCGCCGACGGCGATTTCGACAAGAACGAGCGGGCCGTGGTCCGCGAGGCGTGCTACGCCCTCGACCTGCCGCCGCACGAGTTCGACCTCTGACCGTCCCGGGGCGCGCGGCGGGCCGTCGGCGGTCCGCCGCGGCCGTGGACCGCCGCCGGGCTCACAGCGGGGTGGCCGCGTAGAGGATGCGGACCATCGTCACCGTGGAGTTCGCCGACGCCATCGCCGACAGGGCCGCCCCCGCGGCCGCGCCCCACGCGGCCAGCCCCACCAGGGTGAACAAGGGCGGCCAGCGCCGTACCGCCGGGGCGGGCGCGAGCAGCGCCGCCACCCGGCGCGGCACCGGCCCGGGGGCGGCGAAGCACGCCAGGGTGGCGACCGGGGTGCC
>KL568608.1:17559-19405 GCA_000715605.1 Streptomyces speibonae | reverse complement strand
GCCGTGTAGGCCACCGCCGTGCGCAGCGGCCGCAGGAAGGGGTTGGCCCGCGCGGCCAGCCGGACGGCGAGGAGGAAGCGGTGGTGGCCGGCCGCTAGATGGGCTCGCTCGTGCGCGAACAGCGCCCGGCGCTCGGCCGGTGCGAGGCTCCGCAGCATCCCGGTGGTGACCACCACGCGGCCCCCGCGGCGGCCCGGCAGCGCATAGGCGTAGGGCTCGGCGTCCGGCAGGACCGCCACCCGTGTCCCCCGCAGCCCGGCCAGGGCCCGGTGGGCGCGGCGGCGCACCCGGGCGTGCCGCCACAGCGTCCGGCCGCACGCCGCCAGCACCGCGCCCAGGGCCGGGATCGCGGCTTTGCCGACGACCTCGTCCCAGGGGACCGCGGCGCGCACCTCGGCGTCCGACCAGCCGTCGGGCAGCGGGTTCCCGGGCAGTTGGGCGGTGCCGACCACCATCACCAGCGCCAGGCAGACCGTGCTGCACACCGCCATCACCGCCGCCACCCCGGTCAGCAGCCGGGTCGCGGTGCGCGGGTGCAGCCGGTGCTCCGCGAGGCGGGCGATCGGCCACGCGGTCAGGGGCAGCACGAGCGGCAGAAAGACGAACACGCCCATGACGGCTCAGTCGTCCCCCTCGTCGCCCTGCCGGGTCAGCAGGTCCCGCAGGAGGCGTTCGTCGTCGGGCGAGAGGCCGGTGACGAAGCTGGCCAGCACGGCCTCCCGGTCGCTCTCGGCGTCGAGGACCCTGCGCATCCGGTGGGCGGCCAGGCCCGCCCGGTCCGACGCGGGGGTCCAGGCGAAGGACCGCCCGGCGCGCTCCCGGGTGACCGCGCCCTTGGCCAGCAGCCTGGTCAGGATGGTGATCACGGTCGTGTGGGCGAGATCCCCGCCGAGGCGCTGCCGCACCCAGCCGGCCGTCGCCGGGCCGTCCGCGTCCCGCAGCGCCGCCAGGACGAGCGACTCCAGCTCGCCCTGCCCCCGGCGCCGGGAACGCTGCCGCTCCGCCACTGCGTGCCTCCCTTCCGCCACCTCCGGTCACCCGGGCGGTCATCGTATAGACGCCCGCCGGCACGGTCCGCGCGGCCCCCGGGAACCCGGACGGGACTCGTCACTCTCCGAGGGGAGCGTAATGAACCGGACATTCGGGAAGGCGGTGAGGGTGGATGAGAAGGAGCGACGGGCCGCGCGGGACGGCCGGCCCGACGGGCCGGCCGACTTCTCATCGGCGCCGGCGCGTCCCATGATGAGTGCGTGACCGGCCACCACGGACGCCCCGTCCCCGACATCGGCATCGACACCCCGGGAATCCGGCCGGCCAGCCCGGGACGATCAGGCTCGACAACCGAGCAATACCTACTCTGACCAGGTAAAATACCGGTCGGGGGCCGCCCGCTCGTCTCACCAGGAGGTATCGATGAAGATGCTGATCAACGTTCCGGAGACCGTGGTCGCGGACGCGTTGCGCGGAATGGCGGCGGCGCATCCCGAGCTGGCGGTGGACGTGGAGAACCGCGTGATCGTCCGCAAGGACGCCCCGGTCGCAGGAAAGGTGGGCCTGGTGTCCGGCGGGGGTTCCGGTCACGAGCCGCTGCACGGCGGGTTCGTCGGGCCGGGGATGCTGTCGGCGGCCTGTCCCGGCGAGGTGTTCACCTCCCCCGTGCCCGACCAGATGGTGCGCGCCGCGGCGGCCGTGGACAGCGGCGCCGGGGTGCTGTTCATCGTGAAGAACTACACCGGTGACGTGCTCAACTTCGACATGGCCGCGGAGCTGGCCGAGGACGAGGGCATCCAGGTCGCCAAGGTGCTGGTCAACGACGACGTGGCGGTGACCGACAGCCTGTACACGG
>KL568608.1:16648-17344 GCA_000715605.1 Streptomyces speibonae | reverse complement strand
GCCTGTACACGGCGGGCCGCCGCGGCACCGGTGCCACGCTGTTCGTGGAGAAGATCGCGGGCGCCGCGGCCGACGCGGGCATGCCGCTGGAGCGGGTGGAGGCGATCGCCCGGCAGGTCAACGAGAACTCCCGCACCTTCGGCGTGGCGCTGAGCGCCTGCACCACTCCGGCCAAGGGCAGCCCCACCTTCGACCTCCCCGACGGCGAGCTGGAGCTGGGCATCGGCATTCACGGCGAGCCCGGCCGGGAGCGGCGGCCGATGATGACGTCCGGCGAGATCGCCGAGGCCGCCCTGGACGCGATCCTGGACGACATCACTCCGCGCAACCCCGTCCTGGTGCTGGTCAACGGGATGGGCGCCACCCCGCTGCTGGAGCTGTACGGCTTCAACGCCGAGGTGCAGCGGGTGCTCGGCGAGCGCGGCGTCCCGGTGGCCCGCGTCCTCGTCGGCAACTACGTCACGTCCCTCGACATGGCGGGCGCCTCGGTCACCCTGTGCCAGGTCGACGAGGAGCTGCTGGGGCTGTGGGACGCGCCGGTGCGCACCCCGGGACTGCGCTGGGGCATGTGAGGGCAGCCGGCACCGCCGTTCGGACGTACCCCTACCACGCAAGGAGTTCCCGTTGCTCGATGCCGACTTCTTCCGCCGCTGGATGACGGTCACCGCCGCTGCCGTGGACCGGGAGGCGGGGCGG
>KL568608.1:13926-16445 GCA_000715605.1 Streptomyces speibonae | reverse complement strand
GGGGCGGCTCACCGCCCTGGACTCACCGATCGGGGACGCGGACCACGGCAGCAACCTCCAGCGGGGGTTCCGGGCGGTGCGCGACGCGCTGGAGAAGGAGACGCCGGCCACCCCGGGGGCGGTGCTGACCCAGGCGGGGCGTCTGCTCGTCTCGACGGTGGGCGGCGCCTCCGGTCCGCTGTACGGGACGCTGCTGCGCCGCACCGGGAAGGCGCTCGGGGACGCGGCCGAGGTGGACGAGCGCGGCCTGGCCGAGGCGCTGCGCGCCGGGGTGGACGCGGTGATGCAGCTCGGCGGCGCAGCACCGGGCGACAAGACGATGATCGACGCGCTGGTGCCCGCGGTGGACGCGCTCGGCGACTCCTTCGCCGCGGCCCGGGACGCCGCGGCGGCGGGTGCGGTGGCGACGACGCCGCTGCGGGCGCGCAAGGGCAGGGCGAGCTATCTGGGCGAGCGCAGTATCGGGCACCAGGACCCGGGCGCCACCTCGGCGGCGCTGCTGATCGCCGCGCTCGTCGACGCCGCGGCGGCCCCGGAGGCCGGTGGTGAGTGACGGGAAACGGGTGGGGGTCGTGCTGGTGTCGCACAGCGCGACGGTCGCGGCCTCGGTGGCGGAGCTGGCCAAGGGGCTGGCGGGCGCCGGCAGCGAGGTGCCGGTGGTCCCCGCGGGCGGCACGGAGAGCGGCGGCTTCGGCACCAGTGCCGAGCTGGTCTCCGCGGCGGCGGCGTCGGCCGACCGCGGGGCCGGGGTCGCGGTGCTGGCCGATCTGGGCAGTGCGGTGCTCACCGTGAAGGCGCTGCTCGCCGAGGGGGACGAACTGCCCGCGCACACCCGACTGGTGGACGCGCCGTTCGTCGAGGGCGCGGTGGCCGCGGTGGTCACGGCGTCGACGGGGGCGGACCTGGCCGCGGTGGAGGCGGCCGCGACGGAGGCGTACGCGTACCGGAAGGTGTGAGGGGGGCGGGTACGGCCGTGCCGTACCCGGTCAGCCGTCGCCGCCGACGAACTCGCGGGCCAGCCGCTCGCCCTGCGCGACCGCGGCCTCGGGGTCCTCGATGGGGGTCGCCCTGCTGTTCTTGAACACGATGTAGGTGACCCCGGAAGGGGTGCCGCCGGAGCGCGGGTCCGGGTCGATGCCGAGCGACTCGGCGGCGGCGTACGACGCCTCGCCGATGATGCCGGCGGGTCCGGTGTCGCCGACGACCGCGTAGCGGACCCGGTCGCGGTACACCATCGCCGCGACCGATCCGCCGCGCACGCCGTGGGCGCGGTGGTTCCACACGGTGCTGGGGGCGGGCACCACCACATAGGGCAGCCGCTCCGAGCTCAGCGGCCGGCCGTCGGACTGGGCGAAGGCGGTGGAGGCGGAGAAGTACGGGTCGGTGGAGGCATTGCAGCGGCGGCCGGGGCGGCCGTCGCAGTCGATGTCCATGTCGGCCTTCCAGAAGACGGCGTCAGAGGTGCCGCACACCCGTACGGTGGCCCGGGAGCCCTGGTCCTTGCGGTAGCGGCCGCGCGAGACGGGCGTGCACGCGCTCACCTCGGCCAGCAGTTCGGCGGCGGTGACCGGCTCCGCGTGCCGGGGTGTCCCGCGGTCCGCCTGCCGGGTGGGGGCGGGATCCGGGCGGCGTACGAGTGCGGGGGCGGGGCGTCGCACGGAGACGGGCTCGGCACGCCGTGCGACCGGTTCGGTGCGCGGCTGGGGTGCGGCGGGGGGTGCCGGCGGGGCCAGCAGGGCGACTCCGGCCATGGCCAGGGTGATCGACTGGACACGGGACACGTTCAAGGGGGCCTTCCGTCGGGGGCACTGACGCACACTCACGGGCACTTTGCCCGATTTACGAAGAATGTGACGGCTTGACGGTCCCGACAGGGCCGGACGGCGCACGATCGCACCAGTGAGGGCTACAGGGGGCCGGGGCCCGAGCTCTGCTCCGCTCGGGCCGCCCGGCCACCCGCACCGGCACGGGATCTGCGACGACAGCGGTCCGCGCCCGTAGATCGAACTCCCTTGCGACGTAAGGCGGTTCGACCCGTTCAGGGCTTCAGCATACGTAATGCGCGGCAATGCTCCGACCACCCGCTCCTCTTGATGTGACCGCGTCAGCGCCGCATATTGGTACGGACCATGGTGCGGACCGGTCCGTGCTCCACCCCGGGAGGCAGAGTCGTGCGTGGCGTTCCCCCAGTCGTGTCCCCGCGCCCCCTCCTCGCGCTCTGCGCCGTCCTCCTGCTGGCCGTCTCCTGCCGCTGGGGAGAGCAGGACGACGCGGGCTCCGGGCGGCCGCCCGGAGCGCCCACCGGTGTCACGGCCCAGGCGGGCAGCGCCACCAGCGTGCACGTCATGTGGAACGCGGTCGCCGCCGCCGACGCGGAGGTGGGCCGGTACGAGGTGTACCGGAGCACCACCAAGGTCAAGGACGTACCCGGCTCCGCGCACATGGTGGATGTGACCGGGCTCGAGCCCGCGGCCTCCCATGTGTTCACGGTGCGGGCCCTGTCTCTTATACACATCTCT
>KL568608.1:13363-13663 GCA_000715605.1 Streptomyces speibonae | reverse complement strand
CGGCCGCCGCCGACGGCTCCCCGCCCACGCGGCCGGAGAGGTCACGGGGCCGGGTGCTCGGGAGCCGGACGGTCCAGCTGTCGTGGTCCGCCGCGAAGGACGACCGGGACGTGGTGTCGTACGACATCCATCAGGGCGGCACGAAGATCCACAGTGTGGGCGGGAACCAGACCTCCGCCGTGGTCACCGGTCTGCGTCCGGGCACCCGCTATGTCTTCGCCGTCCGGGCCCGGGACGCGGCCGGCCATCTCTCCCCGCCCGGCGCCGCCGTCCGTCTCACCACCGCGGGCGACGCGGCGG
>KL568608.1:12933-13087 GCA_000715605.1 Streptomyces speibonae | reverse complement strand
CGCGGCGGCCGGCGCCGGCACCGCGCCCACCGGCTTCCGCGCCACGACCGAGTGGTCCGACGGCGCCCACCAACTGGTGCTCACCTGGGTGCCCCCGCGCGTCGACGGTGCGGTCACCGAGTACGAGGTGCACCTGTCTCTTATACACATCTCT
>KL568608.1:12261-12681 GCA_000715605.1 Streptomyces speibonae | reverse complement strand
CGTGTACGGCGGCGAGCCACCGCGCGACCGGGTGACGTACCGCTGCTACCTGGGCCGGGACGCGGGGGTCACGCACCGGGTGCGGATCCGGGCGAAACTGCCGGACGGAACCTGGGGCGGCTTCTCGGCGGAGCGCGCGGTGACGACGGGCGCCGGCGGCTGACGGCCCCTCAAGGTCTTGTGCCGGCCCGACCGGTTCGACCTGCCCCGATCCCCCGGGCCCTCGGCCGCACGGAGGACGCCGTCACCTGCCCGGATGCCGCCGGAGTGCGCCCGGCTCCGGCTGCCCGTTGGCTTGCCTCGTGGCAGCACGGGCGCTCCCCGACCTCGGCGGCGCAAGGGATGTACCGCCGGCCGTGCCGCCGGAAGGCAGTCCACATGCGCATCTGTCTCTTATACACATCTCTGATGGCGCGAGGG
>KL568608.1:11004-12028 GCA_000715605.1 Streptomyces speibonae | reverse complement strand
ATCTCCGTCAGCACCAGCGGGTCGACGGTCTCGGTCACCACCAGTGCGTGCACCCAGATCAACGGCAACTGGGGCACCGCATCGCTGCTCAACAGCAACCAGACGGACTTCTCGCAGGGCCGTCAGGTGGCGCTGTCGGGAACCACCGCGGGCCAGTCCGCGGCCTGGTCGAACGTCGGCGCGGGCACCTACACGGTGATCGTGGTGTGCTCGAACGGCAGCACCGCCGGCACCCAGGCCGTCGTCGTCACGCCCGCGCCCAGCCCGTCGGTCACCCCCACCGCGTCCCCCACCCGCGGAGTGATGGGCGGCCTCGGCGGCGGCTCGACGGACTACGGCACGCTCACCCTGATCGCGGGCGGCTCACTGGTCGGCACCGGCCTGCTCGCCACGGCCTGGTACCTGCGCCGGCGCGCCAAGCCGCGCCGCCTCTAGAGCGGGCGCCGGCCGCCATCACGTCCGATGCGCTCCGGTCGGGCGGCCGGCGCCACCCCGTCTCCGTGCGGCACTCCCCCTGTGCGGCGGTCACGTCTCCCGGGCGCCGGGCCGCTCCGGCTCCCCCGCCCCGGGCAGGCGGGAGAACTCCGACAGCGCGTGGTCGAGCCACTGGGTCCAGAAGGTCTCCAGGTCGATACCGGCCCGCAGCACCAGGTGTCGCAGCCGGTCCTGGGGTCCGTCCCTGCCGGGCGGGAAGTCGCGCCGCTCGATCTCCCGGTAGGTCTCCAACTGCCGTGCGTGCAGCTCCCGGTGGCGGCGCAGATCCGTCTCCAGGCCCTCGGTCCCCACCACGGCCGCCGCCCTGAGCCGCAGCAGCATCGCGTCGCGGAGCGGCTTGGGGTCCTGGGACGCGGCGGTCCAGCGGGCCAGCTCCCGCCGTCCCGCCGGCAGTACCTCGTACGCCTTCTTCTGACCCCTGGCCGGCTGCTCGGGGGCCAGGGCCCTGATCAGGCCCTCGGCCTCCAGTTTCCCGAGCTCGCGATAGATCTGCTGGTGCGTGGCGGACCAGAAGTAGCCGATCGACCTG
>KL568608.1:4217-10747 GCA_000715605.1 Streptomyces speibonae | reverse complement strand
CAGAGATGTGTATAAGAGACAGGCCGGCGGGTCAGCTCCAGCCCCGACGACGGCTTCTCGAGCAGGGCGGTGAGGATCGCGTGCGGGAGTGACATGGGCTCATCCTAGGGACGGGCCGCACCCGCCCTACAGCGCCGCCGCCAGCTCCGTGCCCTGCTTGACGGCGCGCTTGGCGTCCAGTTCGGCGGCCACGTCGGCGCCGCCGATCAGGTGGACGGGCCGTCCGGCGGCGACGAGGGCGTCGTACAGGTCGCGGCGCGGTTCCTGACCGGTGCACAGGACGATCGTGTCGACCTCGAGGACGGTGCTCTCGCCGTCGACCGTGAGGTGCAGCCCGGCGTCGTCGATCCGGTCGTAGCGCGCGCCGGGGACCATGGTGACCCCGCGGTGCCTGAGTTCGGTGCGGTGGATCCAGCCGGTGGTCCTGCCCAGTCCGGCGCCGACCTTGGACGTCTTGCGCTGGAGCAGGTGGACGGTGCGCGGCGGGGCGGGCCGCTCGGGTGCGGCGAGGCCGCCGGGGCCGCGGTAGTCGAGGTCGACGCCCCACTGCCGGAAGTACGTGGCCGGGTCCTCGTGCGCCTTGTCGCCGCCGTCGGTGAGGAACTCGGCGACGTCGAAGCCGATGCCGCCCGCGCCGAGGACGGCGACCCGGTCGCCGACGGGCGCGCCGTCGCGGAGCACGTCGAGGTAGCCGAGGACGCTCGGGTGGTCGACACCGGGTATGTCGGGGACGCGCGGGGTGACGCCGGTGGCGACCACGACCTCGTCGTAGCCGGTGACGTCGGCGGCGGTGACCGGGGTGTCCAGGCGTACGTCGACGGCGAGGTCGGCGAGGCGGGTGCGGAAGTAGCGCAGGGTCTCGTCGAACTCCTGCTTGCCGGGGACCTTGCGGGCGACGTTGAGCTGACCGCCGATCTCGCTCGCGGCGTCGAACAGGGTGACGTCGTGGCCGCGTTCGGCGGCGGAGACCGCGCAGGCGAGGCCGGCCGGCCCGGCGCCGACGACGGCGAGGCGCTTGCGGCGGCGGGTCGGGGAGAGCACCAGTTCGGTCTCGTGGCAGGCGCGCGGGTTGACCAGGCAGGAGGTGATCTGCCCGCTGAAGGTGTGGTCGAGGCAGGCCTGGTTGCAGCCGATGCAGGTGTTGATCGCCTCGGGGCGGCCGTCGGCGGCCTTGGCGACGAAGTCGGGGTCGGCGAGCATCGGGCGGGCCATGGACACCATGTCCGCGGTGCCGTCGGCGAGCAGTCGCTCGGCGAGTTCGGGGGTGTTGATGCGGTTGGTGGTGACGAGCGGGACGGAGACCTCGCCCATGAGGCGCTTGGTGACCCAGGTGTAGGCGCCGCGCGGGACGGAGGTGGCGATGGTGGGGATGCGGGCCTCGTGCCAGCCGATGCCGGTGTTGATGAGGGTGGCGCCGGCCGCCTCGACGGCCTTGGCGAGGGTGATCACCTCGTCCAGGGTGGAGCCGCCGGGGACCAGGTCGAGCATGGAGAGCCGGTAGATGACGATGAAGTCCTCGCCGACCGCCTCGCGCACCCGGCGGACGATCTCGACCGGGAAGCGCGTCCTGTTCTCGTAGGAGCCGCCCCAGCGGTCGGTGCGGCGGTTGGTCGGTGCCGCGATGAACTCGTTGATCAGATAGCCCTCGGAGCCCATGATCTCCACGCCGTCGTAGCCGGCCTGCCGGGCGAGGCGGGCGGCGCGGGCGTAGTCGTCGATGGTGCGCTCCACCTCGGCGTCGGTGAGCTCGCGGGGCGGGAAGGGGCTGATCGGCGCCTGGAGGGGGCTGGGGGCGACCAGGTCCTGGTGGTAGGCGTAGCGGCCGAAGTGCAGGATCTGCATCGCGATGCGGCCGCCCTCGCGGTGCACGGCCTCGGTGACGGTCCGGTGCCGCTCGGCCTCCGCCTCGGTGGTGAGCCGGGCGCCGCCCTCGTACGGCCGCCCCTCGTCGTTGGGGGCGATGCCGCCCGTGACGATGAGGCCGACGCCGCCGCGGGCGCGGGCGGCGTAGAACTCGGCCATGCGGGAGAACCCGTTCGCGGCCTCTTCCAGACCGACGTGCATGGAGCCCATGAGGACCCTGTTGGGCAGCGTGGTGAAGCCCAGGTCCAGCGGGGTCAGCAGGTGGGGGTAACGGCTCATCGGGCCCTCCGTGCGCGGTGTCGTGCCTGTAGTTGTAAGGCACGCGCACGGCTTTATGCAACTAGTTGCATAAGCGGGACGGAGGGCGCAGGGGCCGGCGAGGTGCCAGGGGCGTCACCGGCTTTCCAGGCGGACGTGCAGTTCCTCCTCCTGGTCACCGGGGACCGTGCTCACCTCGTGCACGGTGAACAAGGAGTCCAGGGTGTCGCGGAACCGGTCGATCGCCCAGTAGCCGCCGTGCACGTCCGCGTCGACCGACGACGACAGCCTGACCGGTCCCGCACCGCCCTCGTGCGCGTCGGCGACGTCGAACGTGCCGAGCCACACCGTGGGCCGCGTCTCGTGGAACTCCTCGGGTACGTCGTCCGCGCACCGGTCGGACGCGAAGCACGCGCACAGCGTGTCGAAGACGATCCGGGCGTCGTCCTTGCTGCATCCGCTGATCTCGACCGAGACGGTTTCCGGATGCGGTTGCCGGGTGCCCATCGTGATCGCTCCTCTCGTGGCCCCCTGCCGTGCCCTCCCCCGGCCCTCTGCTCCTCATTCAGCAAAGCACCACACGCGCCGGAGCACTACCCGCGCACCGCTGCGGCGGTGACACCGTCCCGGGGTACCCGCCACGATGGTGGGAGAAGCTGGAACCGGACAGCAGGAGCGGCGGAAATCAGCCCTCGCACGCGGTAGAACAAGGGGTGACGGCACGGTGACGGCGTGCCGTGGAATCGGCGAAGGCGGGGCGTGGGATGAATGCAGCGGGGCCGGCCCCGGCCGGCGGTGACGGGCCGGTACGCGGACCGGTGCGTCCCAGCGGGCTGCTCGACGTGCTGCGCGTGGCCTCGGTGGTCCTGGACACCGAGGGGCGGGTGATGCTGTGGAGCCCGCAGGCCGAGGAGCTGTTCGGGTACAGCGCGCAGGAGGCGCTCGGCCAGTACGCCGCCCGGATCATGGTCCACGAACAGCATCTCGACCTCGTGGTGAAGCTGTTCGCCGATGTCATGCGCACCGGCCGCAGCTGGGCCGGCGCCTTCCCGATCCGCCGCAAGGACGGCGGCACCCGTCTGGTGGAGTTCCGCAACATGCGGCTGCTGGACGAACGGGGCGAGGTGTACGCCCTCGGCCTCGCCGTGGACCAGTCGACCGTGCGCCGGCTGGAGCAGGACGTGGCCCTGTCCACCCGGATCGTCGCCCAGTCCCCCATCGGACTCGCCGTCCTCGACAGCAGTCTGCGGTACGTGTCGGTGAACCCGGCACTGGAGCAGATCAACGGCATCCCGGCCGAGGAGCACCTGGGCCGCACCATCCGGGAGGTGCTGCCGCTGGTCGACGCCGACGCGATCGAGGAGGCCGCGCGCCAGGTCCTCGACACCGGCCGGCCCTCCGTCGAGCGGGCCACCACCGGCCGTACGCCGGCCGATCCGGACCAGGACCACGCCTGGTCGGTCTCGCTGTACCGGCTGGAGAACGCGCTCGGCACGGTACTGGGGGTGGCCGTCTCGGTGGTCGACATCACCGAGCAGCACCGGGCCAACCTCGAGGCCGAGACGGCACGGCGCAGGCTCGCCGTGATCGCCGACGCCTCCGCCCGGATCGGCACCACCCTGGAGCTGGACCGGACGGCCGGCGAGCTCGCCGACGTCGCCGTGCCGGAACTGGCCGACGCGGCCGCGGTGGATCTGCTCGACGCGGTGGTGCGGGGCCGTCGCAGCACCCTCGGCCCCGCCGAGCCCGCGCTGATCCGGGCGCTGGCCGTGCGCTCGGTGGACGCCTCCGACGTCCTGCCGGCGGCCGACCCGCCGGGGCAGGTGACCCGGTACGCGCCGGACCGCCTGATCACCCAGTGCGTACGGACCGGGCTGCCCGTGATGGTTCCGCAGACGAAGGACGAGGACCTGGCGCGAATCGCCCGCTCCCCGGAGGCGGCCGAAGTGCTGGCCCGGTCGGGTGTCCACTCGTATCTCGCCGTGCCGCTGATCGCCCGCGGCGAGGTGCTCGGCGCCCTCGACCTCACCCGCACCCGCACCCCCCGTCCCTTCGACGAGGACGACCTGCTGCTCGCCCGGGAGCTGGCCTCCCGCGCGGCCGTGCAGATCGACAACGCCCGCTGGTACCAGAACGCCCGCGACACCGCCCTCACCCTGCAGCGGAGCCTGCTGCCGAGCCACCCGCCGGTGACCGGAGGACTGGAGGTCGCCTCCCGCTACCAGCCTGCCGGGGCCACCAGCGAGGTGGGCGGGGACTGGTTCGACGTGATCCCGCTCGGGGACGACAGGACCGCCCTCGTCGTGGGCGACGTGATGGGCAGCGGCATCCCCGCCGCGGCCACCATGGGCCGGCTGCGCACGGCGACCCACACCCTCGCCTCCCTCGGCCTCGACCCGGCCGTCCTCCTGGACCACCTGGACCGGATCACCTGCGGGCTGGACCAGGCGATCGCCACGTGCGTCTACGCCGTGCACGACCCGCGCGAGCGGCAGTGCGTCATCGCCAACGCCGGGCATCTGCCGCCCGCCCGGGTGCGGGCCGGTCACGCGCCCGAACTGCTCGATCTGCCCACCGGGGTGCCGCTCGGGGTGGGCGGGGTCGCGTTCTCCACGACCGTCGTCGAGCTGGCGCCGGGCGACCGGCTGGTGTTCTACACCGACGGCCTCGTCGAGACGCGCCGGGATCCGCTGGACGAGCGCCTGGACCAGCTGCTCACGCTGCTGGACAGCCCCGGTCACTCCCTCGAGGAGGTCTGCGACCTGCTGCTGCGCACGCTGCACGAACCCGACAACTTCGACGACGTCGCTCTGCTGATCGCCCGGGCGATCACGCCGGAGGGCTGAGCGGCGGGGGCGGGGGCGGGGGACGGGGGGACGGCCTGGTACGGCCTGGCGTACGTCCTGTTCTACGTTCTGACTCCGATCACGACGTGCGCGTGGCGCTCCTCGCACACCGCCAGGCGGGTGCGCAGGCCGGCGTCCGTGAAGGCGGCGACCGCGGCGGGGGCCTGACCGCTGCTCGTCTCCACCAAGAGACAGCCGCCGGGCGCCAGCCATCCGGGCGCCCCCGCGGCGACCCGGCGCAGCACGTCGAGGCCGCCGCCCCGCCGTCGAGCGCGACGCGCGGCTCGTGGTCGCGGGCCTCCGGGGGCAGCAGACCGATCTCGTCGCTCGGCACGTACGGCACGTTCGCCGCGAGGATGTCGACGCGGCCCCGCAGACCGCCGGGGAGCGCGTCGAACAGGTCGCCGGTGTGGACCTGTCCGCCGAGCGCGGCGACATTGCGGCGGGCGCAGCGCACGGCGGCCGGGTCGATGTCCGCCGCGTGCAGCTCCGCCCGGCCGAGTCCGGCCGCCAGGGCCGCGCCGACCGCGCCCGAGCCGCAGCACAGGTCCACGACGACGGCCTCCCGGGCTCGGGGTCCGGTCCGGGTTTCGGCCCGGGGCTGGGACTGGGGCCGTGTCGCGGCCAGGGCCTGTTCTACGAGGAACTCGGTGCGCCGGCGGGGTACGAAGACACCCGGTTCCACGGTGATCCGCAGGCCGCGGAACTCCGCCCACCCGACGACGAGCTCGAGGGGCAGCCCGGCTGCCCGGCGTTCGACCAGCGCGGCGATGTCACGCGGGGTCGGCGCGGCGGCGATGATCAGTTCTGCCTCGTCCTCGGCGAAGACGCATCCGGCGGACCGGAGTGCGGTCACCACGGCGTCACGGGAGGGCGGTGCGGAGGGGAGGGACGTCGGGTGGGACGTCGGGTGCGGGTGGGCGTGCGGGTGCGGGTGCGGGTGCGGGTGCGGCAAGGTAACGGGGCCTTTCGGTAGCCGAAGGGCGCTCTCCAGGTCACCTGGAGCCGCGTGACCGTGTCGCTTCGAGGGGAGAGCACCCGACCTGACAAGCGGTAATGGGTCCCACCTCCCTCGGCTTCCAGGGCTGGGGCGGTCCGCAGCCGGACGGCCACATTACCCGACCGTCTCGGCACCACGTACGGTTGAACGCGGTAACACTTGAGCACCAACCGCAACGGAAATCGCCGATCACGTGAACATCACCCGTGGCTTCACCGGCCGCCCCCGCGTGGACGATCCCGGGCTGCCGCCCGGCCAGTACGACGCGCGGGACGAATGGCCCGTCCTGTCCGCCGAGGTCACCCCCGACCTCGCGCCCGCCGACTGGACCTTCCGGATCGATGGGCTGGTGGCGGAGCCCCGTACCTGGGACTGGGAGCAGGCGCACGCGCTGCCGGCCTCGTCCTACGAGGGCGCCATCCACTGTGTGACGAGCTGGTCGAAGTTCGGGGTGCGGTTCGGCGGTGTCTCGCTGGACGCGTTCCTGGCTGTGGTCCGGCCCCACGAGTCGGCCACCCATGTGGTCGCCTACGCGCACACCGGGTACACCACCAGCCTTCCGC
>KL568608.1:2575-3976 GCA_000715605.1 Streptomyces speibonae | reverse complement strand
CGG
Source organism: Streptomyces speibonae (assembly GCA_000715605.1). GTDB lineage: Bacteria > Actinomycetota > Actinomycetes > Streptomycetales > Streptomycetaceae > Streptomyces > Streptomyces speibonae. The sequence continues at coordinate 3,973 of KL568608.1, read as the reverse complement.
CCGCTCCCCGCCGAGCACGGTGGTCCGGCGCGGCTGCTGGTGCCGCATCTGTACTTCTGGAAGAGCGCCAAGTGGATCGCGGGGCTGCGGCTTATCGACCACGACGAGCCGGGCTTCTGGGAGGGCAACGGCTACCACCCGCGCGGCAATCCCTGGGAGGAGCAGCGGTACTCCGGTGACTGAGACGAGGGACGCGGAGGTGGCCGGGGTGCGGGCGCGAGGGGCGCGGGGGGCGTGGAGTGCGGCGGGCGCGGGTGCGGCGGGTGTTGCGGAGGGGTTTGCTCCGCCCACTCGGTTCGCCGTGCCGGGGCGCATCGGGGTGAGCGAGCAGACCGCCTCCGTGTGGCGCACGGCCACCCTGACCGGGATCCGCCGAGAGACCCCACGCGCGTCGACCTTCCGGTTCGCGGTTCCCGGCTGGCCGGGGCATGTTCCCGGTCAGCATCTGATGCTGCGGCTGACCGCCCCGGACGGGTATGTGGCACAGCGCCACTATTCGATCGCGTCCGCACCGGACGACTCCGGGCTCATCGAGCTCACGCTCGACCACGTGGAGGGCGGCGAGGTCTCGGGCTGGTTCCACACGGTGGCCCGACCCGGGGACCGGATCGAGGTGCGCGGTCCGCTCAGCGGCTTCTTCGCCTGGCCTGGCGACCGGCCCGCGCTGCTGGTGGGCGCCGGCTCCGGTGTGGTCCCCCTGATGTCGATGGTGCGGCACCACCGGGCACGGAACATGACGCTTCCGCTCCGGCTGCTGGTGTCGGCCCGCTCTCCCGAGGAGCTGATCTACGCGCGCGAGCTCGGCGCGGAGACCACCCGCGTGTTCACCCGGAGCGCCCCGGAGGGTGTGCCGGTGGGACGTATGACGGCCGCACATGTGGCGCCGTTCCTGGAGCAGCAGCCTGTTGGCGGGTGGGAGGCCTATGTGTGCGGCTCCAACTCCTTTGCCGAGCATGCCTCCAGGCTGTTGGTGGCGGCGGGCCAGCCCGTGGAGCGGATCCGGATCGAGCGGTTCGGCTGAGGGCGGTCGGGGGGACGCGGGGGCATGCTGACAGCAAGCGCTTGCTGCGGCAGCCACCTGGCGTTTTGTGGGGTGGTTCTAGCGGGACGGTGAGGGGGCCGCGTACGGTGACATGGCTTCGCACTGGCTCTGCACGAAGGCGGTCATCCATGGCACTGTTCGACCTTCCGCTCGACGAACTGCGCGCGTACCGCAGCGCGTCCACGGCGCCCGAGGACTTCGACGCGTTCTGGTCCAAGACGCTCGAGGAGGCACGCGCCCACGACCTCGACGCCCGCTTCGAGCCGGTCGACACCGGACTGTCGACGGTGCGGGTCCTCGACGTGACGTTCGCGGGGTTCGGCGGCCACCCCGTCAAGGGCTGGCTGATCCTGCCC
>KL568608.1:2083-2321 GCA_000715605.1 Streptomyces speibonae | reverse complement strand
CTGGTGGTGGAGTTCATCGGCTACGGAGGCGGCCGTGGACTGCCCCACGAGCATCTGCTGTGGGCATCCACGGGCCGGGCGCACTTCGTGATGGACACCCGCGGGCAGGGCAGCGCCTGGGGCGGCGGGGGCGGCACCGCCGATCCGATGGGCGGGGCTCCCGCGTACCCCGGGTTCATGACACGAGGGATCGACGCGCCCGAAAACTACTATTACCGGCGGGTGTTCACGGACGCCG
>KL568608.1:1646-1810 GCA_000715605.1 Streptomyces speibonae | reverse complement strand
CGCATCCGCTGACCGACGCGAGCCGCACGGTTGCCGTCGGCGGCAGCCAGGGCGGGGGGATCACCCTCGCCGTGGGCGGTCTGATTCCGGACCTTGCGGGGATCGCACCGGATGTGCCGTTCCTGTGCGACTTCCCCCGCGCCACGACGCTCACCGACCGGCAG
>KL568608.1:807-1410 GCA_000715605.1 Streptomyces speibonae | reverse complement strand
CCGGCAGCCGTACCGGGAGATCGGCCTCTACCTGAAGACGCACCGCGGACGCTTCGAGGACGTGCTGCGCACGTTGTCCTACTTCGACGGCGTGCATTTCGCCACGCGCGGGAATGCGCCTGCGCTGTTCTCGGCCGCACTGGAGGACCAGACGTGTCCGCCGTCGACGGTGTTCGGCGCCTTCAACGCCTGGGCGCACGAGGACAAGGCCATCGAGGTCTACGACTTCAACGACCACGAGGGCGGCGGGCCGTTCCAGGAGGCCGCCAAGCTGCGCTGGATGCGCTCGTACATCTGAGGGGTTGCTTTCGGCCGAAGTGCGGGGACGCCCTTCCGTGGTGGTGTAGACCAATGCTAGAAGTGGTTGCCCCATGAGTCCACACAACTACGGAACGTCACCAACAGGAGGGCGCGGCATGGCCCGCACCACCCCGCACGACCATCCGCTCGCCGAAGCGGATCCCCTCTACCGGAGGATCGCCACGAAGTTGCTCGGCGAGCTGCATGACGGGACCATACCGCCCGGCGAACGCCTGCCGGGAGAGCGGCAGTTGGCCGAGCACTTCGGGGTCAGCCGGGAGACCGTACGGCAGGCGCTGCAAC
>KL568608.1:0-554 GCA_000715605.1 Streptomyces speibonae | reverse complement strand
GGGCAGCCATGCCGCGCTGCCCGGTGTGCCGGTCGAGACGCCGGCGTACTTCGGCTTCCCGCTGGGTGCCGAGGGCTCCACCCACTGCTCCGTGACCAGGGCCACCGTCGCCTGGGAGACACCGCCGCCCGGGCACGCGGAGGCGCTGGGGGTGGCGTCCGGCCGGCCGACGCTGGTGCACCGCTACTGGTCCGCTTCGGCCGACGGGCGGGAGTCGCGGACTGCGGTGACATCGTTTTCCGCGGTGGCGCTGGCGGAGGTGGAGGAGCTGTCCCGTTACCGTGACCGCGCGGACGGGACGTGCGCCGCGGAACTGCGGCGGGCCTACGACTGGATGCGGCGGGCGGGGCTGTCGCTGCACCACCGCGACACGATCACGCGGATCGCGGGGACACCGTCGGTGCGGGTCACCCGGCGGGTGCATGACCAGCACGCCCGGCCGCTGGAGATCACGGAACTGGTCATGGACGCTCAGGAGGAGGTCCTGGTCTACGAGTTCACGGTGCCGGCCGCGGTCTGACGTCTGTCTCTTATACACATCTCTGAGCGGGCTG
>KL568607.1:28691-34239 GCA_000715605.1 Streptomyces speibonae | reverse complement strand
AGGACGTACACCCCCGGCACGGCCCCGCACCACCCACCCACCCACCTTGGGCGCTACGCGCACCCCACCCAACAGACAGCTGCGCCGCAGGCATACGCGTTACTCGACGTCTCCGCCCGAATCCGCGCCACCCGACGCATCCGGTTCCGTCTCCGCCTCGGAGGCCGTATCCGCTCCGCCCGACTCCAGCAGCCGCGCCAGCTGCCGCCCGCCGATCCGCCGGAACTTGCGCTTCTGCGGCCGCGTCCGGTCCAGCACCGCCACCTCCAGCCGCTCCGCGGGAATCTCCCGCTCACCGCCGTTGGTGTCCCGCGACAGCGCCTGCACCGCCAGCTTCAGCGCCTCCGCCAGCGTCATCCCGTCCCGGTGCCGCTGATCGAGGTACCCGCTGATCTGCTCCGCGTTGCCGCCCACCGCCACCGAGCCGTGCTCGTCCACGATGGACCCGTCGTGCGGCAGCCGGTAGATCTGGTCCTGCTCCGGGGTCTCCCCGACCTCGGCGACGACCAGCTCCACCTCGTAGGGCTTCTCCCCCACGCTCGAGAAGATCGTCCCCAGTGTCTGCGCGTACACGTTCGCCAGACCCCGGGCCGTCACATCGTCCCGGTCGTAGGTGTAACCCCGCAGGTCGGCGTAGCGCACGCCGCCGATCCGCAGGTTCTCGTACTCGTTGTACTTACCGGCCGCGGCGAACCCGATCCGGTCGTAGATCTCGCTGAACTTGTGCAGCGCACGGGACGGGTTCTCACCGACGAAGACGATCCCGTCGGCATACTGCAGCACCACAAGGCTGCGACCACGGGCGATCCCTTTCCGGGCGTACTCCGCCCGGTCCGCCATCGCCTGCTGGGGTGAGACATAGAACGGCGTCGACACCGGTTATCCGTCCCTTTCTGTCGAAGTCACTGGACCACCCTGAACCATCAAGACCGACCGCGCCGCCGCCCTACAGCAGCGAGGCCCGCGGACCGTCCGGCTGCTCCAGCCGCCGCTCCAGCACCGACCGGGCGATGTCGGACGCCTCCTCCTCGGTGAGCCGGCGGAAGCCGTCCTCGGTGATCACGGTGACGATCGGATAGATCCGGCGGGCGACATCGGGACCACCGGTCGCCGAGTCGTCGTCTGCCGCGTCGTACAGCGCCTGTACCACCAGTGTGGTGGCCTCGGCCTCACTCAGGTCGTCCCGGAACAGCTTCTTCATCGCACCGCGCGCGAAGACCGACCCGGAACCGGTGGCCGCGAACCCCTGCTCCTCGGAACGCCCACCCGTGACGTCGTAGGAGAAGATCCGCCCCTTGTCCCGGTCCACGTCGTACCCCGCGAACAGCGGCACCACGGCGAGCCCCTGCATGGCCATGCCGAGATTCGAGCGGATCATCGTCGACAGCCGGTTCGCCTTGCCCTCCAGCGACAGCTGCGCGCCCTCGACCTTCTCGAAGTGCTCGAGCTCCAGCTGGAACAGTTTCACCATCTCCACGGCCAGCCCCGCCGTACCGGCGATGCCCACCGCGGAGTACTCGTCCGCGGGGAACACCTTCTCGATGTCCCGCTGGGCGATGACGTTCCCCATCGTGGCCCGCCGGTCACCGGCGAGCACGACACCGCCCGGGAAGGTCGTGGCGACGATGGTCGTCCCGTGCGGCGCCTCGATCACTCCCTGCACGGGCGGCAACGACCTCTTGCCCGGCAGCAGTTCCGGCTGGTGCTCGGAGAGGAAGTCCATGAACGAGGAAGACCCGGGCGTCAGGAAGGCAGCCGGCAGACGCCCGGTACTACGAGTGTTGGCTTCCACGAAGTTCCCTCCAAGTAGGCGGCAGCCCGACGAACAGCGTCGGGATCGTCTCCCAACTTGCCGATGGCCGAATTGCAGTTGAAGCACATTACGCCACGGACCCTACCCGTCCCACGGCAATGATCCACATAAATGATCCACGGATATGACGAAGCCCGACAGGCGCCTCAGCGGCCCTCTCCGGCAGCGCGAGCCCTCCCCCTGCAGCGCGAGCCCTCTCCCGGCAGCGCGGACGCCGCCCGTGACCGGCTCACCCGGCCCACGGACGGCGCCCCGCGCCACCCGGGGTCCTCAGCCCGGCCTCAGCCGGAGCTCCCGCCCGGTAATCCCGCTCGAACCACTCGAACCGCTCGAACCGCCACCACACCCTTCGTTCCGAAGGCTGTCGAAGGCTGTGGACGGCTACTGTCCACCCTTTTGCACAAATGACCTCACGAAGTCCTCGGCGTTGGCCTCCAGGACATCGTCGATCTCGTCCAGGACATCGTCGACGTCCTCGCTCAGCTTTTCCTGACGCTCCTTGAGGTCCTCGGCAGCCTGCGTCTCCGCCGCCTGCTCCTCGACCTCCTCGCTGGACCGGGTGGCCTTCTGCTGTCCGCCGCCGGTGTCCTTGGTCGCCATCACCCTCACCCCGCTCGGTTCGCCCGACACACTTGCTCGGTCAAGATCAGACCCTACAAGCCGGGTCCGACAATGCCCCCGCAGTTGCTCCAACGTACGGGGACCACCTCGATGATTCCCGGACCCGGCGATTTCCACCCTGTCCGGCCGGCCCTTCCCGGGGTACCCCGGTACCCGCTCAGTTTCCCGACAACACCCTGACCAGGTCTTCTGCCGTGCGGCAGCGGTCCAGGAGCTCCTTGACGTGATTACGCGTTCCGCGAAGCGGTTCCAGGGTTGGGACCCGCTGGAGCGAGTCCCGGCCCGGCAGATCGAAGATCACCGAGTCCCAGGAGGCCGCCGCGACGTCGTCCGCGTACTGCTCCAGGCACCGGCCGCGGAAGTAGGCCCTGGTATCCTCAGGAGGCGCCGTACGGGCCCGCTCGACCTCGGCCTCGTCCAGCAGCCGCTTCATGCGCCCGCGGGCCACCAAACGGTTGTACAGGCCCTTGTCGGGCCGTACGTCGGCGTACTGCAGGTCCACCAGGTGCAGCCGGGCCGCGTCCCAGTCCAGTCCGTCCCTGCGCCGGTAGCCCTCCATGAGCTCCCGCTTGGCCACCCAGTCCAGCTCTCCGGCCAGGCTCATCGGGTCGTTCTCCAGCCGGGTGAGCGTGTCCTCCCAGCGGCCCAGCACGTCCTTGGTCTGCTCGTCGGCGTCCGCCCCGAACCGCTCCTCGACGTACTTGCGGGCCAGCTCGAAGTACTCCATCTGGAGCTGCACCGCGGTCAGCGTCCGCCCACTGCGCAGCGTGACGAGTCGCTTCAGCGAAGGATCGTGCGAGACCTGGTGCAGGGTCCGTACGGGCTGGTCGACGGCCAGGTCCACGGCGATGAACCCGTCCTCGATCATGGACAGCACCAGAGCCGTGGTGCCCAGCTTCAGATACGTCGAGACCTCGGACAGGTTCGCGTCGCCGATGATCACGTGCAGCCGGCGGTACTTCTCGGCGTCGGCGTGCGGCTCGTCGCGCGTGTTGATGATGGGCCGCTTCAGCGTCGTCTCCAGACCCACCTCGACCTCGAAGTAGTCCGCGCGCTGACTGATCTGGAAGCCGTGCTCGTGGCCGTCCTGGCCGATGCCGACGCGGCCGGCGCCGGTGAAGACCTGGCGGGAGACGAAGAACGGCGTCAGGTGGCGCACGATGTCCGAGAAGGGGGTCTCCCGCTTCATCAGGTAGTTCTCGTGCGTCCCGTAGGAGGCGCCCTTGTTGTCGGTGTTGTTCTTGTAGAGGTGGATCGGCTGGGCGCCGGGAAGCTGGGCCGCGCGCTCCGCCGCCTCGGCCATGATCCGCTCCCCGGCCTTGTCCCAGAGGACGGCGTCGCGCGGGTTGGTGACCTCGGGCGCGCTGTACTCCGGATGGGCGTGGTCCACGTAGAGCCGCGCGCCGTTGGTCAGGATGACGTTGGCCAGGCCGATGTCCTCGTCGGTGAGCTGGCTGGCGTCGGCGGCCTCACGGGCGAGGTCGAAGCCTCGCGCGTCCCGCAGCGGGTTCTCCTCCTCGAAGTCCCAGCGGGCCCGGCGGGCCCGGTGCATCGCCGCCGCGTAGGCGTTCACGATCTGGGACGAGGTGAGCATGGCATTGGCGTTGGGGTGGCCGGGGACGGAGATCCCGTACTCCGTCTCGATGCCCATTACTCGCCGTACGGTCATGCGGCCCTCCTTGCCCGGCGGCGTCCCCGGTCGGGGGCGCTGCTGTACCGCTGGCGCTCCGGTGCGTGTGCGGTGCCCGTCCCCGCACTGCGCGACTCGGCGGTACGGACGAGCCTAGAACGCCTTCGCCCTGGTGGGGAGATCATTTGCGTCATTGGGTGCTCCAGCCGTGGCCCCGAAAAACAGTCGGCTGCGGGTACCCCGCTGAGGGCACCCGCAGCCGCCCTGGCTTTTACAGGTACTGACCGGTATTCGCCACCGTGTCGATGGAGCGTCCGGTGTCCGCGCCCTGCTTTCCGGTGATGAGCGTACGGATGTAAACAATCCGCTCGCCCTTCTTTCCGGAGATGCGGGCCCAGTCGTCCGGGTTGGTGGTGTTGGGCAGGTCCTCGTTCTCCTTGAACTCGTCCACGCAGGCCTGGAGCAGGTGGGAGACGCGCAGACCCTTCTGGCTCTTCTCCAGGAAGTCCTTGATCGCCATCTTCTTGGCGCGGCCCACGATGTTCTCGATCATGGCGCCGGAATTGAAGTCCTTGAAGTAGAGGACTTCCTTGTCGCCGTTGGCGTAGGTGACTTCCAGGAAGCGGTTCTCCTCGGACTCGGCGTACATCTGTTCCACCGCGGTCTGGATCATGCTCTGGACCGTCATGGACTTGTCGCCGCCGTGCTCGGCGAGGTCGTCGCCGTGCAGCGGGAGGCGCTCGGTGAGGTACTTGCCGAAGATGTCCTTGGCCGCCTCGGCGTCCGGACGCTCGATCTTGATCTTCACATCCAGCCGGCCGGGACGCAGGATGGCGGGGTCGATCATGTCCTCACGGTTGGAGGCACCGATCACCACCACGTTCTGCAGGCCCTCCACGCCGTCGATCTCGGCGAGCAGCTGGGGGACGATGGTGTTCTCCACGTCCGAGCTGACGCCGGAGCCACGGGTGCGGAAGAGCGACTCCATCTCGTCGAAGAAGACGATGACGGGGGTGCCCTCGCTGGCCTTCTCCCGGGCCCGCTGGAAGACCAGGCGGATCTGCCGCTCGGTCTCGCCGACATACTTGTTCAGCAGCTCGGGGCCCTTGATGTTGAGGAAGAAGCTCTTGCCGGCGGCCTGGCCGGTGACCTCGGCGACCTTCTTGGCCAGCGAGTTGGCGACGGCCTTGGCGATGAGCGTCTTGCCGCATCCGGGCGGCCCGTACAGCAGCACACCCTTGGGCGGCCGCAGTTCGTGCTCCTTGAACAGGTCCGGGTAGAGGTAGGGCAGCTCGACCGCGTCGCGGATGGCCTCGATCTGGCCGCCGAGACCGCCGATCTGGTCGTAACCGATGTCGGGGACTTCCTCGAGGACGAGCTCCTCGACCTCGCTCTTCGGCACCACCTCGTAGACGTATCCCGAGCGGGGCTCCATGAGCAGGGCGTCGCCGGGGCGGATGGTGACGTCCAGCAGCGGCTCCGCG
>KL568607.1:26447-28440 GCA_000715605.1 Streptomyces speibonae | reverse complement strand
CCTCGTCGGTGTGCCCGAGCACCAGGGCCCGCTCGCCGTCCTCGAGGATCTCCTTGAGGGTGACGATGTCGCCGACACGCTCGAACTCCATGGCCTCGACCACGTTGAGCGCTTCGTTGAGCATCACTTCCTGGCCGCGCCGGAGCTCGTCGACCTCGACGCTGGGGCTGACGTTCACCCGCAGCTTTCTGCCGCCGGTGAAGATGTCGGCCGTGCCGTCCTCGTTCGCCGTGAGGAAGACACCGAAGCCGGCCGGCGGCTGTGCGAGCCGGTCGACCTCTTCCTTGAGGGCCACGATCTGGTCACGGGCCTCACGGAGCGTGCCCGCGAGTCGTTCGTTCTGGGCGGACACGCCGGCCAGGTTGGTCTGCAGCTCGACGATCCGCTCTTCGAGAATCCTCGTGTGTCGCGGAGAGTCGGCGAGCTTGCGTCGCAGGACGGCGATCTCCTGCTCAAGGTAGGCGATCTGCCCGGCCGGGTCGTCGGACCCGCGTCCCGGGCGGATGCCGCGGTTCATGTCGTCGTCGTGGGCTGCCACGGTCCTCACCTCCTCCAAGGGGAGCTGGACGCTTCCAGACCCTACCTGGGCGGGTGTCGATTGAAACCCCTAGATCACAAAGACGGTCGGGGTGTGTCCGATCTTCACCCTTGCGCTCTCCCTCACGCCAGGGGAATACCCACCGATGATGATTGGAACCCAGGCGACGGTAGGGTCGACGTGTTCAACACCCGTCGGAGCTGGCCGGATTCCCGTCCGGCCCGACGCAGGAAACGGCAGGGGAGATGAGCGTGCAGCAGGAGGCCGGAGCAGGCGGCGAGGCCCTGGAGGTCTGGATCGACCAGGACCTGTGCACCGGCGACGGCATCTGCGCCCAGTACGCGCCCGAGGTGTTCGAGCTGGACGTCGACGGGCTGGCGTACGTGAAGAGCCCGCAGGACGAACTGCTGCAGGACAAGGGGGCGACAACGCCCGTGCCGCTGCCGCTTCTCACGGATGTGATCGACTCCGCGAAGGAGTGCCCGGGCGAGTGCATCCACGTCCGCCGGGTCGCGGACCGGGCCGAGGTCTACGGGCCGGACGCCGCGTGACCGGTACGGCACGGCGCGTCACCACTGTCTGACTTCTCACACTGCGGGAGCGCGCGCCCCGGCACACGCCCGCGCGCGGGTCACACGCTCTTGGCTCCGGACGGCGCGGACCGCACGAACGCGCCGTTGTCCCACCGCCACTTCACGCTCTCACGCGTGTCGGGGCAGCAATTGGGCACGTTCTCGGAGGAGTAGCCGAGGAGGGTGGCGACGACCTCTCCGTCGCGTACGGCGAAGTCGTCGACGCTGATGCGGTCCTGGGGGTCGACGAGGGTGGCCACCACGCGCGGTGCGCCGGCGCCGGCGGCCCGGGTCACGACGTACACGCCGTCGGGCGGGGTGCCCATGGCGGCGTCGCAGTGCACGACCGCGGCCGTTTCCGGCCGGCCGTCGCCGTCGAGGTCGCCGGACGCCTTCTTCTCCACCACCGCCTTCACCGGGCCGCAGTCGAGGGGGAACTCGACGGCCGCGGGGTCGGGCGGGGCGATGTCCGCGGGGGCGCTCTTCGTCTGCGGTCCCGGGGTCGGGGCCGCGGTCGCGGCGTCGGGTCCCAGGACGGAGGAGAGGGCCACGACACCGGCGAGGGCCGTGGCGGTGGCGACCCAGTGGATCGGGCGGGCGTGCGTGTGAGCGAGCTCCGGGACGGCGGAAGACTGCACGAGGAGTGTCTCCTGTGAGGGCTGTGCCGGTGGGGGTGGCCAGCATCGTGCCACACGTCACAGTACGGAGGGAACGCCGGGGTGTGCGGTTTCGGTCCCCACGGCCGGGAGCAACGCGAAAGCGCCGTGGCGCAGTTCCGGGACCCGGTCGGGAACTGCGCCACGGCGCCCGTACGTTGCGGGAGTGGCGGGCCGCGTCAGCGGGCGGTGCCTCCGTCGGCGTTGGGGCCGGCGTAGTCCTCGCC
>KL568607.1:24185-26192 GCA_000715605.1 Streptomyces speibonae | reverse complement strand
GGAAGCCGGTGTGGCCGATCATCCGGTGGTCCGGGCGGACGGCCAGGCCTTCGATGTGCCAGTTGCGGATCATCGTCTCCCAGGCGGTCGGCTCGTTGAAGCAGCCGATCTCGCGGATGGACTCGACGGTCCGGGCGAGCTGGGTGGTGGTGGCGACGTAGCAGCAGAGGATGCCGCCGGGGACGAGCGCCTTGGAGACGGCCTCCAGGCACTCCCAGGGGGCGAGCATGTCGAGGATGACGCGGTCGACGTCCGTGTCGGACAGGTTGTCCTGGAGGTCGCCGACGGTGAGCTGCCAGGCGGGGTGCGGTCCGCCGAAGTAGCGCTCGACGTTCTGCCGGGCGATGTCGGCGAAGTCCTCGCGGCGCTCGTAGGAGTGCAGCATGCCCTGGTCGCCGATGGCGCGCAGCAGGAAGCTGCTGAGCGAGCCGGAGCCCACGCCGGCCTCCACGACGCGCGCGCCGGGGAAGATGTCGGCGAAGGCGAGGATCTGCCCCGCGTCCTTCGGGTAGACGACGGCTGCCCCGCGGGGCATGGACAGGACGTAGTCGGGGAGCAGGGGGCGCAGCGCGAGGTAGGCGACGTTGCCGGTGGTGCGGACGACGCTGCCCTCGGGAGCACCGATCAGTTCGTCGTGGGGGAAGGAACCCTTGTGGGTGTGGAAATTCTTCCCGGCCTCGAGCGTGAACGTGTAGTGGCGGCCCTTGGGGTCGGTCAGCTGAACCTGGTCCCCGACCTTGAAGGGCCCGCGCCTGCGGGCGGCACCGGTCGGTTCGGACATGTGACCAGCCTACCGTTCCCCGGGACCCCTCCTGACCGTGGGCGCCCGGGCCGGGTCCGTCGTGGCCGGGGCGCGGTTCAGCTGGGCCGTGCCATGGCCTTGACGAAGGCGCGCTCCACGTCCGCCGCGGACAGGACGCCGTAGATCTCCCCGGTTTCCTCGACGACGAGGTACTCGGTGGCCGGCGCCGCGCGCAGGGCCTCCAGCAGGTCCTCTCCGGCGAGCTCGGCGGAGACGCGCATGCCGTCGGTGAGGTCCTGGGCGAGACTGCCGACCGGAACCCACGGGCGGCGGTGTTCGGGTACGCCGACGATGGCCGCCTCGCGGACCAGGGAGACGGGTACGCCCTCGGAGTCGACGACGACCAGGGCGCGGGCCCCGGCGGCGTTGGCACGGCGCAGTGCCTCGGAGAGGGGGGTGTCGCTCTCGACGGGCACCGCGCGGCGGGTGAGCGTGCGGGCGCGCAGCTCGGGCAGGTGCTCCCGGAGCCGGGCCATGCGCAGGCTGTTGCCGGCGCCGGTCCAGATGATCGCGGCGAGGATGGCGGCGAGCAGGGCGTCCAGGACGGTGTCCATGCCGACGTTGTCGACGGCGTCGGAGCCGAGGGCACCGGACTGGGTGAGCAGCGGGAGGCCGATCAGGACGGCGACGGCGAGGGCGCGGCCCACCCAGGCGGCGGCGATGGTGCCGGTCATCGGCTTGCCGCTGATCGCCCAGACGACGGCGCGGAGCATGCGGCCGCCGTCGAGGGGGAGGCCGGGCAGGAGGTTGAAGACGGCGACGATGAGGTTGGAGACCATCAGGCCGGCCAGCAGCACCCCGGGGACGCTGCTGGGGTCGACCGCGAGCAGGGCGAGGTAGAACAGGCCGGACAGGACCAGGGAGAGCAGCGGTCCGACGAAGGCCAGCACGAACTCCCGGCCGGGTGTCTCGGCCTCCTTCTCGATCTCGGAGACGCCGCCGAAGAACTGCAGCTGGATGCGGCGCACCGGCAGTTTGAAGCGGAGGGCGGCGAGGGTGTGGGCGAGCTCGTGGACGAGTACGGAGCCGTAGAAGGCGACGGCGAAGAACAAAGAGACCAGATAGCTGGCGGCGCCGAGCTCGGGCAGCACGCGGTCGATCTGACCGCCGAAGACCCAGGTGATGAGGATGGCGACGAGGAACCAGCTGGGCGCCACGTACACGGGCACACCGAACGGCCGCCCCATCAGCAGCCCGCCCCGCTG
>KL568607.1:23770-23937 GCA_000715605.1 Streptomyces speibonae | reverse complement strand
TCTGCCTTGCCAGCCCGCTCAGAGATGTGTATAAGAGACAGGCGCCCCCCTGCGACGCAGCAGACGCGCCGCCACGGTCCGAGGCGCCGGAGTCGCCGCCTCCCGGCCCAGGACGGGCAGCGGCATCGGCCGCGCCGTCTCTGGACGTGGCGGCCTCGGGGCCACGA
>KL568607.1:17017-23555 GCA_000715605.1 Streptomyces speibonae | reverse complement strand
TCTCTGGACGTGGCGGCCTCGGGGCCACGATCCGCAGCGCCACCCGCCGGCGAACCGGAGCCGGGACGGACGGCAGCGTCCGTCCCGGACGCCGTGCCGTCCCGCGACGCGGCGGCCGCGTGATCCGTGGCGCCCATCGGCTGACCGGCCGGCTCGTCCGGACGCTCGGCGGAAGCACCGGGACCAACCGGTCCCGGGGATGTGCTCCCCTGCGGCGCGGCAAGTGCCGTGGTGGCAGGGTCGGCGGTGCCCGGACGGGCGTCCGCCCCGGACGACGCGCCGGCTTGCGGCACGGTGCCCGCATGATCCGTGGCACCCACAGGGCGACCGGCCGGCTCACCCGGACGCTCGGCGGACGCACCGGGGCGGTCCTCTCCCGGTGACGAGCCGCGATGCGGCGCGGGCGCCGGGGCCGCGTGGTCGACGGTGCCCGCGTGGGAACCCGTCGGCGCGTCAGCGCCCGGACGGTCGGTGACGGCACCGCGACCGTCCGACCCGGGCGACGACCCCTCCCGCGACGCCGCGGCCGCGTGGTCCGCGGCGCCCGCAGGCGGTGCGCCGGGGCCCGGACGGGTCGTGGTGCCGGGGCCTTCCGGCTCCCGCGACGCGGCGGGTTCGGGGGTGCTGTCCGCGGCCGCGGGCGGGTCCGGCGGCGTGACAGGGCCGGGATGGGTGTCGGTGGGGTCGGGCTCGGTGGGTGGGGGTGTGGGGTTGACGGGGGCCTGGGGTCGGCGCCCCGTGCGGTCGGCCGACTCGTCGTTGCCGGGCCGCGGCTGCCCGCGCCCGCCGCTTACGTCCACCGGTGTCCCCTCGTTCGCTGCGGTTCCCGCGCCTGCCGGACGGGAGGTCTCATGTCGATGGTATGCGGCGATCGCCGCCCCTTCCGCCCCGGCACCCCTGTCTCCACCCCTCATTCCCCATCCGTCCCTGCCTGCACATCACAGTGTCAGTGGCGGGCCGTAAGGTCTGTGTTCATGGAGACGAGCACCGAGGGCGCGGCGCCCCCCGACAGCAGCGCGGTCCCGGCCGGGGCCGCGGTGGACGCGGTCGTGGTGACCGGGGCCCCCGTCATACCGCCGGCGTCGCTGTCCCCTTCGCGTGCGAGTGACTTCATGCAGTGCCCGCTGCTGTACCGGTTCCGGGTGATCGACCGGCTGCCGGAGAAGCCGAGCGAGGCGGCGACCCGGGGCACGCTGGTGCACGCGGTGCTGGAGCGGCTCTTCGACGCCCCCGCGGCCGAGCGCACCGCGCCGCGGGCGAAGGCGCTGGTGCCGGGCCAGTGGGACCGGCTGCGGGAGACGCGCCCGGAGGTCGTGGAGCTGTTCGCCGACGACCCCGACGGCGAGCGGCTCGCCCGCTGGCTGGCGGAGGCGGAGGCCCTGGTCGAGCGCTGGTTCGGGCTGGAGGATCCGACCCGACTCGAGCCCGCCGAGCGGGAGCTGTTCGTCGAGGCGGAGCTGGAGTCCGGGCTGCGGCTGCGCGGCATCATCGACCGGGTCGACGTGGCCCCCACGGGCGAGGTCCGGATCGTCGACTACAAGACGGGCAAGGCACCGCGCCCCGAGTACGCCGAGGGTGCGCTGTTCCAGATGAAGTTCTACGCGCTCGTCGTCTGGCGCCTGAAGCAGGTGATCCCGCGCCGGCTCCAGCTGGTGTACCTGGGCAGCGGTGACGTGCTGACCTACGACCCGGTGCGCGCCGACCTGGAGCGGGTCGAGCGCAAGCTGCTCGCGCTGTGGGACGCGATCCGGCGGGCGACGGAGACGGGTGACTGGCGTCCGCGCCCGACGAAGCTGTGCGGCTGGTGCGATCACCAGGCCCACTGTCCCGAGTTCGGCGGTACTCCCCCGCCGTATCCGCTCCCGGTGAGGGCGGCTGAGTCCGGCGGCGGCCATCAGGGCAGAATGGGGCCGGACTAGCGAAGGAGACTTACGTGGCCATCCGCGTCCTACTGGTCGACGACCAGCCGCTGCTGCGCACCGGGTTCCGGATGATTCTGGAGGCCGAGCAGGACATCGCGGTCGTCGGCGAGGCCGGAGACGGCCTCCAGGCCCTGGACCAGGTGCGGGCGCTCCAGCCCGATGTCGTGCTGATGGACATCCGCATGCCGCGGATGGACGGGGTGGAGGCGACCCGGCAGATCACCGGGCCCGAACGCAACGGGCCGGCGAAGGTGCTGGTGCTGACGACGTTCGACCTCGACGAGTACGTGGTGGAGGCGCTGAAGGCGGGGGCCAGCGGCTTCCTGCTGAAGGACGCCCCGGCCAACGAGCTGGTGCAGGCGATCCGCGTGGTGGCCGCCGGTGAGGCGATGCTCGCGCCGAGCATCACGCGCCGGCTGCTGGACAAGTACGCCACGCATCTGCCCTCCGGTGACGAACCGGTGCCGGACACGCTGCACACGCTGACCGAGCGTGAGGTGGAGGTGCTGAAGCTGGTGGCGCGCGGGCTGTCCAACGCGGAGATCGCCGCCGACCTGTTCGTCAGCGAGACCACCGTGAAGACGCATGTCGGTCATGTGCTGACCAAGCTGGGCCTGCGCGACCGGGTGCAGGCCGCGGTGTACGCCTACGAGAGCGGGCTGGTGCGCCCCGGCGCGCAGTAGCGCGGCGGCGCAAGGGACAGAACGAGGGCGCCCCTCCCGGCCGGGAGGGGCGCCCTCGTCGTGCGCGTCGGGCGTCAGCTCTTGCTGAGCTCCCAGAACCGGAACACGGTCGAGGCGTCGAGGCAGTACTCCACGCCGTACACACCGTCCTGGACGACCGCGTACTGCTTGGCCTGCCAGACCGGGAGGACGGGGATGTCCTCGGCGACGATGTCCTGGATCCGGCCGAACTCCCTGTCGGTGGCGGCGCGGTCCCGCTGGGCGGCGGTGCGCGGGAGCAGCGTCCCGGTGATCGTGCCGTTGTCGTAGCGGTTGTCCAGCACGTTGCCCTCGCCGAAGAAGGGCCCGGTGAAGTTGTCGGCGTCCGGGTAGTCCGGGACCCATCCCTTGACGTAGACGCCGTACTTGCCGGCGGTGATGTCCTTCTCGTACTGGGCGAAGGGGACGGACTTCACGTCGGCGTCGAAGAGTCCGCTCGCGTTGAGCTGCCCCGCGATCGCCTTCAGTTCCTGGTCGGTGGCCGGGCCGTAGCGGGTCGGGGTGGACCACAGGGTCAGCTTCACCTTGCCGCTGATGCCCTCCTTGGCCAGCGCCGCGCGGGCCTTCGCCTTGGAGGGGCGGGCGCCGTAGGTGTCGAAGAAGGCAGTGTTGTGGCCCGCGACGCCGGCCGGGACGATCGAGTACAGCGGGGTGGCCGTGCCCTCGTAGACGTCCTGGATCAGGGCGTCACGGTCGAGGAGATGGGCCATGGCCTTGCGCACGCCGGGCTTTGAGGCGACCGGGTGGTCCATGTTGAAGACGAGGTGCTGGACCTCGGCGCTGCTGCCCTCGACGACCTCGATGCCGCCGGTGCCGCGGTCGGCCTCCTCGATGCCGGCGATGGCCCCGGCGGTGAGACCGCGGTAGGCGATGTCGACCTCGGCGTCCTGGACGGCCTGTCGCAGCCCCTTCTGGTCGCCGTGGAAGAACTCCAGTGTCACGCCGGTGTTCTTGGGCTCCGCGCTGCCCCGGTAGTGCTCGTTGACGGAGAACACGGCGCGGTCGTTGCCGAACGACTCCAGCCGGTACGGGCCGGAGCCGACCGCTTGACCGTCCTCGCGGAGCCCGGCGGCGTCGTACTCGCGGTGGTCGACGATGGATCCGGCGCCGGAGGCGATCTTGCTGGGGAACGTGGCGTCGGCCGTGTTGAGTTCGAAGACGACCGTCCGCGCGTCGGGGGTGGAGACCTTCTCCAGCGTCGGGAACATCACCGCCGGGCCGTCCGGGTCGTTGATCTTCAGCATGCGGTCGAAGGAGAACTTCACGTCCTTCGAGGTGAGCGGGTCACCGTTGCTGAACGTCAGCCCGTCCCGCAGGGTGCACGTGTACACCTTGGTCGCGGCGTCCGAGAAGTCGCAGCTCTCGGCGGCGTCGGGCCGGGGCTCGGTGGCGCCCTTGGGGAAGTGCAGCAGCGACTGGAAGACGTTGTTGAACAACAGCCAGGAGCCGGGGTCGTAGCCGGAGGCGGGGTCGGTGGCCAGGACGTCGTCGGACATCCCCACCACGATGCCGGAGCCTTCGGCTCCCGTGCCGTTCTGGGTACCGCAGCCGGTCAACAGACCGGAGGCCAGCCCTGCCACGAGGGGCAGGACCGGCCACTGGTTGCGCAGATTCACGTGTTGTGCCTTGTTCGTTCTGTGTGCCCGGAGCGCGCCGGGCACCGTGCAGGTCCGTCAGCCGCTGGCGCCGCGTCCGAGCTCCCACAGCTGGAGAGTGGAGGACGAGTTGAGGGCGTAGGCGGTGCCGGTGATGCCATCGCGGGTGGCGATGTACTGCTTGCCCTGCCACAGCGGGAGCACCGGGACCTCGTCGGCGACGATGTCCTGGATCTCCGTGATGCTGTCGGAGGCGGACAGCCGGTCGGCCTGACGGCGCGACTCCGGGAGCAGATCCTTGCGGATCTCCTCGTTGGCGTAGGGCGAGTTGAGGAAGTTGTCCTTGTCGAGGAAGGGCGAGAGGAAGGCGTCGGCGTCCGGGTAGTCGGGGAACCAGCCCATGCCGTAGACGTCGTACTTGCCCTTGCGGCCGCCGGGGCTGAAGTCGTTCCAGGGCACGCCCTCGATGTCGGTCTGGAACAGGCCGCTGTCGTTGAGCTGCTTGCTCAGCTGCTCGAACTCGGCCTTGGTCGCGGGACCGTAGTGGTCGGTCGTGTAGTGCAGCGTCACCTTCACCGGCGTGCTGACGCCGGCCTCGTCGAGCAGTTGGCGGGCCTTGGCCACGTTCGGGTCGCCGTACTTGTTGAAGAACGCGTTGTTGTGGCCGGTGACGCCGGCGGGGACCAGCGAGAACAGCGGCTGGGCCTGGGTGCCGTAGACGTTGCCGACCAGCTTGCCGCGGTCGATGATCTGGGCCATCGCCTGGCGGACGGCCTTGTCCTCGACGGTCTCGGCCTTGGTGTTGAAGGCCAGGTACCGGATCTCCAGACCCGGGGACTCGACCAGTTCGATCTCGCCGTCGTTCGCGTTGGCGAGCTTCTGGATCTGCTCGGGCGACATGGAGCGGGTCATGACCTGGATGTCCCCCTTCTCCAGCGCCTCCCCCATCTCCTCGGAGGTTTCGAAGGTCCGCATCTCGACCTTCTCGTTGTTCACCTTCAACGCGCCCTTGTAGTTGCCGTTCCTGGTGAACGTCGCCTTGACGATGTGGTTGTCCTCGACATCGGCGTCGATCGTGTACGGCCCGGAGCCGCTGATCTCGAAGCCCTCGCGCAGCTTGTTCTTCTCGTAGTCGTCCGGGTTGACGATGCCCGCGACCGGAGTGGACAGCTTGTACGGGAAGGTGGCGTCGGCGGCCTTGAGGTGGAAGATCACCTCGTCGTCGCCCTGCGTCTCGACGGTGTCGATGGTGGACAGCAGCGCGAACACCTGGCTGTCGGCCTCGATGGCGAGGGCGCGCTCGATGGAGAACTTCACATCGGCCGCGGTGATCGCGTCGCCGTTGGAGAACTTGAGGCCGTCGCGCAGCTTGCAGCTGTAGCGCTCGTTGCCGGCGTCGGTGAATCCGCAGGACTTGGCCGCGTCGGGCACTGGCTCGCCGTCGCCGCGGGGCTGCACCATCAGCGTCTGCACGGTCTGCCGCAGGATGTTCCAGGTACCGACGTCATAGGCGAAGGCCGGATCGAGAGGCGCGAGACCGTCCTCCTCCGATGCGGTGAACCGGTCCGTGGTGCCCACAACGATCGCATCGCCGTCGCCGCTCCCGCCCTCGGTGTCGCCGCAGGCGGCGAGCACCGGCGCGAGCAGGCCCATCGCGGCCGCCAGCACCAAAGTCTTGCGGTTCATGCTCGAGTTTCTCCAGGACTGTCGACTCCGTGTATCCGCCATGCAGGGTTGTCGCGGCGGATCACATGGATGAGGGCGGGGTTCTCGCGACGACATTAGTCCGCGCTCGCAGGAGGGTTCGCAGCCCCCGGAGTTGACCGCTCATCACGCAGTGAAACCGGGTGTGAACGGATCGGCGAAGGTGACCCGGGAAGGATTAGTGCAGGTTCACATCAATCAGGACACAAGGGCGCACCAGTGACGTCCGATATCAGACGGAGGGCACACTGGGACATCGTTGTCGATCCCCTTGCGTGTGGTGAACCTCACATGTGAAAAGGGGATCAGGGACGCCGGAATTCGGCCACCGGCAACCGGAGCGAATTGTTTCGGGCATCCGCCCGTCACCGGTGACCGAGTGGCGGCAATTCCGGTTTTCCGTTCCGCGGCACGCTGGGTGAACGGCCTAGCGCATTTCCGTCATCAGCCCGCGCAGGAACGTCAGGTCCACGGCTTCCAGCGAGGGGACGACGGTGCGCCGGGCGGCCGGCGTGATGGGTCCCACCGACGGCACCGCGACGACCTGGCAGCCGGCCGCCTCGGCGGCGGTCACCCCGGTCACGGTGTCCTCGAC
>KL568607.1:13542-16852 GCA_000715605.1 Streptomyces speibonae | reverse complement strand
GGTCACGGTGTCCTCGACGACGGCGCACCGCACGGGGTCCGCGCCGAGCCCCGCGGCGGCCGCGAGATACGGGTCGGGGTGGGGCTTGGTCCGCGGCACCTCGTCGCCCGCGACCGACAGCGCGAAGTGCTGCGGCCCCAGCGTGGTCAGGACCCGGTCGATGATGCGCCGGTGGGAGGCGGAGACGAGCGCCGTGGGGATCTCGTGCTCGGCGAGCTCGGCGAGCAGCCGCGCGGCGCCCGGCATCAGCGGCAGGGCGCGGTCGATGCGGTCCTCGAAGCCGTCGTTGAGCAGCACCGTCAGCTCGGCGAGGGAGATGTCGGCACCGGTCGCCTCGATGAGAAACCCCGCGCTGCGGGTCATCGGGCCGCCGACCACGACATGGCGCCAGGCGTCGTCGAGGGTGTGGCCGAGGGAGGCGAACACCTCGACCTCGACGTCCCACCAGAAGCCCTCGGTGTCCACCAGGGTGCCGTCCATGTCGAGGAGCACGGCCTGGAGGGCCGAGCCTTCGGCCGTAAGAGTTCCGAGCGCGGGGACCGTAGTGGTCATCCACGTACCTCCTTGAGGGAAGATCAGGCCGGTTCCCACGAGGGGAACCGGCCTGCAGTGGACCGACCAGTGTACGTCGTGCGGGCCGCGCATGCCTGGTGTGACCTGTGCGACGCCGCGAGGGGCCTCAGCGGGCGTTGAAGTACTTGGCCTCCGGGTGGTGGATCACGATGGCGTCCGTGGACTGCTCCGGGTGCAGCTGGAACTCCTCGGAGAGGCGGACGCCGATGCGTTCCGGCTCGAGCAGACCGGCGATCTTGGCGCGGTCCTCCAGGTCCGGGCAGGCGCCGTAGCCGAGGGAGAAGCGGGCGCCGCGGTACTTCAGGGCGAACATGTCCTCCATCGCGGCCGGGTCCTCCGCCGCGAAGCCGAGCTCGGAGCGCACCCGTGCGTGCCAGTACTCGGCGAGCGCCTCGGCCAGCTGCACGGACAGCCCGTGGAGCTCCAGGTAGTCGCGGTAGGCGTTGGCCTCGAACATCCGCGCGGTCTCCTCGCCGATGCGGGAGCCGACGGTGACGACCTGGAGGCCCACGACATCCCTCTCGCCGGACTCCTCGGGGCGGAAGAAGTCCGCCAGGCACAGGCGGCGGCCGCGGCGCTGGCGCGGGAAGGTGAAGCGGGTGCGCTCGTTGCCCTGCTCGTCCAGGATGATCAGGTCGTCGTCCTTGGAGACGCACGGGAAGTAGCCGTAGACCACGGCCGCCTCCAGCAGGTTCTCCGTCTGCAGCCGGTCCAGCAGCCCGCGCAGCCTGGGCCGTCCCTCGCTCTCGACGAGCTCCTCGTACGTCGGTCCCGCGCCGGTGCGGGCCTGCTTGAGGCCCCACTGGCCCTTGAAGAGGGCGCCCTCGTCGAGCCAGGCCGCGTACTCCTTGAGCTGGATGCCCTTGATCACGCGGGTGCCCCAGAAGGGCGGCTCGGGGACCGGGTTGTCGGTGGCGACGTCGGAGCGGACGTGGCCGGCCTCGGGACGCTCATCGATCTCCACGGTGGCGGCCCGGACGCGGCGCTGCTTCAGCTCGGGGAGCCGTGCGCCGGGGACGCCGCGCTTGATGCCGATGAGGGCGTCCATCAGGCGCAGGCCCTCGAAGGCGTCGCGGGCGTAGCGGACCTCGCCCTGGTAGATCTCGTGGAGGTCCTGCTCGACGTAGGCGCGGGTGAGGGCGGCGCCGCCGAGGATGACGGGGTAGTCGGCCGCCAGTCCGCGCTGGTTGAGCTCCTCGAGGTTCTCCTTCATGATCACGGTGGACTTCACCAACAGGCCGGACATGCCGATGACGTCGGCCTTGTGCTGGTCGGCGGCGTCCAGGATCGCGGAGACGGGCTGCTTGATGCCCAGGTTGACCACGTTGTAGCCGTTGTTCGACAGGATGATGTCGACCAGGTTCTTGCCGATGTCGTGCACGTCCCCGCGCACGGTGGCCAGCACGATCGTGCCCTTGCCGGCCTCGTCGGTCTTCTCCATGTGCGGCTCCAGATGGGCCACCGCGTTCTTCATCACCTCGGCGGACTGCAGCACGAACGGCAGCTGCATCTGCCCGGAGCCGAACAGCTCGCCGACCACCTTCATGCCGTCCAGCAGGGTGTCGTTGACGATGTCCAGCGCCTTGCGCGTCTGGAGTGCCTCGTCGAGGTCGGCCTGCAGGCCGTCGCGCTCACCGTCGATGATCCGCCGCTTCAGCCGTTCCTCCAGCGGCAGCGCGGCCAGTTCCTCGGCCTTGCCCGCCTTCAGGGACTTCGCGGTGGCGCCCTCGAACAGCTGCATGAGCTTCTGCAGCGGGTCGTAGCCCTCGCGCCGCCGGTCGTGGATCAGGTCCAGGGCGGTGGTGACCTCTTCCTCGCTGAACCGCGCGATCGGCAGGATCTTCGACGCGTGGACGATCGCGGAGTCCAGGCCCGCCTTGACGCACTCGTCCAGGAAGACGGAGTTCAGCAGGATGCGGGCGGCCGGGTTCAGCCCGAAGGAGATGTTCGACAGGCCCAGGGTGGTCTGCACGCGCGGGTGGCGCCGCTTCAGCTCGCGGATGCCCTCGATGGTCGCCAGGCCGTCGCGCCGGGACTCCTCCTGGCCGGTGCAGATGGTGAAGGTCAGGCAGTCGATGAGGATGTCCTCCTCGTGGATGCCCCAGTTGCCGGTGAGGTCCTCGATCAGCCGCTCGGCGATCTCGACCTTCTTCTCGGCGGTCCTGGCCTGCCCCTCCTCGTCGATGGTCAGCGCGATCAGCGCCGCCCCGTGCTCCCGCGCCAGCTGGGTCACGCGTGCGAAGCGGGACTCCGGCCCCGCGCCGTCCTCGTAGTTCACCGAGTTGATCACCGCGCGTCCGCCGAGCTGCTCCAGCCCCGCCCGGATGACGTCCACCTCGGTGGAGTCCAGCACGATCGGCAGGGTGGAGGCGGTGGCGAACCGGCCGGCCAGCTCCCGCATGTCCGCCACGCCGTCCCGGCCGACGTAGTCCACACACAGGTCGAGCATGTGGGCGCCCTCGCGGATCTGCTCCCGCGCGAGCTCCACACAGGCCTCCCAGCGGCCCTCCAGCATCGCCTCGCGGAACTTCTTCGACCCGTTCGCGTTCGTCCGCTCACCGATCGCCAGGTAGGACGTGTCCTGGCGGAAGGGAACGGTCTGGTAGAGGGAGGCGGCGCCGGGCTCCGGGCGCGGGTCACGCTCGGCCGGGGCCACGTCCCTGACCCGCTCGACGAGCCGGCGCAGGTGCTCGGGCGTGGTGCCGCAGCAGCCGCCCACCAGCGACAGGCCGTAGTC
>KL568607.1:9815-13353 GCA_000715605.1 Streptomyces speibonae | reverse complement strand
GCGACAGGCCGTAGTCGCGGACGAAGGTCTCCTGCGCGTCCGCCAGCTCTCCCGCGCTCAGCGGATAGCGGGCGCCGTCCTTGGTCAGCTCCGGCAGGCCGGCGTTCGGCATGCAGGACAGCCGGACGCGGGAGTGGCGGGCGAGGTAGCGCAGGTGTTCGCTCATCTCCGCCGGGCCGGTGGCGCAGTTCAGGCCGATCATGTCGATACCCAGGGGCTCCAGCGCCGTCAGCGCCGCACCGATCTCCGAGCCCAGCAGCATCGTGCCCGTGGTCTCCACCGTCACCGACACGATCAGCGGGACGTCGAACCCGGCGGTCTCCATCGCGCGGCGGGCGGCGATCACGGAGGCCTTGGTCTGCAGCAGGTCCTGCGTCGTCTCCACCAGCAGCGCGTCCGCGCCGCCGGCGAGCAGTCCCTCCGCGTTCTGCTGGTAGGCGTCGCGGATGGCGGTGAACGTGGTGTGGCCGAGGGTGGGCAGCTTGGTGCCGGGGCCCATCGAGCCCAGGACCCAGCGCGGCCGGCCGTCCCGCGCGGCGAACTCTTCGGCGGCCTCGCGGGCGATGCGCGCGCCCGCCTCGGACAGCTCGGTGACGCGCTCGGGGATGTCGTACTCGCCCAGGGCGGTCAGGTTCGCGCCGAAGGTGTTGGTCTCGACGCAGTCCACTCCGGCGTCGAAGTAGGCCGAATGGACCGAACGGACGATGTCCGGGCGGGTCAGGTTCAGGATCTCGTTGCAGCCCTCGAGGTTCTGGAAGTCCTCGAGGGTGGGGTCCTGGGCCTGGAGCATGGTGCCCATCGCTCCGTCGGCGACCACCACGCGGGTGGCGAGCGCCTCTCGGAGAGCGGACGCGCGGGTCCGGCTGTCGGCGGCGGGGGTCAGCGGCAACGAGGCCATGAAAGGGGCTCCCTCAGGTGCGACGGCTGTCGGCTTTGCGGCTGTCCGGAAAGCTTCCGTTCGCACTTTCCGGCAGGGCGCACGCCGTCAGGGTATCCGGGACCGCGCCCTGATGTTCAGGGCGTCCAGGGGGCGGACGATGATGGCCGACACGCGGTGTGCGGAGGAGGAGTTGCCGGACCGAATCCCGGCCGACCATTGGCACGAGGTCGACATGGACCGGTAG
Source organism: Streptomyces speibonae (assembly GCA_000715605.1). Classification (GTDB taxonomy): domain Bacteria; phylum Actinomycetota; class Actinomycetes; order Streptomycetales; family Streptomycetaceae; genus Streptomyces; species Streptomyces speibonae. The sequence goes on along the minus strand of KL568607.1, from coordinate 12,229 downwards.
TGTTCGGCATTGCCGAACATCGGCAGCGGCGCGTCGCGGGTCGGCGGTCGAAGGGGACGGAGGCAGGACGGCGATGGCACGGAACATCCAGTCGCTCGAACGGGCGGCGGCGATGCTGCGGCTGCTCGCGGGCGGCGAGCGGCGGCTCGGCCTGTCGGACATCGCCTCGTCGCTGGGCCTGGCCAAAGGCACCGCCCACGGCATCCTGCGCACCCTCCAGCAGGAGGGGTTCGTCGAGCAGGACGACGTCTCCGGGCGCTATCAGCTGGGCGCCGAGCTGCTGCGCCTGGGCACCACCTATCTCGACGTGCACGAGCTGCGGGCGCGCGCCCTGGTGTGGACGGACGACCTGGCCCGTTCCAGCGGCGAGAGCGTCTATCTCGGGGTGCTGCACCAGCAGGGCGTGCTGATCGTGCACCACGTCTTCCGGCCCGACGACAGCCGGCAGGTGCTGGAGATCGGCGCCATGCAGCCGTTGCACTCCACAGCTCTGGGCAAAGTGCTGTCGGCCTACGACCCGGTGGCCCACAGCGAGGCCCTGGAGGCCGACCGCAAGGCCTTCACCGACCGCACGGTGTGCGACCTCGACGCCTTCGAGCACATCCTCGACCTCACCCGCGCGCGCGGGTACGCGGCGGACGTGGAGGAGACCTGGGAGGGTGTCGCCTCCCTCGCCGCCCCCATCCACGACCGGCGGCGCATGCCGGTGGGCGCGGTCGGCATCGCGGGGGCGGTGGAGCGGCTGCGCCGGGACGGCGAGCTGCGGCCCGAGCTGATCGCGGCGGTGCGGGACTGCGCCCGCGCGGTCTCGCGGGACCTGGGCGCCGCGCGCTTCTGAGCCCACGACGGACGACGACCGGGGTGCCGTACGGCATTCCGGCCGCCTTCGCGTGCGCGGGCGTGCGCACCCGCGGGGTGGCGGCCGTGCGCACCCGCGGGCAGGCAGCGGAGGCGCCGCGGAGATCGGCGGCGCGGGCGATCAGTAACGATCCCGTTTTCGGCAACCAGACTCTTGACGCATCCGTGACGCCGGGAAAGACTCCCGTCCATCGGTCGGCATTGTCGAACACCTACCGGCAATACGCGCTAGAGTGTGACAACGCCAAGGGCCGGCATCGCTCTCACCCCTGAGGGCGCCAATCCCCGGTGGGACCCGGGGGTCGGCTCCCTGGACGAAGGACAAAGGAGTCGCGGGTGTCCAGCTCCGACATCTTCATCGGCGAGACCATCGGTACCGCCATACTCATCCTGCTCGGCGGCGGCGTGTGTGCCGCCGTGACGCTCAAGGCCTCCAAGGCCCGCAACGCCGGCTGGCTCGCCATCGCCTTCGGGTGGGGCTTCGCCGTCATGACGGCGGTGTACATCGCCGGGCCCCTCTCCGGCGCCCACCTCAATCCGGCCGTGACCGTGGCGCTCGCCATCAAGGACGGCGAGTGGAGCAACGTTCCGACCTACTTCGCCGGTGAGTTCCTCGGCGCGATGATCGGTGCGACCCTGGTCTGGGCGGCCTACTACGGCCAGTTCCACGCGCACCTCACCGACAAGGAGATCGTCGGCGGTCCGGGGGCCCAGGCCACCGCCGCCAAGTCCGTCGAGGCGCAGGAGAAGGGCGCGGGCCCCGTGCTCGGCATCTTCTCCACCGGCCCGGAGATCCGGCACACGGTGCAGAACCTCACCACGGAGATCATCGGCACCGCCGTACTGCTGCTGGCCGTGCTCACCCAAGGCCTCAACGACGCGGGCAACGGCCTCGGTGTGCTGGGCGGTCTGATCACGGCGCTCGTGGTCGTCTCGATCGGTCTGTCCCTCGGCGGCCCGACCGGGTACGCGATCAACCCGGCCCGTGACCTCGGACCGCGCGTCGTGCACGCCCTGCTGCCGCTGCCCAACAAGGGCGGCTCGGACTGGTCGTACGCCTGGGTCCCGGTGGTGGGACCGCTGATCGGCGGCGCTCTCGCGGCCGGTCTCTACAACGTCGCCATCGCATAGGTGACCGAGTCGCAGAAAACAGCGAATGTTGTAGAAGCGCCGCACATACAGCCCCGTAACCAAGGAACAGCCAGGAGCACACAGTGACCGACGCCCACACCGCCGGCCCGTTCATCGCCGCCATCGACCAGGGCACCACCTCGTCCCGCTGCATCGTCTTCGACCGCGACGGACGCATCGTCTCCGTCGACCAGAAGGAACACGAGCAGATCTTCCCCAAGCCGGGCTGGGTCGAGCACGACGCCACCGAGATCTGGACCAACGTCCAGGAGGTGGTCGCCGGAGCCGTCGAGAAGGCGGGCATCACCCGCGACGACATCAAGGCCATCGGCATCACCAACCAGCGCGAGACCACCGTGCTGTGGGACAGGAACACCGGCGAGCCCGTCCACAACGCCATCGTCTGGCAGGACACCCGCACCGAC
>KL568607.1:8486-9580 GCA_000715605.1 Streptomyces speibonae | reverse complement strand
CCACAACGCCATCGTCTGGCAGGACACCCGCACCGACGCCCTGTGCCGCGAGCTCGGCCGCAACGTCGGCCAGGACCGCTTCCGCCGCGAGACCGGTCTCCCCCTCGCCTCCTACTTCGCCGGCCCCAAGGCGCGCTGGCTGCTCGACAACGTCGAAGGGCTCAAGGAGCGCGCCGAGGCCGGCGACATCCTCTTCGGCACCATGGACACCTGGGTCATCTGGAACCTGACCGGCGGTGCCGACGGCGGCCACCACGTCACCGACGTCACCAACGCCTCCCGCACCATGCTGATGAACCTGCACACCATGCGGTGGGACGAGAAGATCGCCGAGTCCATCGGAGTGCCGCTGGCGATGCTGCCGGAGATCCGCTCCTCCGCCGAGGTCTACGGCGAGATCAAGGGCGGCAAGCTGGGCGACCTGCTCGGCGGCATCCCGGTCGCCTCCGCGCTGGGCGACCAGCAGGCGGCCCTGTTCGGCCAGACCTGCTTCTCCGAGGGCGAGACCAAGTCGACCTACGGCACCGGCACCTTCATGGTGATGAACACCGGTGACAAGATCATCAACTCCTACAGCGGCCTGCTGACCACCGTCGGCTACAAGATCGGCGACCAGGACACGGTCTACGCCCTGGAGGGCTCGATCGCCGTCACCGGATCCCTGGTGCAGTGGATGCGCGACCAGATGGGCCTGATCTCCACGGCCGCCGAGATCGAGACCCTCGCGCTGTCCGTGGAGGACAACGGCGGCGCCTACTTCGTGCCGGCCTTCTCCGGCCTGTTCGCCCCGTACTGGCGCTCCGACGCCCGCGGTGTGATCGCGGGCCTGACCCGGTACGTCACCAAGGCGCACCTCGCGCGCGCCGTGCTGGAGGCCACCGCCTGGCAGACGCGGGAGATCGCGGACGCCATGACGAAGGACTCCGGCGTGGAGCTCACCGCCCTCAAGGTCGACGGCGGCATGACCTCCAACAACCTGCTGATGCAGACGCTCTCGGACTTCCTGGACGCCCCCGTGGTGCGTCCGATGGTCGCCGAGACCACCTGCCTCGGCGCCGCCTACGCCGCCGGCCTGGCCGTCGGCTTCTGGAACA
>KL568607.1:6444-8268 GCA_000715605.1 Streptomyces speibonae | reverse complement strand
ACACCGACGACCTGCGCGCCAACTGGCGGCGGGCCGCCGAGTGGACCCCCCGCATGGACGCGGAGACCCGCGACCGTGAGTACAAGAGCTGGCTCAAGGCCGTCGAGCGGACCATGGGCTGGCTCGAGGACGAGGAGTAAGAACCGCCATGACCACCCAGTCCACCCTGCAGACCGTGCCTGCCCTGGGGACGCGCCCGGCGTCCGGCTCGAACCCGAGCCGCGCCGAGACCCGGGAGCAGCTCTCCAAGGCGTCGTACGACCTTCTCGTGATCGGCGGCGGCATCCTGGGCATCTCCACCGCCTGGCACGCCGCGCAGTCCGGCCTCAGGGTGGCTCTGGTGGACGCCGGCGACTTCGCCGGCGCCACCTCCTCCGCCTCCTCCAAGCTGCTCCACGGGGGTCTGCGCTACCTGCAGACCGGTGCCGTGAAGCTGGTGGCGGAGAACCACTTCGAGCGCCGTGCGGTCTCCCGTCAGGTGGCCCCCCACCTGTCGAACCCGCTCACGTTCTACCTCCCCGTGTACAAGGGCGGGCCGCACGGCGCGGCGAAGCTCGGCGCCGGCGTCTTCGCGTACTCGGCGCTCTCCGCCTTCGGTGACGGCGTCGGCCACCTGCTCTCCCCGGCCAAGGCCGCGCAGGACGTGCCCGAGCTGCGCACCGAGAACCTCAAGGCCGTCGCCGTCTACGGCGACGACCAGATGAACGACGCGCGTATGGCGCTGATGACCGTCCGCGCGGCGGCCGAGTCGGGCGCGGTGGTCCTCAACCACGCCGAGGTGACGGGCCTGCGCTTCACCAAGGGCCGGGTCACCGGTGCCGAACTGCGCGACCGTCTCTCGGGCGAGGAGTTCGGCGTCAACGCCCGCCTCGTGCTGAACGCCACCGGCCCCTGGGTCGACCACCTGCGCCGTATGGAGGACCCCGATGCGGCACCGTCCATCCGTCTGTCGAAGGGCGCGCATCTGGTCCTGAAGCGGACCTCCCCCTGGAGGGCCGCGCTCGCCACCCCGATCGACAAGTACCGCATCACCTTCGCCCTCCCCTGGGAGGACATGCTGCTGCTCGGCACCACCGACGAGGCGTACGAGGGCGACCCGGCGGATGTCTCGGTCACCGAGAAGGACACCGCGCAGATACTCGACGAGGCCGCGTTCTCCATCCGCGACCAGCAGCTCGACCGTGACCTGATCACCTACGCCTTCGCGGGCCTGCGGGTGCTGCCGGGCGGCCCCGGGGACACCGCCAAGGCCAAGCGGGAGACGGTCGTCACCGAGGGCCGGGGCGGGATGCTGTCCGTCGCGGGCGGCAAGTGGACCACGTTCCGCCACATCGGCCGCACCGTGATGCACAAGCTCCAGTCGCTGCCCGGGCACCCGCTGGGCGAGGACTTCGAGCCGGTCTCCGCGCTGCCGAAGAAGCTGCCGCTGCCGGGTGTGGCCAACCCCCGCGCGGTCGCCCACCGGCTGCTGGTGGACGGCCCCGCGCCCGGCCCGCGCATGGCCGCGGACACCGCCAGGCACCTGGCCACCCACTACGGTTCGCTCGCCTTCGACATCGCCCGGCTGGCCAACGAGGACCCGGCGCTGGGCCGGCGCGTCCACCCGGACGCCCCGGAGATCTGGGCGCAGGTCGTCTGGGCCCGGGACCACGAGTGGGCGCAGACCGCGGACGACGTGCTGCGGCGCCGCACCACGCTGACGATCCGGGGCCTGGCCACGGACGAGGTCCGCGCGGACGTCCAGGAGCTGCTCGACCGGAGGTGACCGGCGGCCCCCGGCTCCCCCGCACGGAAGCCGGCAGCGGAAGAGGGGCGGCTCCGCGC
>KL568607.1:944-6246 GCA_000715605.1 Streptomyces speibonae | reverse complement strand
GGGCGGCTCCGCGCCGACGGAGCCGCCCCTCTCGCATGCCGGTCTCCGGACTTCACCCGTGGCCCTAGGGTGTTCCGCCATGAAGGATCTCCCTGTGCGCGCCGCCACCGCCGCCGACCGCGCGGCGATCGTCGACCTGCTGAGCGCCTCCTGGGGCGGTACGACCGTCGTGGGCCACGGAACCGTGTACGACGCGGCCGAGCTGCCGGCCCTGGTGGTCGAGCGGGACGGCACCCTGGGCGGGCTGCTCACGTACATGCTCTCCGGTGACGGTCTGGAGGTCGTCACAGTGGACGCGGTGGTGCGGCACGCCGGAATCGGCAGCGCGCTGCTCGCGGCGGCCGCGGAGACCGCGCGGGGGGCCGGTGCGCGACGGCTGTGGCTGGTGACCACCAACGACAACCTGGACGCCCTGCGCTTCTACCAGCGGCGCGGGCTGCGCATCGTCGGGGTCGCCCGGGGCGCGGTCGACGCGGCCCGCCGGCTCAAGCCGTCCATCCCGGAGACGGGACAGTACGGCATCCCGCTGCACGACGAGCTCACCCTGGAGCTGCGGCTGTGAACGCGGGCCCCGCGCCCCTGTCCGGCACGGGGTGTTTCCCGGTGTCGGGCGGGGCAGTGATGGGGGCACTCCCCTTGTCAGGGGGCTGCGGGAGCCCGCTGGGCACGCCGTAAGGTTGGGGCGTACGCGAGGGCACGTCGGAAGGAGGCGCTGGGTGATCGAGCTCGAGGGGGTTCCCGAGCTGATCGACCCGGTCATGGTGGCCGCGTTCGAGGGCTGGAACGATGCCGGTGACGCCGCCTCCACCGCGGTCGCGCACCTGGACAGGGAGTGGAAGGGCGAGGTGTTCGCGGCGCTGGACGCCGAGGACTACTACGACTTCCAGGTGAACCGTCCCACGGTGTTCCTGGACGGCGGCGTCCGCAAGGTGACCTGGCCGACGACGCGGCTGTCGGTGGTCCGGGTCGGCGGGGAGAAGCCGCGCGACCTGGTGCTGGTCCGCGGCATCGAACCGTCCATGCGGTGGCGTTCGTTCTGCAACGAGCTCCTCGGCTTCGCCCACGAACTGGGCGTGGAGCTGGTGGTCGTGCTGGGCGCGCTGCTCGGCGACACCCCGCACACCCGTCCGGTCCCGATCAGCGGGACCACGTCGGATCCGGACCTGGCCCGCCGCATGGAGCTGGAGGAGACCAAGTACGAGGGCCCCACGGGCATCGTCGGCATCCTCCAGGAGGCGTGCACCCACGCGGGCGTGCCCGCGGTGTCGCTGTGGGCCGCGGTCCCGCACTACGTCTCGCAGCCGCCCAACCCGAAGGCCACGCTGGCCCTCCTGAACCGTCTGGAGGACCTGATCGACGTGCGCATCCCGCTGGGCGAGCTGGCCGAGGACGCGCGTGCCTGGCAGGTGGGCGTGGACCAACTGGCCGCGGAGGACAGCGAGGTGGCCGAGTACGTGCAGACGCTGGAGGAGGCCCGGGACACCGCCGAGCTGCCGGAGGCGTCGGGCGAGGCGATCGCCCGCGAGTTCGAGCGCTATCTGCGGCGCCGTGACGGGGCGTCGGGACCGCCGGGCGGTCACGCCACGGCGGACGGCTCGGACGGAACGTCGTACCGGCGGGAGGGTCCGGGCGGGAGGGCACGGCCGCCGAAGCCGCCCAAGCCGGAGGCCGACGCGGACGGTGAGGAGTCGTCGGAGGACTGACCGGAGCGAACGAGGGGCGTCCCTTCCCGGGAGGAAGGGACGCCCCTCGTGGTGTTGCCGAGGTCTCCGGCCGTTTACAGTGCCACGCCGAGCAGGGCGTCCACCGCGCGGGAGACGACGCCGGGGGCGCCGGTGTCGGTGCCCCCGGTCTCCTCCTGGAGGAGAACCCAGCGGTCGACGGCCGCCAGCGCGGCCGGGGCGTCCAGGTCGTTGGCAAGGGCCTCGCGGATCTCCTCGACCAGCGCGTCGGCGGGCGGGCCGTCGGGCCGGGAGACGGCGGCGCGCCAGTGATCCAGGCGGGTCACGGCGTCCCGGAGGATCTGGTCGGTCCACTCCCAGTCCGCGCGGTAGTGGTGGGCGAGCAGCGCCAGCCGGATCGCCGCCGGGTCCACGCCGTCGCGCCGCAGCCGCGACACGAACACCAGGTTGCCTTTGGACTTGGACATCTTCTCGCCGTGCAGGGCGACCATGCCGGCGTGGACGTACGCCTTGGCCATGGGGAATTCGCCGGTGAGCACGTGGGCGTGCGAGGCACCCATCTCGTGGTGCGGGAAGACCAGGTCGGAGCCGCCGCCCTGGACGTCGAACCCCATGCCGAGGTGCTCGAGGGCGATGGCCACGCACTCGATGTGCCAGCCGGGCCGGCCCCGGCCGAGGGAGCCGCCGTCCCAGCTCGGCTCGCCCTCGCGGGCGGCCGTCCAGAGGATCGGGTCGACGGGGTTCTTCTTGCCCGGACGGTCCGGGTCGCCGCCGCGTTCGGCGGACAGCAGGCGCATCGCGGCGGCGTCGAGGTGGGAGACCTGGCCGAAGTGCCGGTCGGACTCGACGGAGAAGTAGATGTCGCCCTCGATCTCGTAGGTCGCGCCGAGATCGCGCAGCCGTTCGACAATCGGGACGATGCCGGGTATCGCCTCGACGGCGCCTATGTAGTGCCGCGGGGGGAGCATCCGCAGTGCCGTCATGTCCTCACGGAACAGCGCGGTCTCGCGCTCGGCGAGCGCGGTCCAGTCGACGCCGTCCCGCTCGGCCCGCTCCAGCAGCGGGTCGTCGACGTCGGTGATGTTCTGGACGTAGTGAACCTGCCGCTTGGTGTCGAGCCACACGCGCTGCACCAGGTCGAACGCATTGTAGGTCGCCGCGTGTCCGATGTGGGTGGCGTCGTAGGGAGTGATGCCGCAGACGTAGATACGGGCGACGGGACCGGGGTCGAGGGTGATCGGGCCCCCGGTCGCGGTGTCGTGGATCCTCAGGTCGCGGCCCTGACCGGGCAGGGCGGGGACCTCGGAAGCGGGCCAGGCATGCATGCCACGAGCCTAACCGGACCGGAGTTCCGTATAACAACCGGAGCAGGCCGGATGACCGGGAGGGCCCTCTTGCACACCTCCGCGCGGTGTGCTCCCCCGGCCTGCCGCGTCCCGCGCGGGCGGGGGCGGTGGGAGCGGTGGGGGGGCGGTGGGAGCGGTGGGAGCGGTGGGGGGCGGTGGACACCCTGCCGGGACCCGGCCGGCGCGGGGCCGCCGAGCGGTCAGACAGGGGGCCAGGGAATGGCCGGCCATTCGGTGCCCGGCTGCGGGTGCACCCCGGTGCTGAGCAGGGTCTCGACTCGGGCGCGCGTGGCGTCGATCTCCGCGCGGGTGATCAGGGGGGTCAGGACCTCGGTGAGCGGTCCCGTGGCGCTGAGGGCGTCCCTCAGGCGCTCCAGGACGCCGAGGGCCTCCTGCGGCAGGGGCTCGCCCGCCCAGCCCCACAGCAGCGTGCGCAGCTTGTTCTCGGCGTTGAAGGTGACGCCGTGGTCGATGCCGTACAGCCGTCCGTCCGCGGTGGGCAGGAGGTGGCCGCCCTTGCGGTCGGCGTTGTTGATCACCGCGTCGAGCACGGCGAGCCGGCGCAGCCGCTCGTCGTCGGCGTGCACGAGCAGGGCGGTGCGGCCCGGGCCGACCTCGGCGAGGCCGATGGCCTTCCAGCCCGGCTCCGGCTCCTCGCCGTCCACCAGGGCGAGGAGCTCCGCGCCGGGCGCCGTGTCGATCCACAGCTGGCACATGCCCTCGCCGTACGGGCCGTCACGCAGCACGGTGGGCGGGACGAGGCCCCATCCGGTCGCCTCCGAGACCTCGTACGCGGCGACCTCGCGCCCGGCGAGCGTGCCGTCGGGAAAGTCCCACAGGGGCCGCTCCCCCTCGACCGGCTTGTAGACGCAGGCGGCCTCGCGTCCCTCGTGGGTGACGGTGCAGTACAGCGCCGCGTTGGACGCCTCACGGATGCGTCCGCGCACGGTCAGCTCGCCGCGGGCGAGCAGCGTGCCGGCGTCCGGGTCGACGGTCGTCACGCTCCGCGGCGGTATCCGTTCTGGCGCGGACATACATGTCCCTCCGGGTCGAGCGGGAGGCTGCACAGCGGACACGGCGGCCGCCCCGCGTTGACGACGTCCAGGGCGCGCTTGGCGAAGGCCCGGGCCTGCGCGCCGGTGAGACGGACGCGGAGCATCGGGGGCCCGTTCTCCTCGTCCTGGAGCAGCCGCTCCTCGGCCTCGGCCAGGTCCTCCTCGGAGTCGGCGTCCAGTTCGACGAGCGCCTGGGCCTCGACGATCATGCGCTGCTCCTCGCCGTCCCAGGCGAGCGCCATGGTGCCGACGCGGAACTCCTCCTCCACGGGCGTGTCCAGCGGCGCGGTGTCGGCGACCTCGGTCGGCGCCATGGCGGGCACCGCGGCGCTGCCGCCGCTGCGGCGTACGACCTCGTCGAGAAGTTCGTCCATGCGCTCGGCGAGCGCGGCGACCTGGGTCTTCTCCAGGGCCACGCTGGTCACCCGGGAGCCGGCGGAGGCCTGGAGGAAGAACGTACGGCGCCCTGGCAGTCCGACCGTGCCGGCCACAAAACGTTCCGGCTGGTCGTAGAGGAACACCTGACGGGACACGTCCTGTCTCCATTGAGAGTCGTGGGTACGGGCGGGCTGTTCACGGGGTACGGACCTACGGCGCACTCCTGCGATCGCTTCACCCTACTGCGACGGACGATCACGGTGCGCCCGCGTCGCCCCCGACCGTGGCGTCGTCGGCGGGCGGCTCCTCTCGCGGTGCCAGCGACGCGAAGTCGCCGGTGTCGCCGAGTCGGACGAGAAACGGGCGCAGCCGTGTGTAACGGATCGCGGTGATGGAACACGGTTCAACGGTGATCCGCTGGAAGAGGTCCAGATGAAGTCCCAGTGCCTCCGCGACGAGAGACTTGATGATGTCGCCGTGCGAGCACATGAGATACACGGCGTCGGCGCCGTGGTCGCGCTCCACGCGCGCGTTCCACTCGCGCACCGCTTCCGCGGCGCGCGTCTGCATCGCGCGCATGGACTCCCCGCCGGGGAATGCCGCCGACGACGGGTGCGCCTGCACGACCTCCATGAGCGGCTCGTCCTTGAGCTCGGCGAGTTTACGGCCGGTCCAGTCGCCGTAGTCGCATTCGGCGATGCGCTCCTCGGTGTGCGCGCTCGCGCCGGGGCGGGCGTCCAGCAGCGGCCGGATCGTCTCCCGGCACCGCTGGAGCGGGCTGGTGACGATCTCGGCCAGGGGCAGCTCGGCGAGCCGCCCGGGCAGTGCGGCGGCCTGCGCG
>KL568607.1:0-778 GCA_000715605.1 Streptomyces speibonae | reverse complement strand
GCCTGCGCGGCCCCGCGGTCGTCGAGGGCGACGCCGGGCGACCGGCCGGCGAGCAGTCCCTCGGTGTTGGCGGTCGAACGTCCGTGCCGGACCAGGAGCAACGTGGGCATGCGGCCCAGGGTAGGCGTACCCGGGCGTGCGGTGTCCGGGACGAGGAAGGAGAAGACGTTTCGTGATCGTCGACTGTGCCATCTACCGGGAGGGCCGTCGGTCGGAGGGGCCCGGTGACTTCTCCGACGCGCTTCAGGAGGCGCGGTCGGCGGGGGGCTTCGTCTGGATCGGGGTGCACGAGCCGTCGGCGGAGGAGTTCGCGCTGGTCTCGCAGGAGTTCGGGCTGCATCCGCTGGCGGTGGAGGACGCCCTCAAGGCGCATCAGCGCCCCAAGCTCGAGGTGTACGACGACTCGCTGTTCGTCGTCCTGAAGCCGGTGGTGTACGAGCCGCGGAGCGACACCGTCACCTCCGGCGAGATCATGATCTTCCTGGGCGACTCGTTCGCGGTGACCGTGCGGCACGGGAAGGGCGCGCCGCTGGCGGTGGTGCGCAACCGGCTGGAGCGGGAGCCCGAGCTGCTGGGCGAGGGGCCCACGGCGGTGCTGTACGCGGTGTCCGACGCCGTCGTCGACCACTATCTGGAGGTGGCGACGGAGCTGCAGACCGACCTGGAGGAACTGGAGGCCGAGGTCTTCAGCCCGGAGGGGGGCGGCTCGCGGAACACCGCCTCGCGGATCTACGGCTTCAAGCGGCAGATCCTGGAGTTCCGCCGGGCCACGGGACCG
>KL568606.1:30723-30881 GCA_000715605.1 Streptomyces speibonae | reverse complement strand
GCCCTGGGCGGCGGGCTGCGGCGCGGGGGCCGGAGCGGGCGCGGGGGCCGGAGCGGGCGCCGGTGCGGGTGCGGGCGCGGGGCCTCCGGCCGGTGCTCCGAACGCGGGCGGCGCGGCGGCCTGCGCGGGCGGCGCGAAGCCGGGTGCGGCGCCGCCGG
>KL568606.1:29780-30485 GCA_000715605.1 Streptomyces speibonae | reverse complement strand
GGCTGCTGCTGCGGCGCGGCCGGCTCTTCCTCGGCGACCTCGCCGCCGAAGTTCTTCAGCAGCGCCTCGAGCCCGCCGTCGAAGCCCTGGCCGACGGCGGCGAAGCGCCACACGTCCTTGAAGTAGAAGTCGCCGAGCATCACGGCGCGCTCGGTGGAGAACTCCGCACCGCTGAACGGGTACCGGGCCACTTCCTCGCCGCCCGCGACGATACGGATGTATCCGGGGCCGACCTGGGACATCTGCCCGGCCCCGTCGATCGTCGCCGTGAAGGACAGCTTCTTGATCTGCTGCGGGATCCGGTCCAGCGTCACCCGGAACGACTCCGTGTCCCCCGCCTGCGCGCCCAGGAGCTGAATGGACTCCTCGGGCGACTTCGGCTGGTTGAAGAAGACGAAGTAGCGGTCGTCCGAAAGCCGTTCGTCGGCGTCCAGACCGAAGCAGCTGATGTCGAAGGTCAGCCCCGGGCCGGAGATCTGCACACCTACGTACAGATCCGTGCCCGCGGTGAGGTCACTGATCCTGGCCTTGTGGCCGCGTTGGAATTCCCTGGCCATGCGTACGACCGTCCCCCATCCCGAATGTGAGTGCGTCGCGCCAGGCTAACGGCAAACACCGACACCGAAGGAAGTCGGTACAGACCCGGTACACAACGCATGCGCGGGCCTACGGTGCGCTCACACCTGTCTCTTATACACATCTCTG
>KL568606.1:28268-29579 GCA_000715605.1 Streptomyces speibonae | reverse complement strand
TGTGTATAAGAGACAGCACCTTCGAGATAGCCGCGGGCCCGCTCCGTCCTGGGATACGCATCCAGCAGCCGCCAGAAGCGGGGCCCGTGCCCGGGCACCAGCAGATGCGCCAGCTCATGGCAGAGGACGTAGTCGACGACGTAGTCGGGCATGCCCTGCAACCGGTGCGACAGCCGGATGCTGCCCTCGGCCGGGGTGCACGAGCCCCAGCGCGTGTTCTGGTTGGTCACCCAGCGCACGGTGGCGGGCACCGCCCGCCCGTCGAAGTACTGGTCCGACAGCCGCCGGGCACGCTCGGCCAGCTCCGTGTCCCCGAGCGCGCGCTTGCTCTCCTGGGCGGCCAGCTTGTCGAGCATGACGTTCACCCAGCGCTGCTCCTCCGCCTCGGACATCCGGGCGGGGATGAGCACCACGGTGCGATCGCCCTCGCGGTACGCGGAGACCGTTCTGCGTCGACGGGCGCTCCTGCGGACCTCGATCGCGCTCGCCCGTGGGCCGCTCGTCGGCTGGCTCGCGCTGCGCTGGGGCGTTCCGGAGCTGTGCAGTGGGTCGGCGGGCACGCCCCGCACGGTACCCGCTGGGCACGGGGAAGTCTTGACCCCGGGACGGTTCCCTCCCGATCCCACCACCGTGCGCCGGATTTGTACGAAGAATTCGGGCACCTGTGGACAACTTTCGACGCCACTCGGCCGTGTCCGGGCATGCTGGCGTGTGCCGGCCGGGGAGCGACCGGGCCCGGCCGGCCACGGGGATCCATCACTTACGGGGGCCTGTCATGCATCCGATGGTCAAGCCCGCGCTCAGGCGCGGATGGCGTGATCTCAACACCGTGCAGTTCGGGATGACTCCCGCCCACGCGCTGACGCTGGGTCCGATGGACATGGCGACGGGCAGCTTCCTCGACCTGCTCGACGGCACCCGCGGCCTGGACCTCCTGCGCGAGGAGGGACGACGCATGCATCTGCCCGACGGCCATGTCGACCTGCTCGTACGGCGGCTGTCGCGGGCCGGGCTGCTGGACGACTCCCGGGGCGGCGGACCGGCCGCCGACGCCCTGCGCGAGACGCCCGAGGCCCTCGACCGGCTCCGTCCCGACCTGGCCTCACTCGCCCTGACCACCTGTGAACCGGGGGATCCGCTGCGTCGGCTGGCGGCGCGTCGCGGCATGCGTGTGCAGGTGCGGGGCGCGGGCCGGGTCGGCGGGGTGCTCGCGGCGCTGCTGTCGGGGGCCGGAGTGGGTGACGTGGCGGTGCGTGACGTCGGGCGGGTCGAGCCGTGGGACGTCGCGCCGGGCGGGCTGCCCGCCGAGGC
>KL568606.1:26109-28042 GCA_000715605.1 Streptomyces speibonae | reverse complement strand
GGAAGCGACCCCGGCTTCTCCCTGGTGGTCCTCGCCCCGCGGGACGACGTCGCCGTGTACGCACCCGATCCGGCGGCCGCCGAGAGCCTGCTGTCCTCGGGCACCCCGCATCTCCACGCGGGCGTGGTGGAGGGGACCGGTGTGGTCGGCCCGCTGGTGCTGCCCGGCGAAACCGGCTGTGCCGGATGTCTCCAGCAGGACCGCGCCGACCGGGACCCGACCTGGCCGCGGCTGACCGCCCAGTGGCGTTCCGGCAGGCAGCGCAGAGTGGGGGCCTGCGATCTGGCCCTGGCCACGACGGTCGCGGGACTGGCCGCCGCCCACGCGCTCGCCTTCCTGGACGGTGCGGTTCCGTCATCCGCGGGTGCACGGTGGGAGGTGTCCCTTCCCGGTCTGCACTGGCGTGCGCGGCCGGTGTGGCCGCATCCCGCCTGCCCGTGCGGGGCCGCCGGACGGGCGGCGGAGCCGCGCGAGGGAACAGGCCGGGAGAAAGGTAAGGGAGAACACACCCCCGGAGGCGGGGGATCGCACGAGACAATGACCGAGCAGGGGTCGTCGGAGACGGTGCGCCGCCAGGCGGACTCGGAGCGGCCGGCAGGTACTTGGAGGGCGCATGTCTGATCTTCCGCGCAAGGCGGTCACCCGGACCGCCAAGCTGGCCGCGCTCCCGCTCGGCTTCGCCGGGCGGGCGACGTGGGGACTCGGCAAGCGGATCGTGGGCGAGTCCGCGGAACTTGTCGGCCGCGAGCTTCAGCAGCGCACCGCCGAGCAGCTCTTCAAGGTGCTCGGCGAGCTCAAGGGCGGCGCGATGAAGTTCGGCCAGGCCCTGTCGGTCTTCGAGTCGGCTCTTCCGGAGGAGGTCGCGGGCCCCTATCGCGCGGCGCTGACCAAGCTCCAGGAGGCGGCCCCGCCGATGCCGACCCGCACCGTCCACGCCGTACTCGAGGAGCGGCTGGGCGAAGACTGGCAGGAGCTGTTCCTGGAGTTCGAGGACAAGCCCTCCGCGGCGGCCTCGATCGGCCAGGTGCACCGGGCGGTCTGGCACGACGGCCGCGAGGTGGCGGTCAAGGTGCAGTACCCGGGCGCCGGCGAGGCCCTGCTGTCCGACCTGAACCAGCTGAGCCGCTTCGCCCGTCTGCTGGGCCCGCTCGTCCCCGGCATGGACGTCAAGCCGCTGATCACGGAGCTGAAGGACCGTGTCTCGGAGGAGCTGGACTACGGGCTGGAGGCCCAGGCGCAGCGGGCCCACGCCGAGGAGTTCGGCGGCGACGACGACGTCGTGGTGCCGGACGTGGTCCACCAGTGCGACGAGGTGCTGATCACCGAGTGGATGGACGGCATCCCGCTGTCGGAGATCATCGCCGACGGCACCGAGGCGCAGCGCGACCGGGCCGGCCAGCTCCTGGCGCGCTTCCTGTTCTCCGGCCCCGCCCGCACCGGTCTGCTGCACGCCGATCCGCATCCGGGCAACTTCCGTCTCCTGCCCGGCGGTCCGCAGGGGGAGGACGACTGGCGGCTCGGCGTACTGGACTTCGGCACCGTCGACCGGCTGCCCGGCGGTCTGCCCGAGCCCATCGGCGTGGCGCTGCGCATGACGCTGGACGGCGAGGCCGAGGCCGTCTACGACATGCTCTGTGCGGAGGGCTTCGTCAAGGAGTCCATAGAGCTGGACCCCGACGCCGTCCTCGACTACCTCCTGCCGATCATCGAGCCGGCCCGGGCGGAGGAGTTCACCTTCAGCCGCGGCTGGATGCGCAGTCAGGCGGCCCGGATCGCCGACCCCCGCTCCCCCGCCTCCCAACTGGCCAAGCAGCTCAACCTTCCCCCGGCCTATCTGCTGATCCACCGGGTCACCCTGAGCACCATCGGTGTGCTCTGCCAGCTGGGGGCGACGGTACGGCTGCGGCAGGAACTGGAGGATTGGCTGCCGGCG
>KL568606.1:23857-25898 GCA_000715605.1 Streptomyces speibonae | reverse complement strand
AGAGATGTGTATAAGAGACAGTGCCGGAGGAGCCGACGGAGGAGGAATCGGCCGCGCAGGCCTGACGGGCACGGCCGCCGCTACCACCACCGCGCGTCCAGGCGTCCCTCGATCGCCCGCAGATTCTCGCGGGAGCACCTCTCGCAGTAGTGGCGTGGGGTGCCGTTCTCCACGGAGAAGGTCCAGGTCGGCTGCGGGCCTTCCACCCGGGTGCCGCAGTGGGCGCACACCAGTGGCTCCGCCTGCGACGCGCGGGCGTCGTCGGCACCGTCCCGCTCGTCGTCGCCGTCACCGGGATGACTCGTCATCCCGGTGACGATAGCGCCGTACCGGACGGTCCGCCCGTCAACGCACCGCGGGGGCCGGTCCGTTCGCACGGACCGGCCCCCGCGGGGAAGAGCTGGGCCTCCGGCTGGGCGGGGCCACCGCTTCGGATGGGTCGGTTACTGCATGACCGCCATGGCGAGCGCGCGGCGGGCGCGCCGGGAGGCACGCTCGGCGCGGCGCTGCATCCGGCGCGCGGTCACCAGGCGCACGGCCTGGCGCTCCTGTTGCGCCTCGTGCAGTCGGTCGCGCATATGCGCGCGAGCCAGGGCTTCTGGGATGAGTTGCATCTCTCGGGTCCTGTTCTGGCGCGAGTCGTTCGCGCCACTGGTGGTGAAGTCTTCGGTCGCGGAGCCCGCGGGCTCGTGAGCGGACGGCATCATCGGGGCCTGCTTCTGGGGGTCGTGCGTCAGGGGGCGGTCGATCGTTCCTCGGGTGTTCATGCCGTGACCGGGTTCTTGCGCGGGCGGCCACGCGGCCGCTTCCGGGCGACGACAACTCCCTGGACGAACAGCTCGCCACCCCAGACGCCCCAGGGCTCACGCCGCTCCTTGGCGCCGGCGAGGCAGGCCTCGATCAGCGGGCAGGTGCGGCAGAGGGACTTGGCGTACTCGACGTCCGCGGGCGACTCGGCGAAGAAGACCTCCGGGTCGTAGGAGCGGCACGGGACGGGCACGCCGAGGTTCTCGATGGCGTCGTCGAGCGCGGTGAGCGCGGTGAGCGGAGTCAAGGTCGGGTCCTCCGTGGAGCCGGGCTTGGGGATCGTGTCGGAAGGCGGTACGGACGGGGCGTGCGCTTCGAGTTGCACGGTTCGTCTTCCTCGTCTGGTCGTTTCCGGTCGGTCGACCGGGTGGCGGCTGGTACCGGGTTCTTTTCTTGTCCCGAGGCGCCTTCGTGTCGTCGTCCACGTGATGGACAAACAGAAGGGCCGCGGATCCCGGATGGGGTTCCGCGGCCCTGAAGGCGCCGGCCTGATCTCATCAGGCTGGATCACTCCAGGGTTCTGGCCCACGGAAGGCCCACATCAGGTGGTGCTGCTTCGTCTGCTTCCGGAATCCGGCACCGGCCGCCGCAAAGGCATAGGCCTGCGCCTGTGCCACTACTGCCGCTTCCAGTGCCTTGGTCGGTCGCTCATCGCGCTCACGGACGGCAAGGCCCGCGGGAGCGACGGAGGACGCCGGGCGCACGGCACGGAGGCCGGACAGACCGGTGCCCTGGTTCGAGGCGCCGGGAATGCACAGGGAGACGGCCGAGCGATCGGTCATTTTGACGGAGCTGGTGTTGATGCTGATCACTGGACTCGCCTCCTCTCGGCGTCTCGGGGGACTGGGGTGAGCCAGTCCGCGGATATGCAAGTACAACACGGATCCAGGGCCTTCGAGAAGGCCGCCGTCCCCGTGCCTAAGAACCTATGGGGATTCCCGGCGCATGCGCAAACTATTTTTCGACGAGTTCGCATCAGTCCGGATCTTGCTCCCCGGCAACGTCACGGCCTGCGCAGATGGCCAGAACATCGGCCCCGTAGCGGCCCAGCTTGCGCATCCCCACCCCGGGGATGCGTGCGAGCGCGTGCTCGTCGTCGGGGACCGCCTCGGCGATGGCGATCAGTGTCTTGTCGGTGAAGACGCAGAAGGCCGGCTGTCCGCTGCGGCGCGCCTGCTCGGCACGCCACTCCCGCAGCCGCTCGTACACCCCCTCGTCCCTGTCTCTTATACAC
>KL568606.1:21783-23661 GCA_000715605.1 Streptomyces speibonae | reverse complement strand
GTCCGGTGAGGAAGCGGCTGGGACGGCGGTTCGGCCGGCCGCCGGGCGAGCGGGAGAGCGCCCAGGACAGATGGAGGCGCTCGCGGGCGCGGGTGACACCGACATAGAGGAGGCGGCGCTCCTCCTCGATCTGCTCGTCCGTCTTTGCGTAGGTGATCGGCATCATCCCCTCGGCGACACCGACCAGGAAGACGACGTCCCACTCCAGGCCCTTGGCCGAGTGCAGGGAGGCGAGGGTGACCCCCTGCACCGTCGGGGCGTGCTGGGCACCGGCCCGCTCGTCGAGCTCGGTCACCAGGTCGGCCAGCGTGACGCCGGGCCGGGCGCCGGCGAAGTCCTGCGCCAGGTGGACGAGGGCGGCCAATGACTCCCAGCGCTCGCGGACCGCTCCCGAGCCGGCCGGCGGCTGAGCCGTCCACCCCTCTCCGGAGAGCACGGCGCGCACCTGGGAGGGCAGGTCCGGGGCGTCGTCGAGGAGCGCGTCGTTGCCGCCGAAACGGGCCGCGGCGCGCAGGGCGACGACCGCCTTGCGCACCTCGGGGCGGTCGAAGAACCGCTCGGCGCCCCGCACCTGGTAGGGCACCCCGGCATCGGCGAGGGCCTGCTCGTAGGTCTCGGACTGCCCGTTGGTGCGGAACAGGACGGCGATCTCGCTCGCCGGGACACCCGCGTCGATGAGCTCCCGGATGCGGCGCGCGGCGCCCTCGGCCTCGGCGGGCTCGTCGGCGTACTCGGTGAAGACCGGCTCGGTCCCCGGGGCGCGCTGGGAGACGAGCTCCAGGCGGTGGTCGGCGGCCCGGCCGCGGGCCTGGGCGAGCAGTCCGTTCGCCAGATGGACGACCTGAGGGGTCGAGCGGTAGTCGCGGACCAGCTTGACGACGGTGGCTCCGGGATGGCGGGTGCGGAAGTCGAGCAGATGGTCGGGGGTTGCTCCCGTGAACGAGTAGATGGTCTGGCTGGCGTCGCCGACCACGCACAGGTTCTCCCGGTCGCCGAGCCACAGCTCCAGCAGACGCTGCTGGAGCGGGCTGACGTCCTGGTACTCGTCGACGACGAAGTGCTGGTACTGGGCGCGGACCTGCTCCGCGACGTCGGGCCGGTCCTGCAGAACGGCGACCGTCAGCAGCAGGACGTCCTCGAAGTCGATGACGGCGCGCTCGCGCTTGAGCTCCTCGTAGGCGGAGTAGAGCTGGGCGACCTCGGTGGGGTCGCGGGGGCTTGCCCGGCCGGACTTGGCGACGGCGGCCGCATAGTCCGCCGGGACGGTCTGGGTGACCTTGGACCACTCGATCTCGGCGGTGACGTCCCGCAGCTCACCGCGGTCGAGCCGGATGCGGCAGGCGGCTGCCGCGTCGGCCACCAGCTGGATCTTGCGGTCGACGAGCCGGGGCATGGATCCGCCGATCGCCTTCGGCCAGAAGTACTGGAGCTGGCGCAGCGCCGCGGAGTGGAAGGTGCGCGCCTGGACCCCGGCCGCGCCGAGCTGGCGGAGCCGGCCGCGCATCTCCCCGGCGGCACGGTTGGTGAAGGTGACGGCGAGCACGCTGGAGGGCTGGAGGATCCCGGCGCGCACCCCGTAGGCGATCCGGTGGGTGATCGCCCGGGTCTTGCCGGTCCCCGCGCCCGCCAGCACGCACACCGGTCCGTGCAGGGCGGTGGCCACGGCCCGCTGCTCGGGATCGAGCCCTTCGAGCACCGCGTCGGCCGAGTCCGGTACCCGCGGGAAGAGGGAGGAGTGCGTTGCTGCTGTCACATGGCCATGCTGCCAGGTCGCCGGAGACGGGTGAGCCGGTTGTCCACAGGGAGGGCCTCGCGGTCATATCACTGCGGTCATATCACTGCGGCGGATGTCACTCCCGTACGGCGGCGGCGCACCCG
>KL568606.1:19582-21581 GCA_000715605.1 Streptomyces speibonae | reverse complement strand
ATATCACTGCGGCGGATGTCACTCCCGTACGGCGGCGGCGCACCCGCGCCTGGGAATGCCTGCGCTTTCAAGTACGTTCCCACCACGACGAGTCTTCCCCCGAGCCGCCGAAGGAGCGCGAGAGGCATGCAGGGCACTGTGACGATGTACAGCACCACGTGGTGCGGCTACTGCCGCCGGCTGAAGAGCCAGCTGGACCGTGAGGGCATCGCGTACACCGAGATCAACATCGAGCAGGACCCCGAGTCCGCGGCGTTCGTGGAGAAGGCGAACGGCGGGAACCAGACGGTTCCGACCGTCCTCTTCGCCGACGGCTCGACGCTCACCAACCCGTCTCTCGCGCAGGTCAAGGAGAAGGTCGGCGTCTGAGCGGCACAGCCCGGAAGCGGGGTGGCCGTCCCTCACGGGGCGGCCACCCCGCTTCTTCGTGCCGGGCGGGCGCGCCGGGTCAGAAGGCGCCGCGGGTCGGCAGCTCCGTGCCGTACCAGCGCTCGATCAGCCGGGCCGCGATCGAGATGCCGTAGGGCGGGAGCACCTCGCCGGACTCGAAGGCCGCGGCGAGTTCGTCGCGGGAGAACCAGCGCGCCTCGTGGATCTCGTCGCCGTCGACCTGGATGTCGGTCGTGGTGGCGCGGGCGGTGAAGCCCAGCATGAGGCTGGAAGGGAAGGGCCAGGGCTGGCTGGCGACGTACTCGACCTCGCCGATCGCGACGCCGACCTCCTCGTGGACCTCGCGGCGCACCGACTGCTCGATGGACTCCCCCGGCTCGACGAATCCGGCGAGTGTCGAGAAGCGGCCCTCGGGCCAGTGGACCTGGCGCCCGAGCAGGATGCGGTCGTCGGCGTCCACGACCGCCATGATCACCGCGGGGTCGGTGCGTGGGTAGTGCTCGGCACCGCAGGCCGGGCAGCGCCGGATGTGGCCGGCGGCGGCGATGACGGTGCGCTCGCCGCAGCGGGAGCAGAAGCGGTGCAGCCGCTGCCAGTTCTCCAGGGCGACCGCGTGCACCATCAGGCCCGCCTCGCGCGGTGACAGGAGCAGCCCCGCCTCGCGCAGGCCCGCCGGGCGCGCGGAGTCGTCCATGCGGCCGGGCAGGGAGTCCTTCTGGAGGGCGAAGTAGCTGACCCCCTCCTCGTCGATGCCCAGGAAGTAGCGGTGTGCCTCGGTGAGCGGCGCCTCGAAGGACGGCGTCATCAGGAGTTCCGTACGCCCGTCCGGCGTCTCGTCGATGAGGACCTGGCCGCCGGAGACCACGAAGCAGCGGGTCGAGGGGTGGCTCCAGGCCGCCGCGAGCCATGCCTCGTCGAGCCGGTGGTGGGCGGCGCGGTCGATGCCGCTCGGCAGGGTGAGCGAGATGGGGCGGTCGGCGGTGTGGTCGGTCCAGGTGGTCACGGGTGCTTCCAACTCCCACGGTGGAACGGATCGGGTGGGCGGGCGGTTCGGCGGAACGTGCGGTGGGAGGGACCGGATCCGTCGGGGCGTGGCGCGGGCTCCTTCCAGTGTGCCCGCGCGGGCACCGGTTCCGGACGGCGTGCGGTGGTCAGGGGGCGTGCCGCCAGTGCTCGGAGAGGTCGCCCCACAGGTGGGCGCTGGTCTCGACGCCCTTGAGGAGCAGGTCGAGCTCGACCTTCTCGTTCGGGGCGTGCCAGCCGTCGGAGGGGACGGAGATGCCGAGGAAGAGCACGGGCGCGCCGAGGACGTCCTGGAGGTCGGCGGCCGGGCCGGAGCCTCCCTCGCGGGTGAACAGCACGGGCCGGTCGAAGGCGCGGCCCATCGCCCGGGTCAGGGACTGCAGGGCGGGGTGGTCCAGCGGGGTCAGGCAGGGGCGGGTGGCGGGTCCGAAGGAGATCTCGTGGCGGATGCCGTCGGGAATCTGTCCCGGCACCCAGGCGCGGACGGCGTTCGCCACGTGGTCCGGGTCCTGGCCGGCGACCAGCCGGAAGGACAGCTTCACCTCCGCGGAGGAGGGGATGATCGTCTTGCTGCCGGGGCCCTGGT
>KL568606.1:18197-19364 GCA_000715605.1 Streptomyces speibonae | reverse complement strand
CCGTTGACCTCGGCGGTGGGGCGCGCCCAGATCCGCTCCAGGGTGCTGTATCCGGCCTCGCCGCGGGTGCCGTGGGACTTCGCCGTGCGCAGCCACTGTGCCTCGTCGAAGGGCAGCGCAGCGAAGAGCTCGCGTTCCCGGTCAGTGAGGTCCACGACACCGTCGTAGAAGCCGGGGACCGCCACGCGCGCGTCGTCGTCGTGCAGGGCGGCGACCAGGCGGGCGGCGGCGGTGGCCGGGTTGGGCACGGCGCCGCCGAAGGAGCCGGAGTGGATGTCCTGCTCGGGGCCGTACAGCCGGATCTCGCACTCGGCGAGGCCGCGCATACCGGTGCACACGGTGGGGGTGTCCTCGGACCACATGCCGGTGTCGGACACGATCACCGCGTCGGCGGCGAGCCGGTCCGCGTGCTCTTCGACGAGCGCACGGAAGTGCGGGGAGCCGGATTCCTCCTCGCCCTCGATCAGCAGCTTCAGGTGGACGGCCGGGGTGGTGCGGCCGGTGGCGGCCAGGTGGGCGCGCACGCCGAGGGTGTGGAAGAGGACCTGGCCCTTGTCGTCGGCCGCACCGCGCGCGTAGAGGCGGTTGTCGCGGACGACGGGCTCGAAGGGGTCGCTGTTCCAGCCGTCCTCACGGGCGGCGGGCTGCACGTCGTGATGGCCGTAGACCAGCACGGTGGGCGCTCCCGGGTCGGCGGAGGGCCACTCGGCGTAGACGTCGGGTGCGCCCGGGGTGTGCCAGACCTCGGCGGTGGGAAAGCCGGTCTCCTTGAGTTTCGCGGCGAGCCAGTCGGCGCTGCGGCGCACATGGGGAGCGTGGTCGGGCCGGGCCGAGACGGACGGGATGCGCAGCCACTCGGTGAGATCGTCGAGGAAGGCGACGCGGTGCTGTGCGATGTACGTACGGACGGCGCTGACGGCACTGTCAACGGGCTGGCTCATGCCGTCGAGCCTAGCGGCCCGCGCGGGTGTCCTCGGAGTGCGGTATCTCACCGGACGGTTCCTCCAGCAGCAGCCGTTCCATCTCCGCGCGGCCGGGCAGGCTGTCCGGGCGGACCACTTCCCCGGTGCGCACGTACAGGAACGCGGCCCTGACGGATTCCGGGGGGACGCCCTGCTGTTCCGCCCAGGCGAGCCGGTAGACGGCGAGCTGGAGCGGATCGGCGGG
>KL568606.1:14465-18000 GCA_000715605.1 Streptomyces speibonae | reverse complement strand
ATGTGTATAAGAGACAGGATCGGCGGTGCGGCCGCGGCCGGTCTTCCAGTCGACGATCTCGTACGTCGTCCCGTCCCCGTCGTCCGTGCGGTAGACGGCGTCGATGCGGCCGCGGACGACGCGGCCGGCGATCGTCAGCTGGAAGGGCGCCTCCACGCGGTGGGGCGTCCGGCGGGCGTACTCGGTGCGTTCGAAGGCCTCCTTGAGGGCCTGCAGGTCGCGCTCGTCCTCGATCTCGGCGTCGCTGCCGGGCAGCTCCTCCGGGTCGAGCATGGGCAGCGTCAGCGCCTCGAAGCGTGCCTCGACCCAGGCGTGGAAGCGGGTGCCTCTGCGGGCCGCGGGCTGCGGGGGGCGGGGCATGGGGCGGGCCAGCTCCTGGGCGAAGGCGTCCGGGTCCTCGGCCAGGCGGAGCAGCTGGGAGGCGGTCAGCGAGGCGGGCAGCCGGACCTCGGTGACGCTCGCGCGGGTGCGCAGCAGCTCTCCGGCGAGGGCGTCGAGGTCGCGGTCCCAGGAGGCGACGGTGCGGGACTCCTCCGGGGTGAGGCGGGGGGCGGTGGGCCGCCGAGGCGGGTGGGCGCGGTCCGTCCCGTGCGGGCGCGCGGTGGCCTCGGGGGCCGTCGCCTGGTGCGGGACGGTGGGGCGGTCGGCGGTCCAGG
This sequence comes from Streptomyces speibonae, assembly GCA_000715605.1. Taxonomy (GTDB): domain Bacteria; phylum Actinomycetota; class Actinomycetes; order Streptomycetales; family Streptomycetaceae; genus Streptomyces; species Streptomyces speibonae. The sequence continues at coordinate 17,344 of KL568606.1, read as the reverse complement.
ACTCCCAGTCGCCCGGGTCGTCGTCCGCGAAGGGGTCGTCCTCGGGGAGGAGTTCCTCGTCGTCGGGCGGGGGCGGCCAGTCCGGGTCGTCGTAGGCGTCCGGGTCGTGCACGGCGGCGGCCGGGCCGTCGGGGCGGGCGGTGAGGGCGTCGAGGTGGGCGAGGACGGTTTCGGCGGCCGCGCGGCGGCGGGTGAGGGCGGCGTCGTCCAGGGGCAGGGGCCACACCTGGTCGTCGGCGGCCCGGTGCAGCGCGGGGTTCTCCTCGTCCTCGGCGGGCTCGTCGGCCCACGCCTCGATCTCGCCGTGTCCGGCTGCGCAGTGCTCGTAGAGGGCCTCGAGGAAGGCGGAAGGGCCGCGGGGCCGCTTCTGGCTGGGACCCCACCAGTGGCCGGAACCGAGCAGCAGGGACTGGGGGCGGGTGAAGGTGACGTAGCCGAGGCGGAGCTCCTCGGTGTGCTGATGCTCCTTCATGGCCTCGTGGAAGGCCTTCAGGCCCCGGGCGTCCCAGGAGACGACGTCGGGCAGGGTGTCCGCGTCACCCCGCAGTCCGTGCGGCAGCACCTTGCCCTGGGCGGTCCACTTCTCGCGGCCCTGGGTGCTGGGGAAGGTGCCGGTGACCAGTCCGGGGACGGCGACGACGTCCCATTCGAGGCCCTTGGACTTGTGCGCGGTCAGCACCTTGACGGTGTTCTCGCCGCCGGGCAGGGCGTTGTCGAGGCCCTTTTCGTACTGGGCGGCGGTGCGCAGGAAGCCGAGGAAGGCGAGCAGGGTGGCCTCGTTGTCCCCGGCGGCGAAGGAGGCGGCGATGTCGAGGAAGTTGGACAGGGTTTCGCGCCGCCGGGCGGCAAGCGCGTGCGGGGAGGCCGACAGTTCGACCTCGAGGCCCGTGACGGCGAGGACCCGGTGCAGGACGTCCATGAGGGGGTCGGCCAGGGAGCGCCGCAGGTCGCGCAGTTCGGCGGCCAGGCGTGCGAAGCGCACGCGCGCCTCGGCGGAGAAGGGCAGGCCGTCGTCGTCCCCGCTGCCGTCGAGCGGTGTCTCCAGGAAGGTGTCGAGGGCGTCGGCGAGCGAGATCACCTCGGCCGGGTCGACGCCCTCGACGGCCTCGGCGAGCCGCCGGTCGGGGTCGTCGTCGCCGTCCACGCGCGCGTGGGAGACGAGCCGCCGCGCGCGGCGGCCCAGCAGGGCGAGGTCACGGGGGCCGATGCGCCAGCGCGGGCCGGTGAGGAGGCGGACGAGGGAGGCGTTGGCGCCCGGGTCCTGGAGGACTTCGCAGACGGCGACGAGGTCGGCGATCTCGGGCAGGTGCAGCAGCCCGGACAGGCCGACCACCTCGACGGGGACGTCCCGTGCCACCAGGGCGGCCTGGATCGCGGCGAAGTCGCCGGCCGTGCGGCACAGTACGGCGATCTCGCCGGGCGCCTTGCCGGTGCGGACGAGGTGGGCGACGGAGTCGGCGATCCAGTCGAGCTCCTCCGCGTGGGTGGGCAGCAGGGCGCAGCGGACGGTGCCGTCGCGTTCGGCGCCCGGGGCCGGGCGGAGGGCCTCGACGCCCTCGTGCAGGGCGCGCAGGGGGGCGGCGAGGCCGTTGGCGAGGTCCAGCAGGCGGCCGCCGCTGCGGCGGTTCTCGCTGAGCGACTGGCGGGTGGCGGGGCGGCCGTCGGCGTGGGCGAAGTGGTCGGGGAAGTCGTCGAGGTTGGCGACGGAGGCCCCGCGCCAGCCGTAGATCGCCTGGCAGGGGTCGCCGACGGCGGTGACCGGGTGGCCGGTGCCGCCGCCGAACAGTCCGGCCAGCATGACCCGCTGGGCGACGGAGGTGTCCTGGTACTCGTCGAGGAGGACCACGCGGAACTCGTCGCGCAGCACCCGGCCCACCTCGGGGATGGCGGCGAGCCGGGCGGACAGGGCGATCTGGTCGCCGAAGTCGAGCAGGTCGCGCTCGCGTTTGGCAGCCCGGTAACGCAGCACCAGCTCGGCGAGTTCGCGCCGCGCGGCGGCCGCTTCGGGGACCTTGCGCAGGTCGGCGTTGGTGAGCCTGGTGTGCTCCAGGGTGCGCAGCAGCCCGGCGTCGTGGGCGCGCAGGTCCTCGGGGCGTACGAGGTGTTCGGAGAGCTCCGCGTCGAGGGTGAGGAGGTCGCCGACCAGGTCGGGGAAGGAGCGGGTGAGCGCCGGGTAGGGGCCGGGGGCCTCGCGCAGCACGCGTGCGGCGAGCTGGTAGCGGGTGGCGTCGGCGAGCAGGCGGGAACTCGGTTCCAGCCCGATGCGCAGCCCGTGGTCGCTCAGCAGCCGGCCCGCGAAGGCGTGGTACGTGGAGATCACCGGCTCGCCCGGCGGGTCGACGGGGTCGGGGTCGGTGACACCGGCCTTGATCAGCGCCTTGCGGACGCGTTCGGCGAGTTCAGCGGCTGCCTTGTTGGTGAAGGTGAGGCCGAGGACCTGTTCGGGGGCGACCTGTCCGGTGCCGACCAGCCACACCACGCGCGCCGCCATCACCGTCGTCTTGCCCGATCCGGCTCCGGCCACGATCACCTGCGGGGCGGGCGGCGCGATGATGCAGGCCGTCTGCTCCGGGGTGAACGGGATGCCGAGGAGCTCCTTGAGCTGCTCGGGATCGGTGATACGCGCGGCCACACGCAGAATCTAGCGGCGGACACTGACAGCGACGGACCACGGCAGCCGGAGGGAGGGAAGAATCGCAGGTCGGCGCGGGTGGTGCGATGCGTCACGCCGGTCACTCGACGACGTGTCCGCCCTCGGGCCGGGCGCTGCACGAGGAGCGGAAGGCGCAGTGGGCGCAGTGCTGGCCCGCCGTGGGCGTGAACCGTTCGTCGAGGACCTTGCCGGCGGCCGTGGCCAGCAGGTCGCCGATCCATTCCCC
>KL568606.1:13525-14304 GCA_000715605.1 Streptomyces speibonae | reverse complement strand
GGCCAGCAGGTCGCCGATCCATTCCCCCTCCAGCGGCTCCTGGGCCTGCACCTTGGGCAGGGTCTCCCCGCCGTCCCGTCGGGCGGCGCCCTGACGCAGCTGGACGAGTTCGGCGCCGCCCGTTTCGGGGCGCTCGCCGTCGAAGGCCTCGTCGACGGCGCCCTCGCGGACGGCGAGCTGGTAGACGGCGAGCTGCGGGTGGCGCTCGACCTCCTTGGCGCTGGGCGCCTGTTTGCCGGTCTTGAAGTCGACGACGTACGCGCGTCCCTCGCCGTCGGTCTCCACTCGGTCCATCTGGCCGCGGATGCGCACCTGGTAGTCACCGGCGTTCAAAGTGACGTCGAAGTCGTGCTCGCTGGCCACCGGGGTGCGTCCGGTGCGGTCCATGACGTGCCACTTCAGGAAGCGTTCGAGCGCCACGCGGGCGTTCTCCTTCTCCTGCGCCGACTTCCACGGCGCGTCGAAGGCGAGCGCGTTCCACACGGAGTCCAGGCGCTCCATGAGGACGGCGAGATCGGCCGGGGTGTGCCCGGAGGCCACCTCGTCGGCCAGGACGTGCACCACGTTGCCGAAGCCCTGGGCGGCGGTCGCGGGCGCGTCGGCCTTCACCTCGCGGCCGAGGAACCATTGCAGGGCGCAGGTGTTGGCGAGCTGGTCGAGGGCGCTGCCGGAGAGCACGACGGGCTGGTCGCGGCTGCGCAGCGGCACCTTGCTCTCGGTCGGTTCGAACATGCCCCACCAGCGGTAGGGGTGCGCCTGTCTCTTATACACATCTCTGA
>KL568606.1:12471-13348 GCA_000715605.1 Streptomyces speibonae | reverse complement strand
GTCCTCGTCGGCGAGCGCGGCGAGCCGGGCCAGCCGCTGGGCGGCGGCCTCGCGCAGCGTGTCCGAGACCCGGGGGTCGACCGTGGTGGCACGCAGTTCGGCGACGAGCGCGGCGACGGACAGGGGCCGCCGGGGACGGCCGGTGACGTCCTTGGGTTCGACGCCGAGCTCGGTCAGGAAGCGGGAGGGCTGGTCGCCGTCGTCGGCGGGCGCCTTCACGGCCGTCACGACGAGGCGTTCCCGCGCGCGCGTGGCGGCGACGTAGAACAGGCGGCGCTCCTCGGCGAGCAGTGCTCCGGGTGTGAGGGGCTCGGCGAGTCCGTCACGGCCGATGCGGTCGGCCTCCAGCAGGGAGCCGCGGCGGCGCAGGTCCGGCCAGAGGCCCTCCTGGACCCCGGCCACGACGACCAGCCGCCACTCCAGGCCCTTGGAGCGGTGCGCGGTCATCAGCCGTACGGCTCCGGGGCGGGCGTCGGCGCCGCGTGTGAGGGTGTCGGCGGCGATGTCCTCGGCCTCGATCTCCTCCAGGAAGTTCAGGGCGCCCCGGCCGCCGGTGCGCTCCTCCGCGCGGGCGGCGGTGGCGAACAGCGCGCACACGGCGTCGAGGTCCCGGTCGGCGTTGCGGCCGGCCGCGCCGCCGCGCCGGGCGGCGCGCTCCAGGCGCTGGGGCCAGGGCGTGCCGTCCCACAGCTCCCACAGGGCCTCCTCGGCCGTTCCGCCGTCCGCCAGACGCGCGCGGGCCCGCCGCAGCAGGGAGCCGAGCCGCTGGGCGCCGCGTGCGTGGACGGGGTCGTGCACGGCGAGCCGCTCCGGTTCGGCGAGCGCCCGCGCGAGCAGTTCGTCCGAGGGCGGTGGCAGGGCGTTGCCCGCGGCTCGC
>KL568606.1:10733-12242 GCA_000715605.1 Streptomyces speibonae | reverse complement strand
GTCCATGCCGGCGAGGGGGGAGGTGAGCAGGGTGAGGGCGGTCTCGGTGTCGAGCCAGCACGCCTGGGTGCCGGCGCCGGACGCGGTCTCCTCGCCGGGGTCCTGCTCCCGCGCCTCCGCCGCGGCCACCGCGCGCAGGGCCGTCAGCAGGGGGGCCACGGCGGGTTCGTGACGCAGGGGGAGGTCGTCGCCGTCGACGGCGACGGGGACGCCCGCGGAGGTAAGCGCGCGGCGGACGGTGGGGAGCGTGCGGGAGCCGGCGCGCACCAGGACGGCCATCTCGCTCCAAGGGACCCCGTCCTCCAGGTGCGCCCGGCGCAGGATGTCGGCGACGTTGTCCAGCTCCGTGCCGGCCGTCGGGTAGGTGTACACCTCGACCCGGCCGCCGTCGCGTGCCGGTGCGAGGTCCCGGTGGGCGCGGACCTGCTCGGCCGGGAGCCGGGGCAGCGGCATGCGCCGGGTCACCCCCCGGGTGGCCTCCAGGAGGGCGGCTCCGGAGCGCCGGGAGGTGCGCAGCACCGCGACCGGAGCCGGGCGGCCGTCCGCGCGGGGGAAGGCGTGGGGGAACTCGAGGATGCCGCCCACGTCCGCGCCCCGGAAGGCGTAGATCGACTGGTCGGGGTCGCCGAAGGCGACGAGGGTGCGTCCGCCGGCCAGGGCGTGCAGCAGCCGTACCTGGGCGGGGTCGGTGTCCTGGTACTCGTCGACGTAGACGGCGTCGTACCGCGCGGCGAGCGGTCCGGCGATCTCGGGGCGGCGGGCGAGGAGCACCGCGCGGTGGACCAGTTCCGCGTAGTCGAGCACGCCCTGGAGGTCGAGGACGTCGAGGTACTCGGCGAGGAAGGCGGAGGCGGCGCGCCAGTCGGGGCGCCCGATGCGGCGGGCGAAGGCGTCCAGGGCGCCGGGGCCGAGGCCCAGTTCCCGGCTGCGGGCGAGCACCGCGCGGACCTCGTCGGCGAAGCCGCGCGTGGTCAGGCAGGCACGCAGTTCGTCGGGCCAGCGCACATGGGCGAGCCCGAGCCGCTCCAGGTCCGCCTGGCCGGCGAGCAGCTCGCGGACGGTGACGTCCTGCTCGGGGCCGGACAGCAGGCGCAGCGGTTCCACGAAGAGGCCGCTGTCCTGGTGGGCGCGGACCAGGGCGTAGCAGAAGGAGTGGAAGGTGGTGGCCTGCGGAGCGCGGGCGGCCCCGATGCGCAGCGCCATCCGGTCCCGCAGTTCCACGGCCGCCTTGCGGCTGAACGTCAGCACCAGGATGCGTTCGGGGTCCCCGCCACGGGCGATCCGCGCGGCCACGGACTCGACGAGCGTGGTGGTCTTGCCGGTGCCCGGACCTGCGAGAACGAGCAGCGGGCCGGTGGTGTGCTCAACCACGGAGCGCTGTGCGGCGTCCAGATCAGGGGGATTCACGCGAGCCGGCGGGGTACGCACCAGTCGATAAGCGCCACGGTTCCCCCGACGCACCGCAGGGTGCGACAGGCCGCTGGTGGAGGAAGAGGAGCTCACGTGGTT
>KL568606.1:6954-10480 GCA_000715605.1 Streptomyces speibonae | reverse complement strand
TCCCCCGACGCACCGCAGGGTGCGACAGGCCGCTGGTGGAGGAAGAGGAGCTCACGTGGTTCGCCGGTCCTGGTGGGTGTGCTGTGGGGCCGTTCGCCGCGCGCGGGGGGCGGTGGGCAAGGGGTGAAGGGGGCACGCGCAGCCGACGCTACGCCGGTGAAAACGACGGAAGCAGGACTTCCGCTTTCTCCCTCCGGGCGCTTGCGGCGCACATGTCCCTCACCTCACGAACGTACGTCATGCCACGCCTGTGCCCGCACGCCCCATGAGGCAACACAGGTCACACGGCGGCGGGCGCGATGGCGGAAGCTGTCAGGTGTGACCCCCGGTGTGTCCACCGCCGTCCCACCGCGCGCGTCTCATGTCCAGGCGCGGCACATGGCCCTCCGCGGCCCGGCTCGCCTCCCTCAGGGGCGTGCCCTCCTCGCGGTAGTGACCGAGCGCTCTCAGCTCGTGGCCCGGCAGCAGCACGCCGTCCGCGCGGACCACGCGCCACCACGGGACCGCGCCCCCGTACAGGGCCATCACGCGGCCGACCTGCCGGGGGCCGCCCTCCCCCAGCCACTCGGCCACGTCCCCGTACGTCATGACCCGGCCCGGCGGAATCAGCTCGGCCACCTCGAGGACCTTCTCGGCGTACTCGGGCAGCGCGTCCGGATGGTCCGGGGGACCGTCGGACGGAAGGCTCTGCTGGCTCATCCGGCTCATCCTGCCCCACCCCACCGACAACGCGACGCGCTCGCGCGTGTGCGCACGGCTCGCTCCGAGGAGGTGCTTCGGGCAGACTGTGCCGCCCCGCTTGTGGACCCTGATGCCCCCTTGTGCCGGAACGGCATGCCACCATCGTGCGGGCGGTGACCGGTGATACGAGATCGAGAAGAGATGATGAAGCAGCAGGGTGCGCACCCCGGGGAGACGGAGGGCACCCCTGACGCGTCGTCGCGCCCGGACACCGCGGAACCCGGCCCCACGGACCCGGACAACGCCCACATCGACGAGGTGGAGGGCGACGAGCCGCTGCTTCCCGCGCGGGTGCACCGCCCGTCCGATCTCATGCGGCTGCTGGGCGGCGTCCTCGCGATCGTGCTGCTGCTGGCGATCGCCGCGTTCGCCCACGGCACCACCTCGGGGCTGGAACAGGACATCACCAAGGGCACCGGGCAGGCACCCGATCTGCTCATCAAGATCGCCGGCCTGGCCTCCAGCATCGCCATCCTCCTGGTGCCGGTCGCCTTCGCCATCGAGCGGCTGATCAAAAGGGACGGGCTGCGGATCGCCGACGGTGTGCTCGCGGCCGTGCTCGCGCACGGTGTGACGCTCGCCACCGACCTCTGGGTGGCACGTGCCGCTCCGGACTCGATCCAGGAAGCGCTCACCCAGCCCTCCCCCGGGGACATCCACGCGCTCACCGACCCGGTGCACGGCTATCTCGCACCGGTCATCGCGTACATGACGGCCGTCGGCATGTCCCGCCGGCCGCGCTGGCGCGCGGTGCTGTGGGTCGTGCTGCTCCTCGACGCCTTCTCGATGCTCGTCACCGGGTACACGACACCGTTCTCGATCATCCTCACGGTGCTGATCGGCTGGACCGTCGCCTACGGCACCCTCTACGCGGTCGGCTCCCCCAATGTGCGTCCCACCGGTCGCACCCTGATGGCGGGCCTGCGCACCGTCGGCTTCCGCCCCGTGACCGCCTCCCGCGTGGAGGGGCCGGACGCCGCCGAGACCGGCGACCGGGGACGCCGCTACTTCGTCACCCTGGAGGACGGTCCGCCGCTGGACGTCACAGTCGTCGACCGCGAACAGCAGGCGCAGGGGTTCTTCTACCGCGCGTGGCGCAATCTGGCCCTGCGCGGCTTCGCCACCCGCAGCAGCCTGCAGTCGCTGCGCCAGGCGCTGGAGCAGGAGGCCCTGCTGGCCTACGCGGCCATCGCGGCCGGCGCCAACGCGCCCAAGCTGATCGCGACCTCCGAACTCGGTCCCGACGCGGTGATGCTCGTCTACGAGCACACCGGCGGCCGCACCCTCGACTCGCTGCCGGACGAGGAGATCACCGACGAACTGCTGCGCGACACCTGGCACCAGGTACGGGCCCTGCAGTCCCGCCGGATCGCACACCGCAGGCTGGTGGGTGACGCCATCCTGGTGGACCCCTCCGGCACGGTGATCCTCACCGATCTGCGCGGCGGGGAGATCGCGGCCGGCGATCTGCTGCTGCGCATGGACATCTCCCAGCTGCTGGTGACGCTGGGCCTCAGGGTCGGCGCCGAACGGGCCGTGGCCTCCGCGCTGAGCGTCCTCGGGCCCGACACCGTGGCGGACTGCCTGCCGATGCTCCAGCCCATCGCGCTGAGCCGCTCCACCCGCGCCACGCTCCGGAAGCTGGCCCGGGAGCAGGCGGAACGCGAGCGGGAGGCGGTCCTGGAGGCCTCCCGCCAGACCAGGCCCGCCCGCGCGGAGCAGGGCACCGACGGCGAGCGCCACGTGGTGCTCGACAAGGCCGCCAAGAAGGCCGTGCGCGCGGAACAGCGGGCCGAGAAGCGGGCCATCGACGAGGCGCTGGAGGAGGCGCGCGAGGAGGACCTGCTCACCCAGATCCGCCACGAGGTGCTGCGCATCCGGCCGCAGGCCCCGGTCGAGCCGGCCCGGCTGGAGCGGGTGCGTCCGCGCACGCTCATCAGTTTCATCGCCGGCGCGATCGGCGCGTACTTCCTGCTCACCCAGCTCACCCACATCGAGGTCGGCCCGCTGATCTCGAACGCCGAGTGGGGCTGGGTCGCGGCGGCCGTGCTGTTCTCCGCGGCCAGCTACTTCGCGGCGGCCATGGCCCTGCTCGGGTTCGTGCCGGAGCGGGTGCCGTTCGCGCGAACCGTGGCCGCACAGGTCGCCGGGTCGTTCGTGAAGATCGTCGCCCCGGCGGCGGTGGGCGGCGTCGCCCTGAACACCCGCTTCCTCCAGCGCGCGGGGGTGCGGCCGGGGCTCGCGGTGGCGAGCGTGGGCGCGTCGCAGCTCTTCGGACTGGGCTGCCACGTCCTCATGCTGCTGGCGTTCGGCTATCTGACCGGTACCGAGAAGACGCCCTCCCTGTCGCCGTCCCGTACGGTCATCGGCGGCCTGCTGACGGTGGCGGTGCTGGTGCTCGTGGTGACCTCGGTGCCGTTCCTGCGGAAGTTCGTCGTCACCCGCGTGCGGTCGCTCTTCGCCGGTGTCGTGCCACGCATGCTCGACGTGCTGCAGCGTCCGCAGAAACTGATCACCGGCATCGGCGGCATGCTGCTGCTCACGGCCTGCTTCGTGATGTGCCTGGACGCCTCGATCCGGGCCTTCGGCGACGAGACGGCCTCGGTCAGCATCGCCAGCGTCGCCGTCGTCTTCCTCGCCGGCAACGCGCTGGGGTCCGCGGCACCGACACCGGGCGGCGTGGGCGCGGTCGAGGCGACCCTGACGGTCGGTCTGATCGCCGTCGGCCTCCCCAAGGAGGTCGCCGCGCCCGCCGTGCTGCTCTTCCGGCTGCTGACGCTGTGGC
>KL568606.1:0-6735 GCA_000715605.1 Streptomyces speibonae | reverse complement strand
GATCGCCTTCAACCACCTCACGCGCAAAGAGGCGCTGTAGCGGGCAGCGGCCTACGGCACGGCGGTCCGCGCACTCGTGCGCCGTGCCTCGCAACGGCCCGCTTACCTCGTACGGCACGCGTCCCGCGCGTGGGGCACCGGGCGACCGCAGGATGGGAGCATGCCCCAGCCCTCCGGCCTCCGCCCGCGTGCCTCCGTCCTGACCGCCTGCGCCGTGCTGCTGCCCGCCCTGCTGGCGGGCTGCGGCGGGGACGACGAGGGTCAGGACCAGGACCTCACGCGGCAGGAGCTCGACTGGAAGGACTGCCCGGCCCCGTCCGAGGCCCAGGGCGGCGGCCCCGCCCCCTCCCCGCTGCCCGGCGGCAGGGGCGAGTGGAGCTGCGCCACCATGAAGGCGCCGCTGGACTGGGACGACCCCGAGGGCGACACCATCGGCCTCGCGCTGATCCGGGTCAGGTCGAGCGGCCCGTCGAGCGAGCGCATCGGCTCCCTGATCTTCAACTTCGGCGGCCCGGGCGGCTCCGGTGTCACCACGCTGCCCGCCTTCGGCGAGGAGTACGCGACCCTGCGCACCCGCTACGACCTGGTGAGCTTCGATCCCCGCGGGGTCGGCCGCAGCGCACCCGTGGAGTGCCAGGACGACCGGCAGATGGACGCGCACTTCCAGCAGGACGCCACCCCCGACGACGCCGCCGAGCGTGCGGAACTCCTCACCGGCACCAAGGAGTTCAACGCGGACTGCGAGGAGAACTCCGAGCGGATCCTGCCGCATGTGCGCACCACGGACGCCGCCCGTGACCTGGACCTGATGCGTCAGGTCCTCGGCGACGACAAGCTGCACTACTTCGGCATCTCCTACGGCACGGAGCTCGGCGGTGTCTACGCCCACCTGTTCCCCCGGAACGTGGGACGCGCCGTCTTCGACGCGGTCGTCGATCCCACCCAGAACGCGGAGGCCGGCTCTCTCGGACAGGCTCGCGGCTTCCAACTCGCGCTCGACAACTACGCCGCGGACTGCGTCTCACGGACCGAGGAGTGCCCCGTCGGCGACAGCGCGCAGGACGTGAAGGACCGCATCTCCGCGCTGCTGAGGGACCTCGACCGCAGGCCCATCCCGGGGATCTTTCCCCGGCAGCTGACCCAGGCCGCGGCGACCGGCGGCATCGCACAGGCCCTGTACTCACAGGAGTTCTGGGAGTTCCTCACCGACGGCCTCGAGCAGGCGTACGACGGTGACGGAACGATCCTGATGCTGCTGTCCGACTCGATGAACGGGCGCAGCGAGAACGGCGAGTACAGCAACCTCGTCGCGGCCAACACCGCCATCAACTGCGCCGACGACAAACCGCGCTACGGCCCCGAGGACGTCGAACGCGAACTGCCCGCGTTCCGGGCCGCGTCCGCGCTCTTCGGCGAGTATCTGGCGTGGGGGATGATCAGCTGTACGGACTGGGCGGTTCCGGGGGCCGCGGACCACCCCGAGGTGAGTGCCCCCGGCGCGGCCCCGATCCTGGTGATCGGCAACACCGGCGACCCGGCCACCCCGTACGAGGGGGCGCGCAGGATGGCGCAGGCCCTCGGTGAAGGTGTCGGGGTGGAGCTGACGTACCGGGGGCAGGGGCACGGCGCGTACAGCAGCGGGAACCGGTGCGTGCAGCGGGCGGTGCACGGCTATCTGCTGGAGGGCACGGTGCCTGAGGATGGAGCCGTCTGTGCGTGAGGCTCGCCTGCGTGGCGGCCTGCACCGCGCCCGCATGGCGACATATGCACAGGTCAGAGCGTTATCCACAGGCTGGTCCGGCGGGCGGTGAAAACTGCCTACCATGGCCTGACCGCCATCCGTGGCAGAGCGCGGAAGGCCAGCGAGGGGGGAATTGGTACATGACCCGTTTCACACGGTGGACGGCCCTGGCGGTCGCCGCCGCGCTCCTGACGGCGGGCTGCAGCGGATCCGGCTCGTCGGACGACGACTCCCGCGAGAAGGGCGGGAACGGCGACGACGGCAAGGGCGGCAAGGGCAACGTGGCCGCGCTCGACTGGGGAGAGTGCAAGGCATCCGGCGACGCGCCCGCACCGGGCGACGACTGGCAGTGCGCCACACTCCAGGTGCCGCTGGACTGGTCGAAACCGGAGGGCTCGACGATCGGGCTGGCCCTCATCCGGGCCAAGGCCACCGGGGGCGACCGCGCCGGCTCCCTGCTGTTCAACTTCGGCGGGCCCGGCGGCTCGGGCGTCTCCATGATGCCGTCCTACGCCTCCACGGTCTCCAAGCTGCGCGAGCGGTACGACCTGGTCAGCTGGGATCCGCGCGGGGTGGCCGCCAGCGAGGGCGTCCGCTGCCGTGACGACAAGAGCATCCAGGCCGCAGAGGCGTCGGTGGACGGCACCCCGGACACGCCGGCCGAGGAGCAGGCGTACCTGCGGGACGCGGCCGACTTCGGCAAGGGCTGCAAGGAGGACGCGGGGGAGCTGATCGCCCATGTCTCGACCACCGACACCGCTCGTGACATGGACCGCATCCGGCAGGCCCTCGGCGACGAGAAGCTGAACTACTTCGGCATCTCCTACGGCACCGAGCTCGGCGGCGTCTACGCGCACCTGTTCCCCAAGAAGGTGGGAAGGATGACCCTCGACGCGGTGGTCGATCCGACCGCCGACACCATCGGGCACGCGAAGAACCAGGCGCGCGGCTTCCAGACGGCCCTCAACAACTATCTGAAGTCCACCGGGCAGGACCCCGAGCAGGGATCGCGGGACATAGCGCGGCTCCTGGAGCGGATCGACGCCGAGCCGCTGCCGACGTCCTCCTCCGGGCGTGAGCTGACGCAGACGCTGGCGCTGACCGGCATCGTCCTGCCGCTGTACAGCAAGACCAGCTGGCCGGTGCTGACCAGCGCGCTGGAGGCCGCCGAGGACGGAGACGGCTCGGAGCTGCTGGCCCTGGCCGACGGGTACAACGAGCGCGACGCCTCGGGCCGCTACGGCACCACGCCCCACTCCCAGCGGGTCATCTCGTGCCTGGACGCCAAGCAGCGGCCGACGATCGAGGAGACGAAGAAGCTGCTGCCGGAGTTCGAGGAGATATCGCCGGTGTTCGGCTCCTTCCTCGGCTGGGACACCGCCGGCTGGTGCCACGACTGGCCGGTGTCCGGCCAGTTCGACACCCCGGAGGTGAGCGCCCCCGGCGCGCCGCCGGTGCTGGTCGTGGGCAACACGGGCGACCCGGCCACGCCGTACGAGGGCGCACGGAAGATGGCGGACGAACTGGGCGAGGACGTCGGCGTCGTGCTCACCTGGAAGGGCGAGGGCCATGGCGCGTACGGCAGCGGCAGCGACTGCGTCGACTCGGCGGTGAACGCGTATCTGCTGGACGGCACGGTGCCGGAGGACGGCAAGGTCTGCTCATGACGACGGCGGGGGCTCCGCGCACCCGTGGTGCCGTCGGAGCCCCCGCCGTGTCCCAGCGGTTCAGTACACCGGCTTTTCCGGCTCGATCTGGTTGACCCAGCCGATCACGCCGCCGCCGACGTGGACCGCGTCGGAGAAGCCGGCGGACTTCAGGACCGCGAGGACTTCCGCACTGCGGACACCCGTCTTGCAGTTCAAGACGATCTTCTTGTCCTGCGGCAGGCTCTCCAGGGCGTTGCCCATGAGGAACTCGTTCTTGGGGATCAGGCGGGCGCCCGGGATGGAGACGATCTCGAACTCGTTCGGCTCCCGGACGTCGATGAGCTCGAGGCTCTCGCCGTCGTCGATCCACTCCTTGAGCTGCTTGGGGGTGATCGTGGAGTCGGCCGCCGCCGCCTGGGCCTCCTCGGACACGACGCCGCAGAAGGCCTCGTAGTCGATGAGCTCCGTGACGGTCGGGTTGTCGCCGCAGATCGCGCAGTTGGGGTCCTTGCGGACCTTGACCTGGCGGTACTGCATCTCCAGGGCGTCGTAGATCATCAGCCGGCCGACGAGCGGCTCACCGATGCCGGCCAGCAGCTTGATGGCCTCGTTCGCCTGGATGGAGCCGATGGACGCGCACAGCACGCCCAGGACGCCGCCCTCGGCGCAGGAGGGGACCATGCCCGGGGGCGGGGGCTCCGGGTAGAGGCAGCGGTAGCAGGGGCCGTGCTCGGACCAGAAGACGGAGGCCTGGCCGTCGAAGCGGTAGATCGAGCCCCAGACATAGGGCTTGTTCAGCAGGACGCAGGCGTCGTTGACCAGGTAGCGGGTCGCGAAGTTGTCCGTGCCATCGACGATCAGGTCGTACTGGCTGAAGATGTCCTTCACGTTGTCGGACTCGAGCCGCTCCTCGTGGAGCACCACGTTCACGTAAGGGTTGATGCCCTTGATCGTGTCCCGCGCGGACTCCGCCTTGGGACGGCCGATGTCGGACTGGCTGTGGATGACCTGGCGCTGCAGGTTCGATTCGTCGACCTCGTCGAACTCCACGATGCCGAGCGTGCCCACGCCCGCGGCGGCCATGTACATCAGCCCCGGCGAACCCAGACCGCCGGCGCCCACGAAGAGCACCTTGCTGTTCTTCAGCCGCTTCTGCCCGTCCATTCCCACATCGGGGATGATCAGGTGGCGGGAGTACCTGCGGACCTCGTCTACGGTGAGCTCGGGGGCCGGCTCGACCAGGGGTGGCAGCGACACGGGGACTCCGTTGGTCGGTCAATCACTACGGTTGTTCTTCGCTTAACACTGCCATGGCCTTTTTCATTCCGAGACACCCGTCCCGATCCGCGAGACGATGTCGTCCCAGTAGCCGGGCATGGACTCCCAAGGGTCGGTGGGGTGGGTGGTGGGGGTGGGGTGGGTCGTGGTGAGGGTGCGGTGGGTCGTGGTGGGGGTGGGGGTTGTCTGGTCTGTGAAGTAGATCGTGGCTGCTCCTTGCCAGCGGGCGATGCGCAGCGCCTCGTCCAGGTGGGGACGGGGCACTCCGTGCACGAAGTGGCAGAAGCGTTCGGGCGGGTGGTCGGCGGTCCACTCCGCCACCTGCGACCAGCGGTAGTCGCTCCACGCACCGGAGAAGGTGACGAGCTGGTCGCCGTGCTCGGCGTAGGCGGGGTGGGGATGGGTGCCGTGGCCCAGGACGATGTGCGCGGTCTCATGGAGCACCCGGAGCGTGGCCGCGGTGCGCCGCACCTCGGGGAGCGCGGGGAGGTCGGCGGGGCAGCGGTTCAGCAGGAAGCCGTCCACCTGGTACCAGTCGAGGAAGCGGTGCGCGTCCGAGATCACCTCGCCGAAGCCGCGGAGGCCGTAGGCGGTGTCGAGGTGTCCGAGGACGCGGACGCCGGCGTTGCGCAGGCGGCCGGCCGCTGCCAGGCAGTCCGGGTCGGGCTGCACACCGGGGCCGTCGGCCACGTTGAGCACCACCCAGTGCAGGGGGGTACCGGGGCAGGTGAGTCTGCTCCACTCGGTGGGGGCGAGGAGGGGGTGCGCGAAGCCGGGGATGCCGAGGCCGGTGCGGACGTCCGTGCCCGCGGTGCCTGAGTTCGTGCTGGTCAGGTTCATCAGATGCATCAGGTTCAGATGCGGCATGCCGCCTCCATCCAGATGTCGGCCAGGGACTCCTCGAGGTTGATGCGGGGGCGCCAGCCGAGGCGGTCCCGGGCGGTGCGGACGTCTGCCTGTTGCCAGGTGCCGCAGCCGTCGGGGTACGGGAAGGCGGTGGGGCCCGTGCCCGAGGTCGCGCCGACGGGGGTGGGGGTCGGGGTTGAGGTTGAGGTGGGGTGGTGGTGGTCGGAGTCCGGGCGGGGGTGGCCGATGGAGGATCTGAGGTGCGGGGTGTGGGTGGCGTGAGTGCCGTGGCTGTGGGTCAGGTGGGTGGCGTGGTGCATCGCGGGGAGGGTGTCGAGTTCGTTGAGGGCACCGGTGTAGCCGGCCACCCGGGCGAGGATTCCCGCGGCGTCGCGCAGGCGGACGGCGCGGCCCGAGCCGATGTTGATGACGCCCTGCGCGGCGGAGAGCGACGCGGCGTGGACGGCCCGGGCGACGTCGCGGACGTCGACGAAGTCCCGTTGTGCGCCGAGGCCGCCGAGTTTGATCTCGCCGTCTCCGGACTGCATGGCGCGGCGCATCGCCTCGGCGAGGCGGCCGAGGGGGGAGCCGGCGGGGGTGCCGGGCCCCACGGGTGCAAAGACGCGGAGGACCACGGCGTCCAGTCCTGAGCCGAGGACCAGTTCGGTGGCGGCGAGCTTGCTGACGCCGTAGGGGCCGCCGGGGCGGGGGACGGCGTCCTCCGCGGTGGAGGAGCCGGGCTGGCTGGGGCCGTACTCCGAGCCGCAGCCGATCTGTACGAGCCGTGCGCCGCAGCCGCTGCGGCGGAGGGCCTCGCAGACGGTGGCCACGGCGACGGGGTTGTGGCGGGTCAGTTCGCGCGCGCCGCCTCTGGTGGCGCCGGCGCAGTTGATGACCACGCCGGGGTGGACGGCGTCGAGGAAGCGGGTGAGGGCGCCGGGGCTGCCGGTGGCGAGGTCGAAGCGGACGTCGGCGTCGTCGCCGCGGCCGAGGGCGGTGAGCTGGACGGCGGGGTCGGCGAGGAGGCGGTCGGCGACGAAGCGGCCGATGTAGCCGTTGGCTCCGATCAGCAGGACTCTCATCGTGCGGCTCCTTCGCTGTGCGGAGCTGGTGGGCGGGGGGTCATGTGGGGTTCTCCTTCGTGCCGGTGGGGGTCGTGTGCCTGCGGCGCAGCGTGCGGTGGGGTGGCGTGCGCGTAGCGCCTACGGGTGGTGGGGGGTG
>KL568605.1:78930-79779 GCA_000715605.1 Streptomyces speibonae | reverse complement strand
GCGCTTCCCTTCGGTGTCTCCGACTCTATCAGTGTTTTTCCGGCCCTCTGACCACCCTCCCGCAGGCATGCGGAAAGTGATCCGAAGAGAGGATCTGAAGAATCTGGTGCCTGCCGGGCTCGGACACTCGAGCGTGCCGCTCATCCCCGAGCAGGAAGTAAGACTCTACAGCGGTCGCACACCGCGTGCAAATCGATTAGAGTAGGTGGTCTAGACCTCTCGTCTAGACCAAGAGCCGGACCTGCCCCCCCCGGAACCGGTACGTCTCATGACATACCCTGCTGAACAGCACGCCGGAGACAGGCAGTGACGGCGCTCGTACAGATCTCCACGCCTTGGGAGGCTTCCCATGACCACCGTGACGTCCCCGCTTGCCGGACGGGCCATCGGACTGGCGTCCGTGCCCGACCCCGTCTTCTCCGGCGCCATGGTCGGCCCGGGTACGGCGATCGACCCCGAGCGGTCGCCCTCCGAGGCCGTCTCCCCCGTCGACGGTGTGATCATCTCCCTGCATCCGCACGCGTTCGTCGTCGTGGACGCGAACGGCCACGGTGTGCTCACCCACCTCGGCATCGACACGGTGCAGCTCAACGGAGAGGGTTTCGAGCTGCTCGTCAACAAGGGCGACACCGTCACGCGCGGTCAGAGCATCGTGCGCTGGGATCCTGCCGCCGTGGAGGCCGCCGGTAAGTCCCCGGTCTGCCCGGTCGTGGCCCTGGAGGCCACCGCGGACGCGCTCTCCGAGCTTCGCGAGGACGGCGATGTGAAGGCCGGCGACAGCCTCTTCCTCTGGAAGTGACCCACCGCCGTCCCCTTGACGGCCCTCAGGACAACCACCACGGCGGCTGG
>KL568605.1:78161-78695 GCA_000715605.1 Streptomyces speibonae | reverse complement strand
GGCGGAGACGGGTGAGATGGAAACAACGCTGCGAGGCGTCGGTGTCAGCCACGGTGTGGCGATCGGCGAGGTCCGGCACATGGGTACGGCGGTGCTCGAACCGCCCGCGAAGCAGATCGCGCCCAAGGACGCGGAACGTGAGCAAGGGCGTGCCCGCAAGGCCGTGGAGGCGGTGGCGGCCGATCTGATGGCGCGCGGCAATCTCGCCGGGGGCGAGGCCCAGGCGGTGCTCGAGGCGCAGGCGATGATGGCGCAGGATCCCGAGCTGCTGTCCGACGTGGAGCGGCGTATCGCCGTCGGCAGCACGGCCGAGCGGGCGGTGTACGACGCGTTCGCCGCGTACCGCGAGCTGCTGGCGAACGCCGGTGAGTACCTGGCGGGCCGGGTGGCCGACCTCGACGACGTGCGGAACCGTATCGTCGCGCGGCTGCTCGGCGTGCCGATGCCGGGCGTGCCGGACAGCGACCAGCCGTATGTGCTGGTGGCCCGGGACCTCGCGCCGGCGGACACGGCGCTGCTGGACCCGACGCTGGT
>KL568605.1:74356-77952 GCA_000715605.1 Streptomyces speibonae | reverse complement strand
CGACGCTGGTGCTCGGCTTCGTGACCGAGGAGGGCGGGCCGACCAGCCACAGCGCGATCCTGGCCCGTGCGCTCGGTGTCCCGGCCGTGGTCGCCCTGCCGGGCGCCGGTGAGCTCGCCGAGGGCACGCTGATAGCGGTGGACGGCAGCACCGGGGAGGTCTTCCTGAACCCGAGTGACGAGAAGAGGGCCCGGCTCGAGACGGCGGCTGCCGAGCGCAAGGCCGCACTGGCCGCGTCGACCGGCCCGGGTGCGACGGCGGACGGTCACAAGGTGCCGCTGCTGGCCAACATCGGCGGTCCGGCCGACGTGGCGGCCGCGGTCGAGGCGGGCGCGGAGGGCGTGGGTCTCTTTCGCACCGAGTTCCTGTTCCTGGACGACAGCAAGAACGCTCCTTCCGAGGACAAGCAGGTCACCGCGTACCGGCAGGTGCTCGAGGCGTTCCCCGAGGGCCGGGTCGTGGTGCGTGTGCTGGACGCGGGCGCGGACAAGCCGCTGGACTTCCTGACTCCGGCGGACGAGCCGAACCCGGCGCTGGGCGTGCGCGGTCTGCGGACGCTGCTGGACCATCCCGAGGTGCTGCGTACCCAGCTGACGGCGCTGGCCAGGGCCGCGGAAGGGCTGCCCGTGTACCTCGAGGTCATGGCCCCGATGGTGGCGGACCGGGCCGATGCCAAGGCGTTCACGGAAGCGTGCCGGGAGGCCGGCCTGCGGGCGAAGTTCGGTGCCATGGTCGAGATTCCGTCGGCAGCGCTGCGGGCGCGCTCGGTGCTGCAGGAGGTGGAGTTCCTGTCGCTGGGGACGAACGACCTCGCGCAGTACACGTTCGCCGCGGACCGGCAGGTCGGTGCGGTCTCCCGGCTGCAGGACCCCTGGCAGCCCGCGCTGCTGGATCTGGTGGCGCTGTCCGCCGAGGCGGCGAAGGCCGAGGGCAAGAGCTGCGGTGTGTGCGGTGAGGCGGCCTCCGATCCGCTGCTGGCGTGTGTGCTGACCGGTCTGGGTGTCACCTCCCTGTCCATGGGTGCGGCGTCGATCCCGTATGTGCGGGCGTCGCTGGCGAAGTTCACGCTGGCGCAGTGCGAGCGGGCCGCGGCGGCCGCCCGGGCGGCGGACAGCGCCGAGGAGGCCCGCGCCGCCGCTCAGGCGGTGCTGTCGGGCGAGTAGCCGAACCGCGATCGGTTTCCGCAAGGGGCGCTCCGCGAGGAGGTGGGGCGCCCCTTCGGCGCTGTCCCCCGGGGTCAGTGCCGGTGGGCCGGGTCCGGGCCCTCCTCTCCGAGGTCGGGCGGCTCGCAGTAGTCCACGTTGGACTCGGGGCCGATGAGCTCACCGGATTCGGCGTCGGTGCAGTAGGCGTCGAACACCTCTCCGGCGGTGAGGGGCTCGAGGCCGTGGGCGCGCAGCCGCCAGCCGTGGACGCGGTCGGGGGCACCGGGTGTGCTGGTCCGCATGACCAGTCCGCCGGGGCTCGCGGTGGCGAGGCCGACGGCCAGGACGGTGGTGAATTCGAGTGCCTCGGTCTCATCGATGTCGGGGCGGCCGTCGAGGTCGTCCGCGTGCAGGACGGCCACGAGTGTTTCCGGGGGTCCGGAGACGCTGCAGACGAGGTGCCGGTCGCCGGGCCGGGCGGTGTCGAGGATGCGCAGCAGCAGGCGTGAGGCGCGGGCGAAGGCGGCGCGGCCGAGATCCTCGCCGCAGGAGGCGCAGGGGCCGAGGCGGGCGAGGAGTGTCGTGGCGTACTCCCAGGTGGCCTGTCGGACGGCCTCGTCGACGAGGGTGGGCAGGAGGTCGGCCAGCGGCCGGCCGTCGTAGGGGACGGCGGGCCCGGTGGACGCCAGTTCTGCGGTGAAGCGGGACCGGCTGGTGTGGGTGTCGGGGTCGAGGCCGGTCTTCGCGCAGAACTCCGCGTAGTCGGCGGGGTCGAAGAGCGCCACGGTGGTGTGGCTGCCTTGGAGCGCGCGGGTCCTGAGGACGGCTTCGACGTGTTTGAGGTAAGTGGTGTGGTCGTCGAAGACGAAGCTGTCGTAGCGCCGCATGGCGCGGAAGTCGTGGTCGTCGGTCAGCAGGCCGATGGTGCCGACGATCTCGCGACGCAGGACGCGCCGCAGGGTCCGGTGGTCGGTGTACGCCATGTCTCCCCCTCTGCACGGTCGATCAATACTCACTCACAGTAATCGGCGGCACTGACAACGAGGGGGAGACGAGGGCGTACCCGGACGGGCCGGGGCGGGGTTCAGGCGCGCTTGCGGGCGAGGTCCTCGTAGAAGGCGAGCAGGTCGAGGTTGTCGATGGAGCCCGGGTTGACGGCCTTGTCCAGCGGGGTGCCCTGGAGGAGGCGCTTGACCGGGACCTCGATGCGCTTGCCGGTGAGGGTGTGCGGGACTCCGGGCACCTCGATGATCTCGTCGGGGACGTGTCGGGGTGAGAGCTGCTCCCGGATGGTCCGCTTGATGCGGCCTTGCAGGTCCTCGTCCAGGGTGGAGCCGGGCGCCAGGTGGACGAACAGGGGCATCCAGTAGCCCCCGTCGGGCTGTTCGACGCCGATGACGAGGGATTCCCTGATCTCGGGGAGTCGTTCGACGGCTTCGTAGATGTCGGCCGAGCCCATGCGGACACCCTGGCGGTTGAGGGTGGAGTCGGAGCGGCCGTGGATGACGACGGAGCCCCGTGAGGTGATGGTGATCCAGTCGCCGTGCCGCCAGACGCCGGGGTAGGTGTCGAAGTAGCTGTCGTGATAGCGGCTGCCGTCGGGGTCGTTCCAGAAGCGGATCGGCATGGACGGCATGGGGTTGGTGACCACGAGTTCGCCGACCTCGTCGGTCAGGGGTTTGCCACTGGGGTCCCACGCCTGCAGGTCGGTGCCCAGGCCGGGTGCCTGGAGCTCCCCGATGTACACGGGGAGGGTCGGTACGGCTCCGGCGAAGCAGGAGCAGACGTCCGTGCCGCCGCTGACCGAGGCGATCCACAGGTCGTCGCGGACCTCGTCGTGCAGCCAGCGGAAGCCGTCGGGGGGCAGGGGTGAGCCGGTGGTGGCGACGCACTTCACGACGGAGAGGTCGTAGTCGCGTGCGGGGTGGACGCCGGCCTTGCGGCAGGCCATGACGTAGGCGGCGGAGGTTCCGTAGAGGGTGGCGCGGGTGCGTTCGGCGATCCGCCACTGGGCGCCGGTGTCGGGGTGGCCGGGGCTGCCGTCGTACAGGACGATCGTCGTGCCGGTCAGGAGGCCGGAGACGAGGAAGTTCCACATCATCCAGCCGGTCGAGGTGTACCAGAAGAAGCGGTCCTCGGGGCCCAGGTCGCAGTGGAGGCCGAGCTGTTTGAGGTGTTCGACGAGGATGCCGCCCTGGGACTGGACGATCGCCTTGGGCAGTCCGGTGGTGCCGGAGGAGTAGAGCACCCACAGCGGGTGGTCGAAGGGGACCTGTTCGAAGACCGGTTCGGTGTCCGCGGAGGTGAGGGCGGCCCAGTCGAGGGCGCCGTCCGGTGCGTCGGTGCCGAGCAGGGGGATGTGCACGACGGCGCGCAGGGTGGGCAGTTCGCGGCGGAGTTCGGCGACGACCTCGCGGCGGTCGTGCTCCTGTCTCTTATACACATCTCTGG
>KL568605.1:71481-74105 GCA_000715605.1 Streptomyces speibonae | reverse complement strand
GTGAACAGGACGACGGGTTCGACCTGCTGGAAGCGGTCGAGGACGCTGCGTGCGCCGAAGTCGGGGGCGCAGGAGGTCCACACGCCGCCCACGGCCGCCGTGGCGAGGAGGGCGACGACGGCCTGCGGGATGTTCGGGAGGTAGCCGCTGACGCGGTCGCCCGGACGTACCCCGAGGGTGCGCAGTTCGGCGGCGAGGGAGCCGACCTGGCGGCGCAGCTCGGCCCAGGTGACGGGGCGGGGATCGTGGGATTCGTCCACGTGGAGGAGGGCCGGCTCGGTCGCCCGGGACTCGGCGGCGCGCAGGGCGTGTTCGGCGTAGTTGAGGGTCGCTCCGGGGAACCACTGGGCACCGGGCATCGAGCGGTCGCCCAGCACGCGCTCGTAGGGTGTCGTGAAGCGGACGTCGAACCACTCGGTGACGGCTTTCCAGAAGGTGTCCAGCTCGTCCACGGACCAGCGGTGGAGCGCCGCGTAGCCGCCCTCGGCGGGGGCGTCGTGGTGCTCGGCGGCCCATGCCTGGAACGAGGTGATCCGTGCCTGGGCGATACGCTCCGGATCCGGCTGCCAGAGCGGCTGGGGGTTCTCGGTCGACATGGGGCGGCTCCCGGACTGGCGCGTCGTGTGCGTCCTGTGCGCACGGGTCGGGGTGTGCGCGTGACGCGGCTGACAGGGACGATGCCACGTGATCGACTTCCGCACCAGGGTGCCCCCCACATAGTCCGTGTCGTGAGGATGTGGTCCGATCACGGGTGAACGGGAGTTGAACGACACCCTCGCCCGGCTCGATCGGTGACAGGGTGAGCAACATGAACGGTCGTGACCTGGTGCGTTCGATGAAGTCGGTCGGTTCGGTGGGGGCGGCGCAGCGGGTGCGTTCCGTACGAGCAGCGTGGCGCAGGATGCGGGCGGACGCCGCCGGGCTGCCGCCGCGCGGACCGGTGCGGGCGCGGGTGCCCGGAACGGTGCGGGAGGTGGAGCCGGGGCCCGGCGGCGGTGTGATCCGGTTCACCCGTTCGGACCTGCGGATCTTCGTCGCGGTGAACGGCGCCGTGTTCCGGGGCTGGGACGGCGCGGCACCCGAGCCGTCGTACGCGTTGGCCGGCCGCTGCCCCGAGGCGGATCCGCGGGCGGAATTGGAACCGGACACGGACGGTGGCTGGCGCGTGGTGGCCGAGCGGGTGACGGTCGTCGTCTCGCGGCACGGCGCGGTGGAGGTGCAGACGCCGGGCGGCGTGACGCTGCGGCGCGATCTGCCGCCGCTGTGGTGGGAGCCGGCCGGGGGTGGCGCCGCGCGCTGGAAGCAGCGGTCCGAGGTGCCGGCGGACGCACGCTTCTTCGGGCTCGGGGGCCGGGCGTCGGGGCCTCGGCTCCGGGACGGCGCGTACCGGTTGTGGAACACCGGTCCCCGGCACGGTACCGAGGCCGGGGACGGTCCGCAGTCCGTCACGATGCCGGTGCAGTTGGTGGTGGCCGACGCGGGCACGCATCTGGTGTTCCACGACAGCGCGTGGGACGGCACGGTGACGCTGCGGGAGGGTGAGGAGGGCGCGGGTTCCGGGCACGACCAGCCCGGCACGAGCGAGCTGCGGATGGACGGCGGTCCGCTGCGCTGCTGGGTCGTGGTCGGCACCCCCGCGCGGGTGCTGCTCGCGTGGGCGTCGCTCACCGGTGCGCCCACGCTGCCGCCCGCGTGGGCGCTCGGTCACCAGCATGCCTGGTCGGGCGGGGGTGGTGAGGACGAGGTGCGGCGGGTCGTGGACGACCACGTGGCGCACGAGGTGCCGCTGGACGCCGTGCACCTGGGTGCGTCCCACTTCGATGACCGGCAGCCGTTCACCGTCGACCGGGAGCGGTTCCCCAAGCTGCCGGTCCTCGCGGACGAGCTGCTGCGCAAGGGAGTCAGGCTGGTGTCGGTCGTCGCTCCCGCCGTCGGGGCGACGCCCGGGAACGCCGTGTACGACGACGGGACGGGCCGGGACGTCTTCGTGCGGGGCACTGACGGTGAGGTCGTCCGGGGCGTGGCGTGGACGGGGGACGCGGTCTTTCCGGACTTCACGCACGCGCGCGTGCGTGCGTGGTGGGGCGCGCTGTACGCGGAGCGGCTGACGCAGGGGTTCGCCGGTTTCTGGCACACGCTGGACGAGCCGACGTCGTTCACGGCCTTCGGGGAGCCGACGCTGCCGCGGTCGGCCCGGCACGCGCTGGACGGTGGGGACGGTGATCACCGCGCGGCGCACAACGTGTACGGGCTGTGCATGGCGCGGGCGGCGTACGAGGGGCTGCGTGCGCAGGCGCCGCGGGACCGGCCGTTCGTGCTGTCGCGCTCGGGGTGGGCCGGTACGCAGCGCCACGGCGGGGTGTGGTGGGCCATGGCGGGATCGGGCTGGCCCGGGCTGCGGTCGTCGCTGGCGCTGGCGCTGGGGCTGGGGCTGTGCGGGATCCCGTGGGCCGGTCCGGACCTCGGCGGCTCGGACCGTGAGCGGTCGCCGGAGTTGTATCTGCGCCGGCTCCAGCTGGGCGCCTATCTGCCCGTGTTCCGTACGCGCTCCGGTCCGCGTGCGGGGGGCGGGCAGCCGTGGGAGTTCGGTCCCGAGGTGCTCCGGCACGCGCGCGCGGCACTGC
>KL568605.1:69527-71238 GCA_000715605.1 Streptomyces speibonae | reverse complement strand
CCTGCCGTACTTCATGACGCTGGCGCACCTCGCGCGGCGTACCGGGGCACCCTTCGTGCGGCCGGTGTGGTGGGCGGCGCCGGAGGAGCGGACGGTGCGCGACTGCGAGGACGCCTTTCTGCTGGGTGACTGTCTGCTGGTGGCTCCGGTGCTCGATCCGGGTGCGGACCGGCGGGCCGTCGTGCTGCCGCCCGGGCGGTGGTACGACACGGCCACGGAGCGGGCGTACGAGGGGCCGGCCCGGGTGCTGGTCGACGCGCCGCTGGGGCGGATCCCGGTGTTCGCGCGCGGAGGCTCCGTGGTGCCGGTCCGGGGTGCGGACGGCGGTACGGAGCTCGAGGTGTGGGCGCCGGCCCGGGGGCGGAGCGGGGGCGGGCTGGTGGTGCCGGACGTCGGCGACGGGTGGGAGGAGCAGGAGATCGAGCGGTACGCGGTGCGGTGGTCGGGTCCGCGGCTCGTCGTCGAGCGGGAGGGTGAGGACGGGGTGGAGGCACCGGCCTGCCCGGTGCGCGTCCGCGGACTGGGCAGGGCCGGGGATCAGATGTAACGGCCCTCGAACCAGGCCCGTACGGCCAGGGTGTGGAGGGGGAAGGCGAGTTCCTCGGGGCGGCGGAGCAGGCCGTGGCCGTCGGTCTCGTCGGTGGGTGCCGAGGGCGGCAGGTCCTGTGCGGGACGCTCGGGCAGCAGCCCGAACAGCAGCAGGTGTCCGTCGGGCGAGCTCATGGCGTCGGCGAGCCGTACGTCGCGGCTCGCCGCGTCGATGCCGGTCTCTTCCTTGAGCTCACGGACGACGGCCTGCCGCCAGTCCTCGCGGTGGTCGACGTAGCCGCCGGGCAGGGCCGTGCGTCCGCGTGCCGGGGCGATGGCCCGGGTGACCACGACCAGGGCGGTGCCCTGGGTGTCGTACACGGGCTGCAGGGCCACCGCGACCGGGAGCGGGTTGCGGTGGGCGACGGTGCCGCAGGCCGGGCAGGTGCGGGGCCACCCGGAGACGCCCTCTCCGAAGGGCGCGCCACAGCTCGAACAGTGGGAGTCCGGCGCGGGGTTGGGAACCATGGGAGTTTCGGACACGCGCGGACTGTATCCGATCACGGCGAGGGCGTCTGCGGAGGGTCGGTCAGGGGCGGCCGTGCAGGGACGCGTGGGACACCGGGAAGTCGAAGTAGGTGTCCGGGTAGGCCTCCGGCTTGAAGGTGTAGTGCCACCATTCCTCGGCGAGGTTCACGAAGCCGAGGTCCTCCAGGGTGTTCTTGAGCAGCATCCGGTTGGCGCGCTGCTCGCCCTGGATCCGCGGGTCGAGGGTGTGGCTGAGGGTGTCGAAGCAGTCGAAACCGGTGCCCATGTCCAGGGAGTTGTCCGGAAAACGCTGGTCCTGGGGCGCGAAGCAGGGCGTGAGGGGCTCTCCGGGTTGGTAGGGCCGGGTGGGCGTGGAGGGGAGCTTCACCACGGTGAGGTCGACCGTGGAGCCGCGGCTGTGGCCGGACTGCTCCGCGATGTAGCCGTCGGCGAAGAGCCGGTTCTTGTCGACGTTCGGGTAGAACTCGGCCTTCATCCTCTGGTCGTCGAGGTCCTTGGCCCAGCGGACGAAGTGGTCCACCGCACGTTGCGGCCGGTAGCAGTCGTAGACCTTGAGGGTGTAGCCCTGGCGCAGGAGTGCTGTCTGGGCGGTGCGGAGGGCTTCGGCGGCGGGCCGCGTGAGGATGCACAGGGG
>KL568605.1:64647-69301 GCA_000715605.1 Streptomyces speibonae | reverse complement strand
GGGGCTGCCGGTAGCCGTCTATGGGCTCGCCGACGAAGTTGTGCGGGGTGAAGTATCGGATCTCTTGAAGGATCGTCGGGTCCACGCGGTTCAGCGCCACGAAGTCCTGGGGAGCCTTGGGTTCGGATTCCGCGCGGGCGGGGGCGGCAGCGGCGGTCGCGGTGAGCAGGGCGGCGATGGTGGTGGCCAGGCCGCGGACCACGGTGGAGAGTCGTGTCATGCCCCCTGCTCCTATCAGGAGTCGGCTCGTTCGGGAAATCAGGTGGCCGAGAACCGTTCCTGTCGGCGACCTTGACGCTCCCTGAGTGCCGGTGAACACTTCCGGTGTCAGTCGACATCGCCGTACATCTTGGTGTAATCCGGCACGCCACTTCCTGGGGTCCCCTGCGACAAGGCCCACTCCCCACGGGCGATTCGACTGCGTCGGCACGCTCGTCACGGACGCCGGGCGGGGCGCGGGTTCTCCCTGCCTTCGGCTGAAGTCGCCATGGGAAACGCACCCTGCACGTGAGGTCCGGGGCGGATGGTCCCGGGCCGGGGCCTAGGAGCCGCCATGAGCAACGGAGACATATTCGTCGGGGAAGTCATCGGCACCGCGATCCTCATCCTGTTCGGCGCGGGCGTGGTCGCGGCCGTCGTACTGAACTACTCGAAGGCGAAGGACGCCGGCTGGGTCGTCATCGCGCTGGGCTGGGGTTTCGGCGTGATGGCGGGGGCGTACACCGCAGCCCCGCTGTCCGGAGGGCACCTCAACCCGGCGGTCACCCTCGGGATCGCCATCGACACGGGCGACTGGGACAAGGTCCCCGTCTACCTCGCCGGGGAGATGGTCGGCGCCATGCTCGGCGCCGTGCTGTGCTGGCTGGTCTACTACGCGCAGTTCCAGGCCAACTCCGAGGAGGACATCGCCCAGCCGACGCTCGGGGTCTTCTCCACGACACCGACGATCCGCAATCCCGTCGCGAACCTCATCACCGAGATCATCGCGACCATGGCCCTGGTGCTGCCGATCCTCGCGTTCGGCCTGACGAAGGGGCTCGGTGAGTCGGGTACCTCGATCCTCATCGTCTCGTTCCTGGTGGTCGGCATCGGCCTCTCGCTCGGCGGTCCGACCGGATACGCCATCAACCCGGCCCGTGACCTGGGACCGCGCATCGTGCACGCCCTGCTCCCGATCCCGAACAAGGGCACCTCCGACTGGGGGTACGCGTGGGTTCCCGTGGTGGGGCCGCTCATCGGCGCGGCGCTGGCCGGGCTCGTCTTCAACGCAGCCTTCTGAACGAACCTCCGCACGAACCGACGAAGGGGACGTCATGACGGACAAGTTCGTCGCCGCGATCGATCAGGGCACCACCTCCAGTCGCTGCATCGTCTTCGACCAGCACGGCGCGATCGTCGCCGTGGACCAGCGCGAGCACCGCCAGATCTTCCCGAAGCCGGGCTGGGTGGAGCACGACGCCACCGAGATCTGGTCCAAGGTGCAGGCGGTGGTCGCGGGGGCGCTGGCCAACGCCGGGCTGCGGGCGGAGCAGCTGAGCGCGCTGGGCATCACCAACCAGCGGGAGACGACGGTCCTGTGGGACCGGACCACGGGCAAGCCCGTGCACAACGCGATCGTGTGGCAGGACACCCGGACCGCCGCGCTCTGCGGCCAGTTGGGCGGCTCCGACGGGCAGGACCGCTTCCGTGAGCAGACCGGGCTGCCGCTGGCCAGCTACTTCTCCGGGCCGAAGGCCGCCTGGCTGCTGGACAACGTGCCCGGGCTCAGGGCGCGTGCGCAGAACGGCGAGATCGCCTTCGGCACCATCGACTCCTGGCTGATCTGGAACCTCACGGGCGGCACGGACGGCGGACGGCACGTCACTGATGTGACCAACGCCGGGCGGACCATGCTGATGAACCTGGAGACACTCCAGTGGGACGCCTCCATCCTGTCCGCCATGAACGTCCCCGGGGCGATGCTCCCGGAGATCAGGTCCTCCTCCGAGGTGTACGGCACCGCCGTGGGCCAACTCGCCGGTGTCCCGGTCGCCTCGGCCCTGGGCGACCAGCAGGCGGCGGTCTTCGGCCAGGCCTGCTACGACGTGGGCACGGCGAAGAACACCTACGGCACGGGCAGCTTCCTGCTCCTGAACACGGGCAACCGGCCGGTGCCGTCGAAGAGCGGGCTCCTCACGACCATGGGCTACAAGATCGGTGACGAGGCGCCCGTCTACTGCCTGGAGGGGTCGATCGCCATCACGGGGGCGCTGGTGCAGTGGTTCCGTGACCAGCTCGGCATCATCCGCAGCGCGGACGAGATCGAGGCGCTCGCGGGCAGCGTGGCGGACAACGGCGGGGCGTACGTCGTGCCCGCGTTCTCCGGCCTGTTCGCCCCGTACTGGCGGTCCGACGCGCGGGGTGTGATCACGGGACTCACCCGGTACGTGACGAAGGCCCACCTCGCGCGCGCGGTGCTGGAGGCGACGAGCTGGCAGACGCGCGAGGTCGTGGACGCCATGTACCAGGACTCGGGGGTGCGGATCAGCACCCTGAAGGTCGACGGCGGCATGACGAAGAACAACCTGCTCATGCAGCACCAGGCGGATGTGCTCGGGGTGCCCGTGATCCGGCCCCGTGTGTCGGAGACGACCTGCCTGGGCGCCGCCTACGCGGCGGGGCTCGCCACGGGGGTGTGGAACGGCCTGGACGAGCTGAAGTCGCACTGGGCGAAGGACGCCGAGTGGGCGCCCGTCATGGAGGCGTCGGTGCGCGACCGCGAGTACCACAACTGGCGCAAGGCGGTGGAGAAGAGCTTCGGCTGGGTGGAGGAGGGCGACGACTGACCGCGCTGTCGTCCCGTCCTGCGCGCGGCGGCCCGTGCTCCGGTCGGCGGAGTGCGGGCCGCGTCCCGGCGGCCCGGTTCAGGTGGTGACGGCGCGTCGCTGCGAGGCCTGCGCCATGGCGTGCTGGACGACGCCGATGAGGATCTCCTTGACCGACTCCCGGTCCCGCGCGTCGCACATCACCAGGGGCACGTGGTCGTCGAGGTCGAGGGCCCTGCGGACGTCGTCGCCCGGGTAACGGGGCGCGCCGTCGAAGCAGTTGACGCCGACGAGGAACGGTATGGAGCGCCGTTCGAAGTAGTCGACGGCCGCGAAGCAGTCCTCGAGACGCCGGGTGTCGGCGAGGACGACGGCTCCGAGGGCACCCTCGGACAGCTCGTCCCACATGAACCAGAAGCGCTCCTGTCCGGGCGTCCCGAAGAGGTACAGCACCAGGTCCTCGCGGAGCGTGATGCGGCCGAAGTCCATGGCCACGGTGGTGGTGTTCTTGGCCTCCACACCGCTGGTGTCGTCGACCGGGCGGCCTGCCTCGGTGAGGAGTTCCTCGGTGCGCAGCGGTCGGATCTCGCTGACCGCGCCGACGAGCGTGGTCTTGCCCACGCCGAATCCGCCGGCCACCAGGATCTTGAGCGTGACGGGCTCGACCGGGGGCTTGCCGCGCTCAGAACGCCCGAAGATCATCGATCTCTTCTCCTGCTTGATGGGGTTCGGGCGGCGGGCCGTATCCCCCGCCGCCGGGGGTTTCGATGACGAGTACGTCGTCGGCGCCGACGTCCGCGGAGTCGCTGCCGGCGAACGGGGTGACCGTGCCGTCCGCCCGTTCGACGCGGTTGGCGCCCGGTGCTCCGGGTGCGCCGCCCGCCATGCCGTACGGGGGCACCCTGCGGTGCTGGGACAGCGTGGAGACGGTCATCGGCTCAAGGAAGCGGATCCGGCGCACGGCCCCGTCCCCGCCGCGCCACCGGCCGGCGCCTCCGCTGCCGCGGCGCACCGCGAACTCCTCGAGCCTGACGGGCAGCCGCCACTCCAGGACCTCGGGGTCGGTGAGCCGCGAGTTGGTCATGTGGGTCTGTACGACGGATGCGCCGGGGAAGCCGTCTCCGGCGCCGGAGCCGGAGGCGACGGTCTCGTAGTACTGGTGCCGCGCGTTGCCGAAGGTGACGTTGTTCATGGTGCCGGAGCCCTCCGCCTGGACGCCGAGGGCGGCGTAGAGCGCGCCCGTGATGGCCTGGGAGGTCTCCACGTTGCCCGCGACGACGGCGGCGGGGGGCTCGGGCGCGAGCATGGAGCCCTGCGGGACGACGATGTGCAGCGGGCGCAGGCAGCCGTCGTTCAGCGGGATGTCGTCGGCGACCAGGGTGCGGAAGACGTACAGGACGGCCGCGTTGACCACCGAGAAGGGGGCGTTGAAGTTGGTGGCCAGTTGCGCGGAGGTGCCCGTGAAGTCGATGGTCGCGGACCGGTTGTCCCGGTCCACCCGGACGGCGACCCGGATGACGGCGCCCGAGTCGGTCTCGTAGGCGTAGTCGCCGTCGTCGAGGGCGTCGATGACGCGGCGCACGGCCTCCTCGGCGTTGTCCTGGACGTGCTTCATGTAGGCCTGGACGACGTCGAGCCCGAAGTTCTCGATCATGCGGCCGACCTCTTCGACGCCCTTGTGGTTGGCGGCGATCTGGGCGCGCAGGTCGGCGAGGTTGGTCGCCGGGTTGCGGGAGGGGTGGGGGGCCTCGGTGAGGAGGCGGAGGGTCTCCTCCTCGCGGAACCGGCCGTTCTCGGTGAGCAGCCAGTTGTCGAAGAGGACGCCCTCCTCGTCCTGTCTCTTATACACA
>KL568605.1:62923-64438 GCA_000715605.1 Streptomyces speibonae | reverse complement strand
AGCATGGAGCCCGGGGCGATGCCGCCGATCTCGGCGTGGTGGCCGCGTGAGGCGACGTAGAAGAGGACCTCGCGGTCACGCTGTGTGCCGCCGGAGGGCTCGGTGCCGAAGACCGGGGTGATCACGGTGACGTCGGGCAGATGGGTGCCGCCGTGGTACGGGTCGTTGACGGCGTAGGTGTCCCCGGGCCGCATGTCCGAGGCGCGGCGCCTGATGACCTCCTTGACGCTGGTGCCCATCGAGCCCAGGTGGACGGGGATGTGCGGGGCGTTGGCCACCAGGTTTCCGTCGGGGTCGAACAGGGCGCAGGAGAAGTCCAGACGCTCCTTGATGTTGACGGACTGGGCGGTGGACTCGAGCCGGGCGCCCATCTGTTCGGCGATGGACATGAAGAGGTTGTTGAAGACCTCGAGCAGAACGGGATCGGCTTGCGTGCCGAGATCGGAACTCTGCGTGACCGCGACGCGTTCCATGACCAGGTGCCCGTGACCGGTCGCGGCGGCCTGCCAGCCGTCGTCGACGACGGTCGTCGCGCCGGACTCGGTGATGATCGCCGGTCCGGTGACGGTCCGTCCGGGAGGAAGGTCCTCCCGGCGGTGCAGGGGTACGTCGCGCCAGGCGCCGCCGGTGTGGAGGCGGACGGTGACCGGGGCGGCGGGGCCTTGCTCCGGGGTGCCCTCGTAGGGGGCGAGGGCGGAGAGATCGGGGGGTCGGGTGACGCCGGTGGCTTCTACGGAGAGGGCTTCGACGACGATCGGGCGGTCGAGCGTGAAGGAGTACGTGGCGCGATGACGTTCCTCGAAGGCGCGCCGCATCGTCTCCGGATCGGTCAGCTCGACGGTGAGGGTGGTGTCGGTGCCGTCGTAGCGGAGCTGGGCGCGGCGGGTCACCTCGATCCGCTCGCCGGGGACGCCCTCGGCGAGGAGTTCGGCGCGGGCGGCGCTCTCCAGGTCGTCGGCGGTCTTGTGGACGCCTGGCATCGAGGCGGGCTCCAGGGGCGCCTCGACGGACTGCTCCCGCATGGCCGTGATGTCGGCGAGGCCGATGCCGAGTGCCGACAGGACGCCCGCCATGGGCGGGACGAGGACGGTGCGGATGCCGAGGGAGTCGGCGACCATGCACGCGTGCTGTCCGCCCGCGCCGCCGAAGGTGGTCAGGGCGTACCGGGTGACGTCGTGGCCCTTCTGCACGGAGATCCGCTTCACCGCGGCGGCGATGTTGGCGACGGCGATCTGCAGATAGCCCTCCGCGACCTGTTCGGGGGTGCGGTCGTCGCCGGTGTGTTCGCGGATCTCGCGGGCGAGGGCGGTGAAGCGGTCGCGCACGAGCGCGGCGTCGAGGGGCCGGTCCCCGTCCGGACCGAAGACCTCGGGGAAGTGGGCGGGCTGGATGCGGCCGAGCATGACGTTGGCGTCGGTGACGGCCAGGGGTCCGCCGCGCCGGTAGCAGACGGGGCCGGGGTCGGCGCCCGCCGAGTCCGGGCCCACCCGGTAGCGGGAGCCGTCGAAGTGGAGG
>KL568605.1:62512-62687 GCA_000715605.1 Streptomyces speibonae | reverse complement strand
ATCAGAGATGTGTATAAGAGACAGGTGTGGATGTCCAGCATGGGCGCGCGGAGCCGGACTCCGGCGATCTGTGTGGTGAAGACGCGTTCGTACTCGCCCGCGAAGTGCGAGACGTCGGTGGAGGTGCCGCCCATGTCGAAGCCGATGACGCGGTCGAAGCCGGCGAGCTGGGACA
>KL568605.1:60903-62258 GCA_000715605.1 Streptomyces speibonae | reverse complement strand
CAGGATGGCGTCCTTGCCGCGGAACCGGCCGGCCTCGGTGAGCCCGCCGTTGGACTGCATGAACATCAGCCGCACGCCTTCGAGTTCGTCGGCGACGTGGCGGATGTAGCGGCGCAGCACGGGCGAGAGGTAGGCGTCGACCACGGCGGTGTCCCCGCGCGGGACGAGCTTCATCAGGGGGCTGACCTCGCTGGACAGCGAGATCTGCGGGAAGCCGATGCGGGCGGCGAGCTCGCCGATCCGCTGTTCGTGGGCGGGGTGGAGGTGGCTGTGCATGCACACCACGGCGACGGCCCGGATCCCGTCCTCATGGGCCCGGCGCAGCGGTCTCGCCAGGGCGTCGAGGTCCGGCTCCCGCAAGACGGTGCCGTCGGCGGCCATGCGCTCGTCCACCTCGACGACCCGTTCGTACAGCAGCTCGGGCAGGTCGATGCGGCGGGCGAAGATGTGGGGGCGGTTCTGGTAGGCGATGCGCAGGGCGTCACGGAAGCCGCGGGTGATGACCAGCAGCGTCCGCTCGCCCGTGCGTTCGAGGAGGGCGTTGGTGGCGACCGTGGTCCCCATGCGTACGGCGTCGATGGGTTCGTCGGACCCGGCCAGCAGGGCGCGGACGCCGACGACCGCGGCGTCGGTGCCTGCCGTCCCACGGCCGGCGTCCGGCGGCACCGCGTCCGCCGCCGGACGGTCGGACAGCACCTTGTGGGTGAGCAGCCGGCCGTCGGGGCGCCGCGCGACGATGTCGGTGAAGGTGCCGCCTCGGTCGACCCAGAACTGCCAGCCTGTCACGTCAGTACTCCGCTTCCGCGCCGGTCACAGCGCCCGGAGGCCGTTGATCACGTCGCGCAGAATACTCTCGTCCGGCAGTTCCGCCGGGGGTACTGGCCGGTTCACATGGACGAATTCGGCATCCACGAGGTCTCCGACGAGGACCCGGACCACTCCGATCGGCAGGTCGAGCTCGGCGGAGAGTTCCGCGACGGTCTGCGAGTTCTCGCGGCACAGTCCCACGATGTCCACGTGCTCCGGGGAGAGGGTGGGATCGTCCTCCGGGTCGCCCGCGTGCGGTTCCGTGACCACCGTCGCGATCAGGTCGAGGCGGTGCTGGGCCGCACTGGTGGTGCGGCCCCGCGTCATCGCGTAGGGGCGGACGACCGGTCCTGCCTCGTCGTCGAACCAGTGGCTACTACCCTGACCGTCAGCGCTCATGACATCCCACTACCCGCCCGCCGGCAGATCGGTGCGCGGGGCGGTGCCCAGATGTACGCCGACCCGCTTGACCAGGAGCGTCATCTCGTAGGCGACCTGGCCGACATCGGAGTCGGCATCGGTCAGGACGGCGAGGCAGCTGCCGTCGC
>KL568605.1:60116-60700 GCA_000715605.1 Streptomyces speibonae | reverse complement strand
TCAGAGATGTGTATAAGAGACAGTTCGACGACCGTCTGGCGGACCTCACCGGCCTCGAAGTGGCGGCCGACGCCCTTGGCGAGGCTGTGGAAGCCGGAGGCGACGGCGGCCAGATGCTCGCTGTCCTCCCGGGTCAGGTCCTTCGACGCTCCGGTGGGCAGGCCGTCGCCGGAGAGCACGATGGCCTTGCGGATGCTGGCGACGCGGTCCACGAGGTCGTCCAGGAGCCAGTTCAGCTCCCCCTTGTCGGTCTCGGTGTGGCCGGTGGCCCTTGGTGCGGTCATCGACCGTCCCCCTCTGTCGTTCGTCGTGTTGCTGTGCCGCTGTCGGCGTCGTCGCCCGCGGCGTTCTCCTCGCGGCCGCGCTGCCAGCCTCGCTGGAGCGAGGCCATACGGCTGCGTACTTCGTCCGCGTCCCGTTCAACGGGCAGGGTCCGGTCCGCGTTCCGAGGCGCGGCGCTGCGCTTGAGCTGGGGGGCCAGGCTTGCCTGCCGGACCCGCCGGGGCAGCGCTCCGGCGCCGGGCGGCGGAGATCCCGCGGCCGGTGCTCCGGTGGCCGGTGGCGGGTCGTCGGATCCGCCCGCC
>KL568605.1:59500-59905 GCA_000715605.1 Streptomyces speibonae | reverse complement strand
CGTCGCCGATGCCGGGGGTCCCGGCGGCGCGCCGCCGGGAGGGCAGCGGCGGTGCGTCCGCATCGGTGTCGTCGCGCTCGAGGCCGGCGGTGAGCCGGTCGGCGCGGCGGCGGGAGGGCAGCGGGGACAGGGCGTCCGGGCCCGGGCCCGGGCGGCCGGTCGCCCGGCGGGCCGGGGGATCGCCGCCACGGCGGCGGGAGGGCAGCGGGGGCGCCGCGTCCGGCTCGGAGCGGGAGGGCGTGGCCGTCCCCTCCTCCGTCCGCTGCCCGCGGGCGCGCTGGTCGCCGACCGGACGGCCGTGGGAGCTGACGAGTTTCGGGGCGGTCCTGCGGGCGAGCGGAACCGGGGCGCCTGTCCGGTCGTCGGCTTCGGGCACCTCGGCGGCGCCGGCCCGCTGCCGCTCGG
>KL568605.1:59032-59274 GCA_000715605.1 Streptomyces speibonae | reverse complement strand
GATGTGTATAAGAGACAGTCCTCGGCGTCGGCGGGGCGGCGGGGGCGGAAGAGACCGCCGTGCTCGCTGTCCTCGTCACCCAGGGCGCCGGGGAAGTCCTCCAGGGCGTCCAGGTCGACGGGGGCCTCCAGTTCCACCGGACCGTCCAGCAGCGAGGCGGGCAGCCGGGGCAGTTCGACCGGCACCTGGGAGAGCGCGGCACGGCCGTTCTCCCTGTCTCTTATACACATCTCTGATGGCGC
>KL568605.1:56222-58770 GCA_000715605.1 Streptomyces speibonae | reverse complement strand
CGTTGGTGTCCGGGACGTCGTCCGTCAGCAGGGTGTCGGGGATGAAGACGACCGCCGTGGTGCCTCCGTAGGGGGAAGGCTGCAGGGAGACCCGGACGTTCTGGCGCTGTGCGAGACGGCTGACCACGAACAGCCCGAGCCGGTCGGTGTCGGAGAGTTCGAACTCCGACGTCTCGGCGAGCCGCAGGTTGGCGTCCAGGAGCGCGTCGGCCGCCATGCCGAGGCCCCGGTCGTGGATCTCCAGGGTGAAGCCGTTGCCCACCCGCTCGCCCAGGACCTGCACGGCGGTGTGCGGCGGGGAGAACACCGTGGCGTTCTCGAGCAGCTCGGCCACGAGGTGGGTGAGGTCGGCCACGGCAGGGCCGGTGACGGCGACCCTCGGCAGCCGGCGGACCTCGATGCGCTCGTAGTCCTCGACCTCGGCCACGGCGGCGCGTACGACGTCCATGAGCTGGACGGGTTTGCGCCACTGCCGGGAGGGCGCGGCGCCGGAGAGGATCACCAGGCCCTCGGCGTGCCGGCGCATGCGGGTGGTGAGGTGGTCGAGGCGGAACAGGTCGGCGAGTTCCTGGGTGTCCTCCGTCCTGCGTTCCATGGTGTCCAGCAGGGTGAGCTGCTTGTGCAGCAGGACCTGGCTGCGGCGGGCGAGGTTGACGAACACCTCGGAGACCCCGGCGCGCAGTTCCGCCTGCTTGACGGCCGCTTCCACGGCGGCGCGCTGGAGGGTGTTGAGGGCCTGGCCGACCTCGCCCATCTCGTTCTTGTCGTACTCCAGGCGCGGGACCTCGGTCTCGATGTCGACCTGTTCACCGGCCGAGAGGCGGCGCATCACACTGGGCAGCCGCACGCCGGACGCCTCGTGGGCCTCCAGGCGCAGCTTGCGCAGGTCGCGGATGAGCCCGCGGCCGACGCGGATGGAGAGGAAGAGGGAGAACAGCAGGGCGAGCAGTCCGAGGACACCGGCGATGACGGCCTGGGTGATGATGCCCAGGGCGACGGGGCGCACGCGGTCCTGGTAGCGGTCGGTGGCCTGGTCGTTGAGCGTGCCGAGCTCGGCGAGGACATTGCCGGCGGCGGTGTCCCAGCTCTTCGCGGTGATCCCGCGGGGTGTCCCGGTGCCGGAGGAGACGGCGGCCTCCTCGCCCACGCGCAGCGGGGCGGACGGGGCGTTCTTCCAGAAGGCCTCGAAGCGGTCGCGTTCGGCCGCGGGCAGCTGCGGCAGTGAGGCGTCGTAGACCACCGTGCGCTGCGCCATGAGGTCGGAGACGTCGCGGACCTCGGAGCGGGACAGCTTGCCGACGATCAGGGCGGAGCCGAGCAGGGCGTCCTCGCGGGAAAGCAGTTCGCGGGCGCGGGCGAGGCTGACCAGGGCGCGGTACTGCTTGTCGAGCTCGACGTCGTCGACCACGTGCAGGTTGTCCAGCAGCGCGTAGCACGGGTCGACGAGACCGTTGTAGAGGGCGAGGGCCTGCGAGCGGTCGACGGTGCCGTCCTCGACGCTGCGCCTGAGGGACTCGATGCCGTTGAAGGCCTCCAGTACCGCGCTCAGTTCGTCGCTGTCGCCGTGCATGGCCTCGCGCACCTCGGCGTCGTCCGCGCTGCGGCGGACCTTCTCGACGGCCTTGTCGGTGGCGTTGCGGCTGCGGCGGAGTGCGGCGAGTCCGTCGGAGGCGCGGGGGTCGGCGAGATACACGAGGGTCTGCCGGCGCTCCTCCTGCAGCACGCGCACGGTGTCCTCGACGGGATAGCCGACCTCCTCCATCACGGCCGACACGTCGAAGAGGTGGCTTGCCTCGCGACCCGTGATCACCGTGGTGAAGGCCCAGATAGCCGTCAGGGACACCAGCGGCACGAGAAGCAGCGCCACGATCTTCCGGCGGATGGACTTCCCGCGAAAGCGCATGGCCTCCCCCAGCTCGGCCCCCGGCGGACCCGGGGGATACACATGTGCGTCAACAAACGGCGCGAGCCTACTACCGCGCCGGGGTCTACTCGAAGACCCGTCCGGTAGCTGGTGTTCCGTGCTGGTGGCGGGAGATCGTGTGTTGTCCGGGCATTGCGGGAGATTACCGCCCCGGATCCGGGGCATGCTGTCCGGGCCGATCTCCCCGGCGGCTCATGACAGTTGGCCGATTTCTTTCCCCTCGGGGAATCTTCACGACGTGCCGTTCGTCCTTCTGTGTGGGATATGGGGGCGGAATCAGCCACAGGAGCCGTGTCCCGCACCTGGGCGGCGTAAAACAGCGCAAGCCGGGCAGCCAGTGGAGAGTCGGGTCTTCGGACACGGACGAGCGGTTTGCCGGCGGTGGGGAGTGACACGTTGATGGGCACGGCGGAGCGGAGCGAGGCGCCCGAGGACGGCGCGACGGCGCAGGTGACGGCGCGGCCGGACGCCGGGACACCCGGCCGCGGTACACCCGCGGGCGAGGGCACTGCGGCGGCCGGCGGGCGACCGGCGCGCGAGGGCGGGGCCGGCACGGCGGAGCGGGGGGCCGAGGAGCCCGGGCGGGCCCGCGAACAGGTGCGCTACCGGCCGCTGTGGGTCGAG
>KL568605.1:55580-55956 GCA_000715605.1 Streptomyces speibonae | reverse complement strand
ATGTGTATAAGAGACAGGTGCTGGTGGCCGCGGTGACACTGATTCAGGCCATGGTGGCCCTCCTGTGCACGCTGGCCGGGTCCTGGCTGGCCTTCCCGATGGTCATCAGCAGTGTGGTCAGTACGATCCTGGCCACCTGGGCGGCACTGGACGTATGGGTGACCCGGCAGGTGTGGAACCAGCGCAACGGCGTGGTGTCCGTGCCCAGCAGCACCGCGCGCGCCCTGCGGCGCGAGCGGCGCCGGGCCCGCCGCCAGGAGCGCTCCGCCCAGCGTGCGCGGACGCGCATAGGCAGGGGCGGCGGCGCCGGGCAGCTCTCCCACCCCTGACCACCCGGCGGCCTCCGCCCGCGGACGGCGTCCGCTCAGCCGCTCGT
>KL568605.1:53414-55378 GCA_000715605.1 Streptomyces speibonae | reverse complement strand
CCGCTCAGCCGCTCGCCGCGGCGGGCCGCTTGAACATCCGGGTCGCGGTGATCTCGCTGTGTGCCTCCTCGGCCGGGTCCTGCTGGGGAAGCCCCGGCCGCAGATGCTCCTCCACGCTGATGTACTTCAGGCCCGCGCGCAGGTCGGCGTCGTTGCGCAGCCGGATGACCAGCGGGAACTCGGCGAGGGCCGTCGTGTCGAACAGGCCGGTGGTGTACAGCAGCTGGACGCCGAGCGCGTCGGCGACGGCCCGCTGGAGTTCCAGCAGATAGGTGGCGTTGGCGCGGCCGATGGGGTTGTCCAGGAACAGCGTTCCGGCGTGCCGGTGCTTGTCCCGGCCCCGGTCGTTGGAGCGCAGGGCGGCCATCGTGCAGTACAGGGCGATGGCGGCGGTGAGCAGCTGACCGCCGGAGAACACGTCTCCCATCTGGCCCACGGGCACCCGCTCGGCGCGCAGGACCGCGTCGGGCTTGAGGATCTCGACGGCGACGCCCTTGGGCTGAAGGGCGGCGGCGACCCCGCGCAGCAGCAGTGACATGCCGTCGCGCCGCAGGTCGGAGTTCTTCCTGACGGCCGCCCGGGTCGCCTCGTCGATCACCTCGCCGAGGCGCTCGGTGAGGGTGGCCTGGTCGGGTTCCTCGAAGCGGATGCGCAGGAACTCCTGCCCGGACCACTCGCCGAGGCCCTCCGGCAGCCGGGAAAGGCGCTGGGCCGACCGGAGCGTGGCCAGGGCGGACTCGACCAGGCCCCGCAGCCGGTCGACGATCGAGTCGCGGTTGCGTTCGAGCTGTTCCAGCTCGTCGGTGAGGACCCGGAGCCGGGGCGCGAAGGCGTCCGCCCACTTCTGGGCGTGTTCGGGCAGCGCGGAGGCGGGCAGTTCACGGATCTGCTGGCGTGCTGGGGTGCGGACCTGCTCGTAGCGCGTGGAGTTGGCGTGCCGGACGAGGATGTCGCTCGCCTCGCGCACGGCGGACTCGGCGGCGGACAGATCGGCGGCGCAGCCGCGCAGGGAGCGGCGGGCCTCGGCCGCGGCCTGCCTGGCCTCGTCCGGGCTGCCCGGGTAGGGCTCGGGCTCCTCCTGCTCCTCCTCGGCTGCGTGCTCGCGCAGCAGGTCGCGGAGCATGGCGGCGATCTCGTCGAAGCCGCTCGCCGCGTCCTCGGCGCCGCGGTGCGCCTGGAGCAGTTCGGCGTGGGCCTCCCGCGCCTGGCTCAGTGCCTCGTCGCGGGAGGCGAGTTCGGCGGTGGCGGTGCGCAGCAGCGCCTGTGCGTGCTCGGCGTCGCGCGGGACCAGCTCCTCGGGCAGTTCGGTGTGCGCCCCGCCGCCCTCGGGCGCGAGCCGTTCGGCCTCGCCGCGCAGCCGGCCGAGTTGCTCGCTCGCGCCGGACATCCTGGTCTCCAGCAGCTGCACCAGTTCCTCGGCGCGGGCAGCGGCGGCCTGCCGGCTGGGCCCGTCGGAGCCGTCGGGCGACTGGAGCAACTGCTCTGCGCGGGTGCGGACCTTGTTGCTGAGCCGGTCCAGTTCCGCGCGGGCGGCGCTCTCGTCGCTCTCCGCGCGGGCCTGTTCGGCGCGCAAGTCGGTGCCGACGCCGACCTTCTCGTACACCTGGGACGCGGCCCGGTACGCCTCGCGCAGGGCGGGCAGGGACGCCTGCGGCGCTCCGGTGCCGTCCTCGGGTACGTCGTCGGGGGCGCCGGCGATCTCGGAGCGCTCGGCGCGCAGCGCGCGGGCGGTGCGCCGGGCGTCGTCGGCCGCGCGCTGGGCGGCGCGGCGGTCCTCGTCGGCGGCGCGGGCCCGCTCCAGACAGGCCTGGGCGCGGGCTTCCGCCTCTGCGGCGTCGTCGGCCAGTTCGCGCAGTTTGGCCTGCCAGCCGGCCCGTTCACGCAGCCGGAAGGCGAGCCCCGCCAGCGCGTCGGCGGCGCGCCGGGCCTTCTGTGCGGCCTCCTGCCGCTCGTCGCGGACCTGG
>KL568605.1:52992-53225 GCA_000715605.1 Streptomyces speibonae | reverse complement strand
CCCCCTGCCGCTCGTCGCGGACATGGGTGGCCTCGCCGGCGGCCTCCTCGGCCTCGGCGCGGGCGGTGCGCGCCTCGGCCAGTTCGGCCTCGGCCTCTTCGGCGAAGGCCCTCGCGTGCTGTGCCGTCGCGGCCAGTTCCGCGAGGCGGCCGGGCGGGCAGCCGGTGCGCCAGGAGGCGAGCCGGGCGGCCAGTTCGCGGTCCTTGCCGAGCCGGGCGGCCAGGGCGCGGATC
>KL568605.1:51540-52802 GCA_000715605.1 Streptomyces speibonae | reverse complement strand
CGTCCCGCTCGGTCGCCCGGGCGCGCAGCGCCTGCCGTTCCTCGTCGGCGGCGTGCTCGTCGTGCATGGCCGGGTTCGGCGGTACGAGGAAGACGTCACCGGCGTCGGTGTCCGGCGCCGGGGTGGGGGCGAGCAGGGCGGCGGCGGTGCCGACGGCGACGGCGGACCGGGGCAGCAGTGCCGCGTCGCTCAGCGCCTCGCGGGCGCGGGCGTGGGAGCCGGGGTCGGTGATGATGACGCCGTCGACCAGCTCGGGACGGGCGGCGAGCACGCGCGCGTGGTCGGCCGGGTCGACAGCCTGGGCGAGGTAGCGCCAGCCGGGCAGGGCCGGGATGCCGTGCTCGCCGAGGAACTCGACCGTCGCCAGGACGTCCGGGCCGGGCGGCAGCAGTCCGCCGTCACCGAGGGCGCCGAGGATCCGGGAGTCGTCCGCGGCGGCGGTCCGCAGGTCGAACAGCTGGCGTTCGGCGGAGGAGACGGCGTCGTCGAGCAGCTCGCGCAGTTCGTCGGCGAAACGGTCGAGTTCCTCCGGGGTGAGAAGGCCCTCGCCGGGGGCGGGAGCTGCGTCGGAGGCATGTGTGGTGCGCTGCCCGTCGGTGCGTGGGCCCGGCACGGTGGCCCCTCGCCCTGCCGCGGTTCCGGGCAGGCTCAGCAGGTCCGCGAGCCGCCGCTCGGCGGCGAGGGCCTCGGCGGTGCGGCGCTCGGCGTCGAGGGCGCGTCCGGCCGCGGTGGCGGCGTCGGCCGCGCGGGCGGCCGTGAGTTCCGCGCGGCTCTCGGCGGCGGCGGCCTCGCGCGCGTGGTCGGTGGCCCGGCGGGCGGCCTCACGGGCGGTGTCCCAGGCGGCGACGGCCGACTTCTCGGCGTCGCTGGCCGCGAGCGCGGCGCGGGCGGGATCGGCGTCGGGGGCGCTGTCGTCGAGCCAGCCGGCGCGCACGGCCTGTGCGGTCTCCTGCTCGACCTCGGCGAGCCGCTGGCGCAGGTGGCCGATCTCGCTGCGGGCCCGCTGCGCCTCGGTGGCGGCGGCGGTGGCGTCGCGGTGGGCGCCGTCGCCGGCCTCCTGGAGGGCGGCCGACCGCTCCTCCTCCTCGTTGGCGAGGTTCTCGGCGTTCCGGGCGGCCACATGCAGGGCGCGTACGAGGTCGACGGCGGCCTTGGCGCGTGCGGCCAGCGCGGGGGCGGCGTCCCGCTCGGCCTCGCGGATCGCGGCGGAGACGCGGGCCACGCGGTCGGCGGCGGCGCGGTGGCGCAGCACGGCCTCGGCG
>KL568605.1:47768-51390 GCA_000715605.1 Streptomyces speibonae | reverse complement strand
CTGCCAGCCCGCGTACAGCGTGCGCGCGTCGGCGAGTTCGCGCTTCTGGGCGGCGGCGGACTTCTCGGCGGCGGCGAGCGCCAGGGAGGCGTGCCGGTAGGCGAGTTCGGCGGAGACGAGCGCGCTGTGCTCGCGCGCCGATTCGGCGTGGGTGACGGCGTAGGCGGCGGCGGTGACCCGGCCGGCCAGGTCGGCGGCGCGGACGCGTTCCTGTGCGCCGCGTGCGGAGAGCCTGCGGGCCAGGGTGCGGGTGCGGCGTTCGGCGGCGGTGTGGATCTCGCGTGCGCGGGTGCGGGCGTCGGCGGCTTCCACGATCCGCCCCAGCAGGTCGACGGACCCGGCGGTGAAGTCCCGTTCGGCGATGAGTTCGGCGCGCCGGCCGAGCTTGCTGCCGAAGCCGCTGACGAGGTCGGCGAGTCCGTCGGTGTCGCGGGTGTCGGTGACGGCGCGCAGCAGCAGGTCGGTGAAGTCGGAGTCCTTCTTGACCGCGAAGAGGCCGGCGGCCTCGCCCTCGTCGGCGTTCATCTCCCGCTGGTAGCGGAAGAGTTCCGGGTCGAGTCCCAGGTCGCCGAGGTGTTCGGTCCAGCGCTCGTGGATCTCCTCCCAGTGCACCTCGAGGTGCGGGTAGTTCTTGCCCGCCTCGGTGAGGGCGTCGCGGAAGCCCTTCATGGTGCGGCGCCGTCCCCGGGCGCCCGACTGGCCCTCGACGGGCGGCCGTACGGCCGTGGACTCGGCGACGGGGAGGTTGTCCAGGCCGAGTCCGGGGCCGGGGCGCAGGGAGTACCAGGCCTCGGCGAACTTCCTGGGGTCGTTGGAGACCTGACGTCCCCGCCATTCGCTGACCTTGCCGACGACGACGCATTCGCCGGTCTGCACGTGCTGCCATTCGAGCGCCACGTGGCCGCAGTCGTCGGCGAGCAGGAACTTGCGCAGCACCCCGGAGCTGGCGCCGCCGAGGGTGTTGCGGTGGCCGGGGAGCATCACGGAGAAGATCAGTTTCAGCAGGACGGACTTGCCGCCGCCGTTCTCCAGGAAGAGCACACCGGCGGGGGCGGGGCGGCGCGGCGGTCCCGCGGGCTCCTCCTCGAAGAACTCCGCCTGGGTGGGCGCGGGGTCCGGCACGACGGCGCCGACACCCCGCAGGTCGAGCACGGTGTCGGCGTACCGCGCGCCGGCCGGCCCGATGGAGTAGAGGCGGACCCGGGACAGCTCGTACATGGCGGACTCTCGTGAGGCTTGGTGGGGACGTTCAGGCGGAGTGGAACGGCAGGCCGGCGTCGGCGGCCAGTTCGAGGCCGTCGGCGTCCTGGGGCGGCAGCAGGGAGGGGGTGCCGTCGGTGACCGGGACGACGCCCAGTTCCAGCAGTTCGGCCAGGGCGGCGCTGCCCGCCAGGTC
The DNA here is from genome assembly GCA_000715605.1 of Streptomyces speibonae. GTDB lineage: Bacteria > Actinomycetota > Actinomycetes > Streptomycetales > Streptomycetaceae > Streptomyces > Streptomyces speibonae. Next base: position 49,994 of record KL568605.1, on the reverse strand, counting down.
GCGGACCTGGAGCTGGTAGCGGGCGGTGGTGCGGTACGTGCCGCCGTTGTCGTCGCCGGTGCGCTGCAGGAAGCCGGAGTCGGTGAGGAAGGTGACGGCCTTGGCGACGATACCGGTGGTGGAGCCCGCGAGCCGGCGCGCGTCCTTGGTGGCGCCGGTGGCGCTGCGCCGGGCCCAGACCCGCCAGGCGGCCTCCAGGCCGGGGGCGTCGCTGGCCGGGTCGGTGTTCTCGCCCTGTTCGGCGGCGCGCTCCTCCAGGCGGTGGCAGGCCTGGCGGACGAAGGCGTCCACGCCGTTGACCGTGACGCGGCCGATGTAGCCGTCGTCGGCGAGGTCCTCGGGGCGGGGGAAGGCCATGGCGGCGACGGCGAGGTGGGCGAGCCCGTGCAGGAACCGGTCGGCGCCGTCGGCGGAGGTACGGCGCGCGTAGTCGCCCATGCGGACGGCGAAGACGGAGTCCTCGGCGGCGGTGACGGCCATGCCCGCGCGCGGCGACACCTCCAGCACGATCAGTCCCAGGCCCGTGGCCACGGCGTCGGCGAGCCGCGCGAAGGGCGGGTCCTCGCGGTAGCGGCGGAGCAGGTCGGCGTACTCCTGGTCGCGGGCGGGCTGGAGTTTGGGCTGAAGGCCGAAGGCGACGAGCCGTGCCGCGTCGGCGGCGTCGGCGGGCGTGACGGCGGCGCTCGCCGGTGCGGCCGGGGCCTCCGGCTCGCTCCACTCGACGTGCTCGGTCACGGTCGGGACTCCTCGCTGTGGGGAACGTCGGTGCGGGTCGCTGCTCGCGCGGTCATGCCGCCTCCGTCCGGTCCGCGGCCATGCCCGCCGCGTCCAGCAGGGCGGTGCCGACGATGAGGTCGGCGCCGCCGAACTCGGGGTCGTCGAGCTCGGTGCCGTCGTCCACGGCGAACAGCAGTTTGCGTTCGCCCTGGCGGTAGGCGGTGCCGACCGGGGGGCTGGCGGCGTGGACGGCCAGCAGGGCGACGAGGTAGGGCAGTTCGGGGTCCTGGCGGCGGGCCTCGGCGAGCAGCCCCGACAGGCGGCGGGGCGCGTCGGCGGGCAGGTCGAGCAGCTCGGTGGCGGCGGCCAGCTGCTCCTCGCTGAACCGGCTGTCGTCGGGTGTGGCGATCAGGTCGGGCTCCGGCATCTCGGCGCCGAGGTGTTCGCGCTCCACGGGCGGCGTCAGCAGGAGGTCGACCAGGTCGGCGACCCGGACGGAGACCGGGGTGCGCAGTCCGGTGCCGTGGGTGAAGAAGGCGTCGGTGACCCGGGAGGCCCGCTCTACGGGCAGCGGGAGCAGGGGCGCGAGGAGGTGGCCGTACAGGTCGGTGCCGGACGTGGCCGTGGGGGTGGCGAACGCCTGCCGGTCCTGTTCGGCGCGGAACAGCGGGCCCGCCTCCAGCAGCCGGGACTGCAACTGCGTGTGACGCCGGATGCAGTCCTTGACGATGTCCACCAGTTCGGCCGCGCGGCGCTTGTGCTCGGGGTCCTCGGACTCGTCGCGGGCCCTGCGGATGTTGGTGAGGATCGCGTTCTCGTGGCGGTAGCGGTCCGCCACGTGGTCGAGGGCCTCGGCGATCATGTCGGGCACGGCGCTGAGCCAGTCCACCGCGCGGACGTTGCGGCGGGTGGCCTCGAGGGCGCGGCGCAGGGTCTCGGAGTACTGGACCGTGCGGTAGCGGGCCTGTTCGGCGGCGAGCTGGGCGTCGGCGAGCCGGCCCCGGCTGATCAGCACCTCCAGCTTGACCTCGGCGGCGATCTGCGCGCTGGTGACGTCCGTGTCCAGGGCTCCGACCAGGACGTTGACCGCCTCGTCCGTGGTCCGCAGGTACACCGTGCCGCCGGGGCCGGGGACCTCTTCGACCAGTTTGAAGTCGTAGTCGCGGCGCACATAGGTGCCGTCCGCCCCGAACACGCCGTACACCGCGCGGAAGCCGCGGTCGACGCTGCCGACGTTGATCAGGTTCTCCAGGACCCACCGGGCCACCCGCTCGTGTTCGGCGGTGGGGCGGCGGGGGGCCTGGGCGGCGATCCGCGGGATGAGCCGGGCGACGATCTGGTCGTGGTCGGCGCCGGTGTCGAAGTCCATGTTGAGCGTGACCAGGTCGATGGCGGCGAGGGCGATCTCCGCCATGCCGTAGACCGAGTACTCACCGGCCAGGTTGGCCTTGCGCGCGTCGAGGTCGTGCAGCGGCGCGGTGCAGGCGCTGTCTCTTATACACATCTCTG
>KL568605.1:46026-47549 GCA_000715605.1 Streptomyces speibonae | reverse complement strand
GGCCCGGTGCGGGCCGCGGCCCCGCGCTGAGCTGGGGCGGAACGCTGTCCGTCGATGAAGGCGAGGTCACGGTGCACAGACTAGGTCCTCGGTCTGACAACAACCCAAACGAGGCAGATGCGCCCCGGCGTCACGGTTGTCGCGCGGGGCCGCACGCGCCGGCCGCGTACGGTCAGTCGCCCTGCCCCTTCTCCCCCACCCGGCGCCGGTACACCTCCACCACGCGTTCCAGGGACACGTCGAGGTACGCGGCGAGCAGGTGCTCGGCCTTCTCCCGTTCGCCCGCCTGAAGCGCATCGAGAATCTCGACATTTCGCGCGATATACGGTTCGTGCAGTCGCTTGGGGTGGTCCACCGCGTGGAAGGCCAGCCGCAGTTCGGCGAAGACACTGCGCATCAGTTCGTCCGTGCGCTCGCTCGCGGCGAGCGCGATCAGTTCGCGGTGGAAGTGGATATTGGCCGTACCCACTGCTTTCCAGTCACCTTCGCGCGCGGCCCGGCGCCCCTGTTCCACCGCGCCGGCGAGCGCGTCGAGCGGGTAGGGCGGGTCGCCGAGGCCCCGCACCACGGCGCACTCGACGAGCCGCCGGGTGCGGTAGATGTCCTCGACGTCCTCGACGGTGAGCACCCGGACGAACACTCCGCGGTTGAGTTCGTGGACGAGCAGCCGCTCGTGCGTGAGCAGGCGGAACGCCTCGCGCAGTGTGTTGCGCGACACACCGAGGGCCCCGCCGATGCTGTCCTCCGACAACCGGGTCCCGGGCGGGAAGTAGCCCTCGGCGATCCGGCTCCTGAGGATGTCCGCGACCCGCTCGGCGGTACTGGTACGGCCCAACAGGGCGCGGTCGTCGGCCAGTCCGCTCAGTTGCTCCGTCATGCCCGGAATTCAATCGCACACCGGAGGACGAGACAACACGGGTATTGAAGGATCGTTCAACGATCCTCTACCTTGCTGCTCACGGCACGGCTCACTTCTTCCGCACCCTCCGTCCTCCCACTGCGAGGTGCCCATGAGCGCGACCCCACCACCGAAGGCCCTGACCGACGCACCACGCCCCGCATCGCCCGGAAACACGGCGGATGACGGGGCGTTGGGCTGGCTGCGCGCGCTGGGGCCGCGCGGCCGACGCGCCTTCGGCGGCGCGTTCGGCGGCTATGCCCTGGACTCGTACGACTACTTCACGCTGCCGCTGACCATGGTCGCGCTGTCCGCGTACTTCGGTCTCAACAGCGGCCAGACCGGCCTGCTGACCACCGTCACCCTGGTCGTCTCCGCGGTCGGCGGCGCCCTCGCCGGTGTCCTGGCGGACCGCGTCGGCCGGGTGAAGGCACTGCTGCTCACCGTGATCACCTACGCGGTCTTCACCGTGGCCTGCGGCTTCGCACCCAACTACGAGACGCTGCTGGTGTTCCGGGCCCTTCAGGGACTCGGCTTCGGCGGTGAGTGGGCGGTCGGCGCGATCCTGGTCGCCGAGTACGCGAGCGCCAGGCACCGCGGCCGGACCCTCGGCGCGGTCCAGAGC
>KL568605.1:43793-45792 GCA_000715605.1 Streptomyces speibonae | reverse complement strand
AGTACGCGAGCGCCAGGCACCGCGGCCGGACCCTCGGCGCGGTCCAGAGCTCCTGGGCCGTGGGCTGGGCGCTGGCCGTGATCGTGTACACGATGGTCTTCTCCCTGGTGGACGACGACCTGGCCTGGCGCGTGATGTTCTGGACCGGCGCACTGCCGGCCCTGCTCGTCGTCTGGGTGCGGCGCAGTGTCCAGGACGCGCCCGAGGCGGCCGCCGCGCGGGAGAACAGCGCCCGGAAGGGCTCGTTCTCGGCGATCTTCCAGCCGGACCGGCCCGGGTCGACGGGACTGCTGCGCACCACGGTGTTCGCCGTGCTGCTGTCCACCGGCGTCCAGGGCGGCTACTACACGCTCGCCACGTGGGTGCCCACCTATCTGAAGACGGAACGCGACCTGTCGGTCGTCGGCACCGGCGGCTATCTGACCTTCCTGATCTCGGGTGCCTTCATCGGCTATCTGACTGGCGGCTATCTCACCGACCGGCTGGGCCGGCGGCGCAACATCTGGCTGTTCGCCCTGCTCTCGGCCGTGTGCATCCTGGCGTACACGAACATCCCCAGCGGGGCCAACAGCCTCGTCCTGGTGCTCGGCTTCCCGCTCGGGTTCTGCATGTCGGCCATCTTCAGCGGCTTCGGCTCCTACCTGAGCGAGCTGTACCCGACCGCGGTGCGCGGCACGGGACAGGGCTTCACGTACAACACCGGGCGCGCCGTGGGCGCCGTCTTCCCCACGACGGTCGGCTTCCTGGCCGACAGCTGGGGCGTGGGCGGGGCGCTGGTCTTCGGAGCGATCGGCTACGGCCTGGCGGCGCTGGCGCTGCTGGGGCTGCCGGAGACGCGCGGGAAGGAACTGGCGTGAACCACACCGACGAGCGCGCGCCGACCGTCGTGGACCACCGCCCCGTGACCCTCGTCGACGACCGCGCGCACACGTGGAGCCCCCGCGCGGCGCGCGCCCGCTTCCGGGAGGGCCTGGCGGGCCCCACGGCCGGTGTGGCCGCGGGCCACACCCAGGCCAACCTGGTCTCGGTCCCCGCCGACTGGGCCTACGAGATGCTGCTGTTCTGCCAGCGCAACCCCAAGCCCTGCCCGGTCCTGGACGTCACCGACGCCGGAGCGGTGACCACCGTCCTGGCCGACGGCGCCGACCTGCGCACCGACCTGCCGCGCTACCGGGTGTGGGAACACGGGGAGCTGGTGGACGAGCCGACGGACGTGCGGGCGTACTGGCGTCCCGATCTGGTGTCGTTCCTGATCGGCTGCAGCTTCACGTTCGAGTGGGCGCTCTCCGCGGCGGGCGTTCCCGTCCGGCATGTGGAGCAGGGACGCAACGTGCCCATGTACGTCACGAGTTGGCAGTGCCGTCCGGCGGGGCGGCTGAGCGGGCCGATGGTGGTGTCCATGCGGCCGGTGCCGCCCGGGATGCTCTCCGCGGCGATCCGGGAGAGCAGCCTGCTCCCGGCGGTCCACGGCGGCCCCGTGCACTGCGGAGACCCCTTCGGGCTGGGCATCGGCGACCTGGGCCGCCCGGATTTCGGTGACCCGGTGGACTTCGAGCCGGACGACATCCCGGTGTTCTGGGCCTGCGGAGTGACCCCGCAGACCGCGGTGATGGCCTCACGCCCGCCGTTCGCCATCACCCACGCACCGGGCCGGATGTTCGTCAGCGACGCCCGGGACGAACAGTTCCGCGTGATGTGACGGTGCCGCGCACTCGCATCCGCGCGACGCCGTCGCGCGCCCGGACGACACAACCACCCACCCGGACAGGAGACACGACCCGCTCATGACCTCGATCGATCTCAACGCCGACCTCGGCGAGGGCTTCGGCCGCTGGCGGCTCACCGACGACGAGCGGCTGCTGTCCGTGGTCACCAGCGCCAATGTGGCCTGCGGCTTCCACGCCGGCGACGCGGCCACCATGCGCCGGGTGTGCGAGCTCGCGGCCGAGCGCGGCGTGCGGATCGGCGCCCAGGTCTCCTACCTGTCTCTTATACACAT
>KL568605.1:36856-43601 GCA_000715605.1 Streptomyces speibonae | reverse complement strand
GAACTGGCGGCCGAGGTGGCCTATCAGATCGGCGCCCTGGAGGTGTTCGCCCGCGCCGCGGGTGCCCGCGTGGCCTACGTCAAACCGCACGGGGCGCTGTACAACCGGGTCGTGCGGGACGAGGAACAGGCCCGCGCGGTGGTCGACGGGGTGGTCCTGGTGGATCCCGCGCTGCCCGTGCTGGGGCTGCCGGGCTCACGGCTGCTGGAGCTGGCCGGGAAGGCGGGGCTGCCCGTGGTGCCCGAGGCGTTCGCCGACCGGGCGTACACGGACGAGGGCACGCTGGTGCCCCGTCCCGAGGAGGGCTCGGTGGTCACCGACGCGGAGGCCGTCGTGGCCCGCTCGGTGGGACTGGCCCGCCGCGGGGAGGTGGACACGCTGTCCGGGCGGCGTGTCGGGGTGCGGGCGCGCTCCCTGTGCCTGCACGGCGACACACCCGGCGCGGTGGACCTGGCCCGGCGGGTGCGGACCGCGCTGGAGACGTCCGGGGTCAGGGTGGAGGCCTTCGCATGAGGGTGCTGCCCGTCGGCGCGGACGCGCTGCTCGTCGAGGTCGCCTCGGACGACGAGGCGCAGGCGCTCCACGCGGAACTGCTGCGGCGCCGCGCGGAGGGCAGGTTGCCGGCCGGGGAGATCGTCCCGGCCGCGCGCACCGTGCTGCTCGACGGCCTGCCGGAGCCCGCCCGGCTGGCCGCCGAACTGACCGCCCTCGACCTGCCGCCGGTGCCCCCGCGCGCCACGGAGACGGTCGAGATCCCGGTGCGTTACGACGGCCCGGACCTCGCCGATGTCGCGGCGCACTGGGGTGTTCCCGCGCGGGAGGTGGCCCGCGTCCACGCGGGTGCCGAGTTCCGGGTCGCCTTCTGCGGGTTCGCGCCCGGCTTCGGCTACCTCACCGGTCTGCCGTCGCGCTACGACGTGCCCCGCCGGCCGACCCCGCGCACCGCCGTCCCCGCGGGGTCGGTGGCGCTCGCCGGCCCCTATACGGGCGTGTACCCGCGTTCCTCGCCGGGCGGCTGGCAGCTGATCGGCACGACCGACCTCGTGCTGTGGGACCACACGCGTGTGCCGGCGGCGCTGCTGTCGCCCGGTACGCGCGTGCGGTTCGTCCCGGTGACGGAACCGGAGCCGGAGCCGGCGGCATGACGGACCGCGCGCTCGCCGTCGTCCGCGCGGGGGCCCTGACCACCGTGCAGGACCGGGGCCGCCCCGGCCATGCCCATCTCGGGGTGCCCCGCTCCGGGGCGCTGGACGGGCCCGCCGCGGCGCTCGCCAACCGGCTGGCGGGCAACGCCCCGGACGCGGCCGTGCTGGAGACGACCCTCGACGGCTGCTCCGTCCGCCCCCGTTCGGCGGTCACGGTGGCGGTCACCGGGGCGCCCTGTCCCGTCACGGTGGACGGCCGTCCGGTCGCCTGGGGCGCGCCGGTGCGGGTGCGCGCGGGGTCCGTGCTCGACGTGGGCGCGGCAGTGCGCGGGGTGCGTGCCTATGTCGCCGTCTCCGGCGGGGTCGCCGTCGAACCGGTACTCGGCAGCCGCTCCACCGACCTGCTCTCGGGTCTCGGCCCGGCCCCCCTCACGGACGGTGCCGTGCTCCCCCTCGGCACTCCGCGCGCCGTCCACGCGCCCGTGGACGTCGCCCCGCAGCCGGCACCCCCGGCGGAACTCGTGCTGCGCGTGACCCCCGGCCCGCGCGACGACTGGTTCACCCCCGACGCCGTACGGCTCCTGACGTCCCGCACGTACCACGTGTCCCCCGCGAGCAACCGCATCGGACTGCGCACGACCGGCCCGGCCCTGGAACGGGCCCGGAACGACGAACTCCCCAGCGAGGGCATGGTCCTGGGCGCCGTCCAGGTCCCCCCTGACGGCACACCGGTGGTCTTCCTGGCCGACCACCCGACGACCGGCGGCTACCCGGTCATCGCCGTCGTCCACCCCACCGACCTCCCCGCCGCAGCCCAATCCCGCCCCGGCACACCCCTCCGCTTCACACCGGCGAGCCGCCGCTGAAGGCGGTCGCCCGCCAAGAGGCGGAAGCGCGACCGCACCCCACGCGACGGCGCGTTGCGCGACCGGAGCCGGCGGGGGGACAGCGGCCAGGAGCAGCATGCCGCGCCCGCGCCAGGGGGCCGCCCTCAACCGGGGCGGGGGCACGAGCTCATGCCCTCAGCGGTCACGTCGGCAAGCCGCGGAGCGGCCGACCGCCTGGCGCTGCAGAGACCCGCAATGGGGCCTCGCGCGATGGCGCACCGGCACCGAGGACCAGAGCGAGCAGGACCGGCGGCACGACGCGGAGCAGCCGACGATCCGGCGCCGGAGCAACGCCGGGCGTGCGGCCGACGCTCCGGCGCATCGCGCCGGCACCAGGGGCAGGCAGGCCCAGCGCAAGCTCTCGCCCGCGAGCCGTGGCACACAGCGCCGATGGCCGGTGAGCGAAAAAGCCCGGCAGCATCACGCGAAGCGACCGACCAACAGCGCTCCGGCGACCGCCGGCCATCCGGCCGACGCTTTCGGTGCATCGCGCCGGCACCAGGGCGGGCACACGCGGCAGGCCTGGCACGGCGCCACCGGCCGACCTGCGGCGGAACCGCGCCTCGCACCGCACCCGGACGTGCATCGCACCAACGGCAAGAGACGGACAGCCCACCGGCGGGCCTGCAAGGGCGCGCCGCCCCCGGCGCGCCGGGGACCACCCGCGACCGCGCCCAAGGCGCATGCTCGCGTCCGCGTGCGGTGGAGCATCGCGTCGGCGGCCGGAGTGGGTGGGGCCGGTGGCCGGTTGCGGGGGATGCGGGGCGCGCCGCTGGTGGGGGCGGGTTCCGGCGGGTGGCTCGCCGGGCGGGGGTTACACGGGGGTCTCGCCGGGGGTGATTCGGCTTCGGACGGCGGTTTGGACCTCGGCCTCCTCGGCCGGGTCGGCGGCCAGGCGGCGGAGGCGGTCGACGACCCGGGTGTCGCCGGTCTCGGCGTGCCGGGCGGCGATCTCGCGGGTGGTCTCCTCGCAGTCCCACAGGCACTCGACGGCGAAGCCGGTGGCGAAGGAGGGGTCGGTGGCGGCGAGGGCGCGGGCTGCCCTGCCGCGCAGGTGGGAGGAGGCGGTCTCGCGGTAGATGTGGCGGAGCACGGGGGCGGCGCAGGCGATGCCGAGCCGTCCGGCGCCGTCGACGAGGGTCCACAGGGTGGGCGCGTCGGGTCCGTCACCCCGTACCGCCTCCCGGAGCGCCGCGAGGACCAGGTCACGGTCCTGGATCCCGCCCCGGCAGGCGAGGACGCGGCCCGCGGCGGCGCCCAGGGGGTCGGGCCGGCGGGCCCAGCCGCGCGCCCGGTCGATGGCAGCGAGACTGCGCATGCGTTCGAAGGCGTCGACGGCGGCGTCCACGACGGGTGCGGAGCCGGTGGCCACGGCGCGCTCGATCAGTCGCAGGGCGTCGGGGTCGTTGCAGTCGGCCAGGTACCGCAAGGCGGTGCAGCGGGCTCCCTCGCTGCCGTCCTCGGCGGCCCGGATGATCTCGGCCCGGTCCTCGGGGCCCGCGACGGCGCCGAGACATCGGGCGGCCGGGACATGGAGCGCGGCGCCGCGTTCGACGCCTTGCTGGGCCCATTCGAACACCGCTTGCACGCTCCAGCCGGGGCGCGGCCCGCTGGGGCGCATCTGGCGCTGCCAGCGGTCGAAGCAGCCGGCCTCCTGGGCGGCACGCACCCGCGTGGCGATGGATGCGCGCGGATCGTCGGCCCACAGCCGCCAGGGCCGTGGTTCGAAGGCGTCGCGGACGGTGGCGGCCAGCTCCGCCTCGCCCTCGGCGTCGGTGGGGAACCGCGCGAGGACGGGGGCGGCCAGGGCGCGCAGGCCCGCGTCGTCGTCCCGGAGCGCCAGCTCGTCCAGGGCCCAGGCCCAGTTGGTGCCGTGGGCGGCGTACCTGCGCAGCAGTTCGAGGGCGTCCCGCCTTCCGTAGGAGGCGAGGTGGCCCAGGACGGCGAGGGCGAGCCCGGTGCGGGACTCGTCGGTGTCGACGAGATCCTCGGGGTCGAAGAGGTGGGACTCGACCGCGTCCAGTTCACCGTGGAGATCGAGGTAGAGGCGGGCGTAGTAGAGGGAGCGGTTCTCCACCTGCCAGTCGTGGCGCGGGTCGCGCAGCACACAGTCGTTCAGTGCCGCGAGCGCTTCGGAGCGCGGGGCGGTGAGCGCGTGCAGCGTGCCGTCGCCGCGGCCCCGCTGGAGCAGGCCGAGCAACGTACCGCTGGGCGCTATGACCGGATCGAACATGGGAAACAGCCTCACATCAAGCGTCGACGCAACCGGGGACGTGCATTACCTGGCCGCGTGACAACACGTCGGTGCGCCCGCCGTTTCCTGCTTGCTGTAGACCATCTCTCTCTGCCTCTCGTCGGTGGCCCATACGGACCGCATCACGGCCCGCGCGGTGCGGCAACACCTGCCCAGCCATCGCGTCCGTGAATCACGTCGTCATGATGACCCGGCGGTCACATCTACCGCGACCGAAATTTCGGCGGCCCTGTACCGCCTCCCCCGTTTTCCGTGTCGTTGCTGGTCGGAGCGGGCCGCTCAGCCCTCGCCGAACAGCTCGAGCAGTTCCGTACGGCCGAACATCCGGGCCGTGTCGACGGCCGAGGGGGTGCCCGCGGACGGATCGGCGCCGCCCTTCAACAAGGCTTCGATCACCTCGGTCTCCCCCTTGAAAACCGCCCCCGCGAGTGGTGTCTGGCCCCGGTCGTTGACACGGTCGGCGTCGGCGCCGCGCTCGAGCAGGGCCCGTACCGCCCCGGCGTGACCGTGGTACGCGGCGAGCATCACGAGCGAGTCGCCGCGGTCGTTGGTGAGGTCGGCAGGCACGCCCGCGTCGACGTAGGCCACCAGTTCCTCGGTCCGGCCGCGTCTGGCCAGGTCGAAGATCTTGGTCGCCAGCTCCACGACCTCGGGGTCGGGGGCTTCAGTCATCGCCGGACCGCCTCTCACTGCACTTGCTTCACGCATCGGGGACAGGACGTACGTCTGCGAGCGGTGCAAGCCGTACGGGTGAATCGCCAGCGTACTGGCTCGGGCGGCACATGACCTGTACCGCCCGCGGGAAAGATCACGGCAGGCCCGTCCGGGCGTATTCGACGAGAATCCACCCAGTTGCACCTTTTATCGTATAGATACATTCTGTGATCCTGGAAGTACTCATGGTGACTGTCCCCGCGAACCAGGAGAACTCACATGATCATCTCGATCTCATGCGTGGTGCTGCTCGGCATCGTCGTCTTCGTCTTCTTCCGCAAGGACGGACTGAAGCTGTCGCACGCCCTGGTGGCGATGCTGTTCGGCTTCTATCTGGCCAGCACGGCCATCGCGCCCAGCATCAAGGCGGGCGGCGAGAGCCTGGCCGGCCTGCTGGGCGGATTCAAGTTCTGACCCGCCCCCGCCCACGCCCCGCCCGCCCGTACGACCCCCTGGAGACCGCAGTGGCCCGGCGCCCCCTCCCCCGCATTCTGAGCAACGGCAGCACACAGCTCGCGCGGAGCCGGGAGCTGGCCAAGGCGGCGGCCGACAGCGCCACGGATGTCCTCCATCCGCTGATCACCATCACGCGCGGTCTGCGCCGGCTGGCCTCCGCCGGGCGGCGCAGATGGGCCGACACACCGAAGGACCACCGCGGTGCGCTGCTCTTCCTGGCGGCCTCGGTGCTGCTGGTCGTGGCGCTCGCGCCGTACGGCCCGCTGTTCGCCGTCATCAGCCTGATGGCGGCCGCGGCCTGGCAGGGCCGGGACCGCGCCCCCGCCGCACCGGACGGGCCCGACCGGACCCGGGGCCAGCGCCTGAGGTCGCTCTACGAGGCCCTGGTCCCGTACTTCTCCACCGCCGAGGACCCGGAACCGCTCTACGCCCACGGCGGCGACTGGGGGAAGGTCTTCACCGAGTACGACTTCGACGGCGACGGCCGCATCACGCATCTGGTGATCGCGTACCCCGCCTACTTCACCGACGGCGAGCCGGAGTCCCGCGCGCGGATCGAGCATCTGCTCGGTGCCAAGTCGGGGCGTGGCCGCGAATACCACTTCGCGTGGGACGAGGAGGGCAACCAGCTCACCGTCCGCGTTCTCGCGCCGCTGCCCACGGACATCGCCGCGCAGCCCTTCGTCACGGCCCCCGGCGAGACGGTCCTCGGCTTCACCGACCCCATCCGGGTGCAGCGCACACTCCCGCTCACGCACGGAGTGCACGGCGAGGAGCAGCGCGACGTGCCGCCCGTCGTCTGGCGCACCGGTCTGCGCTCGACCGAGCCGCATCTGCTCGCCGTCGGCCAGCCGGGCAGCGGCACCTCCACGCTGCTGCGCTCCGTCGCCCTGCAGGCCCTCCACCACGGCGACGTGGTGATCGTCGACGGCGGAGGTACCGGCGAGTACGCCTGCCTCACCGGCCGGGACGGCGTGCTGGCCGTGGAGTGCGGGCTCGCCGGGGCGCTGACGAGCCTGGAGTGGGCCGCGCACGAGACGGAGCGCCGGCTGATCGCCGCGAACCGTGCGCACCAGGCCGGCGACCCTCCGCCGGAGGACACCAGGCGACCCCTGTGGCTCCTGCTGGACCGGCCCACCGCGTTCACCCAGGTCGCCGACGCCGACGGCCGCAAGGATCCCCAGTCGCTGCTCCAGGTCCCCCTGCGGCACGGCCGCGCGGCGAACGTCACCGTGGTCGTCGCGGAACAGTTCGACAGCCTCGAGGCGCTCGCCGGCCCGGTACGGCAG
>KL568605.1:35836-36663 GCA_000715605.1 Streptomyces speibonae | reverse complement strand
CAGCCTCGAGGCGCTCGCCGGCCCGGTACGGCAGCACACACGCGCGCGTGTCGTCCTCGGCCCCGCGACGGCCGAGCAGTTGGCGGCCGTCCTGGGCGCGCCCCCGCACACCACGCCGGTCGACCAGGTTCCGCCGGGGCGCGGTTACGCCCGCCTGGGCTCGGGGCCGGTGCACCGTCTCCAGGTGCCGGCGACGCCGGACCCGTACGACGACGCGACGAGCGACGCCCACCGGCAGGCGGTCCTGGATCTGCTGCCGCCCCGGACGACACCGGTGGACGAGGAGCCGGAGCGGCCGGACGAGGAGACCGCGGCGCCGGGGGCGGGGGCCGGGGAGTCCGTGCGCCTGGACAAGGTGACGACGGAGAAGGTCCCCGTGGAGACCGGAGCCCCCACGGACCGGACGGCCTCCGACTCCGCCCCCGACAAGCCCGTCCCCGCGGAAGCGGCGGTCGCCGAGACCTCCTGACCTTCGCGGTCACGAACCCCACCGCCGCCCCTCGCCGCCGGAGGGCAAAGCCTCGCGCCCGCGGACCCCTGCCGCCACGGGGCCGCACCGCGCCGCGCCCGAACCGGGACTCCCGACTGCCTCACCACACCGTGCCCGCTCCCCGGGGGGGCGAACCCCACGCGCCAACCAGGCCGCCATGCACCCGCCGCCCCTTGCCGCCACGGGAACGCACCGCGCCCGCACCGGACTCCCGGCCCCCCCACGTCACCATTCCGACCCGCGCCCCCCGCACGCCGACCGGGCCCGCACGCGCCGCAGACCATCCCGGGCACGGGGCCACACCACCCCCGCACCGGACTCCCGGCCCCCCCACGTC
>KL568605.1:35204-35509 GCA_000715605.1 Streptomyces speibonae | reverse complement strand
GACCGTGGCTCGCGCGGCGAGCCGGCCGCCGTGCACCCGCTGACCTTGCCGTCACGGGGCCGAACCGTGCCGCGCCCACCGGCCCCTGCTGCTCCGCAACACCATTGCCGGGGGGGGCAAGGCCTGCGCAGCCCGTTCGCGGCCGGCCAACTGGCGCGGGCCGGCGTGTGCCCGCGTGCACGCCGGCCGCCCGGATGCGGGCCCCGCGTGGGGCCCCGTGACGCGGAAGCGACGGGCGGAGGCCGGTCGCTGGTGGGTACGCGTGGCCGACCCGGGTGAGGGCCTGTCTCTTATACACATCTCTG
>KL568605.1:33708-35085 GCA_000715605.1 Streptomyces speibonae | reverse complement strand
TGCCCGAGGTGCCGCCGGACTCCACCACGCGGGCCGCCGCGGCCAGCCGTACCGCCGCCTCCTCGGCCACCGCGCCGCCCACGGTGAACGGCAGCCGGACGTAGCCCTCGAAGGCCCCGTCCACTCCGAACCGGGGTCCGGACGGCACCCGCACGCCGACCCGCTCCCCCGCCTCGGCCAGGCGTGAGCCGGAGAGGCCGCCGGTGCGCACCCAGAGGGTGAGGCCGCCGCACGGCACCTCGAACTCCCAGTCGGGCAGCTCGCGCCGCACCGCGCTCACCAGTTCGTCCCGGTTCTGCCGGGCCTGGGCCCGCCGGATCCCCACCGCCTGTTCCCAGCCCTCCGTGCCGAAGAGCCAGTTCACGGCGAGCTGTTCCAGCACGGGCGTGCCCAGGTCGGCGTACGCGCGTGCGGCGACCAGGCTGCGGATCACATCGGGCGCCGCGCGGACCCAGCCGATGCGCATCCCGGCCCAGAACGCCTTGCTCGCCGAGCCGACCGTGATCACCGTGGATCCCGCCGGGTCGAAGGCGCACACCGGGCGCGGCATCTCCACGTCCGGGTCGAGCCACAGCTCGCTCATCGTCTCGTCGGCGACCAGCACCGTCCCCGCGGAGCGGGCCGCGTCCACCAGCCGGCGCCGCTGGTCCTCGTCGGCGAGCGCACCGGTCGGGTTGTGGAAGTCGGCGACGACGTACGCGATCCGCGGGGCCGCCTCGCGCAGCACCTGGCGCCAGCGGTCCATGTCCCAGCCGGTCAGCCCCTCGGCCATGGCGACGGGGACGAGCCGCGCGCCGGCTTCCCGCATCAGCTGGAGGATGTTGGCGTAGGACGGCGACTCGACGGCTATGCGTTCGCCGCGGCCGCCGAAGAGGTGGCAGATGGCGTCGATCGCGCCCATCGCGCCGGTCGTCACCATGATCTGCTCGGGCATGGTCGGAATGCCCCGCGCGGTGTAGCGGTCGGCGATCATCGACCGCAGCGCGGGGAGCCCGGCGGGATAGTCGCCGTGCGTGTGCGCGTACGGCGGGAGCTCCTCGAGGGCGCCCTGGACGGCACGGGTGAGCCAGGGCTCCGGGGCGGGGAGTGCGGCACACCCGAGGTCGATCATGGAGCCGAGGGCCTCGGGCGGCAGCGGCTCCAGTCCCCGCGCGGGGACCGGGTTGCCCGCCGGGACCGCGGTCCAGCTGCCCGCGCCGCGCCGCGACTCCAGGAAGCCCTCGGCACGCAGCGCCTCGTAGGCGGCGGCGACGGTGGTGCGGCTGACGGACAGCGCGAGCGCCAGCTCCCGCTCGGCGGGCAGCCGCGCGGCGACCGGCACGCGCCCCTCGAGCACCAGCAGCCGGATGCCGTCGGCGAGCGCGCGGTACGCCGGCG
>KL568605.1:32160-33492 GCA_000715605.1 Streptomyces speibonae | reverse complement strand
GTCCTGCTGGGAGTTGAGCAGCCGGGCGAGCTGCGCCGCCCCCACTGCCGAGGTCCACTGCGCCATAATCAGTCCACCTTCCCCGGATTGGCCATGGATGACATGACCAGTCACGCCACAGGGTGACACGCATCGGTCCACTTCCACCACAGGGGGGCACGTTTTGGCCAGGTACTCGTCCCGGCACGGACATGTCGCACGACGGCTGTTGCAGTTGTACGCCGGGCTGGCGCTGTACGGGGCGAGTTCGGCGCTCCTGGTGCGCTCGGGGCTCGGTCTCGAACCGTGGAACGTGCTGCACCAGGGCCTGTCCGAGCGGACCGGTCTGTCGATGGGGCTGGTACTGACCATCACGGGCGCCGCCGTGCTGCTGCTGTGGATCCCGCTGCGCCAGCGTCCCGGACTGGGCACCGTCTCCAACGTCCTGGTGATCGGCGCGGCGATGGACGCGACGCTGGCCGTGCTGCCGGACGCGCACGCCATGGCCGTACGGGTGGTGCTGATGGCGGCGGGCATCGTGCTGAACGGGGCGGCGACCGGGCTCTACATCGCCGCCCGCTTCGGTCCCGGCCCGCGCGACGGCCTGATGACGGGGCTGAACCGGCGCACGGGGGTGTCGGTCCGCCTGGTCCGTACGGCCATCGAGATCACGGTGGTGGTCACGGGCTTCCTCCTCGGAGGCACCGTGGGCGTCGGCACCCTGCTGTACGCGGTGGCCATCGGCCCGCTGGCGCAGGTGTTCCTGCGTCTCTTCACCGTCCCGTCGGAGTCCGACGGCAGCCGGGTCGTTGCCGAGGGCCGGCCGCGGCGCGCGATACTGCGTCCGTGACCCCGCGGATACGCCACCCCTATCTCGACCATCCCGGCCCCCTCGCCTTCGCCCACCGGGGCGGGGCGGCGGACGGCCTGGAGAACACCGTGCGGCAGTTCCGGTGCGCCGTCGAGGCGGGCTACCGGTACATCGAGACCGATGTCCACGCCACGCGCGACGGCCGCCTCGTCGCCTTCCACGACGCGACGCTCGACCGGGTGACGGACGGCGCGGGCCGGATCGCCGACCTGCCGTGGCGTGACGTCGCGCAGGCCCGCGTGGCGGGCGAGGAGCCGGTCCCCCTGTTCGAGGAGCTCCTGGAGACCTTCCCGGAAACGCGCTGGAACATCGATGTGAAGGCGGAGCCGGCCCTGCTGCCCCTGCTGGACCTCATCGCGCGCACGGGCGCGTGGGACCGCATCTGCGTCGGCTCGTTCTCCGAGGCGCGCGTGGTGCGCGCACAGCGGCTGGCCGGGCCTCGGCTGGCCACGTCGTACGGCACCCGTGGAGTGCTGAACCTG
>KL568605.1:31339-31970 GCA_000715605.1 Streptomyces speibonae | reverse complement strand
TCGTACGGCACCCGTGGAGTGCTGAACCTGCGGCTGCGGTCGTGGGGGATGCCGACGGCGCTGCGCCGCTCGGCCGTCGCCGCCCAGGTCCCCGAGGTGCGGTCGGGTGTGCGGGTGGTGGACCACCGGTTCGTGCGGGCGGCCCACGCGCGGGGGCTGCAGGTCCACGTGTGGACCGTCAACGAGGCCGAGCACATGCACCGGCTCCTGGACCTCGGCGTGGATGGCATCATGACCGATCACATCGACACACTGCGCAAGGTCATGGAGGACCGCGGCATCTGGGTCTGAGACCCCCGCGCCCCGTCGCCTCCGCGCGTTCACGGGAAGCGAGGCGGCGGGTGGGCACCGAGACCGTGCGGTCACCGGCGGACGACGAGGCCGCCGGCCGGCGACGCGAGCAGCGCGGCTGGTACGTCTACGACTGGGCGTGCTCCGTGTACTCCACCAGCGTGCTCACCGTGTTCCTCGGCCCCTACCTGACGTCGGTCGCCGAGGCCGCGGCGGACGCGGACGGGTTCGTCCACCCGCTGGGCATCCCGGTGCGCGCGGGATCCTTCTTCGCGTACGCGGTCTCCCTGTCGGTGATCCTGGCCGTGCTGGCGATGCCGCTGGTGGGTGCCGCCGCCGA
>KL568605.1:28619-31112 GCA_000715605.1 Streptomyces speibonae | reverse complement strand
CGTACACGGGGGCGGCGGCCACGGCGGGCATGTTCTTCCTCGACGACCGGCGCTATCTGCTCGGCGGTGTGCTGCTGGTCGTGGCGAACGCGGCGCAGTCCGTGGCGATGATGCTCTACAACTCCTATCTGCCGCAGATCGCCGCGCCCGAGGAGCGCGACGCGGTCTCCTCGCGCGGGTGGGCCTTCGGCTACGCGGCCGGGGCGCTGGTGCTCGTACTGAACCTCGTCCTCTACAGCGGGCACGCCGGTTTCGGGGTCTCCGAGTCCATGGCGGTGCGCATCTGTCTGGCGTCGGCCGGTCTGTGGTGGGGCGCCTGGGCGCTGGTGCCGCTGCGCCGGCTGCGCGACCGCCGTGCCCCCACGCGGGAGGCGGCCCTGCCGGGGTTCCGGCAGCTCGCGGCGACCGTCCGCGACATGCGCCGACACCCGTTGACGCTCGCCTTCCTGCTGGCGTACCTGGTCTACAACGACGGCATCCAGACGGTGATCTCCCAGGCCTCGGTGTACGGCTCCGAGGAGCTGGGGCTCGGGCAGTCGACGCTGATCGTCGCCGTGCTGCTGGTGCAGGTGCTGGCGGTGGCGGGCGCGCTGGCGCTCGGCCGGCTGGCCCGGCGGTACGGCGCGCAGCGCACCATCCTGGGGTCGCTGGTGGCCTGGACCCTGACGCTGGGCGCCGGGTACTTCCTGCCGGCCGGGGCCCCCGTGTGGTTCTTCGTGCTGGCGGCCGGCATCGGCCTGGTGCTCGGCGGGAGCCAGGCACTGTCCCGCTCGCTCTTCTCGCACCTCGTGCCGCCCGGCAAGGAGGCCGAGTACTTCTCGGCGTACGAGCTGAGCGACCGCGGCATGAGCTGGCTCGGGCCGCTGCTGTTCGGGCTGACGTACCAGCTCACGGGCAGCTACCGGGACGCGATCATCTCGCTGGTCGCCTTCTTCGTGCTGGGCTTCGTGCTGCTCGCGCGGGTGCCGGTGAGGCGGGCGATCGCCGACGCGGGCAACCCCGTCCCCGAACGGATTTAGCACTCGGCACGAAAGGGCTGTAGTGTACGCGTTTGGCCTGCCAGGCGTACCGTTACTGCGCGTCAAAGATGCCGAAACGCTGTGTGACATCTGTTAGCAGATGTGACAAACCGGGCGTCGGTGGGTACTGCAATGGTTGACAAGGCTGCGGCTACGACGGCGACGCAGGACCCGGAACGGGACACGGAACGGGAATCTTTACCGCCGACCGGACGTTGACCGGATGACGACGACAGCGACACCTGTCCTGTGGGCGACAAGCCCGGGAGGCACGATTCATGAGTGAGCGAGCTCTTCGCGGCACGCGCCTCGTGGTGACCAGCTACGAGACGGACCGCGGCATCGACCTGGCCCCGCGCCAGGCCGTGGAGTACGCATGCGAGAAGGGGCACCGCTTCGAGATGCCCTTCTCGGTCGAGGCGGAGATCCCGCCGGAGTGGGAGTGCAAGGTCTGCGGTGCCCAGGCGCTCCTGGTGGACGGCGACGGCCCCGAGGAGAAGAAGGCCAAGCCCGCGCGTACGCATTGGGACATGCTGATGGAGCGGCGCACCCGAGAGGAGCTCGAAGAGGTCCTCGAGGAGCGTCTAGCCGTTCTGCGTTCCGGTGCGATGAACATCGCGGTGCACCCCCGGGACAGCCGCAAGTCGGCTTGATCCCTGCGGGGGTCCGGGCGCACCGCACCATCGCGCAGCGTTAACAGGACCGTGGGCGCCGTATCCGTACGGCGCCCACGGTCCTGTCCGCGTGCCTGCGCGGCGTGGATCGCGGGGTTGCGTCACCGGGTCAGCGGCGGACGCGGGTCCTGCGGGGCGTCATCCGGAGAGCCGCCGGGCTCGTCGCGGATCACCTCGCCCTGGACGACCTTGCCGTCGGGCCGGTGGATACGGACCTGCTGGAAGGCATCCCCCAGGGAGCCGTGGGTGGCCTCGCGGAGCTTGCGCTCGAAGGTGCGCTCGGCATAGCGGCTCACGGCCTTCTGGACCGGCGGCACCAGCAGGAGCAGCCCCAGCGCGTCCGAGGCGAGGCCGGGGATGATCAGGAGCAGGCCGCCCAGCATCATCAGGCCGTTGCCCTCGCTGTTCGGCCGGGGCTCGGGCAGCGCGCCGCTCTGCTGCTGTTGCAGCGTCTCGGTGAGGTTCTGGAACGCCCGCCGGCCCGCCCGCTTGATCACGACCGAGCCGAGGATCAGGCCGGCCATCAGGACGAGAAGGACCACCAGGCCGTTCGACGCCCCGGCGACCAGCGTGAGCAGCCAGATCTCCAGAACGAACCACGCGGCGACGGCGAGCGGCAGGAACGCGCGCAGCCGGGAGCGCCGGGGCCGGACGGAATGCGGGGTCTGAGCGCCAGTCGTCATGCTCC
The DNA here is from genome assembly GCA_000715605.1 of Streptomyces speibonae. GTDB lineage: Bacteria > Actinomycetota > Actinomycetes > Streptomycetales > Streptomycetaceae > Streptomyces > Streptomyces speibonae. Next base: position 28,731 of record KL568605.1, on the reverse strand, counting down.
CAGTGTGCCTGGGTCCGGCTCAGAGCGGGATAAGCAGGCGGCCGGCGCCGGTTTCCCCGGTCGTGGGTCTACGCTTTGGGCTGCTCGACTTCCGGCTCGGAACGCCGGGCCT
>KL568605.1:28043-28354 GCA_000715605.1 Streptomyces speibonae | reverse complement strand
CTTGTCGTCGCCGCGTCCCAGGACCTTGCCGACGCGCTCCCCCACGCCCCACGCGGTGACCCGCCACAGCGCCTCGACGAGGATGTCACGGCTCATCTTGGAGTCACCGAGCTCGCGCTCGACGAAGGTGATCGGCACCTCGACCACGTGGTAGCCCGCCTTGACCGCGCGACGGGCGAGGTCGACCTGGAAGCAGTACCCCTGCGAGGCCACCTCCTCCAGTCCGAGGCCCTCCAGGGTCTCGCGGCGGAACGCGCGGAAGCCGCCGGTGATGTCGCGCAGCGGGAGGTCGAGCGCCATCCGCGAGTAGA
>KL568605.1:26052-27825 GCA_000715605.1 Streptomyces speibonae | reverse complement strand
CATCCGCGAGTAGAGGCTGCCACCGCGCGAGATGAACTCGCGGGACTTCGGCCAGTTCACCACCCGGCCGCCGGGCACCCAGCGCGAGCCGAGCACGAGGTCGGCGCCCTTGAGCGCGGTCAGCAGGCGGGGCAGTTCCTCGGGCTGGTGGGAGCCGTCGGCGTCCATCTCGACCAGCACGCCGTAGCCGTGCTCCATGCCCCAGCGGAAACCGGCGAGATAGGCCGCGCCCAGGCCCTCCTTGCCCTTGCGGTGCAGCACCTGGACATGATCGTCGTCGGCGGCCAGCTCGTCGGCGAGTTTGCCGGTGCCGTCGGGGCTGTTGTCGTCGGCCACGAGCACGTGCGCCTCGGGGACGGCCTCGCGCACCCGGCCGACGATCGCCTTGATGTTCTCCGCCTCGTTGTAGGTCGGGATGATCACCAAAGCCGTACCGAGCGGGCCGAAGCTCCGCCCCTGGGATCCCGCCTCGAGGGTCCCGCCGCCGTCGTCCACTGCTGCCCCTTCATGTCCTGTGCGCAGGATCCCACCATAGTCGGCGCGGTCCGCGTCGACGCGACAGGACGTTCGTACGGTGGTGTCGTTGGCCGAAGATCGGGTAGTCATGGGGGTTTCGGACCAGCGGTTGCGGACCAGAGGTTTCGGCCCAGGGGGCCGCGCGGGATGCCGCAGCGGATGGGGGCCCGGCGCCCTTCGGGCCGGCCTGGGATCCGCCGGCTGCGGATCGACCTGAAGCCGTTGTCTACTGAGCGCCCGGGCCCCACCCGGGGTCGCACCTCCCCGGCCGGCTGGAACGTTCCCTCGGTACGGCGCCGACGCTGAGCCTGGCTCCCAGTGGCGGTGCGCCGGTGCGGCACACCGTCCCTGACCCAGCGGCGCTGACCCGAGTGGCCGGAAGTTCCCCGGTCGGGCGTCCGGTGGTGGACCCGGCCGAACCTACCGGCCCCCCGCCGCCGCCTGTCAACAGTCGTTTGACCTGCGTAATGTGGTTCAAATGCCTGGTCAGCGACGAGGATGCGCAGGTCGCGCACGAGGGGCGCGGTGCATGATCGTCACCACGCCGTCTCCGTAGATCACTCGCCCGGCCGTACGAAGACCGTGCGACCGCCGACCACCGTGCGCAGACAGACCGGCAGGTCACGGCCGGGGGTGAGATCGGGCAGGCCGGGGGTGCCGGAGCGGGGGTCGGTGGACCAGCGGGCCACCCGGTCGTCGGGCGCCTGGACCACGAGCTCGCCGGTGCGCCACACGGCGTAGTCGGCGGGTGCGCCCGGCACCAGGACGCCCGCGTCGTCCCGCCCGACGGCGCGCCAGCCGCCGCGCGTGTGGGCGGTGAAGGCGGCGCGGACGGAGATCCGGTGCTCCGGCGTGCGGTGGAAGGCGGCGGCGCGAACCGTGCCCCAGGGGTCGAAGGGGGTGACCGGGCTGTCGGACCCGAAGGCGAGCGGCACGCCGGCCCGCAGCAGCGCCGCGAACGGGTTCAGGGTGCGGGCCCGCTCCACTCCCAGGCGCCGGGCGTACATGCCCGCGTCCCCGCCCCACAGGGCGTCGAAGGCGGGCTGGACGGAGGCGGTCAGGCCGAGCTCCGCGAAGGCGGCCACGGTCTCGGGGGTGAGCATCTCGGCGTGCTCGACGCGGTGCCGGGCGGCGCGGACGCGGGCGAGGCCGATCTTCTCGGCGGCGGCGCGGACGCCGTCGACCACGGCGCCCACGGCGGCGTCCCCGATGGCGTGGAAGCCCGCCTGGAGGCCCGCCTCGGTGCAGTCGACGACG
>KL568605.1:24863-25826 GCA_000715605.1 Streptomyces speibonae | reverse complement strand
GGCTCGTGCAGCCACGCGGTGTGCGAGCCGAGGGCGCCGTCGGCGAACAGGTCGCCCGCGGCGCCGGTCGCGCCCAGCTCGCGGGCCTTGGTGACGTCCTGTTCCGCCCAGTAGCCGACGACGCGCGGGCCGCTGTCGTCGGCGGCGAGCCGCAGCAGGCCGGTGAAGTCGTCCTCGGAGGAGATCTCGGGGCCGCCGCACTCGTGGACCGTGCCGATACCGAAGGAGGCGGCATGGGCGAGGGCGGCCCGCTGGGCCTCGGTCCGCTGGGCCGGTGTGACGGCGCCCAGGGCGGCGGCGCGCACCGCGTGGTGGTCGTCTCCGGTGAGCGGGCGGTCCTCGCGGGTCACGGTGCCGGGGACGAGGTCGAGCAGCGCGGTGGTGACGACCGCGGAGTGCACGTCGATCCGGGTGAGGTAGAGGGGGCGGCCGCCGGTGGCCTCGTCGAGTTCCGCGCGGGTCGGGGGGCGGCCGCCGGGCCAGCGGGCGGCGTCCCAGCCGTGGCCGAGCAGCACGCGGTCGTGGGGGCGGGCGGCGGCGAACTCTCGTACGCGGGCCAGCGCGGCCGCCAGCGAGGGGGCGTCGGAGAGATCGAGGCCGGTGAGGGCGAGGCCGGTGGACGTGGTGTGGACGTGTGCGTCCGTGAACGCGGGAGTCACGAGCGCGCCGTCGAGGTCGATCACCTCGTCGACCCCGTCGGCGAAGCCGTCGGCGGCGCCTTCGGAGCCGACCCAGGCGACCTGTCCGCGCTCGACGACCATCGCGGTCGCGAAGGGGTCGGCGGGGCTGTGGACCTCTCCGCGGCGGAGCAGGACGGTGCGGGACTGGGCGGTGCGTTCACTCATGCCCACAGTCTCCCGCGTCGGCGCGTGCGCGCGGCACGCAGGGTTCCACCGGCGCCGCCGCCTCCGGTGGGTGGGTGGTGCGGGGGTGGGCGGGGGTGTCCGTCCTCGGACTGGCGCG
>KL568605.1:24234-24561 GCA_000715605.1 Streptomyces speibonae | reverse complement strand
GTCGGCGCCTGCCGCGATCCACGCGATCCGCGGGCGGCCGCGCCGGCCGAGAGTGGGGGAGGCACCCCGTCGGCGCCGGCTGCGCGACCCACCCCCGGCCGGCGCCGACCCCGGGCACCTGTACAAACGCCGACTGTGCGGCACACCCCCGGCGCGCGCCTCAGATCCGCGGCGGTCGGGCCTCGTACGGTGTCGACAGGACCACCGTCGTCCGCGTCGACACCCCCGCCAGCGACCGCACCCGCGCGAGGAGTTCCTCCAGTTCGTGCGGCGTCGACACCCGCACCTTGAGGATGTAGTTCTCGTCGCCCGCCACACTGTGGCAGG
>KL568605.1:23243-24006 GCA_000715605.1 Streptomyces speibonae | reverse complement strand
GTGGCAGGCCTCGATCTCGGGCACCCCGGCAAGGCGCTCCGCGATGTCGTCCGGAGCGCTGGGGTCGAACGGTTTGACCGAGATGAACGCGGTCATGGGCAGGCCGACGGCCTCCGGGTCGACGACCGCGGCATAGCCGCGGATGACGCCACGCTGCTCCAGCCGCCGCACCCGCTGGTGCACGGCCGACGTGGACAGGCCCGTGGCCTTGCCCAGGTCTGTGTAGCTCATCCGCCCGTCCTTGACGAGCAGCTGCACGATCTGTCGGTCCAGCTCCTCCATGGCGCAAGAACCTACAGTGCACGTGATCGTCCCGGATACCTGAGCGCGGGCCGCGGACTCGCCGTGCGGGCACCTGCGAACGGCATGTGACGAACGCCACAACCTTCGGACGGTCTTCGTGATGTTCTCGTGATTACGCCCTCAGGGCGACGGGAAGTGCTTGCTGTGGTCGAGGCCGCAGCGCCTTCACGGCCCAGCCCGAGGGGGAGAACCCAATGCAGAGTCTTAAGCGCCTTGGTCGTACCACGTCCAAGCGGCAGAAGCCGGCCGTCACGCCCGAGCCGGAGTACGTCGAACCCGACGCCCTGGACGACGAACCCGACGCGTACGACACCTTCGAGATGTACCGGGTGATCTGCCCGGACTGCGCCCAGCCCATCGCCCTGCTGGCGGACGAGGACGTCCTGCCGGAGCACGCGCTGTGCGCTTCACCGTGGAACCCGTTCGGACTCACCGTCTGCGCAGGTACCGGCCGTCCGGC
>KL568605.1:22100-22992 GCA_000715605.1 Streptomyces speibonae | reverse complement strand
GCCGAGGCGCGGCCGGCCGACGAGTCCGTCGTGCCCCAGGAGCAGGACACCGCCCTGCTGTTGACGCTCCCTCAGGGGCTCGACTGGCGCACCCAGCCGTTCTCGCACGTCGGGGGTCCGGGCTCGCGCCCCATCAGGGTCCCGGTGATGCGGCACCACGCCGCCTGAGCCCCCGGGACGAGGGTGGCGCCCGTCCGCCGCCCTCGTCCGCCCGACACCCCTGAACGCACGCCCTATTCCGGCGTTCGGTGACCCGCCCGGCCGCTCCCGCGTTGCCCAGGTATGACGACCCCCACGTACTCGACGACCGGGCGTCAACGCCATGTCTTCGTGCCGCCTCCCCTGGAGGCGGCCGCGCCCCGGCTTCCCGATCCGCCGATCTACCGCGATCTCCTGCGGACCTGGGCCGACCGGGGCCGCACCCTGCCCGGGCGGCACGACCCGGAGTGGACCCGGCTCGCCGCGCCCTGGCGGGGGCTCGGCCAGTTCAGCGCGTCTCCGGCCCCGCGAGGTGGCGGGCGATGACCATGCGCTGGATCTGATTGGTGCCCTCGACGATCTGCAGCACCTTGGCCTCGCGCAGATAGCGCTCGGCGGGGAAGTCCGCGGTGTAGCCGTAGCCGCCGAGGATCTGCACGGCGTCGGTGGTGACCCGCATGGCCGTGTCGGTGCAGTGCAGCTTGGCCATGGCGGCCTGCTTGGCGAACGGGCGTCCCGCGTCGCGCAGCCGGGCCGCCGCCAGATACAGCGCCCGTCCCGCCTCGATCTGCGTGGCCATGTCGGCGAGCATGAAGCGCAGCCCCTGGAAGTCGGCGATGGGCCTGCCGAACTGCCGCCGCTCGGTGGCGTACGCGGTTGCCTCGTCGAGCGCCGCCTGGGCCAGGCCGATGGC
>KL568605.1:19921-21882 GCA_000715605.1 Streptomyces speibonae | reverse complement strand
CCGACAGGGCGATCGCGAAGCCCTGCCCCTCCTCGCCGATGCGCCGCGTGTCGGGGACCCGGACGCCGTCGAAGTGGACCTGGGCGGTGGGCGAGCCCTTCATGCCCATCTTCTTCTCCGGCGCGGCGGCGCTCAGCCCCTCCGCGTCGCCCGGCACGAGGAACGCGGTGATCCCGCGCGGGCCCTCCTCGCCGGTGCGGGCCATGACCGTGTAGAAGTCGGCGATACCGCCGTGGGTGATCCAGGCCTTGCTGCCGGTGATCACCCAGGCGTCGCCGTCGCGCACGGCCCTGGTGCGCAGTGAGGCCGCGTCCGAGCCGGAGGCGGGCTCGGAGAGGCAGTAGGCGCCCAGCAGACCGCCGTCGAGCATCGCGTTGAGGTGCTCGGCCCGCTGTTCCTTGGTGCCGAAGGCGGCGAGCCCGTAGCAGGACAGGGTGTGCACGCTGACGCCCAGACCGACGGTGAGGCGGGCCATGGCGAGCTCTTCCAGGACCTGGAGGTAGACCTCGTAGGGCTGCTCTCCGCCGCCGTGCTCGGCGTCGTAGGGCAGGCCGAGCAGGCCCAGTTCGGAGAGCCGGGTGAAGAGCTCGCGCGGGAAGCGCCCCTCGGCCTCCTCCTCGGCGGCCCGGGGAGCGATCTCGTGCTGCGCGATGTCGCGGACGAGCGCGATCAGGTCCCGGGCCTCGTCCGTGGGCAGTTGCCGGTCCACCGGCTGCGGGGCGCGGTCGGTCATGGCGACGCTCTCCTCCCTGTTCGGGCACATCGGCGTGCGCCTTGGGTGGGGGCCGCTCCGCCGGGTCTGTCGATGCCTGGCCGATGCTCGCACTCCCGGGTCTCGGAAGCTGCTGACCAGCGGCTGTGCGCTGTGAGTATGCCCGATCGGGGGCATCGAGTCACCAGTTAACGACCGCTCACCAAAGATACCTTCGCCACACCCTCTCAGCGATCCGGATTGGTACGCACCATTGACCAAATGGTCTAGTCCTCCTAGGGTTTGGCCCCACCGATGCGCGCGCTCCCCTCCCCCACGAGGAGTCATCGACATGCCATCCCCCCACCGCCCCCGCACGCTGCGGGCGCTCCTGTCCGCCGCCTGCGCCGCCGTGCTCGGTGCCGGACTGCTCGCCGGCGCGGGCGCCCCGACCGCCACCGCCGCGACCTCGGCTCAGGAGGCCGCCGGTTCCAAGGTCATCGGCTACTTCACCGAATGGGGCACCTACGATCGGCAGTACTACGTCAAGAACATCGAGACCTCCGGCTCCGCGGACCGGCTCACCCACATCAACTACGCCTTCGGCAACGTCACCGGCGGCAAGTGCGCGATCGGCGACTCGTTCGCCGCGACCGAGCGCACCTACACCGCGGCCGAGTCCGTCGACGGCGTCGCCGACACCTGGGACCAGCCCCTGCGCGGCACCTTCAACCAACTGCGCGAACTGAAGCAGAAGCACCCCGGCCTGAAGATCCTGTGGTCCTTCGGCGGCTGGACCTGGTCCGGCGGCTTCGGCGAGGCGGCGAAGGACCCGGCCGCGTTCGCCCGGTCCTGCCACGAACTGGTCGAGAACAGCCGGTGGGCCGATGTCTTCGACGGCATCGACATCGACTGGGAGTACCCGAACGCCTGCGGTGCCACCTGCGACTCCAGCGGCCGGGACGCCTTCCGGAACCTGATGGCGGCGCTGCGCGCCGAGTTCGGCTCCGGGAACCTGGTCACCGCCGCGATCACGGCGGACGCCACAGCCGGCGGCAAGATCGACGCGGCGGACTACGCGGGCGCCGCCCAGTACGTCGACTGGTACAACCCGATGACGTACGACTTCTTCGGCGCCTGGGACGCCGCCGGGCCCACCGCTCCGCACTCCCCGCTGACCTCGTACGACGGCATCCCGAAGGCCGAGTTCAACAGCGCGGCCGCCATCGCCAAGCTCAAGGGCCTCTGTCTCTTATACACATCTCTGATG
>KL568605.1:18597-19681 GCA_000715605.1 Streptomyces speibonae | reverse complement strand
TCTACGGCCGCGGGTGGACCGGGGTGACGCAGTCGGCGCCGGGCGGCACGGCGACCGGACCCGCGCCGGGCACCTACGAGGCCGGGATCGACGACTACAAGGTGCTCAAGGCAAAGTGCCCGGCGACCGGCACGGTCGGCGGCACCGCCTACGCCAAGTGCGGCAGCGAATGGTGGAGTTACGACACCCCGGCCACCATCGCGGCCAAGATGGACTACAAGGACCAGCAGGGCCTGGCCGGCACCTTCTTCTGGGAGCTGAGCGGTGACACCGCGAACGGGGAGCTGATCAAGGCGATCCGCTAGCCCTCACCCGACGGGCGGTGGGCGGAGGTTCCACGGGGGGACCTCCGCCCCCTGCCGGTGCGCGGTCCGGCTCAGGCGTCGCGGCGGGCGGGTGCCGGTGCCGGGTGCGCGACATCCATCTCCTCGATGGCGCGCATGGCGCCGCCGAGCAGCTTCACCAGCAGCTCGCACATGGTCTCGCGCCGCATATCACGACGGTCGATCCAGTCGAGCGTGGCGCCCTCGACACTGCACACCCAGGCCAGCAGCCCCATCCGCGCCACCGGGGCGATGTCGGTGCGGCCGTAGGCTCCCTCGGCGATGGTCGCGACGATCGCCTCGCGCACCCCGTCCCGGATGGCGTGCACCTCGGTGTCGAAGCCGACGCCGCCGGCGACGATCGCGCGGTAGGCGGCCTGGTTGTGCTCGGCGTACCGCAGATAGCTGTCGATGGTGCGCTGCACCCGCTCCACGGGCGGCAGTTCGGCCCTCTCGGCCGCGAAGGCGACCAGACTGGCCACCGAGTCCTGGATGATCGCCAGGTAGTAGCCCCGCTTGGAGTGGAAGTAGTAGTAGATCAGCCCCTTGGCGACCTTCGCCTGGCGTGCGATGTCATCCATCGACAGCGCGTCGTAGGACGTGTCGGCGAACAACTTCCGCCCGATGGCGATGAGTTCGGCCCGGCGGGCCGACGAGCGCTGGGTGCCGCGCGCTCGGGGCTGCACGGCGGGCTGCTGGCATATGTTCACTGTCGACCCAGGTCTCCTGCGGGCGGCGGGACAATCCCGCCGCAGTATGGT
>KL568605.1:18078-18401 GCA_000715605.1 Streptomyces speibonae | reverse complement strand
CCCCGCCGCAGTATGGCAGGTCGGGCGACGAATGGGGACGAGCGACCCCCGGGGCCGCGGCGTTACAGCAGTCCCAGTTGTGTCACCAGCATCGCGAGCACCACGACGAGCGTCCATCCCAGGACGTGCTCGAGGATCTTCGGACCGTCCTCCCGGGGACCGCCGGTGCGGGCGCGGGTGACGGTGGCTGCGTTCGCGGTCATGGCTTCTCGCTGGTCTCGGTGGTGCGCGGACTCCCCGGGCTGCGTCCACTTTGCCACCGTGAGCGGCTTTCGCGGTCGAGACGTTGCTCACACACCGGCGGGCCCCGGACGGTCCGGGGC
>KL568605.1:17162-17905 GCA_000715605.1 Streptomyces speibonae | reverse complement strand
GATGTGTATAAGAGACAGGTCCGGGGCCCGCCGGCCGGGCGGGCTCAGCGCACGCCCACCGCCGCGAGCGCCTTGCGCTGGTGCGGGGTCGGGCGTGCCGGGAAGTACAGGTAGCAGACCCCGCCGGTGCCGGAGGCCACCTTGCCGGAGGCGTTGTACCGCTTGGTCCTCAGCCAGATGTTCTCCCACTCGCGCCGCCGGTAGACGCGGCGCACGGCCTCGTTGTCGTCCGAGGCGGGGTCGTTGGCGATGACATCGCCGTCGGCGGTGAAGCCGACCACGGTCATCAGATGCCCCGACGTGCCGTACCCGGCGCCGGTCAGCTCCTCCTCCAGGAACGACTGGGACGTGATGGCCGGGATACCGGCGGCGATCAGCGTCTCCAGGTCGGTGAGGGAGCCGAGGCGCGTGACCACGCCCTGCAGGCCGGGGAAGGTGGCCGCGTAGGCGGCGTTGAACGGCCAGTTGCCGCAGCCCTCGTACTGGTGGTCGTACGTGTACCGGGCCGCGTGGCAGATCTGCGGGTCGGCGAAGGACGGGTCGACCCAGGACAGCTGCTCCTCGGTGAGCCTGCCGCCCCAGTACTCGATGATCATCTGCGAGGAGGTCGGGCTGCACCAGGCCTCGCCGCCGTTGTCGTACTCCGGGTACTGGCCCTTGTGGATCTCCTGGGAGTAGCGCGGGACGATCAGTTCGCGGGCCGTGCGGGGCGTGGAGGCCGGGACGGTGAACCGGTCGGGGAC
>KL568605.1:16373-16922 GCA_000715605.1 Streptomyces speibonae | reverse complement strand
CATGGCGCCGGCCCGCCACACGGTGGGGGTGAGCTTGGTCCCGGGGCGGCGGTGGAGCGTGAGGCGCAGCCGGTAGGAGACCAGGCGCAGGCCCGAGGCGGCGTCGTCGACGGCGAACGTGTCCGTCCAGACGCTGCTCTTCCCGTCGCCCTGGTCGTCCACCGAGGTGCGCCGGATGTCCTGGTCGCCGGCCGCCCAGCGGCCCATGACGTACCAGGGGGTGTCCGTGCCGTCGGAGTACGTGCCCTTCAGTTCGACCTGGATCCAGGTGCCCTCGGGGGTGTGCGCGTTCCAGGAGGTGATGACCTCCGTGGCCGGGACCCCGAGCCGGTGCACGGGCGAGGTCCAGGTCGCGTACTCCCAGGCGGCCGTACGGCCGGTGTGCGGGTCGGCGTAGTCCGTGGTGCCGGCGGCCCTCGCGATCACCAGGCCGGGACGGGCACCGGCGACGGCGCGGGTCCCGTCGGCGCTCCCGCTGCGCCAGTCGGTGTACGAGGTCCAGGCCCGGTTGTCGACGGTGCGGGCGGGGGCCCGGCCGCCGCCGGCTGT
>KL568605.1:14104-16151 GCA_000715605.1 Streptomyces speibonae | reverse complement strand
GTGGTGGTGCCGGGCGCGCCGGCGGTCGTGGTGCCGGCGTACGCCGGGCCCGCGCTCCCGGCGACGGTGGCGACCACCGCCGCGGCCAGGAGGGTTCTGCGGGAGGGCAGTTCGGCTCTGCTCATGGGTGGAGGACCCCCAGGTGTCGGAGTCGGGACAGGACCAGTGCACGGCCGGACGGACGGGTCTGCGTCCGCCGGATGGAGCGGGTGTGGGCCAACTATGAACGCAGCCGGGCGGTTCCTGCCAGCACCCCGGCCGTGCCGCGCCCGACCAACATGGGACTCGACCAATGGCGGTACCGAGGGCGGCGCCGCGGGAGCGGGCCTAGAGTGCTTCCGTCAGCCCTCCAACCACCGGGAACCAGCCATTCACGCACTCGCCTCCCGCATCCTCGGGCTCGCCCCCTCCTGTGGCCCGGTCCGGCTCGTCGCCGTCGACGGGCACGCCGGCTCCGGCAAGTCGACCTTCGCCGGCCGGCTGGCCGAGGCGCTGGACGGCGCCCCGGTTCTGCGGCTGGACGACATCGCCAGCCACGAGGAGCTGTTCGACTGGACCGGACGGCTGCTGAGCGAGGTGGTCGAGCCACTCGGCCGCGGCGAGACCGCGCACTACGCCCCGTACGACTGGCGCACCCGGCGCTTCGGGCCGCCCCGCCCGCTGCCCCCGGCACCGGTGATCGTCGTGGAGGGTGTCGGCGCCGGACGCCGGGCGCTGCGCCCGTATCTGGCGCTGCTGCTGTGGATGGACCTGCCCCGCGAGGAGTCGTGGTCGCGGGGCCGGGCGCGGGACGGTGCGGAGCAGCGCGAGTTCTGGGAGGGCTGGGTGCGTGCGGAGCGCGAGCACTTCGCGGGCGATCCCTCACGCCCCTTCGCGGACCTCCTGGTGCGGCAGCGACCGGAGGGATATGAGGTGCTCAGCGGGCCCGGCGAGGCCGATGCGTCCACCCCTCCCATCACTCAGGGTGAGGGACCGCCAGCAATGTGGTGAACTCGTGAAGAGCGGTCCCGGACAAGTTGCCGCAGCATCCCAACTCCGCTTGACCGAGGGCCCGTACAGGTCTTACGTTCTCAATGTGCGGCTCCCCGGAGTCGCCCGCGGACACGAAGCCCCCGGTTGTTCCCCCGTGATCGGGGGCTTCGTTCTGCCCTCTTCGCGCTTTTCGACCGCTGAGCGGCATATGACGATCACCCTGGGTCACCGGCCCCCGCGACGCCCCCTTTCCCCCTCGCGCCCGACGTGCGCGGCACCCTACGGACGTGACGCCGCCCGCAGGTACGATGCCCTCGGTGCGACCTGCGGACGCTGCTTCACGCACCTTGCAACTCCGGTCCGCGGTACAGCGGTTCACTTTCTGGGAGCCGACGGGCGAGGGCCGGCCGGCACGCGGACGGGGGCACGGTTTGTGGGGGACGTGATGGACTTCGGCACCCAGGGCCCCAAGGCCCCGGCCGACCTCGCCTGGCTGCGGGGCGTGGACGCCTACACCATGGGCGCGTATCCGCAGGCCGAGGAGGAGTTCCGGGCCGCGGTGCGGATCGACCCGGGCATGGCCGACGGCTGGCTCGGGCTGCATGCGCTGCGCGTCGACACGACGACCGCGCTGCTGCGGATGTTCCGGCACCGGGACCGCTTCGGCGAGCAGCGCGCCCGGCACCGGCGCACGCTCAACTCCTGGTACTGGCTGGGCTGGTGGGTGCAACCGGTGCTGGAGAGCCCCCGCGATCTGCTGCTGGCGCACGCCTCCCACTGGCTGGACGGCCGCCACGTCCCCGAACTGGACCGGGCCCTCGCCGGCCTGCCCCCGGTGGACACCGACCCGCAGGTCCGCTTCCTGCACGCCTGCCGCGCCTACCTGGTCAAGGACTGGGAACAGCTGGTCCGGCACACCGACTCCCTGGTCGACGACCCCCTGCTGGGCATCGAGGCGGGTCTGTTCGGCGGCATGGCGCGGGTACGGCTCGAAATGTACGGACAGGCCGAACCGCTGCTGTCGGCGGCACTGATGCGCTGCCGCAGCGAACAGCCGCAGCGCAAGGAACTGCGT
>KL568605.1:11206-13850 GCA_000715605.1 Streptomyces speibonae | reverse complement strand
ACCTGCGGCTGTCCGAGCCGGAGCCGCCGCCCCCGCTGCCGTCGGTCACCGCCCCGGGTGTACGCGAACGGGCGGGCAGCTCCGGGCCGCCGCTGCCGACCGGACCGACCGACCCCGCGTTGCTGGAGGAGGCGCTCGCCCAACTGGAGCGCATGGTGGGGCTGGAGCCGGTGAAGCGGCAGGTGAAGGCCCTCTCGGCCCAGCTGAACATGGCCCGGTTGCGCGCGGGTCAGGGGCTGCCGGTGCAGCCGCCGAAACGCCACTTCGTCTTCTCCGGGCCGTCCGGCACCGGGAAGACCACGGTGGCCCGGATCCTCGGCCGGGTCTTCTACGCCCTCGGGCTGCTCGGCGGGGACCACCTGGTGGAGGCCCAGCGGGCGGATCTGGTGGGCGAGTACCTCGGGCAGACCGCGGTGAAGGCGAACGAGCTGATCGACTCCGCGCTCGGCGGGGTGCTGTTCGTGGACGAGGCGTACTCCCTGTCCAACTCCGGGTACGGCAAGGGGGACGCGTACGGGGACGAGGCGCTCCAGGTGCTGCTGAAGCGGGCCGAGGACAATCGCGATCACCTGGTGGTGATCCTCGCCGGGTATCCGGAGGGCATGGACCGGCTGCTGGCCGCGAACCCCGGGCTGTCGTCCCGTTTCACCACGCGCGTCGACTTCCCCTCCTACCGGCCGTTGGAGCTCACGGCGATCGGAGAGGTGCTGGCCGCGGAGAACGGGGACGTGTGGGACGAGGAAGCGCTCGACGAGCTGCGGTCGATCGCCGGGCATGTGGTGGAGCAGGGGTGGATCGACGAGCTGGGGAACGGGCGGTTCCTGCGGACGCTGTACGAGAAGAGCTGTGCGTACCGGGATCTGCGGTTGTCGGCGTATCCCGGGGAGTTGAGCCGGGAGGATCTGGCGACGTTGCGGCTGGCGGATCTCATGCAGGCGTACGGGGAGGTGTTGTCGGGGCGGGGGCCGGCGGACCCACCGGGGTTGTGAGGCCCGGTGGGGTCCGTCGGCGGGGGTGTCTGCGCTTGCCCCGCAGTTAAGCCATGGCTTCCTGCTGGGGGCCCGTGGAACGTTGGGAGGTGAGGGTGACCTCTCTGTGGGCCGGGTCGCGGACCTCTCCCACCAGGAGTTCCAGGACATCCTCCAGGGCCACCAGGCCCAGGACCTTGCCGGAGGCGTCGGCGACCTGGGCCAGGTGGGTCGCCGCGCGGCGCATCACCGTGAGGGCGTCGTCCAGGGGGAGTTCGGGACGCAGCGTCGTCATGGGCCGCCAGAGCTGCTGCGGCACCGCGCGGTCGGAGTACTCCAGGTCCAGTACGTCCTTGACATGGAGGAATCCCATGAAGGCACCACCGTCCGAGGCCACCGGGAACCGGGAGTAACCGGTGCGGGCGGTGAGCTCCACGATCTCGCCCGGGGTGACCGCGGGCGAGACCGTCACCAGCGACTCGCGGTCGAGCAGGACGTCCGTCACCGGGCGGGAGCCCAGCTCCAGGGCGTCCTCCAGGCGCTCGGCCTCCTCGGGGTCGAGGAGACCCGCCTGGCCGGCGTCCTCCACCAGCCGGTTGAGCTGCTCGCTGGTGAAGACGGCCTCGACCTCGTCCTTCGGCTCGACGCGGAACAACCGCAGTACGGCCTCCGCGCAGGCGCCGAGGGCGACGGTGACCGGCCTGCACAGCCGGGCGAACCAGACCAGCCCGGGGCTCAGCCACAGCGCGGCGGTCTCCGGTGCCGCCATGGCCAGGTTCTTCGGGACCATCTCCCCGATGACCAGGTGGAAGAAGACCACGACCGCGAGCGCGATGACATAGCCGAGCGGATGGATCATGCCGTGCGGCAGATGCATCCCGATGAACGCCGGCTCCAGCAGATGGGCGACCGTCGGTTCGGCGACCGCGCCCAGCGTGAGCGAGCAGACGGTGATGCCGAACTGGGCGGCCGCCATCATCTGCGGCAGATGCTCGAGCCCGTACAGCACCTGACGGGCCCGGGCGGTGCCGAGCGGCTCGATCTGACTGCGGCGGACGGAGACCAGGGCGAACTCGGCGCCGACGAAGAAGCCGTTGGCGAGCACGAGCAGCGCGGCGAAAAGGAGCTGCAGGACGCTCATCCGGCCACCTCGAGGGGCAGCGGGACCGTTCTGACCAGCCGGACGCGCTCGGCACGGTAGTGGCCGACCGCGCGGACCGACAGGCGCCAGCCGGGCAGCTCGGCGCGGTCGCCGACGGCCGGGATGCGCCCGAGCAGATCGGCGACGAGGCCGGCCACCGTCTCGTAGGGCCCCTCGGGCACCTCCAGGCCTATGCGCTGCAGGATGTCGACACGGACACCGCCGTCGACGTCCCAGGCCGGGTTGCCGTCCTCCGGCGGAGCGGGGGCGAGTTCGGGGACGTCCTGTCCGTCGTGCTCGTCGCGCACCTCTCCGACGATCTCCTCGACGATGTCCTCCAGGGTGACGACGCCGGCCGTGCCGCCGTACTCGTCGACGACGACGGCGATGGGCTGTTCGCTGCGCAGCCGCGTGAGCAGCGGCCGTACGGGCAGGGTCTCGGGGACCAGCAGCGCCGGGCGGGCGATACGGCCGACGGGGGTGCGCAGCCGGTGGGGCACGGGCACCGCGAGGGCGTCCTTGAGGTGGACCATGC
>KL568605.1:6111-11024 GCA_000715605.1 Streptomyces speibonae | reverse complement strand
CCGCGAGGGCGTCCTTGAGGTGGACCATGCCGACGATCTCGTCGATCCGGTCCCGGTACACGGGGAACCGGGACAGCCCGGTGGCCCGGGTCAGATTGACCACGTCCTCGGCGGTCGCCGACGCCTGCAGGGCGCTGACCTTCACGCGGGGGGTCATGACGTGCTGTGCGGTCAGTTCGCCCAGGGACAGGGTGCGGACGAAGAGGTCGGCCGTGTCCTGTTCGAGGGCGCCGGCCCGGGCGGAGTGCCGGGCCAGGGAGACGAGTTCGCCGGGGGTGCGGGCGGAGGCCAGCTCCTCGGCGGGTTCGAAGCCCAGGGCGCGCACCAGGCGGTTGGCCACGGCGTTCAGCCCGGCGATCACCGGGCGGAACAGCCGGGCGAAGACGTGCTGCGGGCCGGCCACGAAGCGCGCGACCTGCATCGGGCGGGACACCGCCCAGTTCTTGGGCACGAGCTCACCGATCACCATCTGGACCGCCGAGGCCAGCAGCATGCCGACGACGACGGAGACGCCGGGGACGGCTCCCTCGGGCAGACCGATGCCGGTGAAGGGGCCGTGCAGCAGTCCGGCGAGGGCCGGCTGGGCCAGCATGCCCACGACGAGGGAGGTGATGGTGATGCCGAGCTGCGTTCCGGAGAGCTGGAAGGACAGCTCCCGGAGGGACTCGACGACGCGGCGGGCGCGCCGGTCGCCGGCCGTGGCGGCCTGTTCGGCGTCCGGTCGTTCGACCGTCACCAGGCCGAACTCCGCGGCCACGAAGAATCCGTTGGCCAGGATCAGTACGAACGCGGCTGCGAGCAGCAGCAGGTGGGTGGTCATGTTGCCGCCGCCTCCGGATGCGCGCGAACCCGGGAATACGGTTTCGCGCTATGTCGGCAGGGGGCGGCGCAGGTACTGCAGGACGATCCGTCCATCGCCGGAGAGGGTCACTCCTCGGGTAGCTGGAGCCCCTGGGCACCGGGCGGGGCGACAGGGGCGGAGGCGCTGTCGGCGCGCCTCCGCCCACCAGATTAATCAAGACATGGGCGACTGCGGCAGGTGGATGGCCCCCGTGCTTCCCGGATCCTGCCCCGTACGGGCCGCGGGGCCGGTCCGTACGGGCGGCCGGGAGGTCAGCCCCGCGGCCTTTCGTGACCGGGTGCGGAGCGCTCCTCGGCCAGCGCGCGCAGGGCGCGCGCGTCGGCGACGGCACGCTGCCTGGCGATGCCCGGCTGGATGCCGAGCGCGGGCAGGCTGGTGCCGTCGCTGAGGTCGAGGAAGACCCAGGGATCACCCGGGCGGAGGTTCACCTGAAGGATCTCCGCCCACTCCAGACGGCGCCGGCTCACGATGTTGACCACGGTGACGCCGCTCTCGTCGGCGACCACCTTCGGCCGGGCCAGCAGGAACAGCACACCGGCCAGCAGCGCGGCGGTGAACACGAAGCTGATCCGCTCCCCCGGGCTGAGCTGTTCCAGCAGCAGCGCGATGAGGGTGATGACCACGAACATCGCGACGCCGGCGGAGAGCAGCACCACGCGGGTGTGGGCCGGGCGGAAGGTGGCGGGCAGCGCGGGCGGCCGGCTCGGTGTGGATGCGGACATGGGATGCTCCGGGCCGGTCAGAGGCGGCAGGCGTGGATGGCCGTGGTGAGGATGGCGCGCGCGCCGATGTCGTACAGGTCGTCCATGATCCGCTGGGCGTCCCTGGACGGGACCATCGAGCGGACGGCGACCCAGCCCTCGTTGTGCAGCGGGGAGATGGTCGGGGACTCCAGGCCGGGGGTGAGGGCGACGGCCTTCTCCAGCTGCTCGACGCGGCAGTCATAGTCCATCATCACGTACGTCCGGGCGACCAGGACGCCCTGGAGGCGGCGGAGGAACTGCTGCACCTTGGTCTCGACGGCCGGGTCGGCGTCGGAGGAGGCGCCGGTGCGGCGGATGACGACCGCCTCGGACTTCATGATCGGCTCGCCGAAGACCTCCAGGCCCGCGTTGCGCAGGGACGTGCCGGTCTCGACGACGTCGGCGATGACCTCGGCGACGCCCAGTTCGATGGCGGTCTCGACGGCGCCGTCGAGGTGGACGACGGAGGCGTCGATGCCCTGGTCGGCGAGGTGCGCCGCGACGATCCCCTCGTAGGAGGTGGCGACCGTCCTGCCGGTGAGGTCGGTCACGCCGTTCGCCGTGCCGGGCTTGGTGGCGAAGCGGAAGGTGGAGCGGGCGAAGCCGAGCGGGAGGATCTCCTCGGCGTCGGCGCCGGAGTCGACGAGCAGGTCGCGTCCGGTGATGCCGATGTCCAGCTTGCCGGAGGAGACGTAGATCGCGATGTCGCGGGGGCGGAGGTAGAAGAACTCCACCTCGTTGGCCGGGTCGACGATCCGCAGTTCCTTGGACTCGCGGCGCTGCTGGTAGCCGGCCTCATGCAGCATCTCCCCCGCGGGGCCTGACAGGGAACCCTTGTTGGGGACGGCGATGCGCAGCATGAGGTCGGCTTCCTTCGTGTTTCGTGCGGGAGGGGTGTGGTCGGGGGCGTCGGACTACAGGTGGGCGTAGACGTCGTCGAGGGAGATGCCGCGGGCGACCATCATCACCTGGACGTGGTACAGCAGCTGCGAGATCTCCTCGGCGGCCGCTTCCTTGCCCTCGTACTCGGCGGCCATCCAGACCTCGGCGGCCTCCTCGACGACCTTCTTGCCGATGGCGTGGACGCCCTTGTCGACCAGTTCGGCGGTGCGGGAGGTGGCGGGGTCGCCGTGGGCGGCCTTGTGCTGGAGCTCGGTGAAGAGCTCCTCGAACGTCTTCTTGGACATGGTGGTCCTTACCCTACGCGGTGACGGGGACTGCTCACCGCCAGGGTTCGGATACCGAACGCAGTGTGGCCGCGGTCGCCACGGCGGCGGTGACCGCCTCGTGGCCCTTGTCCTCGCTGGAGCCGGGCAGCCCGGCCCGGTCCAGGGCCTGCTCCTCGTTGTCACAGGTGAGCAGGCCGAACCCGACGGGCACCCCGGTGTCGACCGACACCTGGGTGAGGCCCTGGGTGACGCCCTGGCACACGTAGTCGAAGTGGGGTGTGCCGCCCCGGATGACGACGCCGAGGGCGACGACCGCGTCGTAGCCGCGGCCGGCCAGGACCTTGGCGACGACCGGGAGTTCCCAGCTGCCGGGGACCCGGAGCAGGGTCGGCTCGTCGATGCCGAGGTCGTGCAGGGCGCGCAGGGCGCCGTCCACCAGTCCGTCCATCACCTTCTCGTGCCACTGTGCCGCGACGACGGCGACCCGCAGGTCCCCCACGTTGCGTACGGACAGTTCCGGTGCACCCTTGCCGCTCACGTCTCTCCTCGGTGTTCTCTTACTGGTTGCCGCAGGCGGGCACGGTCGGCGTGTCCAGCCAGGGCAGGTCGTGGCCCATCCGGTCGCGCTTGGTGCGCAGGTACCGGAGGTTGTGCTCGCTCGTGGTGACGGGCATCGGCTCGCGCCGGGTGACCGCGATGCCGTGCCGGACCAGCGCGTCGGACTTGTCGGGGTTGTTGGTCAGCAGGCGGACGCTGCGGACCCCGAGGTCGGCGAGGATCTGCGCGCCGGCGCCGTAGTCGCGGGCGTCGGCGGGCAGGCCGAGTTCCAGGTTGGCGTCCAGGGTGTCCCGGCCGCGCTCCTGGAGTTCGTAGGCGCGCAGCTTGGACATCAGGCCGATGCCGCGCCCCTCGTGTCCGCGCAGGTAGACGACCACGCCCCGGCCCTCGGCCTGGATGCGGTCGAGGGAGGCGTCCAGCTGGGGGCCGCAGTCGCAGCGCTGGGAGCCGAAGACGTCGCCGGTGAGGCATTCGGAGTGGACGCGGACCAGGACGTCCTCGCCGGAGCGGAGGTCGCCGTGGACGAGGGCGACGTGCTCGACGCCGTCGACGGTGGAGCGGTAGCCGTACGCCGTGAAGGTGCCGTGGGAGGTGGGCAGCCGGACCTCGGCCTCGCGGCGGACGGTGGGCTCGGCGGACCGGCGGTAGGCGATCAGGTCCTCGATGGAGATGATCGTCAGGCCGTGCTTGCGGGCGAAGGGCACGAGTTCCGGCAGCCGCAGCATGCGGCCGTCCTCACCGGCGATCTCGACGATGGCGCCGGCCGGCCGGAGTCCGGCGAGGCGGGCGAGGTCGACGGCGGCCTCGGTGTGGCCGTCGCGCACGAGCACACCGCCGGGCCGGGCGCGCAGCGGGAAGACGTGGCCGGGGCGGACGAAGTCGGTGGGTCCGGCGGTGCCGCCCGCGAGGAGCCGGAGCGTGGTGGCGCGGTCGGCGGCGGAGATGCCGGTGCTCACTCCGTGGGCGGCGGAGGCGTCGACGGAGACGGTGAACGCGGTCTTCATCGACTCGGTGTTGTCGTCCACCATCTGCGGGAGGTGCAGCCGGTCCAGTTCGTCGCCCTCCATGGGGGCGCAGATCAGGCCGCGGCACTCGCTCATCATGAACGCGACGATCTCCTCGGTCGCCATCTCGGCGGCGATGACGAGGTCGCCCTCGTTCTCGCGGTCCTCGTCGTCGACGACCACGACGGGCCGGCCGGCCGCGATGTCGGCGACGGCCTGCTCGACGGGGTCGAGCCGCAGGTCGAGGTCCTCGGTGTCGTACAGCATGGGTGCCGCGGTCATGCCGGCGCTCCTTCCAGGGCGGGCCGCGCGTCGCGGGAGCGCAGCCACCAGTCGCGCAGGCCCCACAGGACCAGTGCGCCGTAGACGATGTAGACGAAGCCGGAGAAGGCGAATCCGTTGGCGAAGTTCAGGGGGACGCCGACGAGGTCGACGAGCAGCCAGGCGAACCAGAACTCGACCATGCCGCGGGCCTGGGCGTACATGGCGACGATCGTGCCGACGAAGATGTAGGCGTCCGGCCAGGGGTCCCAGGACAGGGACGGGTAGAGGGTGAACAGGCCGCCGACGGCGAGGG
>KL568605.1:4172-5937 GCA_000715605.1 Streptomyces speibonae | reverse complement strand
GGGTGCCGACGGCCGCCGCTCCGGCCAGCAGGGCTCGTTCGGGGTTGGTCGCGAACCGTACGGAGACGGCGCCGTCCCGCGCCTGCTGCCGGCCGCGGTTCCACTGCGCGAAGCCCCAGGCGGCGACCAGCATGACGACCACCTGTTTGCCCGCGCTGCCCGAGAGGTGGGCGGTGGCGAAGGCGGCGAACAGGATCAGTCCGGAGACGAACTGGGCGGGCCAGGTCCACAGGGAACGGCGCCAGCCCAGGGCGAGGGCGAGCAGGCCGATGACGTTGCCGATCATGTCCGACCATTTGATGTGCTGGTCGAGGACGGTGAACGCCTCGGAGTTGAGCCAGTTCACCGGCCCGCCCCCTCGCCGAGGGCGCGGTCGCCGAGCATCCGCTCGACGTACTTGGCGATGACGTCCACCTCGAGGTTGACCGGGTCGCCGGGCTGTTTCACGCCGAGCGTGGTCAGGGCCAGAGTGGTGGGGATGAGGCTGACGGTGAAGTAGTCGGGCCCCGCGTCGACGACGGTGAGGCTGATGCCGTCGACGGTGATGGAGCCCTTCTCCACGACGTAGCGGGAGAGATCCGCGGGGAGCGAGATCTTCACCAGCTC
Organism: Streptomyces speibonae; assembly: GCA_000715605.1. Lineage (GTDB taxonomy): Bacteria > Actinomycetota > Actinomycetes > Streptomycetales > Streptomycetaceae > Streptomyces > Streptomyces speibonae. The sequence goes on along the minus strand of KL568605.1, from coordinate 5,331 downwards.
CCAGTTCTCCGACGGCTTGCGCTCGAGGATCTCACCCGTGCCGTCGACGTGCCCCTGCACGATGTGGCCGCCCAGACGCCCGCCCACCGCCATGGGGCGTTCGAGGTTGACGCGGGAACCGATGGTGAGGGCGCCGAGGCTCGAGCGGTTCAGGGTCTCCGCCATCACGTCGGCGGTGAACTCGTCGCCCTCGTGCTCGACGACGGTGAGGCAGACGCCGTTGACGGCGATGGAGTCCCCGTGCTGTGCGCCCTGGGTGACGAGGGGACCGCGCAGCCGGAACCGACAGGCGTCGCCGAGGGTCTCGACGGCGGTGATCTCGCCCAGCTCTTCGACGATTCCGGTGAACACTTCCCGGGTCCTCCTGCCTCTTCGGGCACGGACTCCGGGGCCTGCCGATGACGACAGGGACTGCGAGCGAGGATCCGAGGACGACGCCGGACAGGGCTCGCCCGATGGCGAACCGGTACGGCGGCGTGCATGGATGCCCGCCCGCCGCGCACTGCCTCCCATCCGGACTTTCACCGTCGGTCCAGGAATTTCACCTGGTCAACCGGTCGCTGGAGGCGACCGGGTCGCGGACTGTAACCGCCGGTTCGGACTTTCACCGACCCCGGAGTGCGCTGCTTCTGGTACAGGGCCAGTGTGCCACGCCCGGCCGTCACCCATGCGGGCGAGGCCTGTGGAGTGCCTCACAGTGGGTGACACGTGCGCACCCGAGTGTCGCCCGCCCCGCAACTCCCCCTCCACCGCCACCTCTTGAACCCTCCCCGAAATTGGTCCATACCTATTGACGCTCTGGTCTAGTCCTTTTAGGGTCCGAGCCAACTTCCGTGGAGAGGAACCCACTGTGCCGTCCCCCTCACGCCCCGGAGCGAGACCCGCGCTGCTCGCCTCCGCCGCCGCCCTCGCGGGCCTGCTGCTCACGGCGCTGCCCGCCACCGCCGCACCCGCAGCCGACCAGGAGTCCTGCCGTCCCGACGGCCTCTACAGCACCCCTGGTGTCGACGTCCCCTACTGCTCGGTCTACGACTCGGACGGACGCGAGAAGATGGGCGCCGACCACCAGCGCCGGGTGATCGGCTACTTCACCGGCTGGCGCACCGGCAAGGACGGAAAGCCCGCCTACCTCGCGTCGGACATCCCGTGGGACAAGATC
>KL568605.1:3636-4037 GCA_000715605.1 Streptomyces speibonae | reverse complement strand
CGCGCCATCAGAGATGTGTATAAGAGACAGCTGGCGCACCGGCAAGGACGGAAAGCCCGCCTACCTCGCGTCGGACATCCCGTGGGACAAGATCACCCACATCAACTACGCGTTCGCGCACATCGACAAGAGCAACAAGATCTCCGTCGGCACGGACGGCGCCACCAACCCGGCGACGGGCCTGACCTGGCCGGGCGTGGACGGCGCGGAGATGGATCCGCAGCTCCCCTACCAGGGCCACTTCAATCTGCTCACCAAGTTCAAGAAGCAGCACCCCGACGTCAAGACGCTGATCTCGGTGGGCGGTTGGGCCGAGACCGGCGGCTACTTCGACGACGCCGGCAACCGGGTGAACTCCGGCGGCTTCTACTCGATGGCCACCAACGCCTGTCTCTTATACA
>KL568605.1:3015-3486 GCA_000715605.1 Streptomyces speibonae | reverse complement strand
CCTCTACTCGATGGCCACCAACGCCGACGGCTCGGTCAACCACGCCGGCATCGACACCTTCGCCGACTCGGCGGTCGCATTCATCCGCACGTACGGCTTCAACGGCGTCGACATCGACTACGAGTACCCGACGACGATGAAGGACGCGGGCAACCCGCTCGACTGGTCCCTCGCCAACCCCCGCCGGGCCGGGCTGGTCGAGGGCTACGCGGTGCTGATGAAGACGCTGCGCGAGAAGCTGGACCGCGCGGGCGCGGCCGACGGCCGGCACTACCTGCTCACGGTGGCGGCGCCCTCGTCCGGCTATCTGCTGCGCGGCATGGAGACCTTCCAGGTCCAGAAGTACCTGGACTACGTCAACATCATGTCGTACGACCTGCACGGCGCCTGGAACGAGTACGTCGGCCCCAACGCGTCGCTCTTCGACGACGGCAAGGACGCCGAGCTGGCCGCCGCGAACGTCTACGGCAG
>KL568605.1:494-2780 GCA_000715605.1 Streptomyces speibonae | reverse complement strand
TACCACTACTTCCGCGGCTCGATGCCGGCCGGCCGCATCAACATCGGCCTGCCGTACTACACGCGCGGCCACAAGAACGTGCAGGGCGGCACCGACGGTCTGTGGGGCAGGGCCACCGCGTCCTCCTGCCCGGCGGGCTCCGGCCTGACCAAGTGCGGTGACGGCGCCGTCGGCATCGACAACCTCTGGCACGACCTCGACACCGAGGGCAAGGAGTCCCCGGCGGGCTCCAACCCGATGTGGCACGCCAAGAACCTCGAGAAGGGGATCGTCGGCGACTACGTCACCGACTACGGCTTCCCCGCCGGCACCGAGCTGACCGGCACCTACGCCCGCAAGTACGACTCGACGCTGGTCGCTCCCTGGCTGTGGAACGCCGAGAAGAAGGTGTTCCTCTCCACCGAGGACGAGCAGTCCGTCGCGGCCAAGGCCGACTACGTCGTGGACCGCGGCATCGGCGGCACGATGGTCTGGGAGCTGGCCGGCGACTACGGCTGGAACGACGCCAAGGGCCAGTACGAGCAGGGCGACACGCTCACCTCGCTGATGTACGACACGTTCCGGACGGCGACGCCGTACGGCGCGAAGAAGTCCGACGCGGACCTGCCGGCCGAGGCCGTGAACGTGGACGTGCGGTTCACGGACTTCAAGCTGGGCGACTCCAACTACCCGATCACGCCCAAGCTGCGCATCACGAACAATACGCAGACCACGCTGCCGGGCGGCACGGAGTTCCAGTTCGACTACGCGACCTCGGCCCCGGACAACGCCTCCGACCAGTCCGGCTTCGACACCGAGGTGATCAGCAGCGACCACACCGGCGACAACGTGGGCGGTCTGCGGGGCGACTTTCACCGGGTGTCGCTGAAGCTGCCGGCGTGGCAGTCGCTGGCGCCGGGCGCGACGGTCGACCTGTCGTTCAACTACTACCTGCCCGTGTCGACCCCGTCGAACTGGACGGTGACGATCTCCGGCACGACCTACGCCCTCGCCGGCGACCTCGCACGCGGGACGACCGTGGTCGAGCCCGGCGGCACGACGCCGACGGACCCGGGTGAGCCCGGCGACTGCACGGACCCGGCGTGGAACGCCTCGACCGCCTACGGCGGAGGAAGCATGGTCTCCCACGAGGGACGCGTCTGGCGGGCGCAGTGGTGGACGCAGGGCGAGGAGCCCGGCACCACCGGCGAGTGGGGGGTGTGGCGGGACCAGGGAGCCTGCTGACCTCCGGTGGACCGGCCCGGCGGCGGTGACGACGGCCCTTGCCCGCCGCCGGGCCTCACCAGGTGGGGATGCGCACGGTGCCGGACCCGGCGAAGCTGGACTTCGACGAGTCCGGCACCGATGTCACATCCGGCGCGGGCCGGTCCGTCCTGGCCGATGCGGGGCGCTCCGTCCGGGGGCGCCGGTGTCCGGAAGGGCTGAATCAGCATGACCACGATCCTGGTGACCGGCGGTACCGGAACGCTCGGCAGGCATGTCGTCGAGCGGCTACGTGCGGACGGGCACGAGGTGCGGGTGCTCAGCCGGCACGCGCGGCCGTACGCCGTCGATCTGCGCGAGGGCGGGAGCGCCCTGGACGCCGCCGTCACGGGCGTGGACACGATCGTGCACTGCGCGACCTCACCGCGCGGGGGCGACGAGAAGGCCTCGCGGAATCTGATCGAGGCGGCGCAGCGGGCCGGGGTGGGGCATCTGGTGTACATCTCGATCGTCGGCGTGGACCGGGTGCCGTTCGGCTACTACAAGTCGAAGCTGGCGGTGGAGCGGCTGATCGAGGGCTCCGGGATCGGCTGGACGGTGCTGCGGACGACACAGTTCCACGACCTGGTCCTGACGGTACTGCAAGGGCTGGCGAAGGTGCCGGTGATCGTGCTGCCGGCCCGGGTGAAGGACCAGCCGATCGACGTCACGGAGGTCGCGGACCGGCTGGCGGAGCTGGCGGAGGGTGAGCCGGCGGGGCGGGTCGACGACATGGGCGGGCCGGAGGTGCGGACGTTCGAGTCGCTGGCGCGGGCGTATCTGAAGGCGGCGGGGCGGCGGCGGGCGGTGGTGAAGGTGCCGCTGCGGGGGGCGGCGTACGAGGGGTTCCGGGCGGGGGGTCATCTGGCGCCGGAGCGGGCGGTGGGGAAGCGCACGTTCGACGAGTACCTCGCCACGCGGTTCCGTTAGGCGCCGTACGCCGGTGGGGGTGGGGTGCCCTGTGCAGCGGGCGTTGGTGTTGGCCTGGGGTTGTTGCACCAGCCGGCGCTCTGCAGGTGCCCTGCGTCGGTGCTGGCCGGGGGG
>KL568605.1:0-163 GCA_000715605.1 Streptomyces speibonae | reverse complement strand
GCTTGCGCGGATCGCGCGGATCGCGCGGACGGCGCGGACGGCGCGGACGGCGGGGAGCGGCGGCGCGCAGCCCACGGAGCGCGGCACTCGCCGGCGGCGGGAGGGGTCGGGACGGGGGCTGTCTCTTATACACATCTCCGATGGCGCGAGGGAGGCGTGTAGA
>KL568604.1:96609-100071 GCA_000715605.1 Streptomyces speibonae | reverse complement strand
GAGGCAGCGGCCCTCCGTCCGGGGCCGGAAACGGACCGTGTCCTGACACTCCCCGGAACATCCCTGCGTCACGCGGCCGGCGTGCGCAGCACCCTCCGGGCCGTGGCCAGGCCCGTCCCGAGTGTCGCCGCGCCGATCGAGGCGACGGCGGCCCTCACGCCCACCATCCGCTCCGGCGGCACCGCGTCCCCGCGGACCACGGTGAACGGCACGATCCCGGCCGGCGCCGCCAGGGTGCCGAACAGCAGCCCGACGAGCGTGAGGACCAGCCCCAGCACCTGACGGGGCGTCGCCCCGGCGAGACGCTGCCGGCCGAACGCCCGCGCCCGGTAGGCCGTCGCCGCGCACAGGGAGTTGACCGGCATCACGCAGACGAGGACCACGGCGATGCCGACCACCGTGCAGTGCAGCGTCTCCAGGTTGCCGGCGTCGAGGGTCACCGGACCAACACGACCTCCAGAGAGCGCGGCCCGTGCACGCCCTCCACCCGGTCGAGTTCGATGTCGCTGGTCGCCGACGGCCCGGAGATCCAGGTGAGCGGGCGGGCCGGGTCGAGGCGGGCGAGGGCCTGCGGGACGGAGGAGACGACCTGGTCCGGGACCCGGACCACACAGATGTGGTGGTCGGGGATCAGGGTGATGCGCCGCCTGCCCTGGTCGGGGGAGCCGTCCAGCACGATCGTGCCCGTCTCGGCCACGGCCACCGCGCACCCCGTCACCACACTGTCCACCCGGTCCAGTTCGTGCGGGGTGCTCTCCGCCAGGTCGGCCACCCGGGTCACCTCGGCCGACGCGAGCCACGCCGCGTCGAGCCCCGGCGGCACCAGCACCGTCGACGCGCCGCGCGCGGCGAGCAGCCCGGCCACCACACCGGCCAGCCCGGCGGTGTCGGTGCGGTGCACGACCGCCCGGTAGTCGGCCAGATTCTCGGCGAGCAGGTCCGCCGTCTGCGCGGCCGTACGCTCGCCGTGCTCGCGCAGATAGTCCCGGGCCACCGCCCGCTCGTACGGGGTGTCGTCCCCCGGCACGTCCGCGAGGGCCCGCCGCACCCGGCCCAGGATCCGTTCCCTGCTGCTCACGCGGCACCGTCCTTCCCGCCCTGCGTACGCTTCCACCAGTCCCGGAACGGCTCCGCCGGCACCGGCGGCAGGTCCCGGGTCCCGCTCCACGCCCGGCCGGGGCCCGGCAGGGTGCGCGGATGCAGCCGCCGGGTGCGCGAGGCGAGGCGCTGGCCGGCCCGCAGGGCACCGGGACGCGTGAACGCCCAGCGCGCGGCGCGCATCGCGGCCCGCTCGGCGGCGTGCCCCTTCGCGGGCCGCAGCACCACCTTGTTGCCCTCCCGCGTCACCGTTCCGCCCTCCACCACCCGCTCCCGCAGATGCACCAGCACCTCGGGGATGTCGATGGCGACCGGACACACCTCGTAGCAGGCCCCGCACAGCGACGAGGCGTACGGCAGCGACGCGTCGACCGGGCTGCCCGTGCCCCGCAGCTGCGGGCTGAGGATCGCGCCGATCGGCCCGGGATAGACCGAGCCGTAGGCATGCCCGCCGGCCCGCTCGTACACCGGGCACACATTGAGGCACGCCGAGCAGCGGATGCAGCGCAGCGCCTGCCGGCCCACCTCGTCGGCGAGGGCGTCGGTGCGGCCGTTGTCCAGCAGCACCAGGTGGAAGACGCGCGGGCCGTCCTCCTGCGTGGTGCCGGTCCAGGTGCTGGTGTACGGGTTCATCCGCTCGGCGGTCGAGGAGCGGGGCAGGATCTGCAGGAACACCTCCAGGTCCCGCCAGGTCGGCACGATCTTCTCGATGCCGACGACCGAGATCAGCGTCTCGGGCAGGGTCAGGCACATCCGCCCGTTGCCCTCGGACTCCACCACCACCAGCGTGCCGGTGTCCGCGACCATGAAGTTGGCACCGGAAATGCCCACCTTGGCGCGCAGGAACTTCTCCCGCAGATGCAGCCGCGCCGCCTCCGCCAGATCCGCGGGCGCGTCCGTGAGCCCCTCCGGGGCGGGGCGGCCCCACCGGCCCATCTCGCGGGCGAAGATCTCCCGGATCTCCCCGCGGTTGCGGTGCACCGCCGGCACCAGGATGTGCGAGGGCCGGTCCTCGCCCAGCTGCACGATCAGCTCGGCCAGATCGGTCTCGTAGGCGCGGATCCCCTCGGCCTGAAGGGCCTCGTTCAGCCCGATCTCCTGGGTGGCCATCGACTTGACCTTGACGACCTCCGACTCACCGGTCTCCTTGACCAGCCGCGCGACGATCCGGTTGGCCTCCTCGGCGTCGGCCGCCCAGTGCACGGTGCCGCCCGCGGCCGTCACCGACTCCTCCAGCCGCACCAGATAGCGGTCGAGATGACGCAGCGTGTGATCCTTGATCCGCTTCCCGGCCTCCCGCAGCTCGGCCCAGTCGCTCATCTCCGCCACGGCCTCGGCGCGCTTGGCCCGGATGGTGTGCGTGGCATGGCGCAGGTTGCCACGCAGGGTGGTGTCGCGCACGGCGTCCCGGGCCGCCTCCGGAAACGCCGGCATCCCGACGAACGTCCCGCTCATCCGGCCGGTTCCTCCTCCGTGCTCGCCAGGATCTCCGCGATGTGCACCGGCCGCATGCCGGTGCGCAGCCTCGTCATCATGCCGCCGATGTGCATCAGACAGGAGTTGTCCGCGGCGCACAGCACCTCGGCGCCCGTCGAGGCGGCGTTGCGCACCTTGTCGGCGCCCATCGCCGCCGAGACGTCGGCGTTCTTCAGCGCGAAGGTGCCGCCGAACCCGCAGCACTCCTCGGCGCCCGGCAGTTCGGCCAGCTCCAGCCCCTTCACCGCCCGCAGCAGTCGCAGCGGACGCTCGCCCAGACCCAGTCCGCGCAGCCCGTGACAGGTCGGGTGGTAGGTCACCTTGTGCGGGTAGTACGCCCCGACGTCCGTCACCCCCAGCACGTCCACCAGGAACTCCGTGAGCTCGTACGTCTTCGGCACGACCGGCGCGAGCGCCACCGCGAGGGCGTCCCCGCGCCCCTCCGCACGGGCCCGCTCACCCATCCTCGGATACAGCTCCCGCACCATCGCCCCGCACGACCCGGACGGCGTCACGATCGCCTCGTACTCCCCGAAGACGTCCGCGAAGTGCCGGGCCAGCGGCTCCGTCCCATGCCGGTAGCCGGTGTTGTAGTGCGCCTGACCGCAACAGGTCTGCGCCATCGGGAAGTCGACGTCGACACCCAGCCGGGTCAGGAGTCTCACCACGGCGCGCCCGGTGTCCGGATAGAGCGTGTCGTTGACGCAGGTCAGGAACAGTGCGACACGCATCGCGGCTCCTCGTCCATTCGATCATCGGTTCATGCAGGGTAGTGCGGGGGCCGCGGCCCGGGGGAGACCCGGGTCAGCCCCCGGCGAGCCGGGCCTGCGCCGCCCGCCAGCGCCGGGTGCCGCCGCGCGGCGCGTACCGCGCCGGCGACCGGGTACG
>KL568604.1:93702-96388 GCA_000715605.1 Streptomyces speibonae | reverse complement strand
AGGTACGGCGGAGCAGCCGCCGCATTCCGGCGAGATCGCCGACCACCCCGTGCGCGCGGGCCTGCGCCAGGACGTTGCCCAGCGTCGCCGCCTCCGTCGGCCCGGCCACCACCGGCAGTCCGCAGGCGTCGGCGGTCAGCTGGCACAGCAGGGCGTTCCGGGTGCCGCCGCCCACGATGTGCACCACGTCGACCTCCCGTCCGGCGAGCCGCTGCGCGTCCTGCACCGCCTTGCGGTGGGCCAGCGCGAGCGAGTCCAGGATGCAGCGCGTGACCTCGGCGGGCGAGACGGGTACCGGCTGCCCCGAGACCCGGCAGGCCTCGGCGATCCGCTCCGGCATCCTGCCCGGCGCGAGAAACGCCGTGTCCCCGGCGTCCACCACCGACCGCAGCGCCGGCACCTCGGCCGCCTCCCGCAGCAACGCCCGCAGATCCGGCTCGCCCCAGGCCCGTACGCACTCCTGGAGCAGCCACAGACCCATGATGTTGCGCAGATAGCGAACCGTGCCGTCCAGCCCCAGCTCGTTGGTGAAGTTGGCGGCCCGGCTCTCCTCGGTGAGCACCGGCGCCTCCAGTTCGAGACCGGCCAGCGACCAGGTGCCGGTGCAGATGTACGCGAACCGCTCACCGTCCGCCGGCACCGCGGCCACAGCGGAGGCCGTGTCGTGCGAGCCGACCGCCGTCACCGGCACCGGACCCGTCAGCCCGGTCTCCTCCAGCACCCCGGGCCGCAGCACCCCGGCCGGATCACCCGGCCGGCGCAGCGGCGCGAACAGCCCGAGGTCGATGCCCAGCCGGTCCGCGACCCCGTGCGCCCAGTCGCGGGTGCGCGGGTCGATCAGCTGGGTGGTGGAGGCGTTGGTCAGCTCCGTGCCCTGCTCACCGGTGAGCCAGTACGTCAGCAGGTCCGGTATCAGCAGCAACCGCTCCGCCCGCGCCAGTTGCGCCGAGCCACGCGCCGCGGCCAGCTGGTACAAGGTGTTGAACGGGGCGTACTGCAAGCCGGTCGCCGCGTACAGCTCGTCGGCCGGCACCGTCGCCCACACCCGCTGCGCGACCCCGTCGGTGCGGCCGTCGCGGTAGTGCACGGGGTTGCCGAGCAGCGCCCCGTCCGCGTCCAGCAGCCCGTAGTCCACGGCCCAGCTGTCCACGCCGACCGAATCGACGGCGCCGGCCGCCCGCAGCCCGTCCAGCACGCCGGCGTACAGCCCGAGGATGTCCCAGCGCAGCCCCTCGGGCACCCGCACCGGCCGGTTCGGGAAGCGGTGCACCTCGGTCAGCTCCAGGCTGCCGGGGCCCACCCGGCCGACCATGACCCGCCCGCTGGACGCGCCGAGGTCGACCGCGGCGTACGACCGCACCGCGCCGCTCATCGCAGGAACGCGGCGGCGACGCCGGCGTCGACCGGGACGTGCAGTCCGGTGGTGTGGGTGAGATCGCCGCCGGTCAGCGCGAACACGGCGTTCGCCACATGCTCGGGCAGCACCTCCCGCTTCAGCAGCGTCCGCTGCGCGTAGAACTCGCCCAGCTTCTCCTCCGGCACCCCGTACACGGCGGCGCGCCGGGCACCCCAGCCGCCCGCGAAGATCCCCGAACCGCGCACCACACCGTCGGGGTTGACACCGTTGACGCGTATCCCGTGCTCGCCCAGCTCGGCGGCCAGCAGCCGCACCTGATGGGCCTGGTCGGCCTTGGTGGCGGAGTAGGCGATGTTGTTCGGGCCGGCGAACACGGCGTTCTTCGACGCGATGTAGACGATGTCCCCGCCCAGCCCCTGCGCCGTCATCACCCGGGCCGCCTCGCGCGAGACGAGGAAGGAGCCGCGGGCCATGATGTCGTGCTGGAGGTCCCAGTCCTTCGCGGACGTCTCCAGCAGCGGCTTGGAGATGGAGATCCCGGCGTTGTTCACCACCAGGTCGACCCCGCCGAAGGCGAGCACGGCGTCCCGGAAGGCCTCGGCGATCTGCTCCTCGGACGTCACGTCGACGGTCACGGCGACGGCCTTGTCGGGTCCGCCCAGCTCCTCGGCGACCGCGGCGGCGTTCTCCCCGTTCAGGTCGGCCACGACGACGCACGCGCCCTCGGCCACCAGCCGCCGCGCGATTGCCTTCCCGATCCCGCTGCCCGCGCCGGTCACCAGCGCCACCCGCGTGGCGAGCGGCCTCGGCGCCGGCATCCGCCGCAGCTTGGCCTCCTCCAGCGCCCAGTACTCGATGCGGAACTTCTCCGACTCCTCGATCGGCGCGTACGTGGAGACCGCCTCGGCCCCGCGCATCACGTTGACCGCGTTGAGGTAGAACTCACCGGCCACCCGCGCCGTCTGCTTGTCCTTGCCGAAGCTGAACATGCCCACGCCCGGCACCAGCACGATCGCCGGGTCGGCCCCGCGCATCGCCGGGGAGTCGTCGTCCGCGTGCCGCGCGTAGTAGGCGGCGTACTCCTCGCGGTAGGCCGCGTGCAGCTCCTTCAGCCGGGCGACCGCCTCCTCCAGCGGCGCGGACGCCGGCAGGTCGAGGACGAGCGGCCGCACCTTGGTGCGCAGGAAGTGGTCCGGGCAGGAGGTGCCCAGCGCGGCCAGCCGCGGGTGTTCGGCCCGGGCCAGGAAGTCCAGTACGGCCGCGGAGTCGTCGAAGTGCCCGACCTGCGCCCGGTCCTGCGAGGCCACGGCCCGCACATACGGCGCCAGC
>KL568604.1:91423-93452 GCA_000715605.1 Streptomyces speibonae | reverse complement strand
CCCGCCGCTCCTGAACGGGCAGCGCCTCGTACCCCTCGAGGACGGGACCGAAGGGCTCCGGCCGTCCGCGCTCGGCGAGGAACGCCTCGGCGGTGCGGATGATGTGCAGCGAGTTCCGCTCGCACTCCTCGGAGGTGTCCCCCCACGCGGTGATCCCGTGCCCTCCGAGCACGCACCCGATCGCCTGGGGATTGGCCCGTCGCACGGCGGCGATGTCCAGCCCGAGCTGGAACCCCGGCCGCCGCCACGGCACCCACACCACGGTGTCGCCGAAACACTCGGCGGTCAGCTTCTCCCCGTCGGCGGCACAGGCGAGCGCGATACCGGAGTCGGGATGCAGATGGTCCACGTGCGCGGCGTCGACGAGTCCGTGCATCGCGGTGTCGATCGAGGGCGCGGCGCCTCCCTTGCCGTGCAGGCAGTAGTCGAACGCCGCGACCATCTCGTCCTCGCGCTCGACGCCCGGGTACACCCCGGTCAGCGCCCGCAGCCGGTCCAGCCGCAGCACGGCCAGCCCCGCCCCGGTCAGCGTGCCGAGATCCCCGCCGGATCCCTTGACCCACATCAGTTCGACGTCACCACCGGTGACGGGATCGGTCCCGACACCCTTCGCGGAGGCGTTCCCCCCGGCGTAGTTGGTATTGCGCGGATCGCCACCGAGCCGATGCGACCGCCCGAGCAATTCAGCGACTGCGGGATGGGTTGCCATGAACATCCAGTCCTTACATGAAAGAGGGTCAGTGCACTTGCCCAGGGGCGCGGGGAACCGCGCGGTCAACCACCACGAACCCGCACCCCGCGACGGACAACAACCCGGCAGGCGCTCACGCCCCCCACCCCGCCTGCTCCCCGCCCACCCGCTCGGCGACGATCCGTTCCTCCCACCCCGACCGCGCATACGCGACAAGAGGCTCGGGGTCCAGCCCCATCTCCCCCCGCACCTCACGAAGCAGCGGACGCACGTCCGTGTTGTACGCGTCCATCAGCACGGCGTTCGCGCCCAGCACATCCCCGGCCCGCTGGGCCTCCCCCAGGGCGTCCCGATCGACGAGCAGCGCCTTGGCCGTGGCCTCCTGCACGTTCATGACGGACCGGATGATCGCCGGGATCTTCGCCTCGATGTTGTGGCACTGGTCCAGCATGAACGCCACCTCGGGCGTGAATCCGCCCCCGCGCACCACCTCGTACATGATGCGGAACAGCTGGAACGGATCCGCGGCCCCCACCATCAGGTCGTCGTCCGCGTAGAACCGCGAGTTGAAGTCGAACCCGCCGAGCTTCCCCTCCCGCAGCAGCGTCGCGACGATGAACTCGATGTTGGTGCCCGGGGCGTGGTGCCCGGTGTCGACCACGACCTGGGCCTTCTCGCCGAGCTTCAGACAGTGCGCGTACGCCGTGCCCCAGTCCGGCACGTCCGTGGTGTAGAACGCCGGCTCGAACAGCTTGTACTCCAGCAGCATCCGCTGCCCCTCGCCGAGCCGGCCGTACACCTCGGCGAGGGCCTCGGCGAGCCGGTCCTGGCGGGCGCGCACATCGTCCTGGCCGGGATAGTTGGTCCCGTCGGCGAACCACAGCTTCAGGTCCCTGGAGCCGGTCGCGTCCATGATGTCGACGCACTCCAGCAGATGGTCCACGGCCTTCCTGCGCACCGCGGCGTCCGGGTGGCAGACGGAGCCCAGCCGGTAGGCGTCGTCCTGGAAGGTGTTGGAGTTGATCGTGCCGATCCGGACCCCGCGGTCCTCGGCGTACCCGGCCAGCGCCGCGTAGTCGTCGATCCGGTCCCACGGGATGTGCAGCGCCACGGTCGGCGCGACCCCGGTGAACTCGTGCACCTTGGCCGCGTCGTCCAGTTTCTCCTGCGGAGTGCGGGGGACACCCTGCTGGGCGAACACCTTGAAGCGGGTCCCCGAGTTCCCGTACGCCCATGACGGCGTCTCGACTGACTGTGTCTTGAGAGCGGCTTTCACCGCGGCGAGCTCGGTCACGTCAGGGCTCCTGTGACATCGGGTCGTTGCGACCACTGAGTGAA
>KL568604.1:84321-91251 GCA_000715605.1 Streptomyces speibonae | reverse complement strand
CGGTCACGTCAGGGCTCCTGTGACATCGGGTCGTTGCGACCACTGAGTGAAACGATTCAGAACGGGAAGCTAGGCCGCCCCCGCAGGGGTGTCAACCCCTCGCGCACGGACCGACGGCCGTGGCCTTGGCGCGAGGCGAAGCCGTCACGAGTTTTTCCACCGGGACCCATTGACGTGACATGCGTCGCGCGCCTAACGTCCCGGCAACCCAGTTGAAACCTTTCACGACGTCGCGAGGAACGACCCGCGGACGTCGTCGAGGAGCCCTCATGACCCACCCGTCCGACACGGGTCCGGCCCCGGTTCTCGCGCTCAGGGACATCTCCAAGTCCTTCGGCGCGGTGCGTGCGCTGCGGGACGTCTCCCTGGAGCTGCACCCCGGGGAGGTGCACGCCCTCGCCGGTGAGAACGGAGCCGGCAAGTCGACCCTCATCAAGACGCTCGCCGGAGTGCACCGGCCGGACGCCGGCCAGGTGCTGCTCGACGGGGCACCGGTCGTCTTCCACGGCCCCGGCGACGCACGTGACGCCGGCATCGCCGTGATCTACCAGGAGCCCACGCTCTTCCCCGACCTGTCGATCGCCGAGAACATCTTCATGGGGCGCCGGCCCCGTCGCTCCCTCGGCCGGATCGACCACCGGGCCACCCGCGAGGCGACCGCCGCCCTCATGAAGCGGCTCGGTGTCGCGCTCGACCCGGACCGTCCGGCCCGCGGGCTGTCCATCGCGGACCAGCAGATCGTCGAGATCGCCAAGGCGCTCTCCTTCGACGCCCGCGTCCTGATCATGGACGAGCCCACCGCCGCCCTCACCGGCAGCGAGGTCGCCCGGCTCTTCGGCGTCGTCCGCGCCCTGCGCGACCAGGGCGCCGCGGTGCTCTTCATCTCCCACCGCCTGGAGGAGATCTTCGAGATCTGCGGCCGGGTCACCACCCTGCGCGACGGCGCCTGGATCTCCACCGAACCGGTGGCCGGCATGACCGAGGACGACCTGGTCCGCCGCATGGTCGGCCGTGACCTCGACGAGCTCTACCCCAAACAGGACGTGAAGCCGGGCGGCATCGCCCTCAGCGTGCGCCGGCTGACCCGCGAGGGCGTCTTCACCGACGTCTCCTTCGACGTACGGCGCGGTGAGATCGTCGGCCTGGCCGGGCTGGTCGGCGCGGGCCGCACCGAGGTCGCCCGCGCGGTGTTCGGCATCGACCGCTGGGACGCCGGGGAGGTGGAGGTCGACGGGCGGAAGCTGACCAACGGCGCCCCGTCCACCGCCATGGCCGCCGGGCTCGCCCTGGTCCCCGAGGACCGGCGCGCCCAGGGCCTGGTGATGGACATGTCCATCGAACGCAACATCGGCCTCACCGGACTCCGTACCACCCGCAGGGCCGGTCTGATGGACCGTCGGGCCGAACGCAGCCGCTCCCTCGACTGGGCGGTCAAGCTCCACGTCAAGTACGTCCGGATCGCCGACACCGTCAGCACCCTGTCCGGCGGCAACCAGCAGAAGGTCGTCCTCGCCAAGTGGCTCGCCACCGGCCCCGAGGTGCTGATCGTCGACGAGCCCACCCGCGGCATCGACGTCGGCACCAAGGCCGAGGTGCACCGGCTGCTGTCCCGGCTCGCCGCCGACGGCGTGGCCGTGTTGATGATCTCCTCCGACCTGCCCGAGATCCTCGGCATGGCCGACCGCGTGCTGGTGATGCACGAGGGCCGGCTCACCGCCGAGATCCCCCGCTCCGACGCCACCGAGGAAACCGTGATGGCCGCAGCCACGGGGAGGACAGCCGCATGACGGTGCTCAGCCCCGACCCCGCCCCCGTCGCCGAGGTGCCCCGGGCGGGCGCCACCCGGCTGGTCGACCGCGTCTTCAAGATGCGCGAACTGGCCATCCTGCTGGTCTTCCTGGTGATGATCGCCGTCACCCAGGCCGGCAACAGCGAGTTCCTGTCCGAACAAGGCATCAAGGACCTGCTGCTGAACGCGACCATCCTGGTCCTGGTCGCCACCGGCCAGGCCCTGGTCGTCATCACCCGCAACGTCGACCTGTCCGTCGGCTCCACGCTCGGCATCACCGCCTTCGCCGCCGGCACCTACCTCCAGGGCGGCGGCAACCCGGTCCTCGCCCTCGCCCTCGCCGTGCTGCTCGGCATCGGCTTCGGCCTGCTCAACGGGCTGCTCGTCAGCCTCGGCCAGGTGCCCGCCCTGGTCGTCACCCTCGGCACCCTCTACATCATCCGCGGCATCGACTCCATCTGGGTCGGCTCCCGCCAGATCACCGCCGCCGACCTGCCCGGAGGGTTCGTCGACTTCGGCTCGGGCGGCATCTCCGCGGTGCCGTACCTGGCGCTCATCGCCCTCGCGGTGCTCGTCGCGACGGCGTACTGCCTCAAGCACTTCGGCGCCGGCCGCGAGCTGTACGCGCTCGGCTCCAACCCGGAGGCCGCCCGGCTCGCCGGCATCCCCGTACGCAAGAGGATCCTCGCCGCGTACACCGTCTGCGGAGCCCTCACCGGTCTCGCGGGCGCCCTGTACCTGGCCCGGTTCGGCAACGTCGACTCCGGCACCGGGTACGGCTACGAACTCACCGTCGTCAGCGCGGTCGTGGTCGGCGGCGTCGTCTTCACCGGCGGGTCCGGCAGCGTCTACGGCGCGGCACTCGGCGCGCTGCTGCTGACCTCCGTCAACAGCGTGCTGCCCGCCCTCGGCGTCAGCTCCGTGTGGGTGCTCGCCATCAACGGCGTCCTGCTCATCCTCGCCATCGCGGTCGACCGGATCGTCGCGCTGCGCGTGGCCTCCGCCCTGAAGAAGAGGAATGCCCGCCATGCCTGAGTCCGCATCCCCGGCGCGCCGCGCCGTCCGCTGGGACACGGTCGTCGGCGCCCTGCTCGTGGTGGTCCTGCTGCTGTCCTTCACCACCGTGGACGGGTTCGGCAACGCGCTCAACCTGTCGTTCCTGATCGGCAACACCCTGCCGATCGCGCTGATCGCCCTGCCCATGACCCTGCTCGTGGTCGCCGGCGAGATCGATCTGTCGGTGGCCTCCACGGCCGGGCTCTCCGGCGCGGTCATGGGCGCCCTGTGGAACCAGGGCATGGCCATCGAGGCGATCATCCCCGTCTGCCTGCTCATCGGCGTCGTCTGCGGTCTGGTCAACGGCCTGCTGGTGACCCGGCTGGGACTGCCCTCCCTCGCCGTCACCATCGGCACCCTGGCCGCCTACCGGGGCATCGCGCAGATCGTGCTCGGCTCCGACGCGGTCACCGACTTCCCCGTCCCCTACCTGGACTTCGCCGCCGGACGCATCGGCGACACCTTCGTCCCCTACGCCTTCGTGCCGTTCCTCGTGCTGCTCGCCGTCGCCGTCGTCGCCCTGCACGCCACCCCGTTCGGCCGGTCGCTGTTCGCGGTCGGCGCCAGCGAGGAGGCCGCCCGCTTCGCCGGCATCCGCGTCAAACGGCAGAAGCTGATCCTGTTCACCCTGACCGGCCTGATGTCGGCCCTCACCGGCGTCTTCTGGGCCCTGCACTACGCCAGCGCCCGGTACGACAACGCCACCGGCCTCGAACTGTCCGTCGTGGCCGCGGTGCTGCTCGGCGGAATCGACTTCGACGGCGGCAAGGGAACGCTCGGCGGTGCTATAGCCGGCGTGTTCCTGCTCGGCGCGCTGCAGAACGTGATGAGCCTGCGGGACGTCTCCGCGCAGTCGCAGATCGTCGTGACGGGCGTGCTCCTCGTGCTGTCCGTCCTGGGCCCTCGCGTCGCCCGCCAGATCGCCGTCGCCCGCGCCGGACGCCGGGCCGCCGCCGCACCGCCACCGGCGTCCAGGACGCCCTCCCCGACTCCCTGAACCCCCTCTCGTCCCTAAGGAACCCACCATGCGCAAGGCATCAGTCCGCCGCACCTGCGCGGCCCTCGCCGCGGTCACCTCGCTCGCCCTGGCCGCCACCGCCTGCGGCGGCACCACCAAGGAGGACGTCAAGAACGAGGGCGGCGGCGCGGCCGCCTCAGCCGGCAAGGCCGACCCCGACGCGCCCACCAAGAAGGGCCTCACCGTCGGCTTCCTGCCCAAGCAGGTCAACAACCCCTACTTCACCACCGCCGACAAGGGCGGCGAGCAGGCCGTGAAGGAACTGGGCTCCAGCTACAAGGAGGTCGGCCCCTCCAGCGCCACCGACACCGCCGGGCAGGTCTCCTACGTCAACACCCTCACCCAGCAGCAGGTCGACGCCATGGCCGTCTCCGCGCAGGACCCCGGCGCCCTGTGCACCGCGCTCAAGCAGGCGATGAAGAACGGCATCAAGGTCGTCACCTACGACTCCGACACCAACCCCGACTGCCGCAACGCCTTCGTCTCCCAGGCGTCCGCCGAGGACCTGGGCCGCACCGAGGTGCAGCTGCTCGCCGAACAGATCGACTACAAGGGCGAGATCGCGATCCTGTCCGCCGCGCAGACCGCGACCAACCAGAACACCTGGATCGAGTTCATGAAGGACGAGCTCGAGGATCCCAAGTACAAGGACATGAAGCTGGTCAAGGTCGCCTACGGCAACGACGACGCCCAGCAGTCCTTCCAGCAGACCCAGGGCCTGCTCCAGGAGCACCCGAACCTGAAGGGGATCATCTCCCCGACCACCGTCGGTATCAAGGCCGCCGCCCAGTACCTGTCCGGCTCCAAGTACAAGGGCAAGGTCAAGCTGACCGGCCTCGGCACCCCCAACGACATGCGCAAGTACGTCAAGAACGGCACCGTCGAGGCGTTCGAGCTGTGGGACCCGGCGAAGCTCGGCGAACTGGCCGCCCGCACCGCGGTCGCCCTCGCCTCCGGCCAGATCACCGGCAAGGAGGGCGAGACCTTCGAGGCCGCCGGCATGGGCGAGTACACCCTCGGCAAGGACGGGGTGATCAACCTCGGCAAGCCCACCGTCTTCGACGCCGGGAACATCGACGACTTCGACTTCTGACCCCGACGGCCCACGAGGGAGCGGTACTTCATGCAACGCGTCTGTTTCCTGCTCAAGGTCCGACAGGACCGGATCGCCGAGTACCGCGAACGCCACGCCGCCGTGTGGCCCGAGATGCGCGAGGCGCTCTCGGCCACCGGCTGGCACAACTACTCCCTCTTCCTGCGCGACGACGGCCTGCTCGTCGGCTACCTGGAGACCGAGGACTTCGAGGCGGCGAAGGCCGGCATGGAGGCCACCGAGGTCAACGCCCGCTGGCAGGCCGAGATGGCCCCCTTCTTCGAGTCCCTCGACGACTCCCGGCCCGACGAGGCGATGACGCCGCTGACCGAGGTCTTCCACCTAGCCTGACGACGGAGCCCGCGATGAGACCACGCACCCCGCCGGCCGGAGCACCTCCCGGCACCGCGGCCGACCCCGCCGCGCCCGGCCCCTCGGTCACCCCCACCGGCACCACCACCCTCGACGACCGCGCCATCCACTTCGTCTCCTACGACGGCCTCGTCAACACCAACGCGTTCCAGAAGCACGCCCTGCTCACCCACCAAGGACACCAGTACGCCGTCTGGTACACCGCGGACCGGGACGCCGTCGTCGGCCGCCGCGCCCTCGGCGCCGACACCTGGGAGACCGTACGCACCGGCCACACCCTGCGCTACGACGACTCCCACAACGTCATCTGCATGGGCGTCTCGAGGGAGGACGGCCGGCTGCACCTGGTGATGGACGCCCACAGCGACGGCTTCACCTACGTCAGGTCCGCCGCCGGGCTCGTCGCCGACCCGGCGGGCCTGAGCTGGACCGCGAGCCGCTTCGGCGCCCCGCGGACCACCCTCGGCGGCCTCGCCCTCACCCCGCGGTTCACCTACCCGCAGTTCATCGCCACCCCCGAGGGCCGGCTCCAGCTCAGCTACCGGACCGGCGTCTCGGGCAACGGACGCAACGCGCTCGCCGAGTACGACGGCGGCCGGTGGACAGCGCTGGGGGAGTGGAGCGACTCCACCGGCACCTACACCAGCGAGCACGGCACGTCGACGGCCCGCAACATGTACCTGCACGGCATCGACTACGACCGCGACGGCCGGCTGCACACCCTCTTCACCTGGCGCGAGCAGAGCGGCACCGTGACACGCAGCGGCGGCGGCCTCACCAACCACGACACCGGCTACGCCTACTCCGACGACCGGGGCCGCACCTGGCGCGACGCCGCCGGCACCGTCGTCGGCCGGACCGGAACCCGTCACGGACGCGGGAGTGGTGGTCGACCCGCTCGGCCCCGACCACTGCCTGATGAACCAGGAGAGCCAGTGCACCGACTCCGCCGGCCGGCCGCACGCGGTCATCTCCTACGTCCCCGGCCGCTTCGGACCCTGCACCACCGACCACGTCGCCGACCGCACCGCGCACGGCCGCGCCTTCCACCTGCGGCGGACCGCCGCCGGCTGGCGCAAGACCGAGATCCCCGTCCCGCTGAACTCGAGCGGGCGCACCAAGCTGGTCCTGGACCGCCACGACAACGCCTACGCCGTCCTGCCGCACGTCCGGATCGCCGCCGCCTCCGCCGCCTCCGGACACACCGACTGGCGGCTGCTGTACGACGGCGCACCGAACGCCTTCGGCGAGGTGGTGATCGACGAGACCCGCGTGGCCCAGGACGGCGTCCTGTCGGTCATGTACCAGGAGAAGTCCACCGGAACGACCCCCTCGCCGCTGCGCGTCGCCGACTTCCGGCTGCCCGCCGAACCGTGACCGAACAGGGGCGTTCCTGCGGGTAATGTGATGGCCCGCCGCGCCGCCCCCCGTCTTTCTGGAGGTCCCATCCCGATGGCCCAGTCGGTGGGTATCAAGGACGTCGCCCGCGTCGCCGGAGTCTCCGTCGGCACGGTCTCCAACGTGATCAACCGCCCGGACACGGTCGCCGCCGAGACCCGGGCGCGGGTGCAGTCCGCCATAGACCTGTCTCTTATACACATC
>KL568604.1:83380-84126 GCA_000715605.1 Streptomyces speibonae | reverse complement strand
CAGCTGCGCGCCGGCCGCAGCCGCATCATGGGCCTGCTCGTCCTCGACATGGGCAACCCGTTCTTCGTCGACGTGGCGCGCGGCGCCGAGCGCGCCGCGCGCGAGGCCGGGCTCGGCGTGATGGTCTGCAACAGCGCCCAGGACGCGGGCGAGGAGGCCGACTACCTCTCCCTCTTCGCCGAACAGCGGGTGCGCGGCGTGCTGCTCACCCCGGCGGACGCCAGCGGCCGCAACATCGAGGCGTTCCGCCGGCACGGCATCCCCTTCGTCCTGGTCGACCGGGTCGCCGAGGGCGCCACCGAGTGCTCCGTCTCCGTCGACGACGTCGCGGGCGGCGCCCTGGCCGTACGGCACCTGGTGGAGGCCGGCCACCGCTCCATCGCGTACGTCAGCGGCCCGCCCGGACTGAACCAGGTCCGCGACCGCCGCACCGGTGCGCTCAACGCCCTCGCCGAGGCCGGACTCGGGCCCGACCGGCTGCACGAGCTGCCCACCGAACGGCTCGACGTGGCCGCGGGGCGGGACGCGGGCGCCCGCCTCCTCGGACTCGCCGACCGCCCCACCGCCGTGTTCTGCGCCAACGACCTGCTCGCCCTCGGCGTCCTCCAGGCGATGTACGCGGCCGGGGTCGCGGTCCCCGACGACCTGGCGATCGTCGGCTACGACGACATCGAGTTCGCCGCCGCGGCGGCCGTGCCGCTGACCTCGGTGCGCCAGCCCGCCGTCACCATGGGCAGACTGGCGGG
>KL568604.1:81697-83209 GCA_000715605.1 Streptomyces speibonae | reverse complement strand
TGCTGGAGGAGACCGAGACCCCCGCCGCCGACCAGCCCCACGAGCACCGCCGCGTCGTCCTGCGCCCGGAGCTGGTGGTCCGGCGCTCGAGTCTCGCCGCCCGCTGACGGGCGGTCGGCAAGAATTGCATGATCCCGGGCTCGTTGGCCGGAGGAACATGTGCTGAACTGGGTCACGGTCCGACATTCCTTCGTCCCGGGAGCCCCGTTGACCGTCAGCTACCGCCAGCCCGGCGTGCTCCTCACCGACCACCGCTTCACCGTGCCCCTCGACCACGACGACCCCTCGGGGGAGACGATCGAGCTGTACGCGCGTGAGGTCGTCGCGAGCGACAAGGCCGGCCGGGAGCTGCCCTGGCTGCTCTACCTCCAGGGCGGCCCGGGCTTCGGAGCGAACCGTTTCATCGGAAAGCCGGCCTGGCTCGGACGCGCCCTGGAGGACTACCGCGTCCTGCTCCTGGACCAGCGCGGAACCGGCCACTCCACCCCCGCCAACCGGCAGACGCTCCCGCTGCGCGGCGGCCCCGCCGAGCAGGCCGACTACCTCACCCGCTTCCGTGCCGACTCCATCGTGCGCGACTGCGAGGCCATCCGCCCCCGGGTGACCGGCGGCGCCCCCTGGACCGTGCTCGGCCAGAGCTTCGGCGGCTTCTGCACCGTCGCGTATCTGTCCATGGCCCCCGAGGGCCTGGACACCGCGCTCGTCACCGGCGGCCTGCCGTCCCTGTACGCCCACGCCGACGACGTCTACCGGGCCGCCTACCCGCGCATCGAACGCAAGGTCGCCGCCCACTACGCCCGCTACCCGCAGGACGTCGAGCGCGCCCGCCGCATCGCGGACCACCTGCTCACCCGTGAGGTCGTCCTGCCCAACGGCTACCGCCTCACCGTCGAGGCGTTCCAGTCCCTCGGCCTCATGCTCGGCAGCGGCGAGGGCAGCCACCGGCTGCACCACCTCCTGGAGCACGCCTTCGTGCGGGCCTCGGGCGGCCCCGAGCTCTCCGACGCCTTCCAGGAACAGGTGCAGGGCCTGCTGTCGTTCGCCGGCCACCCGCTGTACGCACTCGTCCACGAGGCGATCTACGCCCAGGACGCCCGGCCCACCGCCTGGTCCGCCGAACGCGTACGGGCCGAGTTCCCGCGGTTCGACGCGGCCAAGACGCTCGCCGGCGACGAGCCGCTGCTGTTCACCGGCGAGACCATCCACCCCTGGATGTTCGACTGCGACCCCGCGCTGCGCCCCCTGCGCGAGACCGCCGACCTGCTCGCCGCACGCACCGACTGGACACCCCTGTACGACCCGGCGCGCCTCGCCGTCAACGAGGTCCCGGTCGCGGCGGCGGTCTACCACGACGACATGTACGTCCACACCCCCCACTCCCTGGAGACCGCGCGCGCCGTGCGCCGGCTGCGCACCTGGGTCACCGACGAGTTCGAGCACGACGGCGTCCGGGCGGGCGGGCCCCGCGTCCTGGACCGGCTGCTCGCCCTGGCCCGCGACGAGGCGTGATGT
>KL568604.1:79807-81479 GCA_000715605.1 Streptomyces speibonae | reverse complement strand
ACTCCAGCCCATGCCCGACGACTGGCAGCGAGCCCTGGCCGTGGTCGCCCACCCGGACGACCTCGAGTACGGCTGCGCGGCGGCGATCGCCTCCTGGACCGACGCCGGCCGTGAGGTCTCCTACGTCCTGGCCACCCGCGGCGAGGCGGGCATCGACACGCTGGAGCCGGCGCAGTGCGGCCCGCTCAGGGAGCTGGAGCAGCGGGCGAGCGCGGCCGTCGTGGGCGTGTCGGAGGTCGCCTTCCTCGACCACGCGGACGGGGTCATCGAGTACGGCCCCGCGCTGCGCCGGGACATCGCCGCCGCCGTCCGCCGGTACCGGCCGGAGCTGGTGATCACCCTGAACCACCGGGACACCTGGGGCGGCACGTACTGGAACACCCCCGACCACGTGGCCGTCGGCCGGGCGACGCTCGACGCGGCCGGTGACGCCGGCAACCGCTGGATCTTCCCGGAGCTCGTCGAGCAGGGCCTGGAACCCTGGAACGGCGTCCGCTGGGTGGCGGTCGCCGGGTCGAACGCACCGACGCACGCCGTGGACGCGACCGCCGGCATGGAGCGGGCGATCCGTTCCCTGCTCGAACACCGCGCCTACATCGAGGCGTTGACCGACGAGGAGCCGGAGGCGTACGCCCGCGGTCTGCTGACCGGCTTCGCCGAGGAGACGGGCAAGCGGTTCGGGAACCGCCCCGCGGTCGCCTTCGAGCTGTTCTCCCGGTAACCCTCATGGGCGACGACAAGGAAGTCCTGGCACAGCGCTTCGAGGAGCACCGCGGACACCTCAAGGCGGTCGCCTACCGCATGCTCGGCTCACTCACCGAGGCGGACGACGCCGTCCAGGAGGCCTGGCTGCGCCTGGGCCGCACGGACACCGCCGCCATCGACAACCTCGGCGGCTGGCTGACGACGGTGACCGGCCGGATCTGCCTGGACATGCTGCGTTCGCGCACCGCGCGGCGCGAGCAGCCGATGGACGACACCTTCGTCCCGGACCCGGTGATCAGACCCGTCTCCGTCCCCTCGACGGATCCGGAACAGGAGGCGCTCCAGGCGGACTCGGTGGGGGTGGCCCTGCTGGTCGTCCTGGAGAAACTGGAGCCCGACGAGCGGCTGGCCTTCGTCCTGCACGACATGTTCGCCGTGCCGTTCGACGACATCGCCCCGGTCGTGGAGCGCAACGCCGCGGCGACCCGGCAACTGGCCAGCCGGGCCCGCCGCCGGGTGCGCGACACGACCCCGCCCTCCGATCTCGACCTGGGCCGGCAGCGACAGGTCCTCGAGGCGTTCATGGCCGCCGCGCGCGGCGGTGACTTCGAGGCGCTGGTCGCCGTCCTGCACCCGGACGTGGTGCTCCGGGCCGACGCGGGCGCGCTGGTCCGCGGGGTGGCCGGATCCAAGGTCCTCCGGGGCGCGAAGCCGGTGGCCGAGTCGGCGATGCTGTTCTCCCGCTACACCGCCGCGGGCCGACTGGCCCTGGTCAACGACTCCCTGGGCCTGCTCAGCGTGGTGGACGGCCGCATCCAGTCGGTCATGTCCGTCACCATCACCGACAACCGCATCACCTCCATGCACATCCTCGCCGACCCATCCCGTCTCCAACACCTCCAGCCCCCGCCCCCCTGACCCCACCGAGCCGACTGCCCGCTGCCGCGATCCGCGGGCAGTCGTGCCT
>KL568604.1:79125-79592 GCA_000715605.1 Streptomyces speibonae | reverse complement strand
GCCGCGATCCGCGGGCAGTCGTGCCTCCCCCGTCCCCGTCCAGTGCGACCCGGGGCCCGACCCAACCCCGGGGCACACCAGCCCGCCGCACCCTTTCAGCGCAGTGACGGCCACAACCGCAACCCCTCCGGCATCAACGTGAGCCGCTCCGTCACCCGGAGCCGATAGCCCGCGTCCGGCCGCAACTCGTACCGCCGCAACAACAACCCCAGCACCAACGTCGCCTCGTGCAACGCGAACTGCCGCCCGATACACGCCCGCGCCCCCGTCCCGAACGGCTTGAACACATGCGGCGCCCGCCCCCGCACCGCCCGCGCCTCGAACCGGTCCGGATCGAACCGCTCGGCGTCCTCGCCCCACACCGAGGGGTCCCGGTGCAGCATCGGGGTGAGCACCAGCGTCCACGCGCCCCGGCGCATCGGATGCTCCCCCGCCAGCACCGTGTCTGTCTCTTATACACATCTCTG
>KL568604.1:74976-78873 GCA_000715605.1 Streptomyces speibonae | reverse complement strand
CGACTCGTCCAGTACCCGCCGGACGTAGCGCAGCTTGGCGACCTGCTCGTACCCAGGGGCCGCCGCGCCGCCCCAGACCCGGTCCACCTCCGCGCGGGCGCGGGCCGCCACCTCGGGCTCGCGCGCGAGGTGGTGCAGGGCGAACGACAGCGCACCGGACGTGGTCTCATGACCGGCCACCAGGAAGGTGATGACCTGCCGCCGGACGTTCTCCGCCGACAGCCGCTCGCCGGTCTGCGGATGCGCGGTGTCCAGCATCCGGTCCAGCAGATCCCCGTTCCCGCCCCCGTGCGGTGCCCCGCTCCTGCCCGCCCGCCGTACCCGCACCACCTCGTCCACGATCCGGTTCAGCCGCCGGATGTCCGCCGCGTTGCGCCGGCCGGCCCGGCGCAGCAGCAGCGGGGCCAGCGGCCCGGGCACGCTGTTCAGCCGCTGGGCGTACGTGAGCGTGCCGACCATCGACGTGACGAACGGGTGCGGGCGGGCCCGCTCGAACGACCCGAAGTCGTGCCCGAACCCGGTCCGCGCGATGGTCTCCAGCGTCAGCTTGGTCATGTCCCCGGGCACGTCCACCGACCGCCCGCCGGCCGCCGCACGGTCCCAGTGGTCCGTCAGCCGCTCGGCGACGTCCAGCATCATCGGGTGGTAGCCGGCCATGGCCTCCCGGCTGAACCCGGGGGCCAGCACATCGTGCGCCAGCTGCCAGTTGGGCTCGTGGTTGTACGCGGTGAACAGCCCGTCGCCCGCCACCGGTCGCAGATTGGCCACACCCAGCCCGACGTGCTTGGCGAACCGTGACTCGTCCGCCAGGTCCGCCACCAGCTCCGCGCCCCAGGTGAACACGAACTCCTTGCCGAACGCGTTCCGCCGGAAGATCGGCCCCAGCCGGCGGGCGTACTTCAGGGTGTCCTGGAGCGGGGTGCGCCGGCTCGCGCCGAGGACGTCACCGGCCAGCGGCACGCGGTACGGCGGGTGCGGGATGCGGTGCAGCGCGGGCCAGCCCTGGTCCGCGCCGCGGAACCCCTTGGGCAGTCCGTCCGGCGGTCCGGTCCGTGTCGTCGTCTCCGCCATGACGCGATCTCCTTCGGCCCGGCGGGCGTTCGGCCCCGCGAGCGAGTGCGACGTGTTGTACGCGAGTTCAATAACGCGCGCCCAGTCTGGTCCGGTTGTTGAACCGGCGTCAAGTAAAGTGCGGGGATGGCCGCGAACCAGGGCGGGCGCACGCGTCGCCGGCTCAGCACCGAGGAGCGCCGGGAGCAGCTCCTGTCGGTCGGCGCGCGGCTGTTCTCCGAGAGTCCGTACGACGACGTGTGGATCGAGCAGGTCGCCGAGATCGCCGGGGTCTCCCGGGGGCTGCTCTACCACTACTTCCCGACGAAACGTGACTTCTTCGCGGCGGTGGTGGAGCGCGAGAGCGAGCGGATGCTCCGGCTGACGGCGGCGGTGCCCGGTGTCCCGGTGCGCGAACAGCTCACGGCGGGGCTCGACGCCTATCTGGAGTACGTCGAGGCTCATGCCCACGGGTACCGCGCCTTCCACCGTGCCGACGCGGCGGGGGACCAGGCGGTGCGCCGGGTCTATCAGCGGGCGCTGGCCGCGCAGGAGCGGCAGATCCTGGCCGCGCTCGCGGCGGACCCCGAGTTCGGGTCCGCCCTGGAGAACCGGCCGGACGTCCGGATCGCGGTGCGCGGCTGGCTGGCCTTCACCACCGCCGTCTGTCTGGAGTGGCTGCGCGGCTCGGAACTGGGGCGCGCGCAGGTGCGCGACCTCTGCGCGCGTGCGCTGCTCGGCGTACTCACGTCCTGAAAGGTCTCGTAAAGATCACGCCATCCGGCACGCCGTCCGGTTGGCGCGCACCCCGATCTCCTATAGCTTAGGCAAGGCTTACCTAATAGGAGGTTGGGGATGGGTGTGGACACGCACGGCTGGGCGGCCGAACCCGGCGCGGCGGAACGGGCCCGCTCGGTGCTCGCCGCCGCCTGGTCCTGCGCGGTGACCGCGGAGGGTGCCCGGGAGGAGTTCGTCGGCGCGCACACCGTGACCGACGACGGCCGGGTACTGCTGGACGTGCCCGAGGACAGCGTGCTGCTCACCGCCGCGATCTGCGCGCCGCGCGGCGAGCCGTCCGCCGTCCTGGAGTTCGCCGACGTCGCCCCCGTGCCCGTACGCCACCGGATCCGCGCCCGGCTGTGGCTGGCCGGCTGGTTCCGCGTCCAGGACGGGCAACTCGCCTTCCAGCCCACGCGTGTGGTGCTTCGCCGGCCGTCCGGCGCCGTACTCGTGGACCCCGACGACTTCGCCGCCGCCGCGCCCGACCCGCTCGCCACCGCCGAGGCCCGGCTGCTGACCCACCTCGCCGACTGCCACGCCGACGCCGTCGAACGGCTGACACGCCTGGTCGATCACGCCGGCCTGCACGGCGCGGTCCGGGTCCAGCCGCTCGCCGTCGACCGGCACGGACTGACCCTGCGCATCGAGCGCGTCCGCGCGCACGGCGACGTACGCCTGCCGTTCCACGCGCCCGCGGACGACGTCTCCCAACTCACCGAACGCATGCACGTACTGCTCTCCCAGGCCACCGCCGCGTCCTGCCGGCGGCCCCTACAGCGGCAGCGCACAGACGGCGACCGGTGAGGCGAACGGCTCGCCCGCGGCACGCAGCTCACCGCTGTCCTGACGCACGTGGAACACGCTGACCGTGCCCGACCTCTGGTTCGCCGCGAACAGCAGCCGGCCGTCGGGGGAGAAGGCGATGTGGCGCGGGAAGTCACCGCCCGCCGGCACGGTGTCCAGCAGCCGCAGCCGGGCGCCGTCCCGCTCGACGGCGTAGCGCGTCAGGCTGTTGTGGCCCCGGTTGGCGAGGTAGGCGAAGTGGCCGTTCCCGGTGACCAGGAGCTGTGCCGGGTAGCTGGTGGCGGACCCCGTGCCCGTGGACTGCGCCTCGCCGACGCGCAGGCGTCCCGAGCCGGGATCGTAGGCGCACACCGCGACGGTGTTGTCGAGCTCGTTGGCCAGATAGGCGTACCGCCCGCCGGGGTGGAAGGTGAGATGGCGCGGGCCGGCGCCGGGTCGCGCGCGGGCCCGTGACACCTCGGTGAGCCCGCCCGACGTCTCGTCCAGCCGGTAGGTGTACACCGTGTCCGTGCCCAGGTCGACGGCGAGGACATGACCGCCGTCCGGGCCGGTGAGGAACTGGTGGGCGTGCGGACCCCGTTGGCCGGGGCCGGGCGGGGGAGCGGAGTGCGTCACCAGCGCGGTGCGCTCGCCGATCGCCCCCGAGGCCCCGATGCGGTGCACCGCGACGGTGCCGGAACCGTAGTCGGCGCTCAGCAGGTACCGCCCGCCGGGGTGCACCGACAGATGGCAGGGGCTCGCCCCGCCCGTGCTCCGGCTGCCGAGAATCTTCCGGTCGGACAGCCGGACGGCGGTCACGGCGCCGTCCTCACGCTCGTTCACCGCGTACAGCGTCCGGCCGTCGGGGTGCACCGCCAGATACGACGGGTCGGGCACGCCGGTGAGCGTGCCGGTCGCGGTGATCCGCCCCGTCTCAGGGTCGTAGCCGGCCAGCCCGATGCCCTCGCCGCCGCCTTCGGCGGAGGTGTAGGTGCCGAGGTACAGCGGGCGCGGCCCGGCGGGCAGCTCGCTCGCGGGCGGCCCGGTCGCGGTGGCGGGAGCCTTCGGGACGGGCGCGTCCGCGGGGGAGGACTCACCGTCGCACGCCGCAAGCGTCACTGCGGCCGCCGCCCCCGCGAGGGCGCCCGCGAACCGCCGCCTGCTCCAGTCGGCCCTGCTCATCCCCACACCTCAGGTCGTCTCCGCTGCTCCCGCCCTGGCCCACCGGGAACGCGGTCAGGCACCGTCGCGCCTCGTGCGCAGGCGCTCCCGCAGCCGGGTGAG
>KL568604.1:71563-74743 GCA_000715605.1 Streptomyces speibonae | reverse complement strand
CCCCAGCCGCTCGCGCTGCTCCTGCGAGTGCCGGTCCAGTTCCTCGAACAGCCGGCGGGTGCGGTGCTCGGTGTCCATCTCGTCCAGGATGCGGTTGACCTCGGTCAGCACCGCCCCCAGCAGCTGCCACCGCCGGGCGTCGCGCCGGGCCTCCTGGAAGAGCAGCTGGGCCAGTTTGTCACGGGTGGCCGCCGCCTGCCGCAACTCGGAGGCGAGCCGCTCCTCCGCCGACTCCGCGTTCGCGCTGACGCTCGTGGTCACCAGCACCGCGAAGCTGACCACGGCGTCCGCGATCTCGGACAGCAACTGCTGGAAGACCGCCCCCGTCTCGGCCTCGAACAGCCGGCCGGGCCCGCGCTCCTTGGCCAGATCGGTCAGGGTGCGCGCCAGCACCCGCACCACCACCGTGCAGATCTCCAGCGTGTCGAGGCCGGTGCGCAGCACGATGCGGTGCAGCAGACCCTCCCGCACCCGGGGGTTGAGCCGCAGACTGTCCTCGGCCTGCCGCAGATCCGCGTCCACCTCGTAGATGTCGTGGTCCAGCCGGCGCGCCTCGTGCAGCCGGGCCGCCGCGCGCTCGGAGGGCGGGCCCTGCGCCGCCTCCTCGCCGATCCGCAGCATCAGCTGCCGCACCCGGCGGGCCAGCCCTTCGATCGACTCGCCCGCCTCCTCCACCCACACCGGCGGGGCCAGCAGCAGGTTGAACGCCATGCCGACCACCGCTCCGATGAGCGTCTCCACGATCCGCGCCCAGGCGGTGTCACCGTGGGTGGTCACGCCCAGGACCAGCATCGCGCTGATCGCCACCTCGGGGACGAACTCGTGCACCCGCACCAGATGGCCGGCGATCAGCGCGGACAGGATCAGCAGGCCCAGACTCCACCAGGACAGGCCCACCAGCAGACTGAAGAGAATGGCCAGGACCACCCCGGTCACCACCGAGTTCACCCGGCGCATCCCGGTGGTCAGGGTGGAGTACAGGGTGACCTGGACGACGAGCAGCGCGGTGAGCGGCGCGGTGAGCGGGGCGGCCTCCGGGCTCAGCCGCACCGCGATGACGTAGGCGACCGTCGCGGCGGCCGCCGACCGGACGGTCTGCACGGTCACCGGGTCCCGGTGCCGCTTGACGAAGCGAACGGCCGGCGCGGTCATCTCCCGTACCACTTGCATCCTCCGACGGTTCCCCGTCCCCGGACGCGTCGAACGTGTCCGGGCGCTACGGAAGCCGCCCGGGGGACAAGCCGGGCAGGGCCTACAGGGTGTCGAGGAAGGCGAACAGGTTCTGGCGCGTGCGGTCGATCTGCTCCTGAAGGGTGAGGCTCTCCTCGAAGCGGGCCCCGGACTGCGAGACCTTGATGCCGCGCAAGTAGAGGGAACAGGCGAGGTCGGTGCACATGTAGGCGCCGACCGAGTTGCCCTCCCGTCCTGCGGCACCCGCCTTGCGGGCCGTCATCAGCGAGACACCGCCGCGCGGATGGGTGGTCAGGCACAGGGAGCACATGCTGCGGTGCAGGAAGCCGCGCCGGCCGGGCTGGAACCGCAGGGCCACACCGACGAGACCGTCCCCGCGCTCGGTGACGAGATAGCTGCGGTCGGGCGCGCCGGGATCGCGCCAGCCCAGGAAGTCGAGCTGGTGCCAGGGGCGTTCGTCCAGGTCCCGGGGCACGGCGAGCCGCTTGGCCTCACCCTTGGAGCAGTTGATGAACGACGTGCGGATGTCCTGCTCGGTGAGCGCTCTCATGGGGGTGTCTCCTGCGGTCTCGGTGCGCGGGCCGCTCCCGCCATGCGGGCGGGCCGCAAAACCTAGGGGGTCTAGGTTTACGTTTTCCAGCGTAGGTGCCGGGCGGCAGGAGGAGCCAGTGAATTTCCCGGCCGGTCGGGACTGGTTAGTTCACTACATTAAATAAGGGGTCAGGAAAGTCGCGCGGACCCCCGCGTGAGCGGTATGTTGCAGGTCGGGAAGGCCGGGCAGGGTCGTGGAAGGAGCCACATGGCGGGGCGGAACGGGCGCACGGTGCGCGACCTCAGGCGGGCCAACCGCACGGCCGTGCTGCAACGGCTGTACTTCGACGGCCCGCTGAGCCGTTTCGAACTCGGTCCCGCGACCGGGCTCAGCTCCGGATCCGTGAGCAACGTCGTCGCCGACCTGGTCGCCGACGGACTCGTGGAGGAGGCCGGCAGCGTCGAGTCCGACGGCGGCCGGCCGCGTACCCTGCTGCGCGTGGCGCCACTGAGCGGCCACATGATCGGCGTCGACGTCGGCGAGACCCGCGTGCGCATCGAACTGTTCGACCTGACCCTCAGTGAACTCGCCCGCGCCGAACGCCCGCTGGAGCACCAGCGCTACGACGTCGAGGTCATCGTCGACCACATCCGCTCCGGCATCGGCGAGGTGCTCGCCGCCGCGGAACTCGACCCCGAGCGGCTCCTCGGCGTCGGCATCGGCGTCCCCGGCATCGTCGAGCACACCCCCGACCGGGGCGCCGTCGTGCACGGGCAGACCATCGGCTGGGACTCGATCCCCCTGGAGGCGATGCTCCGCACCGGCTCCCCGCTGCCCGGCACCGTGCCCTACTTCATCGACAACGGCGCCAGGACCCTCGGCCAGGCCGAAATGTGGTTCGGCGCCGGACGCGGCGCCCGCAACGCCCTGGTGGTGCTGTTCGGCTCCGGGGTCGGCGCCTGCCTGGTCACGCCGGAGGCGGAGCACGGCAGGGCCGTGGAATGGGGGCATCTGACCGTGCGGGTCAGGGGCCGCCGCTGCCGCTGCGGTGCGCTGGGCTGCCTCGAGGCGTACGCGGGCGCCGAGTCCCTGCTCGCCCGCTGGCGCGAGGAGGGCGGCCGGGTGCCGGAGGGCACGGACGAGGAGACCGCGCTGACGGCGATGCTCGCCGCCGCCTACCCGGCCGGCGCCACCGACCCCGACCCGGTCGCGCTCGCCGTGCTGGAGGAGACCGCCGAGTACCTCGGGGCCGGCCTGTCCGACCTGATCAACCTCTTCCAGCCGGAGCGCATCCTCGTCGGCGGCTGGGCCGGCCTCCAGCTCGGCTCCCGCTTCCTGCCCGCCGTGCGCAAGCACGCCCTGTCGTACGCGCTGCGCCACCCGGCCGAGAAGGTGACGATCGAACTGGGCCGTCTCGGCCCCGACGCGGTCACCGTCGGCGCCGCGATCCTGCCGCT
>KL568604.1:70639-71325 GCA_000715605.1 Streptomyces speibonae | reverse complement strand
CCCCGACCCGGACCCCGCCTCCCCGCCTCCCGCCTGGCACAGCGCCCTGCGCGAGCGCACCCCGCGCTGACGGCGAGGCGCCGACGCGGGGCCCGGCGTGCGCACCCGCGGCGTCGCCGTCGGCCGCCAGGGCTCGTCCTGGCGCCCTCCTTGGGTGTGCTGCGGCGTGAGGCGGGCGGCGGACCCTAGTCGGCCGGCTCGTCCGGCACGGGATGCTCCGGGTTGGGGGACGCCGAGTGCGGGGCGCCCTGACGGCCGGTGCCTGCCTCGTCCGTGTCCGGCACGTCGGCCGCGGGTCCGCCGGACTCCGGCTCCCGAGGCTCCTCGTCCTTCTTCCCGCTCTCCCGTTCCGCGGCGCCGGGCGCGACCTCCCAGGGGTCCTCACCGGGACCGGCCTGCTGGTCGGGCAGGTCCCGGGGAACGCCGGCGCCGTTCTCACCGGGGCCTTCGAGACGGTGGTCGGTCACGGCCCTCTCCCTTCATCCGTGGGCGAGCCCTCGCGGGTACCTCCGCACCGGCCGGCGAAACCCGGGCTCAGCCCACCTTCCGCCCCCGCATCGGCTCCGTCTCCTCCCCGGCGCCCTCCCGCATGCCCAGCAGGAACTCCTCCACCACCTGTGTCGCCGTGCGCACCGGCCGCCAGCCGAGTTCCACGCGCGCCCGCGTGCAGTCCATCAGCGGCAGGC
>KL568604.1:69133-70444 GCA_000715605.1 Streptomyces speibonae | reverse complement strand
CATCTCCCCGAGCAGATCCGCGTCGATCACGGGCTCCGCCGCGAGATTGAACGCGCCCCGCGCCTCCGCGGACAGCACGGCCAGCCGGTATGCCTGGGCCGCGTCGTCGGTGTGCAGCGCCTGCACCCGCAGCCCCGGGACGTCGGGGAGGAAGGGCAGCAGACCGGGCCGCGCCAGCGGTCCCGGCAGGAACCGCCCGCCGAAGATGCGGCGCTGCTCGCTCGCGGACTGCCGCTTGAAGAGGAACGCGGGCCGCACGCGCACCACCCGCGTACCGGGATGGTCCCGCTCGAACGTGTCCAGGGCCCGCTCCAGATAGGCCTTCTCCCGGCAGTAGGCGGCGTCCGGCCAGCCGTGCGTCGGCCAGGACTCGTCCACCGCGCGGTCCTTCGGCCCCGGCGAGTACGCCCCGACCGACGAGGCGTGCACCAGCGCCGGCACCCCCGCCTCGGCCACCGCGTCGAACACCCGCAGACTGCCGAACACATTGGTGCGCCAGGTGGTCGCCGGATCATGGGTCGGCTGGAACGCCC
This sequence comes from Streptomyces speibonae, assembly GCA_000715605.1. GTDB lineage: Bacteria > Actinomycetota > Actinomycetes > Streptomycetales > Streptomycetaceae > Streptomyces > Streptomyces speibonae. Next base: position 69,911 of record KL568604.1, on the reverse strand, counting down.
ACGCCAGATGCACCACCGCGTCGGCGCCCGCGAACTCCTCGACGAGATCGAACCGGTCCGAGGCCACGTCCACGGCCGACCACTCGGTCTTCGGCGGTGACCACTCGGGGATCCGCCGGGCCAGACCGCGTACGGACGCGACCTGCGGCTCCTGCGAGAGGACCCGCAGCACGCTGGTCCCGGCGTTGCCGGTGGCGCCGGTGACGACGACCCTCCTGCCCGTTGCGCTGCTCACATCGGCTCCTCTCGGCCGTACGCTCCGCCGGGACGGCCGGGTACCCACCGACGGCGCGGGTGTCACGCCCGCGCGCCGGGTGACGCGGGGCGGCGCACAGAGGAAGCCCCGACCGCGACGGGGGAATCACGGTCGGGGCGGACAAGGAGTGGGCGCGAACGGCGGTCGCCTCTCGGCGAAAGGCTCCACAGGGCTTCAGCCGAACGATCGTCCCTGTGGGCGAATGGTGAGGCCCGGGGACACTGTCCCATCCGCACCCACGTCCTGTTCAACGGTCCACCACCCCCGGGTGTTCCGTCCCCGGCCGCCCGTGGGCGTGAGGTGTGTCACCGGCTCCGCCGCCGTCCAGTTCGGCCCAGAGGTTCTCCGCCTGGAGCAGCAGCGCCCCGAGCACGGCCGTCGGCGCGGCGCCCTGCCCGGCGTGCTCCCGCAGCCCCTCCTGAAGCCGTTCGTGCAGCTCCCGCATCACCGCCTCCGTCCGCTCGTCCAGCGTGGGATCCGTCCGCGCGTCGTCGTCCACCTGTCTCTTATACACATCTCTGA
>KL568604.1:67574-68934 GCA_000715605.1 Streptomyces speibonae | reverse complement strand
GCCAGCCCGCTCAGAGATGTGTATAAGAGACAGGGTCAGCGTCGTCACATGGCCGGTGACCCGGCTGAACCGCTCGTCCTCGTCCTCCGGCGGCAGGGCCTTGGTCGGCACGCGGCTCAGCGCGCGCAGCACGCCGGAGGTCAGCCGAAGGCTCTCCCTGCTCCAGCCGCGCGCCGAGCGCAGCGCCTCCAGACGACCGTGCAAACCCGTGGCGGCGCCGACCCAGCCGAGGGCCGTCTGCCCGTCCCACTCGCCCTCGCGCAGATCCCCGGCCACCCGGTGCAGCACGTCACCCGCCTCCCGGGCCAGGGCCGCCAGGTTCTCCCGTACGTCCCGCAGATGGATCGGCGGCAGCACGAGCGCGTTGACCGCGACCCCGATGACCGCGCCGAGCGCCGCCTGCCCCAGCCGGTGCCCGACGGCGGCCGCGCTCACCGTGCCCGTGGCGATGACGAACACCGCCGTGGTCGCGGCGTAGATGCCCTGGTCGCCGAAGCGCGGCCAGTTCGACAGCAGCATCAGCACCGGAACCGACAGGGCGAGGGCCCACGTCGTGTCATCGGTGACCGCCTGTGCGCCCGACGCCACCAGGGCCCCCACACAGATCGCCGTGAACTGCCGGGCCCCCTGGACCAGCGAGCTGTAGACGGTGGCCTGCACCAGGACCAGCGCCACCCACGGTGCCATCAGGGCCATCGGGTCGCCGATCCACACCCGGGCCACCAGCCAGGCCAGCAGCGCCGCGGCGGCCGCCTTCAGCGACTGCACGAGCAGGTCGCGTTCCCGGCCGGGGCCCCGCCACGCCGCACGCGCGGCGCCCGCGACGGAGCGCACGTCGCGCCGTACCGCGGCCGCCGCCGCCCGTGCCGGTGACACCCTCCGTACGGCGTCGCGCTGCCCCGTCTCCTCCACCGGCGACGCCATCAGCCGCCCGTCTCCCGGCCGCGCCGGGCAGCGAGCCACCGGACCCTCATACCAGCGGCCCTTCCGCCAGGGAGGCCAGCAGATGCTCCGGGTCGTCGTAGATGGCCTCCGCGCCCGCCTCCTCCAGATCGGCGCGCGGAATGCCGCCGCACAGCACGCCCACGCACCGCACCCCCGCGCGGGTGCCCGCCCGCATGTCCCACACCGTGTCCCCGACGAGGACGGCCCGCTCGGCCGGCACCCCGGCCAGCTCCAGCGCGTGCTCGACCGGCTCGGGGGCGGGCTTGCCCTCCGACACGTCGTCGGCGCTCGCCGTGGCGTCGATCGCCTCGTCGGCGCCGATCGCCCGGCGCAGGGCGCTCAGCTCCGCACCGCCCGCGGACGTGGCCAGCACCACCGTCCAGCCGTCCCGGTGCAGCCGCTTCAGCAGCCGCCC
>KL568604.1:66847-67370 GCA_000715605.1 Streptomyces speibonae | reverse complement strand
CCGCCAGCCGGTCGAAGTACTGCCCGTACAGCGCCTTGTGCGCGGCGCTGAGCTCCTCGTCGCGGCCGGTGTCCCGGTCCTCGCCGAGCAGGTGCGCCACCAGACCGGCCGACGGCAGCCCCACCGCCCGGTGGACGGCGTGCATCGGCACCCGGTGACCGGCCTGCCGGAACGCCTCCCACCAGGCCGTCACATGCAGATGGTTGGTGTCGACCAGCGTGCCGTCGACATCGAACACGGCCGCCCTGTCCATACGCGGCGTCTCCTCTCCTCGCGGACGGTCCGGGTACCACCTCATCCGCCCGCCACTCCGGCGGGCACCTTCCGCTCCCGGGTCCACTCCAGCAGTTCGTCCGCCGACCACGTGGTGACCACCCGCCCGGGCGGCACCCCGCACTCCTGCGCCCGTGCGCACCCGAGGATCTGCCAGTCCAGCTGGCCCGGCGCGTGCGCGTCGCTGTCGACGGAGAACAGCACCCCCGCCGCCACCGCCCGGCGCAGCAGGCGCCGCGGCGGGTCCAGT
>KL568604.1:62803-66661 GCA_000715605.1 Streptomyces speibonae | reverse complement strand
CCAGCCGCTCGGGCCGGCTGTTGATCTCCAGGGCGGTGCCGGTCTCCGCGCAGGCCGCGAACACCTCGTCCGCGTCGAACCGCGACTCCGGCCGGCTCCGCCCGCTCAGCAGCCGCCCCGTGCAGTGCCCGAGCACGTCGGAGTGCGGGTCGCGCACGGCCGCCACCATCCGGCGCGTCATCGACCGGGCATCCATCCGCAGCTGGGAGTGCACGGACACCACCACGACGTCGAGCATCCCGAGGAGCTGCGGGTCCTGGTCGAGCGACCCGTCCTCGAGGATGTCGCACTCGATGCCGGTCAGCAGCCGGAACGGCGCCCAGGTCTCGTTGAGTCGCGCGACCACCTCCAGTTGCTCGCGCAGCCGGCCGGCGGACAGCCCGCGCGCCACGGTCAGCCGCGGCGAATGATCGGTGAGGACGGCCCACTCGTGGCCGAGCCGCGCCGCCGTGCGGCCCATCTCCGCGATCGGGCTGCCGCCGTCCGACCAGTCGGAGTGCACATGGCAGTCCCCGCGCAGCAGCGCCCGCAGCTCCTGACCCGCCCGGTCGGCGGGCTCCCCGGCGGCCTCCTCCTCGAGCCTGCGCAGATAGCCGGGCACCTCACCGGCCAGCGCCTCCAGCACCACCTGCGCCGTCCGCGGCCCGATCCCTCTCAGCGTCTCGAGCGACCCGGCCGCCGCCCGCTCCCGCACCTCGTCGGCGCCGAGCTCCGACAGCGTCCGCGCGGCGGTGCGGAAGGCCCGGACGCGGTACGTCGGCGCCAGGGACCGCTCCAGCAGGAAGGCGATCCTGTCCAGTGCCTCGACGGGATCCATCGCCACCTCCTCGCTCCAGGGTTCCCCAGCACGGGTACGGCCGCACGGCGGGCGCGGGGAGCCCGGGCGGCGGCATGTTCCGTGAGGCACCAGGACCCGCGCTCGGGGCGTTTGCGGCCTACCCTCGATGCATGACCGAAAGCGCGAGCCCGTACATGTCGCACCCGCGGATCACGGTGCTCGGGGTACAGCCCGGGACGCCGCCGTTCCGGATCGTGGAGATCGACGGACAGGTGGTCGGTGAGGCCAGGTCCATCACCGACGTGCTCCAGGCCGCCGCCGCGTTCGGGATCAGAGTGCACGACCTGGACGACCCGGACGTGGTCCGCTGGGTGGGCGGGGACAAGTTCACCTGGACCCCGCGCCAGGCCCCCCGCGCCCGCCAGGATCAGGACGAGCGACCTTAGGGCGAGGGGAGGATCCCCCGTCGCCCGCGTTCCCCCGGTGGCCAGGTCACCGGGGGTTTCCCGGCTGCCCGCGTGACGGGCGACGGGAAACCCGTCGACCCCGGCGGCCCCGCGGGCCACAGTCTCAGGTGTCAGCGACAGCACACCTGCCGGCCGGCAGGGACACCGACCAGGGGGAAGCACATGGGCAAGTTCTTCCGCGGCACCGCCGCGTTCGCGACGGCGGCGGCCGCGGTGGTGGCACTGAGCGGCTCGGCCGAGGCCAAGCCGGCGGCGGACGAATGGGACGGATGCCCCTACGGCGCCGTCTGCATCTACGGAGAGGGCGTCGACCCGAGGAACAACCCGAACCCGACCCACATCTTCTGGAGCTACGGCGCCCACAACCTGAGCAACCAGTTCGGCCACCACTGGGTCTACAACAACCAGTACGGCGGCGCGACCGCCAGCCTCTGCAACGGATACAACGGCACCAACTGCACGGAGACCATCGGGGAGGGCTGGGGCGTCTACCGCGACCTCACGCCCGTCAACTCGGTCAAGCTGAATCGCCCGTAGCGGTCAGCGACGGGCGACGGTCCAGGTCAGGGCTTTCCGGTGCCGCTCGGCGGTACCGGAAAGCCGCGTGTGTTGTCGGACCCCCGCAGTAGTCTGGGCGATGCCGTCACGGCCCAGACACGCACCGTCAGGGGGACCGCTGTGGGGGAACGGAACGGGGACGCGTCCAACGGGAAGAACGACGGGGAGGGGCGTGCGCCGACCACGCGGTCCTTTCCCGGGGAACTCAGGCGGCTGAGACAGCAGCGAGGTCTGTCACTGGCCGCTCTGGCCCGCCGGACGCACTACAGCAAGGGATATCTCAGCAAGATCGAGACGGGCGCGAAGCGCGCGACCGTCGACGTGGCCCGCCGCTGCGACCAGGTGCTGCAGGCCCAGGGAGCGCTGCTCGAGCTGGTCCAGGACGCCCCGGCCGGACGCGGCGGCGGTGACGGCGGTCCGGCCCGGGCCGGCGCGCTCTCGGGGCCGTTCGGCACCGCGTGCCCCTACCGGGGCCTTTCGGCGTTCACCGCGCAGGACGACCGGTGGTTCTTCGGCCGGGAACGGGCGACGGCCGCGCTGGTGGAGCGGGTCTTCGCCCGTATCGGGCAGGGACCGCTGATGGTGGTCGCCCCCTCGGGCGCCGGCAAATCGTCGCTGCTGCACGCCGGGCTGGTGCCCGCCCTGCGGCGCCCCGACGGCTTTCCGATGCCGGGCACCGACCGATGGCCGGTCGTCTCGCTCACTCCCACGGCCCACCCCCTGGAGGAGCTCCTTGAGCGCTCCTCGAAGACGCTGGGCGCCGACCTGGGCGTCACCGTGGGGAACGTGCGGCACCGGCCGGAGACCTTGCTGGAGGCCCTGCACCGGCTCTCGGAGGACACCCCCGCGGGGGAGCGGCGGCCGCCCGTGCGGCCGGTGGTGATCGTGGACCAGTTCGAGGAGCTGTTCACCCTCTGCGCCGACGAGGGCGAGCGGCGGGACTTCGTCCGGGTCCTGCGCGCCCTGGCGGCCTCCCCGGGCTCCGACCCGGCCGTCGTGGTGCTCGGCATGCGGGCCGACTTCCTCGGACGCTGCCTCGAAGCACCCGGCCTCGCCGAGGTCCTCACCCAGGGCCTGTTCGTCCTGCGCCCGATGTCCACGGCCGGCTTACGCGAGTCGATCACCCGTCCCGCGGAACTGGCGGGCGTCACCCTCGAACCGGGCCTGGTGGAACTCCTGTTGCGGGACGCCGGGCTGCGCGAGGGGACCGAGGAGGCGCGCGGACCCGGCGAGGCCGGCGACACCCCGCCCGGCGCGCTGCCCCTCCTCTCCCACGCGCTGCTCGCCACCTGGCAGCAGCGGGACGGATCCGTGCTGACCGTCGCCGGGTACGAGCGCACCGGCGGCATCCACGGAGCGATCGCGCGGACCGCCGAGGACGTGTTCACCCGCCTCTACCCGGCCGAGCAGCAGACGATCCGCCGGCTGCTGTCCCGACTGGTGCACGTGGCCGAGGGAACCGGGGCGACCCGGCGCCGGATGGCACGGGACGCCCTGCTGGAGCAGGTGGGGGACGCGGAGGTCGCCGCCACCGCGCTGGACGCCTTCGTACGGGCCCGGCTGATCACCATGGACCGTCACACCGTTGACATCACCCATGAGGCCCTGCTGCACGCCTGGCCGCGGCTGCGCGGCTGGATCCATGCCGACCGGGCCGGGCTCCTCACCCACCAGCAGCTGGCCCAGGCGGCCGCCGACTGGGAGCGCGAGGGCCGCCACGCCTCCGCCCTCTACCGCGGTCCCCGGCTGGAGACCGCGCGCACGTGGGCCGACGAACTGGACGGATGGCGCCGGCTCAGCCCCGGCGAGGAGGCGTTCCTGCGGGCGAGCCTGGCCGAGGAGGGCAACCGTCGCAAGCAGGCCCGGCGCCAGGTGAGGGTCCGTCAGGGGACGCTGGTCTCCCTCGTCGTCCTGCTGGGGCTCGCGCTCACCGCCGGGTGCCTCGCCCACCAGCAGCGGGCCGGCGCGCTGGACCAGGAGCGCATCGCCCGTTCGCGGGCCCTCGCGGCGCAGTCCCAGGCCCTGACCGGCGGCCGGCCGGAGGCGTCGATGCTC
>KL568604.1:58138-62631 GCA_000715605.1 Streptomyces speibonae | reverse complement strand
TCGCCGAGGCGGCCTACCGCGCCGAGCCGACGCCGGAGGCCCGCGGAGCCCTGCTGTCCACCCAGGCCCAGGCCTTCGCCGCCCGCCTCGACGGGCACCGCGGCCCGGTCAACTCGGTGGCCTTCGCACCGGACGGCCGCTCGCTCGCCACCGCGAGCTCGGACGGGACGGTGGCCCTGTGGAGCGTGGCGGACCGCCGCAGGACCGCCGCGTTCACGGTGCCCGGACGCGTGCGCGCGGTCGCCTTCAGCCCCGACGGCGGGATGCTCGCCGCCACGTCGACGGCCGGACCGGTACGGGTCTGGAGCACGGCGGACCGCCGTACGACGCTGCTGTCCGCGGACACCGAGGGCGCCCGGGCCGTCGCTTTCGCCCCGCGCGGAGGCACCCTCGCCGTCGCGACCGCGCGGGGCGGCGTCCAACTGCACGACACGCGGCACGGCTTCCGGACCGCCGGCTCCCTCACCGGTCACACGGGACGCGTCAACGCCCTCGCGTACGCGCCGGACGGGCGCACCCTGGTGTCGGCCGGCGAGGACCGCACCGTACGGCTGTGGGACGTGACGGCGCGCAGTCGGCTCGCCGTGCTGCGGGGACACACCGACGAGGTGCTGGGGGCGGCGTTCGCCCCGGACGGCCGCAGCGTCGCCACCGGCGGCGTCGACCGGACGGTGCGGCTGTGGGACGTGGCCGGGCGCCGGGAGACCGCCACCCTCACCGGCCACAGCGACGACGTCAACGCCGTCGCCTACACCCCCGACGGCACCACGGTCGTCGGCGCCGGCGGGGACGGCACGACCAGACTGTGGGACGTGCGCGGCGGCCGCGTCGCGGGGACACTCGCCGGACACACCGACTACGTCATGGGCGTCGCCGTGGACCCGGCGGGCGGCATGATGGCCACCGCCGGCTTCGACCGGTCGGTGGTGCTGTGGAACCTGAGGGGACCGACGCTGACCACCCGCCCGTTCACGGAGGTCTGGCAGGCGGCGTACAGCCCCGACGGCAAGCTGCTGGCCACCGCCGGCGCCGATCACACGGTCCGCCTCTGGGACGTCGCGGGGCGCCGCCGGCCGGCGACCCTCACCGGACACCGCGAAAGCGTGTTCTCGGTCGCGTTCGCCCCCGACGGCAGAACCCTGGCGTCGGCGGGCTCCGACGGCACCGTACGGCTGTGGGACGTGGCCGGACGCCGGCAGTTGAAGACCCTCACCGGCCACAGCGGCGCGGTCTTCTCGGTGGCCTTCGCCCCGGACGGCGCCACCCTGGCCTCCGCCGGCGCCGATCACACGGTGCGGCTGTGGGACGTCGCGGGGCGCCGGGAGACCGCCACGCTCACCGGCCACAGCGACTACGTCAACGCGGTCACCTTTTCCCCCGACGGACGCACCCTTGCCAGCGCCGGCGACGATCTGACCGTACGGCTGTGGGACGTGACACGGCGCCGCGCGCCGGCCGTCCTCACCGGTCACACGGGAGCGGTGCGCGGCGTCGCCTTCAGCCCGGACGGACACACCCTCGCCACCAGCGGCAATGACGGCACCGTACGGCTGTGGGACCCGCGGCGCGAGCGACTGCGAGGAGCACTGACCGGGCACGCCGGCTCCGTGCGGGGCGTGGCCTTCTCACCCGACGGGACCATGCTGGCCAGCAGCGGCAACGACCGCACGGTGCGGCTGTGGGAGACGGCCGGGCGGCTCTGGGCCACCCTGACCGGCCATACGAACGCGGTGTGGGACGTCGTCTTCGCCCCGGGCGGGCGCACGGTCGCCAGCAGCAGCAACGACGGCACGGTCCAGTTGTGGGGTCTCGACCCCGCCGCCCGGCTCCAGCGCATCTGCCGGCTGCGCGAGGACATGACCCCCGAGGGGCGGACCGCGTCCGCCGCCGGTCTGCCGATGTCCGTCACCCGCTCCTCCTGCGCCCGTACCTGACGCGCCGTCCGCCGACGAACGCGCTGCTCGGCAGGGGTTGCCCCGGGGTTTCCCGTTGCCCTTCCGAGAGGGGGACGCCGGACGCTCGACGGGCCGTGGCCCCGGCCGGAACACTGTGTCGCGTCCGGCCGGACGGCACCTCACCCACGACGGCGCCGCGCGGGCCCCGCCTTCGTACCGGCGCCTCGACCACAGCCATCGAAACGGGGGTTCCGGCATGCTCCGGAGAACCGGCGTCATCCATACCGTCATCACCGGCCTGCTCGCCCTACTGTTCTGGGTGCCCGCGACCGTCGCGGCCGCCGCCCCGCCCGCGCCCGCCGCCGACGGGGAGTGCGCAGTGCTCGCGCCCGGCGCGTCGCCGGCCGCGGAGCGGGCGATCAGCGCGGCCTGCGCGGAGGTCGCCGCGGGCACCTGGTACACCTGGGGCGGCGGCCACGGGCCGCAGCCCGGTCCCACCTACGGGCAGGTGGACCCCAGCGACCCGGCCAGCGAACACGACCCCGAGCGGTTCGGGTTCGACTGTTCCGGCCTGGTCCGCCACGCCTACGCCCGGGCCACCGGCTCGGACATCCTCAACGGCGCGGCCAGCACCCAGTACTACACCCACCGGGCCGCCGAACGTTTCACGGCCGACCAGGGCCTCGCCCCGCTGCGTCCCGGTGACCTGCTCGCCTGGGGCACGTCGTGGGAGCTCACGCACATCGCCCTCTACCTCGGCGACGGCAAGATGGTCGAGGCGCGGCAGTCCGGGACGAAGATCATGGTGAGCGACGTCCGCCTGAACAGCGGTTACGTCGGGGCGGTCCGCGTCGACACCGGTCCGGTGACGGGGCATGTCTTCCGCACCTGGGGCACCGGCGTGTGGACCAAGGCGGAGCCCGCGCTCGGCGCCAGGCGCGTCTATGCCTTCCCCGGCCCGACCACGATCCGGGTCCGCTGCCAGACGCACGCCGAGGAGGTCACGTCCGACGGGTACACCAACGACGTCTGGTCCTACCTTCCGGACTACGACGCCTGGATGACCAACATCTACATCCAGGGAGCCGCGTGGCTGGACGGTGTCTCCGACTGCCGGGACCTGTGAGGGCACCGTGCCCGCCGCCCGCGGTCAGGCACGTGGCCCGCGTGCGTGCACGGCCCGGCTGAGACGCCGGCCCAGCAGCAGATAGCCGGCCAGCGCGCCGCAGGTGTTCAGGATGACGTCGTCGATGTCGAAGGCGCGCCCGGTCACCAGGGCGCCCTGGGCGGACTCCACGAGCAGCATCACCACGGCCGTCAGCACCAGCACCCGCAGGAATCCGCGGGTGCTCGGTGCGACGACCGGTGCGAGGACGCCGAAGGGCACGCCGAGCAGGATGTTGCCGCCGATCTGCCGCACGGCGTCCCGCAGCCCGGGCTGGTCCAGATAGGCCCTCAGGGAGCGCCCTGGGCGCAGGTTCGTGTGGGTCAGCGCCTCCGACGCGGGGGAGGGCTGCAAGGTGAGCCGGGCGAGGATCACCGAGAACACGACCATGAAGACGAGGGCGCACAACAGCACCAGCAGCCGCACGGGGAGCGGCAGCGGACGCGGGGCGGCGCGGACCATCAAGATCTCCTCGACTCGTCAACTTTCCTCCGGGACAACGCGGTTACCCGGTGACGCGGCCATCAGTCGCCGTAACTGACCCGCACCCGCTCGAAGCCCAGCGAGCGCAGCAGCCCTTCCAGCATCTCGGTGGTGTTGGCCTCGGCCCGCTCGACGAGCCCGCTCTCCTCGGCCGCGTCGCCGATGTGCCGTACCGCGAGCTTCTGCACGGCCTGCTCGCTGTTGGGGTTGTCGGCGAAGACGTCGCCGAGCCGGTCGAGCAGCCCGCGCTGCTTCGACACGGCATAGGAGCGCTCGGGATCCAGCGCCGGGGTGCCCAGGCGCGCGTGGGGCAGCCGCAGGGTGGCCGAGGTGCGGTCCTCGTCGACCCGGACGTCGTCGCCGTCCAGCTCGCCGAGGTCGACATAGGCGTCCACGGTGCCGGCGCCCACGTAGAGCGTGCGGCTGCCGCGGATCGCGTCGGGGAGGAACCTGGCGTCCTTCTCCAGGTCCACCACCACCTGGAAGCTGCCCGAGGCGGCGTCGTAGCGGCTGATGTCCTGGACGGACTCGAGCAGCGCGGGCCCGGTGCGGTCCCGGGTCTCCGTGCCGAACAGGTCCTTCAGGCCCGGCAGCACGCTCAGTCCCATCCCGGCGACCAGCACGGCCAGCAGCACCACCACCGCGCCGACCGCTTTCACCCACCCGGGCACCCGTACGGCCGGTCCCTCATCGGGAGTCGTCATGGCGACGGCCCTCCTTCCCTGGAAGTCCGGATGCCCCTCAGGTCCCGGAACAGGCGGGGAAGTCGGCGGATGCGGGGCCGCGTCCGAAGCACGAGGGGGCGCACGGAGGGCGCCCGGCGGCCGCCGGGGGCGCGTCAGACCGGGCCGGAGGCGGACTCGGGCTGTTCCAGGGCCGCGTCCACGCTCGGCCACGGACGCAGCAGCCGGGACAGGCCGGTGATGCGGAGCATCCGCAGCGTCAACGGG
>KL568604.1:55900-57895 GCA_000715605.1 Streptomyces speibonae | reverse complement strand
TGCAGACGAGACGCAGGCTGCCGGAGCCGTCCATGGTCCGGTGCCGGGCCCGGTAGAGCAGGCGCAGCCCCGACAGGTCGAAGAACTCGACCCCGGTCAGGTCGATCACCACCCTCGCGTCCGGTTCGGCGGTCGCCATGTCCAGGTGGGGGACGATCTCCGCGGCCGCCGCGATGTCGATCTCGCCGCGGAACTCCAGGACCGTGTGGCCACGGTCCTGACGGACACGCAGATGCCGGGTCAGCGGTGCAGGTTCGTACCGCACGACGCCATCGCCTCCAGCCTGCTCCGGTGCTCGGGGACAGGGGATCGGCCCCAACACCGTTCCCCGCCCTGCAAGTTACCTTCGGTCGAGCGAATCTGAGCATGTTCGATTGACATATGTCTTCGAATTGCGACCGAGTTCTTCCGTGTCGCGGTGACGTTCGTCGCTCGCCGGCCCGACTGAAACCGGCGAGTGGGGACAGGTGTCACGTACAGGGCGGTGCGGGAGCGCCCCGCGCCCGGACCCCTGCGGAGGAGACATGGCACTGGTGACGACGGGCGTGGTGGTGCTCGACTGCGCCGAGCCCGAGAAACTCGCCGAGTTCTACAAGGAGTTGCTGGGCGCCGAGGAGGCCGACGCCCATGCCAACCGGGTGGAGATCCGGGCCGCCGACGGCTTCCGGCTGGCCCTGCGCCGTGACGCCAACGCCACCGCGCCCAGCTGGCCACGCCCGGAGAACTCGCTCCAGGCGCACCTGGAGTTCGTCGTGGACGACCTGGACGCGGTGGAGCGTCTCATCGTGGGCCTCGGGGGCCGCCCGATGGAGGCGGGCGACCCCTCCGGACCCGCCGAGGAGCGCGGCTACGCCGACCCGGCGGGCCACTCCTTCACCGTCCGCCGGGGCGTTCCGACGGCGCCCAAGCAGGGCTGACCGCCCCGGTCAGTCGCGGCCGCTCTTGTCCGGGACCGGCCAGGTGCCGGTGGAACGCTCGATCGCCTTGGCCCCGGCCCGGTCCACGGCACTGCGGACCACCGCGAAGATGGCGCCCTGGATGGCCGCGGCCAGCAGGATCTCGCCCCACCGGCGGTCGCGGTCCAGCGCGTCCGGCGCGTCGTCCTCGTGCCGGATCACCTTCCAGGTCTTCTGGAACGCCATCCCCGCCACGGTGCCGCTCGTCCAGCCGAGCGCGAAACCGATGGGCTTGTACGCCAGCGGCATCTTCTTCTTGCTCTTCTTCGCCACGTCAATCTCCTGTTCGGCTCTGTCGTTGTCGTCGGATGGGAGTCCGCCGGGCCGGGCGGCCCGCGGGGGCGGTCAGGGGCGGCCCCGCGCCGGTACCTCCTCGCCGTCCGGCACGGGCTTCGGCGGGGTGCCGTCCCCGAAGGGCCGGCCGCCCAGCTCCTCGCGGTGATGGGGCTCGGTCCAGCCGGACAGATCGGGACCGAGGGGCACGATGCCCGACGGATTGATGCCGGTGTGCACCTGGTAGTAGTGCCGCTTGATGTGGTCGAAGTCCACCGTGTCGCCGAAACCGGGCGTCTGGTACAGGTCACGGGCGTACGCCCACAGCACCCGGTTCTCCGTCAGTTTCCACCGGTTGCACTTGAAGTGGCCGTGGTACACCGCGTCGAACCGCACCAGGGTGGTGAACAGCCGGATGTCCGCCTCGGTGATGGTGTCGCCCACCAGGTAGCGCTGCGTCTCCAGCCGCTCCGCGAGCCGCTCGAGACGCCGGAACACGTCCGCGCACGCCTCCTCGTACTCGTCCTGGCCGGTGGCGAAACCCGCCCGGTACACGCCGTTGTTGACGTCCCGGAAGACGTCGTCCATCACCGCGTCGATCTCGTCGCGCAGCGCCCGCGGATACAGGTCGGGCGCGCCCTCGCGGTGCAGGGACGTCCACTCGGTGGCGAAATCGAGGGTGATCTGCTGGTAGTCGTTGGTGACCAGCCGGCCGCTGGGTATGTCCACGATCGCCGGCACACTCACCCCGCCGGGGAAGTCCCGC
>KL568604.1:55439-55669 GCA_000715605.1 Streptomyces speibonae | reverse complement strand
TATGTCCACGATCGCCGGCACACTCACCCCGCCGGGGAAGTCCCGCTCACGCCGGTCGTACGCCTCGCTCAGATACCGGATGCCCAGCACCGGGTCGCGCCCGTCCGGGTCCAGGGTGAAGCGCCAGCTGCGGTCGTCCTGGAGGGGATCGGCGACCGCCAGGGACAGCGCGTCCTCCAGGCCGAGCAGCCGCCGGGAGATCAGCGCCCGGCTCGCCCACGGGCAGGCCT
>KL568604.1:54864-55182 GCA_000715605.1 Streptomyces speibonae | reverse complement strand
GCCAGCCCGCTCAGAGATGTGTATAAGAGACAGGATCCGGTCCCTGAAGTGCGCCCTCGACCGCTTGAAGGGCCTCCTGCCGTACGCGCTGTTGCCGCCGTCCCCGTCGTCCCCGCCGTCGCGCCCCATGGTGCCCTCCTCGTCGTCGTCCGCACGTCGTCCGCACGTCCCAGAGACCGCGTTCCCCTTTTTCCGCCCACGGCACGGTGTGGCCTGGGCCGACCGGGGCAATCGGCCGAGTGAGTACTCGATCGGATCGCAGAACCCGGATCACGGTGCTGGTGGCTGTCTCTTATACACATCTCTGATGGCGCGAGG
>KL568604.1:49062-54661 GCA_000715605.1 Streptomyces speibonae | reverse complement strand
CCTCCCCGGCGCTGCTGTCGGAGGCGGCGCACTCCGTCGCCGACAGCCTGAACGAAGTGTTCCTGCTGGCGGCGCTGCGGCGCAGCCGGCGCCCGCCGGACCGCCGTCACCCGTTCGGCTACGGCAAGGAGCGGTTCTTCTGGTCACTGCTCGCCGCCGTCGGCATCTTCGTCATGGGCGGCTGCTTCTCGTTCTACCAGGGCGTCGACGCGCTCAGGACGGGAGGCGAGGAGCAGCTGAGCGGCTACGTCGCCGGACTGATCGTGCTCGGCGTCGCCCTGCTGGCCGAGGGCGGCTCCCTGCTGCGGGCCCTGTACCAGGTGCGCCGGCAGGGCGGCAGCCTGCGGGATCCGGCGCTGCGCACCGTGGTCGCCGAGGACGGCACCGCGGTGGTCGGCGTGACCCTGGCCATCGCCGGGATGGCGCTGCACATGGCCACCGGAGAGGTGGTGTGGGAGGCGTCCGCGTCGCTCGCCATCGGGGTGCTGCTGGTCTACGTCGCCTACCGGCTCGGGCGCGACGCACGCGACCAGCTGATCGGCGAGGCCGCGGATCCTCAGACCGGCGGACGGATCCGGGAGGTGCTGCGCGCACAGCCCGAGATCGACAGTGTGGAAGCGCTCTTCACCATGAAGACCGGACTGGACACCGTGCTGGTGGCCGCCCGCGTCGACCTGGCGCCCGGACTGGACAGCGAGCGGGTCGAGCTGGTCGCCGTACGCATCAAGCGGTCCATCGCCCGCGCGGTCCCCGAGGCCGAACAGGTCTTCCTCGACGTCACCGACCGAGGCTCCGCGGAAGCGCGCGAGGCACGGGAAAGCCCCGCCGCGACGGGGGAACGCGGCGGGGCCTGAAGCACGACTGCCCGGCGGCCGGCGCTTCATGCACACCGGAGCGAAGTTTTTCCGCCCCGCCCGCCGGGCCCCGGCGTCGGTCAGCCGTGCTCGGACCGTTCCAGCACGAAGAGGGGGATCTCGCGGTCCGTCTTCTTCTGGTAGTCGGCGTACGGCGGATAGGCCGTGACGGCGCGCTCCCACCATTCGGCCTTCTCCTCCCCGGTGACCTCACGGGCCGTCATGTCCCACTTCGACGGCCCGTCCTGGAGCTCGACCCGGGGGTCGGCCCTGAGGTTGTGATACCAGACCGGATGCCTGGGGGCGCCGCCGAGCGAGGCCACCGCCGCGTAGCGCCCCTCGTGCTCGACACGCATCAGGGGCGTCTTGCGCAGCTTGCCGCTCTTCGCGCCCACGCTGGTCAGCAGGATGACCGGGCGCCGCGTGTTCTGCAGCGTCGTCCCGCGCGTGCCGCCGGAACTCTCGTAGAGCTCCACCTGTTCGCGCACCCATCGGGTGGGGCTGGGTTCGTACTCGCCTTGCAGAGGCATGACATCCGTCCCATCGTCTCTCGGATACCGTCAACGAGCCGGTCACCGTCCAACACCGCGGCCCGCCGATCTCATCCTGACGGTGCCCCGCTCAGGCGGCCACCGCCATGCGCAGGGCGAGCGCCGTCATCACGCCGCTCGCCACCAGCCCGGTCGCCAGCCGCCCCCGGCGACCGGTCAGCGCCCGCCCCAGCAGGGCACCGCCCCCGGCCAGCAGCACCTGCCAGCTCGCGGAAGCGGCGAAGGCCGCCGTGACGAACACGGCCTGCTCCGGCATCGGGGCCGCCTCCCCGCTCCGGGAGCCGATCACCAGCGCCGCGAAGTAGATCACGGTCGTCGGATTGAGCAGGGTGATCCCCAGCAGCGTCGCGAAGGCCCGCGCCGGACGCACGGGCGCCGCCCCCTGCCGGACGGCGAGCCGGTGACCCCGGTACTGCCGTACGGCCCCGGCTCCGCCCCACGCCGCCAGCGCCAGCAGCACCAGCACGCAGACCCAGCGCAGCGGGCCGAGCGCCGGCCGCAGCGCAGCCGCGAGGGCCGAGCCGCCCACCGTGGCGGCCAGGGCGTACAGCCCGTCCGCCGTGGCGACGCCGAGGGCCGCGCCGACTCCGGTGCGCAGCGAGGTGCGGGCGGTGAGGGAGACCAGGTACGCGCCGACGGCTCCCACGGGGACGGCGATGCCGTAGCCGGCGAGCAGCCCCGCGAGCAGCGCGGCCGTCATGACCGCGGCGGAGTCGGTACCTCCCACGGACCGGACTGCTGCTGTCGGCCCGCGGCGGACGCGGCGGCGGACAACGGCAACGGGAGTGAACGGGTGCTCATGGCCAGATCCTGGGGCTTGCCCCGGGGGAGCGGCAATCGGTTTTCCCGCGCGCGCATAGGGTTTCCGGGTGAGCGAGAAGCCCTTTCTCTACGTCGTGGTCTGCGCCGCCGGTGTCGCCGCGGACGTCAGCAAGCTGATCACCCGCGCACAGGAGCGGGACTGGGAGGTCGGTGTCATCGCCACACCCCTCGCCATGAACGGCTTCTTCGACGCCGCCGCCGTCGAGACGCAGACCGGCCGCCCGATCAGGTCCGCCTGGCGCAGGCCGGGCGAACCGCGCCCCTTCCCCGCCCCGGACGCCGTGGTGGTCGCGCCCGCCACCTTCAACACCGTCAACAAATGGGCGGCCGGCATCGCCGACACCCTCGCCCTGGGCACCCTGTGCGAGGCGGCCGGGCTCGGCGTGCCGATCGCCGTCCTGCCGTGCGTGGCCGGCGCGCTGGCCGCCCACCCCGCCTACCGGGACAGCCTCACCAGGCTGCGCGGCATGGGCGTGCGCTTCGGCGACCCCTACGAGGGCGAGTCCGAAGTGGACGGCGGGCGGCCGGAGTTCGGCTGGGAGCGGGCCCTGGACCTGCTGCGCCGGGAGTGACGCGCACCCGGCTTGGAGCGCACACGAACACGTACGCTCCGTCTGACCCGTCCGGCAACAAGGCCACGGACCCTCCCCGAAGGCAGGAGCAGCAACGATGCAGTACGTGAAGCTCGGTTCCACCGGCCTGGAGGTGTCGCGGATCTGTCTGGGATGCATGACCTACGGCATCCCGGACCGCGGCGCACACGAGTGGACCCTCGACGAGGAGGCCTCCCGCCCGCTGATCCGGCAGGCGCTGGAGGCGGGGATCACCTTCTTCGACACCGCCAACGTGTACTCCGACGGCACCAGCGAGGAGATCGTCGGCCGGGCGCTGCGCGACTTCGCCCGCCGCGACGACATCGTGCTCGCCACCAAGGTGCACGGCCGGATGCGGCCCGGACCCAACGGCGCCGGGCTCTCCCGCAAGGCGATCATGACCGAGCTGGACCACAGCCTCACCCGCCTGGGCACCGACTACATCGACCTCTACCAGATCCACCGCTGGGACCCCGACACCCCGATCGAGGAGACGATGGAGGCGCTGCACGACGTCGTCAAGGCCGGCAAGGTGCGCTACATCGGGGCGAGTTCGATGTACGCCTGGCAGTTCTCCAAGGCGCAGTACACGGCCGACCTGCACGGCTGGACCCGGTTCGTGTCCATGCAGAACCACTACAACCTCCTCTACCGGGAGGAGGAGCGCGAGATGCTGCCGCTCTGCGCCGACCAGGGCGTGGGCGTCCTGCCCTGGAGCCCGCTCGCCCGGGGCCGGCTCACCCGGGACTGGGACGCCACGACCGGGCGCAGTGCCACCGACCGCTTCGGCAGCACCCTGTACCAGGAGGGCGACCGCGCCGTCGTCGAGGCGGTGACCCGCATCGCGGAACGGCGCGGCGCACCGCGCGCCCAGGTCGCCCTCGCCTGGCTGCTCCAGCGGGACACCGTCACCGCGCCCATCGTCGGCGCGGCCAGGCCCCGGCACCTCGAGGACGCGGTGGCCGCCGTCGAACTGGAACTGAGCGACAAGGAGACCGAGGAGCTCGAGCGGCCCTACACGGCCCACCCGGTCGCCGGTCACTGAGCACGGGCCCCACCGCCTCGCCGCTGCCAGGGGCCAGGAGCCCGCTGCCCGGCGGAGCACCGTGACGGACACCGAGGAGGAGGGCGCCCGGCACCGGGACCGCACCGGCCCGCCACGGCACCCCGGGCGGCTCCCGTTCGTCCGGCGGAGTGACCGGGAGGGCCGCCGGGGCCGCCGTGCGCGCGCCGCCGACCCGGGGCTCGCGTAGCGCGGCCCCGTCCGGGCGGCGGCCCCGGGCGCGAGTGTCAGGGTCGTCGCCCGGCCCAGCTGCTCGCCTGCGGGGTCGACGCAGGCGGCACCCGGGTAGCCGTACAGCGTGCAGCTGCGGGACGTTCGTCAGCACGGCGGGGACGTGGCGCCGGCCCGCCCCCGGCATCCAGCCCCCCGACGGCGGCGCTCAGCACGGCGGTGCGGCCCGGGTGCCGTCGGGGCCGGGCCGCCCGGTGGCCGTCCGGACGTCCCCGGCGTACCGCTTCCGGAGCCGCGGGAGGCCGGTGCGCCGGCCCGGCCCCGGGGACGAGCGCGACTGCCGCCGAGGCCGGGCACCGGGGCCCGTTCACCCGGGGCGGTCACTCACATCTCGTCCACCAGCGCCAGCTCCGACCAGATGGTCTTGCCGTCCGCCGTGTGCCTGCTGCCCCAGCGCTGGGTGAGCTGGGCGACCAGCAGCAGGCCGCGGCCGCCCTCGTCCCACGTCTTGGCCCGGCGCAGGTGCGGGGCCGTGTGGCTGGTGTCGGAGACCTCGCAGATCAGCGTCGAGGCGTCGTGGATCAGCCGCAGCCGGATGGGCGGGGCGCCGTACCGGATGGCGTTGGTGACCAGTTCGCTCACCACGAGCTCGGCGGTGAACGAGGCCTCGGTCAGCGCCCAGGCGGCCAGCTGGTCGAGGACCTGTTTGCGGATGGGGGCGACCAGCGCCGGGTCGGCGGGGATGTCCCAGGTGGCGACCTGCGCGGCCGGCAGCCCGTGGGTGCGGACCAGCAGCAGGGCCACGTCGTCGGTCGAACCGCCCGGCGCGAGCACCCTCTGCAGCACGCGGTCGCACGTCTCGTCGAGCGGGCCGGAGGCAGGGGACAGCGCCTCGCGCAGCAGCGCGTGACCGGCCTCGGTGTCCCGGCCGTGGGACTCCACCAGCCCGTCGGTGTAGAACGCCAGCACCGCCTCGTCCGGCAGCTCCAGCTCGGCGGACTCGAACGGGAGCCCGCCCGTGCCCAGTGGCGGACCGGACGGCAGTTCGAGGTGCCGCGTCGCGCCGCCCGGCGCCGCCAGGACCGGCGCGGGGTGCCCCGCCCGGGCCAGGGTGCAGCGCCGTGACACCGGGTCGTACACCGCGTACAGACACGTCGCCCCGACCTCGCCACCGCCGCCGTGGTCGCCGCCCGCCTCCTGCGACAGGTGGTGCACCAGGTCGTCCAGATGGGTGAGGAGCTCGTCGGGGGCCAGGTCGATGTCGGCCAGGGTGCGCACCGCCGTGCGCAGCCGGCCCATCGTCGCGGACGCCTGGATGCCGTACCCCACCACGTCCCCGACCACCATCGCCACCCGCATCCCGGACAGCGGGATCACGTCGAACCAGTCGCCGCCCACGCCGGAGCGCGAGGCCGGCAGATAGCGGGTGGCGGCCTCCACGGCGGCCGTGCGCGGCAGGGTGCGGGGGAGCAGGCTGCGCTGGAGGGCGAGGGTGGTCTCCCGCTCGCGCGAGTAGCGGCGGGCGTTGTCGATGCAGACCGCGGC
>KL568604.1:48348-48875 GCA_000715605.1 Streptomyces speibonae | reverse complement strand
CGGGCGTTGTCGATGCAGACCGCGGCGCGCGCGGTGACCTCCTCGGCGAGCAGCACGTCGTCGTGCGTGAACGCCTCGGGGTGGCTGAAGCGGGTGAAGGCGGCGACGCCGAGGGTGGTGCCGCGGGCCTGGAGCGGCACGGAGAGAATCGAGTGGATGCCGAACTCCCGGATCTGCCGGGCCCGCGTCTCGTCCACGCTGAGCCACGGGTCGAGCTCGCCGGAGGACACCGAGGCCATGATGCTGTGGCCCGCGATCAGCGAGTCCGCGTGGGGCGCGGCGGCCGGGTAGACGACCATCTCGCCCAGCTCGGCCGTCCTTTCCGGGTCGCCCGGGGTGCGGGAGAGATGGGCGACGCGGCGCAGCGAGACCGGAGTGGTCAGCGGTTCGACGGGCTCGCCCCCGGGTTCGTCCGGCTCCAGCAGGTCCACGCTGACGAAGTCGGCCAGCGCCGGGACGCAGACCTCCGCCAGCTCCTGAGCCGTACGGGTGACGTCGAGGGTGGTGCCGATGCGGATGCTGGCCTC
>KL568604.1:42967-48099 GCA_000715605.1 Streptomyces speibonae | reverse complement strand
CCCGGTACTGCTCGGTGAAGTCGTGGGCCGTCACGCACACCCCGCGCACCCGGCGGGTCCCGTCGGTGAGCGGCGCGAGCCGGGCCAGCCAGGCGTGCGCGCGGGACTCGCTGGTGGCCTTCATGTGCGTCTGCATCTCGTGCGGCCGGCCGGTGCGCAGCACCTGCTCCAGGTGCTGTTCGAGTTCCGTGTGCTGCGGCCGGCCGCCGATGTCGGTGGGCCTGAGACCCCGCAGATGCCCGGCCGGCAGCCCGAGCAGATACGCCATGGCGTCGTTGACCCCGCGCAGCCGCAGCGCGTCGTCGAAGACCATCGAGGCACAGGGCGACTGGTACACGGCCGCCCTGACCAGGGGGTCGTCCGGCAGCTCGTGCTCCGATGCCTCCAGTGGGGTGACGGCGAGCCACTCACCGGGGCCGTCGCCGCCCGGCGGTCTGCGGTGGGCGAGCACCCACACGGTGGCGGTCCCGCCGTCACGGCGCCGCAGTGCGAGGGTGCCGCTCCAGCGGTCGTCCGGAAGACGGGGCGGGGACGCCCCGTCGGCCAGCAGGTCGGCGACCGGGCGGCCGACGACCTCCTCGGCCGGATAGCCCAGCAGCAGGCGCGCCCCTTCGCTCCACCGCGCGAGCGTGCCGTCGGCGGCGATGACGGCCCGGGCCGTCACGGCATCGTCGAACGGGTCGTCCGGCCTCATCGTCGCCACTCCCACGCACACTCACCGTGAACCGGTGTATCGCCAGGGCCCCAGCCTAGTGCGTCGGAGCCCTGCGCGAACGCGAAGCCCCGGCCCGTCCCGGGGCCGGGCGGAACGTCACCGGTCCCGTCCCAGGCGTTGACGGACCGTCACACCAGCCACAACCATGGGGCGCGTACGGAGATGGGAGCGCTCCCATTCCCCCGCACCTCCGCAGAGGAGCCCAGACGTGAAACGACGCAGAACCGCTCTGCTGTCCCTGACCGGCCTGCTGGCGACCGCCCTCACCGCGCTGCCCGCCGCTCCGGCCGGCGCCGACGAGGTGGAGCAGGTCCGCAACGGGACCTTCGACAACGGCACCGACTCCTGGTGGGCCTCCGACGGCGTCACCGCGGGCCCGTCCGAGGGCCGCCTGTGCGCCGACGTCCCCGGCGGCACCGCCAACCGCTGGGACGCGGTCGTGGGCCAGAACGACCTCACCCTGGTCGAGGGCGAGTCGTACCGCTTCTCCTTCAGCGCGACCGGATCACCCGCGGGCCATGTCGTGCGGGCGATCGTCGGTCTCCAGGTGGCGCCGTACGACACCTACTACGAGGTGTCCCCGCAGCTCAGCGTCTCGGGGGACACCTACTCGTACACCTTCACCGCCCCCGTCGGCACCGCACAGGGGCAGGTCGGTTTCCAGCTCGGCGGCAGCGCGGAACCCTGGCGGTTCTGCGTGGACGACGTGTCCCTGCTGGGCGGCGTCGCCCCCGAGCCGTACGAACCCGACACCGGGCCCCGCGTACGCGTCAACCAGGTCGCCTACCTGCCCTCCGGGCCGAAGAACGCCACCGTCGTCACCGACGCCGTGGAGCGGCTGCCCTGGCGGCTGAAGAACGACGACGGCCGGGTGGTCCGCAAGGGCTGGACCGTGCCGCGCGGCGTGGACGGCTCCTCGGGGCAGAACGTCCACTCCCTCGACTTCGGCTCCTACCGGGGACGCGGGACCGGCTACACCCTGGTCGTGGACGGCGAGACCAGCCGGCCGTTCGACATCGACGCGCGCGCGTACGAGCGGCTGCGCCTCGACGCGGCGAAGTACTACTACACCCAGCGCAGCGGCACGGAGATCCGCGACGACCTGCGCCCCGGATACGGCCGCCCGGCCGGACACGTGGACGTGGCCCCCAACCAGGGCGACGGCGCGGTGCCCTGCCAACCGGGGGTCTGCGACTACACCCTGGACGTCACCGGCGGCTGGTACGACGCCGGCGACCACGGCAAGTACGTCGTCAACGGCGGCATCAGCACCTGGGAGGTCCTCAGCACCTACGAGCGCGCCCGGCACGCCCGCACCGGCGAGCCGCACAAGCTCCGTGACGGCACGCTGAACATCCCGGAGAGCGGCAACAAGGTCCCCGACATCCTGGACGAGGCCCGCTGGGAACTGGAGTTCCTGCTGAAGATGCAGGTCCCCGAGGGTGAGCCGCTGGCCGGCATGGCCCACCACAAGATCCACGACGAGCAGTGGACGGGCCTGCCCCTGCTGCCCAGCGACGACCCCCAGAAGCGGGAACTGCACCCGCCGACCACGGCGGCCACCCTCAACCTCGCGGCCACGGCCGCCCAGGCGGCCCGCCTCTACCGCCCCTACGACAAGCGGTTCGCGGCCCGGACCCTGGCGGCCGCGCGTACGGCCTGGGCGGCGGCCCTCGACCACCCGGACCTCCTCGCCGACCCGGACGACGGCATCGGCGGCGGCGCCTACCCCGACGACACGGTGTCCGACGAGTTCTACTGGGCGGCCGCCGAGCTCTACATCACCACGGGGGAGCGGCAGTTCAAGGAGTACGTGCTGAACTCCCCGGTGCACACCGCCGACATCTTCGGCCCGCTCGGCTTCGACTGGTCGCGCACCGCGGCGGCCGGCCGGCTGGACCTCGCGACCGTGCCGAACCGGCTGCCCGGCCGGCACGCCGTGCGCCAGTCGGTGGTCGAGGGCGCCGACCGCTACCTGGCCACGCTGCGGGCCCACCCGTACGGCATGCCGTACGCACCGGACGGCAACGTCTACGACTGGGGCTCCAGCCACCAGGTCCTCAACAACGCGGTCGTCCTCGCCACCGCCTACGACCTCACCGGCGCGCGCGAGTACCGTGACGGCGCGCTGCAGAGCATGGACTACATCCTGGGCCGCAACGCCCTGAACATGTCCTACGTCACCGGCTACGGCGAGGTCAGCGCGCACAACCAGCACAGCCGCTGGTACGCCCGACAGCTCGACCCCGATCTGCCGAACCCGCCGCCCGGCACGCTCTCCGGCGGACCCAACTCCAGCATCCAGGACCCCTACGCCCAGTCGAAACTGCAGGGCTGCGTCGGCCAGTTCTGCTTCATCGACGACATCCAGTCCTGGTCGACCAACGAGCACACGATCAACTGGAACGCCGCGCTGACCCGGATGGCCTCCTTCGTGGCCGATCAGGGCTGACGCTCCGCCCCGCGGTCCGGCGGCCCCTCGTCCGCCGGACCGCGCTCCACGAGTTCCGCGGGCCGCCGGTGGGCGGTCAGGGTGTGCAGCCGGGCCGGGTCCAGCGGCTCGTGTATCTCGACGTACGCACCGTGCGGCAGCCGCTTGATCACACCGGTCGCCCTGCCGTGCTCCACCAGTTCCCGGTCGCGCCGCTGCAGGCCGAGGCAGACGCGCCGGGTGACGGCGAACACCACCACCGGGACGGCGAACACCCCGACTCGCACCGCCCAGGTCACCGTGTTGATCGACAGATGCAGCCGGGTCGCCACGATGTCGTTGCCGCCGCCCGCCAGCAGCATCAGGTAGAGGCTGATCCAGGCCGCCCCGATCGCCGTGCGCACCGGACGGTTGCGCGGACGGTCCAGCAGATGGTGCTCGCGCCGGTCCCCGGTGAACCGGGCCTCCAGGAACGGGTACACGCCGATGAGGACCAGCAGCAGCGGGAAGACCACGATGGGGATCAGCACGCCGAGCACCAGCGTGTGCCCCCACAGCGTGATCTCCCAGCCCGGCATGATCCGCACCAGTCCCTCGGCGAAGCCCAGGTACCAGTCGGGCTGCGCGCCCGTGGAGACCTGGTCCGCGCGGTAGGGGCCGTACGACCAGACCGGGTTGACGGTCGCCACCGCGGCGACGGCCGTCAGCACGCCGAACACCAGGAAGAAGAAGCCGCCCGCCTTCGCCAGGTAGACCGGCATGAACGGGGCGCCGACCACATTGCGTTCGGTCCGTCCGGGCCCCGCGAACTGGGTGTGCTTGTGGTACACGACCAGCAGCACGTGGGCCACCACCAGCGCCGCCATGATGCCCGGGATCACCAGCACGTGCAGCGAGTAGAAGCGGGCCACGATGTCCTCGCCCGGATACTCGCCGCCGAACAGGAACATCGACAGGTAGGTGCCGACGACCGGCACCGCGAGCAGTGCCCCGTTCACGAACCGCATGCCCGTGCCGGACAGCAGGTCGTCGGGGAGCGAGTAGCCGAACAGCCCCTCGAACAGGCCGAGGAACAGCAGGCTCCAGCCGAACAGCCAGTTGACTTCGCGCGGCTTGCGGAACGAACCGGTGAAGAAGTGCCGCATCATGTGCGTGAGCATCCCGGCGATGAACACCAGCGCCGCCCAGTGGTGCAGCTGACGGATCAGCAGTCCGCCCCGCACGTCGAAACTGATGTCCAGCGTGGAGGCGTACGCCTCGGACATCCGTACGCCGTTGAGGGGGACGTAGCTGCCCTGGTACGTGACCTCGTTCATCGACGGGTGGAAGAACAGCGTGAGATACACGCCGGTGAGGACCAGCACCACGAAGCTGTACAGACAGATCTCGCCGAGCAGGAACGACCAGTGGTCCGGGAACACCTTGCGCAGATACTTCCGGCCGAGGGTGTGCGTGCCGAGCCGGCCGTCGAACCAGTCGGCGATCCGCTCGCCGCGGCCGGTCCGCTCCACCGTCCTCATGCCTCCTCCCCGGGCACATGGCCGAGCTTGTCGGGGTTGGCGACGACATAGACGCCGCGCACCCGCTCGCCGTCCGGGGTGAGGTCCAGCACCATGACGGCGAAGGGTGAGCCGCCCTGGAAGAGCACCGCCGCGTCGTCGCCGTTGACCTTCCGGTAGCGCGGCTCCAGATCGCGGGCGGCGCGCGGACCGCGCCCCGAGGCGTAGGCGTTGAACAGCCGGACCGCCTTGTCCCGGCCGTGCACCGGGCGCAGTCCCGCCGGTTTGCGCTTGCCGCCGCCGTCGGTCCACACCGTCACGTCCGGGGCGAGGATCTCCAGCAGCGCCGCGATGTCCCCGCCGAGCGCCGCCCGCACGAACCGCTCGGTCGCCTCCCGCCGGACGCGCGGGTGCGACCGGAACCGGGGACGCCGGGCCCGCACATGCGCGCGCGAGCGGTGCGCCAGCTCTGTCTCTTATACACATC
>KL568604.1:41983-42781 GCA_000715605.1 Streptomyces speibonae | reverse complement strand
CTGCCGTACGGCGGCCGGGCTGCGGCCGATGATCTCCGCGATCTCGGCGTGCGGATAGCCGAAGACCTCGCCCAGGACGAACACCGCCCGTTCCAGCGGGCTCAGCGACTCCAGCACCACCAGCATCGCCAGCGACACCGACTCGGTGCGCAGCGCGGGGTCGTCCGCCTCCTCCTGTGCCACCAGGGGCTCGGGCAGCCAGGGACCGACATAGGTCTCCCGGCTGCGGCTGACCGCCGCTCGGCGCCTCAGCGCGTGGTTCATGGCCACCCGCACGAGATAGGCGCGGGGGTTGGCGACGCCGTCCAGCGGCGCGCCCCCGCCGCCGCGGGCCGTCCAGGACAGCCAGGTCTCCTGCAGGACGTCCTCGGTGTCGGCGACGCTGCCGAGCATGTTGTAGACGACGCCGAAGAGCAGCTCGCGATGGCCGAGGAAGACCTCGGTCGCCTCGTCGAGCGGTTCGTCGGTGCCGTGTGCACGGGTGCTGAACATGGGTGGCCTCCCAGGTGCGCGCTCACCCATGCGACGGGGACAGCGGCCCGGAATGTGACAACGCGGCGCGGAAATGTGACCCGCGTCTCACCGGATCGTTGTGTCCTGCATCCGTCGGTACCCCGGCGAATACCTGGTGACCTGGGCATATTTACGAGTCAGTACCCGAGAGGTACCGTAAGGCCATGCCAGCTCTCAACGTGGAGTTCAGCGACCGCGAGCTCGAGGACCTGCGGCAGATCGCCAAGGAGCGCGGTACGTCCATGAAGGCGCTCGTACGGGAGGCGGCCGCGGCCGACATAGCCC
>KL568604.1:41228-41810 GCA_000715605.1 Streptomyces speibonae | reverse complement strand
CGCTCCAGGAGGGTGCGGAGGCCTTCCGCCGGTTCTTCGCCTCCCACAAGGACGAGTTCGCCGCCGCCTTCCCGGACGACGAACCACCCGCCAAGGGCGAGGGGCGGGCCGCCTGACCGATGGCACCCGTGTTGCACATCGACGTGCCCTGGCTGCTCCAGCGGCACGAGGAGGTCCTCCCGGACCAGCCCACCGTCAACGACTTCTCCGCACTGGTCGCGGCCGTCGCCCGGCACCGCGTGGATCCGCCCCGGCTGGGCGTGAACTCCGACGCGGCCTGGCGGGCGGCCGCGCTGCTGCACACGCTGGCCGTCCTGCGTCCGCTGCCCTCGGCCAACGCGCGCTTCGCCTGCGCCACGGCCGTCGCCTACATGTTCGTCAGCGGGGCCGGTATCGATCCGCCCTACGGCGCCCTGGTCGACCTCGCGCGGGATCTGCTCTCCGGCGAGGCCGATGTCTACGCGGCGGCCGACCGGCTGCGCTCCTGGCAGATCTGAGTGTGTGCCGCGTCCGGAGCGGGGGAGAGGGGCCCCTCGGGGCCGCCGGCCGAGGGCGGGAGCTGTCTCTTATACACATCTCTGA
>KL568604.1:40389-41069 GCA_000715605.1 Streptomyces speibonae | reverse complement strand
CAGAGATGTGTATAAGAGACAGCGCGTGACCTCCGAGAAGGGCCGTGACCAGTTGACTGCGCTCCGGCGTGCGCCGGGAGCGTGCGCGCATGCCGGGTGGGAGCGCGTCGTTCACACGGGGTGCGCACCGGCCGGGGCGGGGCCGCCGGCGGGTGCCCGGGTGGTCGCCGGGCGGCCCTTGTGCCGTCCGCGATGTGAACCGGAAGAAAACCGGGTGTGAAAGCCGGAGCGAGGGGCGCGGGCCGTCTTCCCTTTCTGACTTTCTGTCAACGCGGGGATGTTGCCCAACCGCCTTGTTGGCCGACTGCGGGTTGTGCGAGAGTGAGCCACCTGTGAGGGGGTAAAGGCCGGGGACGCGCACGCAGTTGAAGAACCGGATCCGATTCGCCGCAGGTGAATTCCCGCCCCCCGCGCACGCCAAAGAGGTTTGCACCGCTCGGGCCCCTTTTCGGCGTCGAGAAACGCTCGAATGTCACATGCGCTGTGGGAAGGAACCATCTCAGTGCACACCCCCCACCCCCCTCGATCCCC
The DNA here is from genome assembly GCA_000715605.1 of Streptomyces speibonae. Lineage (GTDB taxonomy): Bacteria > Actinomycetota > Actinomycetes > Streptomycetales > Streptomycetaceae > Streptomyces > Streptomyces speibonae. Next base: position 40,538 of record KL568604.1, on the reverse strand, counting down.
CTACTCCCCGCCGGGCGGGGACCCCGGGGAATCCGACGAGGCCCTCGCGGCCCGGCTGCGGGGCCGTCCGGAGGGCGAGGCCGCCCACTCCGTCGCGCTGCTGACGGCGCGGCACTGGCGGGCGATGCAGGATTACGCCGCCGTCTGCC
>KL568604.1:39425-40178 GCA_000715605.1 Streptomyces speibonae | reverse complement strand
AGCGATGCAGGATTACGCCGCCGTCTGCCTCGCCTCGTCGGGGCAGACCGCCGCGATGGTCACCGCCGCCGCCCTGCACCGGGTCCTGGACCGGGTCGCCGTCGGCGAATCGGCCGTCGCCCTCCGGCCGGTCCTGCTGGTGGGAGTGCGGGACACGGTCCGGGAGTGGGCGGCCGACGACCGAATAGCGGAAGTTCTGCCGGCCTTGCAGAAACCGGCCGGCGGGCGCGGCATGCGCGCGGCGACGACCATGACTCCGGAAAACCGCACACTCGCGCATCGGGCTTTCCGCTCGCTGCCCGCACTCGCGCGCTGTTTGCTCTGGCATGTCGAGGTCGAGGCCGAGCCGATTTCCGTACCGGCCGGTCTGCTGGGCATGGATCCCGACATCGCGTCGGGCGCACTCGAACAGGCGCGGGACAAATTCCGTCAGAGTTGTGTCCTCGCCCATCAGGAACTGGCGCCGACGCAGGACTGCCGGTTCTACAACCGTCTCCTCGACGTCCCCATCCGCCGGGGCGGGGCCCTGCTGCCGGACGTGCGGCAGCATCTGTCGGAGTGCCGCTACTGCCGCAACGCGGCGGAGCAACTGAGCCACTTCGAGGGGGGCCTGGGCACACTGATCGCCGAGGCGGTGCTCGGGTGGGGCGCCCGGCGCTATCTCGACTCGCGCCCGGGGCGCACCACGGCGGGGCCGCGCACCGGACGGGCCGCCCGGCGCCGGCGCCGGGGCGGCGACGGACCGTCCGGCAG
>KL568604.1:38892-39190 GCA_000715605.1 Streptomyces speibonae | reverse complement strand
CCCCGTGCCCGCCGCCTCACCGGCATGACCCTCCCGGACCCGGTGCGTTCCACCAGAACCCTGCTCACCGGCCTCGGCGCGGTGTCCGCGGGGGTGCTGGTGAGCGTGCTCATCTCCGGCTCGCCCACCCCGGGCGGCGGCGCGGCCGACCCGACGGGTTCGACCGGCGCCCACGGCCGCGCGGCCGTGCCCTCCGCGTCCCCGCCCGGCGCCGCCGGACTCCCCAGCGCCCCGGGGCGCACCCGGCTGCGCCACATCGGCTCGGGGCTCTGTCTCGACACCCTGTCTCTTATACACA
>KL568604.1:36983-38705 GCA_000715605.1 Streptomyces speibonae | reverse complement strand
GACGTACGAGGACGACGGGCTGCTGCGCAACGTGGCCGACCCGGGGCTGTGCCTGGACTCGCACAAGGACGCCGGTGTCGTCGTCCTCGGCACCTGCGCCGACACCGGGGACCGGCGCCGCGACGACGTGCGCTACGACCTCACCATCCAGGGCGAGCTGCTGCCCCGCTGGGACGAACAGCTGGCCCTGACGCCCGCGAACCCCGACGCGAACGCCGACATCGTCGTCAAGGTGCGCGACCGGACGCTGGACCAGCGCTGGGCGGCCGAACCCATACGGACGGCCTCGGACTCGGACACCCTCTCCATCACCGGGACGCACACCCCGCGGGCCCGTTACGCGGAGCTGACCGAGCCACTGGCCTGAGCGCACGCGGCCGGGCGGGCCCCACCCGGGCCCTCACCCCGGCCGCGCGGCACGGTTCCGGCTCTTCTCACCCGGCGGTGGGACCGGAGGCAAGGTCGCCGGGCCCCACCGAGGCCGCGGTGGTGTGGCCCGACAGGGCCAGGGTGAGGTCGAGTTCGGCCAGCACGCAGCGGATGACATGCTCCACGCCCGCCTGGCCGTCCAGGCCCAGCCCGTAGACGTACGGCCGTCCCAGCAGCACCGCACGGGCGCCGAGGGCGAGAGCCTTGAAGACGTCGTCGCCGGTGCGCACCCCGCTGTCGAACAGCACGGTGAGCCGGTCGCCGACGGCGTCCGCCACGCCCGGCAGCGCGTCCAGCGCCGCCACCGCCCCCGCCACCTGACGGCCGCCGTGGTTGGACACCACCACGCCGTCCATCCCCGCGTCGGCGGCGAGCCGGGCGTCGTCGGGGTGGAGCACGCCCTTGAGGACGATCGGGCCGTCCCAGTTCTCCCGCAGGAACGCCAGATCCGGCCAGGTCTTGGCGGGGTCGGCGAACATGCCGACGAAGTGCATCACCGCCGCGTTCGGATCCTCGTGCACCGGCTTCGCCAGCCCGGCGGCGAACGCCGGGTCCGAGAAGTAGTTGGCGGTGCCCACGCCGTGCAGGAACGGCAGATACGCCTGATCCAGGTCGCGCGGGCGCCAGGACAGCAGGGGAGTGTCCAGGGTGACGACCAGCGCGGTGTACCCGGCCGCCTTCGCCCGGGACAGGAAGCTCCGGGCCACCTCCACGTCCTTCGGCCAGTACAGCTGGAACCAGCGCTCCGCCTCGCCCATCTCCTCCGCGACCTGCTCCATAGGCGTACTGGACGCGGACGACAGGACGAACGGCACTCCGTGCGCGGCGGCCGCCCGGGCGGCCGCGGACTCGGCGTCCGGATGCGTGATCGACAGCACGCCGACCGGTGCCAGCGCCAGCGGCGCGGGCAGCGCACGGCCCAGCACATCGGCCGACAGATCGCGCTCGTGCACGTCCCGCAGCATGCGCGGCACGATCCGGTGCCGCCGGAAGGCGTCCCGGTTGGCGCGGGCGGTGCTGCCGTCCCCCGCGTTGCCGGCGACGTATCCGAACGGCCCGGGGCCCAGCCGCCGTTCGGCCATCTCCTCGAGCCGGGTGAGGTCGGTGGGCAGCCGGGGCACGGCGCCCGTCATCCCGTTGAGGTAGATCTCGTACTGGAAGTCGGACCAGTGCTTCGCCATCCGTCCCGCCTGTCTGCTCGGCCGTGTCGTCCCGACGCATACTGGCCGGTATGCGCCGAGCGCGTCCAGCGCCGGGAGGCCGGGCAGCCGGGGGTCTGTCTCTTATACACAT
>KL568604.1:36551-36710 GCA_000715605.1 Streptomyces speibonae | reverse complement strand
CCGTCCGGTCCCCGGTCCCGCACCCGCTGGACGTGTTCCAGCGACTCGCGGAGCTCGGTGAGCCAGTCGTCGGAGTGCCGCTGGACCAGACGCACGCACCAGGCCAGCGCGTCGCTGCGGCTCCGGGCCACCCCGCCCGCGATGAGGGTGTCGAGGACC
>KL568604.1:35834-36349 GCA_000715605.1 Streptomyces speibonae | reverse complement strand
CCCGCGATGAGGGTGTCGAGGACCTGACGCTCCGGCTGGCGCAGCCGGGTCATGACGGGCGCGGCCACATGGGTGAACAGGACGCGCCGGCCCTCGCACTCCACGCCCCAGGAGACCTTCCGGCGGAAGCGGTGCTCGGCGTCCCGGGCGACCGCGATCCGGTCCTCCCGGGTGCGCTCCCGGAACTCCTGGATCCTGCCCTCGACCGCCGCGTCCCGCTCCGCGGGTGAGGTGTCCTGCGCCCGCTCGGGGCCGGGAATGCGGCCGATCACCAGGATCTCCTCGCGGTCGGCCGTGATCTCGGCCGGCCCGTCGAAGAGACCGTCGGGGAGCCGGCCCGCGAACCAGCCCCGCAGTTGTTCTCGTTGCTCGTTCGTAATCATGTAATGACCATTACTCGACAGCTCCATGAACACAAGGGGCCATGGAACGGTCTGCCGACGGCAGAATCGGAATGTTTCAGGCCGATTAACCAGCGGCGGGTTTTCGGCCATCTGGCCACATCGCATATGCGG
>KL568604.1:34052-35648 GCA_000715605.1 Streptomyces speibonae | reverse complement strand
CATCTGGCCACATCGCATATGCGGCGGCCGCCCGGTTGCCGGGTCGAGCCGTGTTCACCTTGTCACTTCACGCCACTGATTCAACACGCAAGGTTACTGAAATACGCATGGTCGACGTGAGTTTCCGCCGGGGACTCGGCAGACTCCGGCACGCCGGTCCGGCACTACCGGGCACAGGCCGGCGAACCGATGAAACGAAGCGGAAGGATGCACACAATGCGGAACACCGCGCGCTGGGCCACCACCCTCGGCCTTACGGCCGCAGCCGTCTGCGCACCCCTGTCCGGGGCCGCGCTGGCTGCCCCGGGAGATGCCCCGTCCGCGCTCTACGCCCCCTCGGCCCTGGTGCTCACCGTGGGCCACGGCGACAGCGCGGCGACCGTCACGCCGGAACGCGCGGTCACCCTGACCTGTGCCCCGGCACCCTCGGGCACCCACCCGGCGGCCGCGTCGGCCTGCGCGGACCTGAACGACGTCCGAGGCGATTTCGACGCCCTGACGATGCGCGAAGGCGTCATCTGCACCAAGCAGTACGACCCGGTGCTCGTCACCGTCGACGGGGTGTGGCAGGGGCAGCGCGTCTCCTACGAGCGGATCTTCTCCAACATGTGCGTGATGAACGCTCACGGTACGAGCGTCTTCGCGTTCTGAGACCGGGATCGCACGGTTCCCGTGACCGCGCGGCGGCCCGCAGATTTGGGGAGTGCGAGCCCCCTCGCGGAACGTGCGATCTCGCGCAAGGAGGCCGACGGGCGGAGTGGGGCCGCCCGCCGGCCTCCGGGCTTTTCAGCGGGGCCCGGCGCCGGCGCGGGCCCGGGGCACAGCCCGGCGCCCGCGGGGTGCCGTCGCGCGCTCATCCCCGCGGCACCGGGCCGGGACGGCCTTACGCGCGGTCGCGATGGCTGGTGTCGCACCAGGGGTACCGGCGGCTGCGGCGACAGGTGCACAGGGCCACCCGGAAGCGGTCGGAGGACACCACCGTGCCGTCCTCCAGCTCCACCTCCACCGGCCCCTCCAGCAGCAGCGGCCCCTTGCGCTGCACGGTGACGCGTCGCGCGGCGTCAGACGGGGAGTTCGGCACGGACCACCACCAGCTCTTCCTCGTTCTCCGCCGCGGGCAGCAGACCCCGCTGCCGCAGCCACTGCTCCCGGTCCCGCAGCACCGGACCGAACGCGATGCGCCGGCGCCGGGTCACCGCGGCCTTCAGCCCGGCCGTCCGCAGCCCGCCGAGCGTCAGCTCGGGGTCGCTGAGCGCGGACTGCACGAGCAGCAGCACACCGCCGCGCCGCAGCAGCGCCGGAGCCTCCCGGCAGATCCGGTCCAGGACCAGCCTGCCGTCGTCACCCGCGTCCCAGGCCCGGGCGGGGCCGCGCGGCAGCCCGCGTCCGCCGGGCGCCGGGACGTACGGGGGGTTGGCGAGGATCAGGTCGAACGTCCGGCCACGCACCGGCGTGAACAGATTTCCGTGCCGGACCCGGACCGGCACACCGGCCCGCAGCGCGTTCAGCCGGGTCGCGCACACCGCACGCCACGACACGTCGACCGCGGTCACACGGTGGCCGCACCGTGCGGCGGCCACCGCCAGCGCGCCGGAG
>KL568604.1:29045-33813 GCA_000715605.1 Streptomyces speibonae | reverse complement strand
GCGGGAGCCGGTGCCCACGTCGAGCACGTCGGCTCCCGGTGGCACGGGTTCCTCGAGCAGGGCACCGGCCAGCAGTGCGGTGTCCTCCTGGGGGGCGTACACGCCCGGGGGTACGAGTGATTTCACGAACGGCCGAGTACCCCCGTACACGAGAGTCATGGGTGAACTTCTGAGGCCGGAGGGGTGCGCAGGCTCGAGCGGCCCGCCTGCCAGTCGGCGAGCAGCCGGTCGCCCAGCAGGTCCTCGGTGAACACCGTGGCGTCCACCCCGAAGGCGATGTCCGGGGCGAGGTGCGGCTCGTCCTCCAGCAGACCGCCGATGACGTCGTGCCGCACCACCTGCTCGTGCACCGCGTCCGCCTCGACGTGCTCGTCGTAGAAGTGCTCGGCGGCCGGGCCGGCGCCCGTGCGGCGCATCGCCTCCGCGAGCCGCCGGGAACCGGGCGAGGAGGTGATCTCGACCGTCGCGAAGTGTCCCACCAGGGCGCCCCTGAGGGAGCGGTGCAGACCGAAGAGCGACATGAGGTTCACCGTGACGAGGAGTTCCGCGCAGGCGGCGTCCAGGTACCGGCCGTACGTGGTGTCCAGGCCCAGGTCGGTCATCAGCTCGGCGAACAGGCGGGCATGCACCCGGTCGGCCCGGCCGCCGCCGAACTCGTCGAACTCCACCGCCGCCATCGCCGCCTTGGCCCGCCCGCGCAGCCGGGGCAGCACCCAGGCGTGCGGGTCCGCCTCCTTGAGGTGGTACAGGGAGCGCTGGGCGGCGTACTCCCGCAGCTGCCACAGCTCGCCCTTGTCGCGCAGGAAGTGGCTGACGCCCGTGCCGTCCACCGGCTCCACCAGGATCCCGGCGAGCGCGTCGTCGACCGTGTCGTGGCGCGAGGCGTCCGCGCGCAGGGCGGTGAGGAAGCGCCGCTCCAGGGCGGCACGCGTGCGCAGCAGCTCCGGCTCCCACTCCAGGTCCGGGGAGACGCCCGCGAACCCCCGGTAGTGCAGCTCGTAGCAGAGGTACAGGGCGAGCTGGAGGTCGTCGCCGTACACGGGGGCGGCCGCGACCTCCTCCCCGTCCGGCAGCGGGCCGGTGCCCCGCAAGTGGTTCAGCACGGCCCGGCTGAGAGGGCCGCGCGGTTCGGGCAGCAGCGGTTCGGATCGAGCGTGTTCCATGCGCCCCGGGTACCCGGACGGCGCAGGGACACCCGCATCCGCGTGGTACCGGCCGCCCCACGGGGTACCCCATGCCGGCATGAAGGCATTGGTGATCAACTGCACCCTCAAGAAGTCACCGGAGACCTCCAACACCGAGGCGCTCTTCCGGACCGTCACCGAACAACTGGAGAAGGAGGGAGTGAGCGTCGACGTCGTCCGCGCGGTCGACCTCGACATCGCCCCGGGCGTGGTCAGCGAGGCCGTGCACGAGGGCGACGACTGGCCGGACGTGCACGCGAAGCTGCTGGAGTCCCGCATCCTCGTCATCGCCACACCGACCTGGCTCGGCCAGCCCTCGTCGGTCAGCAAACGGGTTCTGGAGCGGATGGACGCGATGCTGTCCGAGACGGACGAGGAGGAACGCCCCGTCGCCTACAACCGGGTCGCCGGCGTCGTCGTCACCGGCAACGAGGACGGCGCGCACCACGTGATCAGCGAGATCACCGGCGGTCTGCAGGACATCGGCTACACCATCCCCGGCCAGGCGTGGACCTACTGGAACCAGGGCCCCGGCCCCGGACCGAGCTTCCTCGAGGGCGGCAGCGGCCACGACTGGTCCCGCAAGACCGGGCGGGCCATGGCCGCCAACCTCCTGGGCGTGGCCCGGGCCCTGGAGGCCCGCCCGCTCGGCCCGCCGCCGCAGTAGCAGGCCCTACTCGCCCCTGGACTCCTCCTGGGCCTCGGTGCTGGGGGTGATGGCGTCGCCCGCCTCACCCCGGTCGCCGCGGCTCCCGGTGGAGTCCTGCTCGCGGCGTTCGGCCTCCTCGACCTCGCGCAGCACCTCCTCGACAGCCGACTCGGGCTCGTGGCGGTCGTCCTGCTCGGACACGGGTGTCTCCCCTCGTCGTGGTGCGGCGGTCAGCCACGCGCGGTGGCGATGCGCAGGGGCACGGGGTCGGTGGCGGCCGCCTCCTTCTCGTTGAGGCGGGTGATCTCCGCCCACCAGGACGGGCCGTCCTCGATGTGACGCAACAGCACCCCTTCGCGCAGCGCCCAGGGACAGATCGTCACCGTGCGCAGGCCGGTCAGCTTCATCGCCGTGTGCGCCACCACCGCCCCCGCCAGGCTCTGCGCGGAGCGCGGCGCTGAGATGCCGGGCAGCCTGGCCCGCTCGGCGGCGGGCAGCGCGGCCAACTGGTCGATCGCCACCCGCAGATCCTCGCTCGACAGTTCGCGCTCCACGAACGGCCCGTGCCGCCCGGGCGCCGCCCCGCACAGCCGCCCCAGCTGCTGGAAGGTGCGGGAGGTGGCGACCGCCGTACGGGGACCCTCCCAGCGGATCCGGGCCGCCGCGTCCCGCAACTGGTGGCGCACCCGGCGGCGCAGCGCCCGCACCCGGTCGGGGGAGGGCGGGTCCTCCGCCTCGAAGTACTCGTGCGTCAGCCGCGCCGCGCCCAGCGGCAGCGAGGCCGCGAAGTCGGGCAGCCTGCCGCGGCCGAAGGCGACCTCCAGCGACCCGCCGCCGATGTCCAGCAGCGCCAGCGGTCCGCAGCGCCAGCCCATCCAGCGGCGTGCCGCGAGGAACGTGAGCTCCGCCTCCACCTCACCCGGCAGGGTGCACAGGTCGACGCCCGTCCGTTCCCGGACCGTACGCAGCACCCGCTGCCGGTTCGGGGCGCCGCGCACCACGGCCGTCGCGAAGGCCAGGGGGCCCGCCGCGCCCCAGCGGGCGGCGGCCCTGTTCGCCGCGCCCACGGCGTCCACCAGGTCCTCCACGGCCTGCTCCGGCACCGGCCCGGCCGGCGTGACCTGCTCGGACAGCCGCAGCCGCCACTTGGAGGTGTGCACCGGAAGCGGCGCACCGCCCTCGGTGTCCGACACGACGAGTCTGACGGTCTTCGATCCGACATCCACCACGCTGGTTCGCATGGCCCGTGGGTACCCACTCACCGCGCGGACCAACGGGCCGGGCGCCGCGGACGGCGAAGACCGGCCTTTCATTCCTTGACAGGCATATAACTACAGAGGCATATTGGGTCCCATGTTCGATGCCCTCTGGGCCGCCCTCGCCGACCCGCACCGGCGGGCCATCGTCGCTCTGCTCCTCGAGCGGCCGAGGTCCGTGGGTGAGATCGCGCAGGCGTGCGGCCTGAGCCAGCCCGGCACCTCCAAGCACCTGAAGGTGCTCCGGGAGGCGGGCCTGGTCCGGGTGCGGCAGGACGCGCAGCGCCGTGTCCACGCCCTCGACCCCGCCCCGATGGCCGCCCTCGACGCCTGGCTCGCCCCGTACCGCAAGCTGTGGACCGAGAGCCTCGACGCGCTGGGCCGGCGCCTGGACGAGCGGACGGACACCCACGGCACCCGCGCACCGAAGGACTGATCCCCATGGCCGTCGACCCCACCGGCACCTTCGTCACCCTGGACGACGGACGCCCGGCCGTCCGCTTCACCCGCGAGTACGACCACCCCGTCGACCGGGTCTGGCAGTTCGTCACCGACCCGGACGAACTGGCCCACTGGTTCCCCTCCCGCACCGAGTTCGACCTGCGCCCCGGCGGCACCGTGTCCTTCAGCGGCGACCCCGCGCTGGAGGACACCAGCGGCCGGGTCATCGCCGTGGACGCGCCCCGCCATCTCTCCTTCACCTGGGAGGACGACGAGCTCCACTTCGACCTGGAGGAACTGCCCGACAAGCGCACCCGCTTCACCCTCACCAACGTCCTCGGCACCGAGAACACCGCCGCCCGCAACAGCGCGGGCTGGGACGTGTGCCTCGCCGCCCTGGACGCGCGGGCCCGGGGCGAGCGCTTCGAGGGGCCGCACGCGGGCGCAGGGGCCCCGTGGCAGGAGCTGTACGCCGCCTATGTCACCGCGGGCATGCCCTCCGGCGCCCCCGTACCGGGCATGGACGCCTAGGAGAGCGGGCCGCTCACGCCAGCTGGCGCCGTACCAGTTCGTGCAGGCGTCCGCCGGTGTCGGCGAGCAGCTGGGCCGGCGGACCCTGCTGGACCACCTTGCCGCTCTCCATCACGACCACCCGGTCCGCGTCCAGGACCGTGGACAGCCGGTGCGCGATCACGATCCGCGTCGCCTTCAGCGCCCTGGTGCTCTCGATCACCGTGCGCTGCGTCTCGTTGTCCAGGGCGCTGGTCGCCTCGTCGAAGAACAGGATCCGCGGCCGGCGGATCAGCGCCTGGGCGATCATCAGCCGCTGGCGCTGACCGCCGGAGACCGCGCCGCTGCCCGACACGATCGTGTGCAGCCCCATCGGCATCCGCCGGATGTCGTCGGCCAGCCCGGCCATCTCCGCCGCCGCCATCGCCTCCTCCGGCGTGTAGGGCTCGCTCCCGCAGATGACGTCCAGGATGGACCCGGTGAACGGCTGCGCGTGCTGGAGCACGACACCGCACTGCCGGCGCACCGCCGACTGGTCGAGCGCCGCCAGGTCCTGGCCGTCGTAGAGGACACTGCCGGACACCGGCCGGTCGAAACCGATCAGCAGGCGCAGCAGCGTGGACTTGCCGCAGCCGCTGGGGCCGACCACCGCCACGAACTCGCCCGGCCGCGCCTCGAACGACACGTCGTCCAGCACCAGCGGCCCGTCGTCGGAGTAGCGGAAGGAC
>KL568604.1:28128-28790 GCA_000715605.1 Streptomyces speibonae | reverse complement strand
CCCGCACCTCCGGCGTGGCGTCCAGCACCGGCCTGATCTGCTCGAACAGCGGCAGCGCGGCGACCGCCGAGACGAACGCGCCGGTCAGCTGGGTCACCGAGGTCAGCACCATCGTCACCGAGGTGTTGAAGGCGAGGAACTCCGCCGCCGTCATCGAGCCGCGCGCCGGCCCCGCGAGCAGCATGAACATCGCCAGGGTGACCAGCGGCAGGTAGACCGCGCCCAGCACCGCCGACAGGTTCTTGATCCGGCCGGCCCGCTGCTGGAGCTCACGGCCGCGGGCGAACTGGGACGCCCACGCGGCATAGGCGTAGTTCTCCGCCGCCGCCACCCGCAGCTTCGGCAGCCCCCGCAGCGTCTGGAACGCCTGGTTGTTCAGCTTGTTGGTGAGCACCACCAGGCGCCGCTGCCAGCGCACCTGCCACAGCCCGAGACCCAGGAACACCCCCGCGATCACGACCAGCAGTCCGATCGCGGCCAGCGCCATCGGCACGCTGAACCACAGCAGCAGCCCGAGGTTCACCGCCCCCACCGTCACCGACTGGGTCACCGTGGGCCCCACCCCGGCCAGCAGCCGGCGGATCGCGCTGATGCCCATCGCCGCGCTCGCCAGCTCACCGGTGGAACGCTCCGTGAAGAACCGGGTCGGCAGCCGCAGCAGC
>KL568604.1:24353-27883 GCA_000715605.1 Streptomyces speibonae | reverse complement strand
CGCGGCCACCACACTGGAGACCATCACCGCCAGACACAGCTGCACGATCAGGTCCGTCCGCGCCGCCGGCACGAACTCGCCGAGCACCTTGCCCGTCGCGAGCGGCACCAGCGCCCCGATCACCACCGTCACCAGCCCGCTCAGCAGCAGACCCGTCAGATCGCCGCGCGTGCCCGACATGCAGAACCGCAGCAGCCGCAGCGGGCTCAGCCGCCGCTCGGGCAGCGGCCGGTAGAACATCACCGCGCGGGGCTCGAACTCCTCCGCGTTCGCCTTCTCGACCGGTGTCTCCCGGCCCGTCGCCGGATGCACCGCCACATAGCCGCCGCGCCGCCACAGCAGCGCCACGGGCGCACCCGACAGCGCGCGACGGCCCACCAGCGGACCGACGTCGTCCCGCCACCAGCGCCCCTCCAGCCGCACGATGCGGGTGCGCACCCGGGACGCCAGGGCGATCTGCTCGACCGGATCGAGCCGGTCCCCGCCGGTGCCGGACTGCGTTGCCGCCGTGAGCGGCACACCGGCGGCCCGGGCCACCAGCCGGCACGCCGCGTACGTGGCGTCCGCGTCGGCCGCCGTCGTGCGCTGCCCGGACCGCTTGCCGATCGCCGCCAGCAGCGTCCGGTCGGCCTGGGCCCGCACCGCCTCACCGGCCCGGATGCCCTCGGCGGTCCGGTCCTCGTGGGTCTGCTCCAGCTGCTCGATCCACCGGTCGAGCGTGGTCATCAGCCGGTACTGCTGGTCGACCATGCTCTGCCACAGCGCGGGATCCATCAGCAGATCGGCCGCCGCCTCCGCCCCGTACAGCGAGCCGTACTGCACACTGCCCGGCGGGACCTGCATCCAGAACACGTCGTCGTCGGTCGGGGCCGCGGCCCGTTCCGTCGCCATCGGCGCCTGGAACAGCACCGACAGACTCCGCCCGACCCCCAGCGCGAGGGCGTACTCCAGCGGGCTGGTCGTCGGCGGAACGTACTGCGGGTTGCCGTACGCGTCGTACGACCAGGTCTGGGTGCTCGCCGGCTGGTACAGCTCGCGCAGGCCGATGCGGCGCACCACGCAGTCCCGCAGCGGCCGCGCCACCAGCGTGTGCGCCGGTCCCGACACCGGACCCAGCACCAGCGAACCCGCCTCCAGCCGGCCCAGATGATGCCAGTGGCCCTGCTGTTCGGCGTCCACCGCGAACAGGTCCACGGCGCCGGACACGATCAGCCACAGCACCTGCGGCCCCTCCAGGTCCAGCCGCCCGAACCCGGAGCAGTCGATCGGCGTGCCCAGCGATCCGAGCGCGCCCAGGACGAGGTCGCCGCCCTGCCCCTCGTGCACGGCTGTCATCTCAACGCTCCCTGACCAGCGCCGCGTACGCGCCGCCGCGCGTCACCAGCTCCTCGTGCCGCCCGCGCTCCACGACCGTGCCCTGGTCCAGGACCACGATCTCGTCGCTGTCGCGCACCGTGGACAGCCGGTGCGCGATCACCACGCACGCGCAGCCGCGCCGGCGCAGGTTGTCCATCACCACCAGCTCGGTCTCGGCGTCCAGCGCGCTGGTCACCTCGTCCAGCACCAGGATGCTCGGCCGGCGCACCAGCGCCCGCGCGATCTCCAGACGCTGGCGCTGGCCGCCGGAGAAGTTCCGGCCGTCCTGCTCGACCGGGCTGTGGACACCACCCGGACGGCGCACGATCACGTCGTACAGCGCCGCGTCCTCGAGGGCCTCCACCACCGCCTCGTCCGGGATCGACGGGTCCCACAGCGCCACGTTGTCGCGCACGGTGCCCTCGAACAGGAACACGTCCTGGTCGACGAAGGAGACGGACGCGGCCAGCGCGCCGCGCGGGATGTCCTCGATGCGCTGCCCGTCGATCCGGATCACCCCCTCCCAGGGCGTGTACAGGCCCGAGATCAGCCGGGACACCGTGGACTTGCCGCTGCCGGAGCCGCCCACCAGCACCACCTGCTGTCCGGGACCCACGGTCAGGTCGAAACCGGTCAGCAGCGGCTTGTCCAGCGGGTTGTAGCTGAACGTCAGGTTCTGCAGCTCGACATGCCCGTGCAGCCGGCGGGTCGACTCACCGGCGCCGGGACGGCCGTAGAGCGGATCCGCGCGGAAGCTCTCCACGTCCTTCAGCCGGGCCACGTCCGCCGCGAAGTCCTGGATGCGGCCCGCGACGCCGTTGAGCCGGGTCAGCGGCGCGGTGAACCGGGTGACCAGCGCCTGGAAGGCCACCAGCAGACCGACCGAGATGTGCCCCTCGACCGCCCGCATGCCGCCGATCCACAGGATCAGCGCGCTGTTGAGCGTGGCCAGCGTCGGCGCGACGATCCCGAGCCACGCGCTCGGCACCCCCAGCCGCTGCTGTTCCTCCAGGGTGATGGCGTGCTGCCCGGCCCACTTGCGGAAGTAGCCGTCCTCCCCGCCGGTCGCCTTCAGCGTCTCGATCAGCTGAAGACCCGTGTACGCCGTGTTGGTCAGCCGCGCCGTGTCCGCCCGCAGCTTCGCCGTACGGGTCGCGCGCAGCCGGATGACGACCCGCATCGCCACGATGTTCAGCAGCGCCACCCCGATGCCCACGAAGGTCAGCTGCGGGTCGTACGTGTACAGCAGCACCGCGTACAGCACGACCACCACCGCGTCCACACCGGCCGACGACAGGTCGCGGGCCAGCGTCTCGGCCACCGCGTCGTTGGACTGCAGACGCTGCACCAGGTCGGCCGGGCTGCGCTGGGCGAAGAACGTCACCGGCAGCCGCAGCAGATGGCGCAGGAAGCGGGCGCTGGACAGCGTCGACGAGATCAGCCGGCCGCGCAGCAGATTGCCCTGCTGGAGCCAGGTCAGCACCAGCGTCAGCAGCACGCACGCGCCCATCGACGTGAACAGCACGTCCAGCGTCGAGGTACGCCCGCCGATCAGGAAGTCGTCGATGAAGGTGCGGCTCAGCCCGGGCACCGCCGCGCCCACCGCCACCAGCAGCAGACTCGACAGCACCACCGCGGGCATCGTGCCCGCCGTGCCGCGCAGCCGGGCCGGCATCGCACCGAGCACGCCCGGCTTGCGGCCGCCCCGGGTGAAGTCCTCGCCGGGCTCCATCACCAGCACGACACCGGTGAAGCTGCCGTCGAACTCCTCCAGGGGGACGAACCGCCGCCCCTTGCCGGGGTCGTTGACGTACACGCCGCGCCGGCCGAACCGGCGGCCCATGCCGTCGTAGACGACGTAGTGGTTGAACTCCCAGAACAGGATGGCCGGCGCCGTCACCTCGGCGAGGGCGGCCAGGTCCATCTGCATGCCCTTGGCGGTCAGCCCGTAACTCCGGGCCGCCTTGAGCAGATTGCTGGCGCGCGAGCCGTCCCGCGAGACGCCGCAGGCGATGCGGAGCTCCTCCAGCGGGACATGGCGGCCGTAGTGGCCGAGCACCATCGCCAGCGAGGCGGCGCCGCACTCCACGGCCTCCATCTGGAGCACGGTGGGGGTACGCACGGTCCCGGCCCGGGACTTGGGCACCGTCCGCCGGGGCGGGGCGGCACGGCGC
>KL568604.1:21338-24102 GCA_000715605.1 Streptomyces speibonae | reverse complement strand
GTGCTCACGGCAGCAGCCAGTCGACGGGACGCCGGTCGGCCAGCCGGATCGAGGCCGAGGCGAGGGTCATCGAGGTCAGTTCGAACGGCGGGCCGTCCGCGGAGGACCACGCGTAACCGCTCTTCGTGGCGGAGGACTTCTTCAACTCGACCGTGACGGCCACCGGTCTGCCCTCCTTCGTGAACTGCTCGCCCAGCTGGGCGTCCCCGAGGAACGCGGCGATCTGCCGGGCGGACTGGGCGGAACGGTCCACCGACGTCACCTCGCCGTGCAGCACCCCGTACTCCTGGCTCGGCACCGACTGCACCGTCAGGTCGACGGGGGCGTGTGCCGGGATGCCGGCGGCGCTCCCGGCCGGGACGTAGACCGTGGCGTACAGCGGAGCATCGCCGCCGGGGACCTTCTCCACGGCGGCGACATCCGCCCCCGTGCCGATGATCTGTCCGGTGCTGGCGGCGAGCGCGCTGATCCGGCCCGCGTCGAGGGAGCGGACGACGGTGTCGCCGCGCTCGGTGCGCACCTTCAGGACGGGGGAGCGGGCGGGCAGCCGCTCGCCCTCCTTCGCGAGCACGGCGGTGACCTGGCCGGCCACGGGGCTCTGCAGGACGTAACTGCCCTTGCCGTGGGTGAGGACGGCGGGCGCGGCGACCGTGGAGGACACCGATCCGGTCAGCGCCCACACCGAGGCGGCCGCCATCGCGATCACGGTCACGGACAGCACCAGCCAGCCCTGCGGGCGGGCGAAACGCACCGGGAGGTCGAGCTCCTCCGGCGACTGGAGCTTGGCGAGGGCCTGTTGGCGGAACTGCACGGGTCTTCCCTCACCTGGACGAACAGTGCGAACGAAGCGATGTGACGGGGCGGCCGCTGCCGCACCACGGAGTCCCGGAGCCGGGGGGCGGCTCCGGGACTCGGCGACGCGGAAGCGCGATCAGAGACCGGCGACCAGGTTGGTGACCGGGGCGGTGTTCAGACCGGTCACACCCTCGACCGTGCCGACGGCCGTGTCGACCAGACCGGAGACCGGGGCGATGCTGTCCACCGCGCCCGTCAGGGTGTTCACGGCGTTCACGGACAGGCCGCCGGAGACGTTGTCGAGGTCGGCGTCGGAGATCTCGACGGTCTCGACCTGGGGGGTGGAGTTCATGTGGGAACTTCCCTTCGTATGGAATGTCACAAGGGGGGGAGCGGCCCCCTCCGGGGACCGGTGAAGGCCGCGACCGCGGGCGCCGGACGCCCGTCGCCGGGAGCCCGGAACGGCCTTGCGGTGCGATGGATCAAAGCACGCGGCGGGCGGCGGCTTCCAATCAATCAAACGTCTCACCAGGCAACTTGCGCCTCAGGCGGGCCCAAGCGTGCAGACGGGGGCACGGGTCGGCGGCGACTTCTTCACATGCCCCACCGCATCGCCCCATCCGGCCGCTTGCGGCCCCGTGGCCGGAATCCGGCACACCGGCCGCAAAGGCGTGACCCGGTCCGCCGGCCTGTGAACAACCACCGGCTCCGGTGACCGGGTTGGGCATTCGCTGTGCAGATTCGCTGAAGCCGGGATTCCGCTCCATGGCCACCACGCACCGCTCATGGCCGATTCCGGCGCGTGAGGGTGACGCACCGTTGAACGCACCCGCCGCCCCATGCGTACCAACAGCCGTCCAGGCGCCCCGAACAGCTGCCGAACGGCGGCACGACTCCGGTCCCCCACAGGAGGTCGAGAAGTTTGAGTCACAAGCGAATTCCGAAGCGCAAGGCCGCGATAGCCGCGGGCGGTGTGGTGGCGCTCGGAGCCGCCGCGATCCTGCTCCCGAACGCCAACGCGTCGCAGGACGGTGCGTCGGGCGACGCGGCGGCGGCGCCGAGGACACTGAAGGCGGGCGACGCCTCGGACCTCGCCTCGCAGCTCGCCGGCCTCCTCGGTGATGCGTTCGCCGGCTCCTACTACGACGGCGAGAACAAGCAGCTCGTCGTCAACGTCGTGGCGGGCGACGACAACAACGTCATCGTGCAGGCCAAGAAGGCGGGCGCGGCCGTCCGCGAGGTCGACAACAGCATGACCGAGCTGGAGGCCGGGGCGCAGACCCTGAAGACGAAGGCGACCATCCCCGGCACCTCGTGGGCCGTGGACCCGCGCACCAACAAGATCCTCGTCACCGCCGACAGCACGGTGACCGGCGAGAAGTGGGACCGGCTGGAGTCCACGGTCGAGAGCCTCGGCTCCGGCATGGCGACCATCAAGAAGTCGGCGGGAACCTTCAAGACCTTCGTCTCCGGCGGTGACGCCATCTTCTCCGGCGGAGCGCGCTGCTCGCTCGGCTTCAACGTCACCGCGGCCGACGGCAGTCCGGCCTTCCTGACGGCCGGTCACTGCGCCGCCGGCGGCAACCAGTGGTCCGACACGCAGGGCGGACAGCCGATCGCCACGGTCGACCAGGCGGTCTTCCCGGGCCAGGGCGACTTCGCCCTCGTCACGTACGACGACCCCGCCACGCAGGCGCCGAGCGAGGTCGACGTCGGCGACCAGACGGTTGCGATCTCCCAGGCCGCGGAGGCGACCGTGGGCCAGCAGGTGTTCCGGATGGGCAGCACCACCGGGCTCGCCGACGGACAGGTGCTCGGCCTGAACGCCACGGTGAACTACCCCGAGGGCACGGTCACCGGCCTCATCCAGACCGACGTCTGCGCCGAACCCGGTGACAGCGGCGGCTCGATGTTCACCCAGGACGGCCTCGCCATCGGCCTGACCTCGGGCGGCAGCGGCGACTGCACT
>KL568604.1:20779-21160 GCA_000715605.1 Streptomyces speibonae | reverse complement strand
ATGTGTATAAGAGACAGACCCTGGAGGCGGTCGGCGCGACCCTCGGCGACGGAGGCGCGGCCGGCGCCGGCGACCCGGCGGGCGACGAGAACGCCGGCGGCGACCAGGGCGTAGGCGGCGACCAGGGCGCCGGCGGTGACCAGGCAGGTGCCGGCGAGGAAGCCGGAGCGGGTGCCGGTGACGACGGAGCCGGCGAGGGGGCCGGCCACGACAGCGGCCTGACCCAGACCCACTGACACACTGTCACCCGGACCCGGCCCCGCCCCACACCCGTGGCGGGGCCGAGCCGTTCCCCCGGCACAGCCGTCCCCGGACGCCGGCAGCCCGCCCGCACCCCCCGCCACCCGGCTCGGACCGGCCGGGCGTGACACCCCGCGAGCC
>KL568604.1:19631-20559 GCA_000715605.1 Streptomyces speibonae | reverse complement strand
GGCCGGGCGTGACACCCCGCGAGCCTCGCCCGGCTCGCGGCCGTGCTCCGATGCTCCGCCGGATCCTCCGTGACGCGATGCCTGCCCCGGACGGCCGTGCCGTGCGCATGCCTGCCCTGCGAGGCTCGCCCGGCACTGTGGGCGCTTCTGCCGGGCGCCGGCAGTCCCTGGCGCGTGTCCGGGAGTGCTCGCCTGCGCACGACTGCCCGGCGGGGTTCTGCCGGAGCCGTGAGCGCTCCCGCCGGGGGACGGCGGCCCCGGCTATTGCGGTGTCGGGAGTGCCCTGAGGAGGAGGACCGCGATGTCGTCCGGGCGGCCCTCCGGGTCCGCGCCGTGCTGGACGAGGGCGTCGGCGAGGTCGTCCAGGGGCAGGTCGCCCAGGTCGGTGAGGCGGCGGCTCAGGTCGGCGAGGGCGTCCTCGAAGTCCGTGCCGGGGGACTCCACCAGACCGTCGGTGTACAGCACGAGCAGCGAACCGGGCGCCAGGTCCACCTCCGTGGACGGATACGTCGCCGCGCCGTCGATCCCCAGCAGCGGGCCACCGGCCAGGTCCAGCACCCGCACCCGCCCGTCCGGCCTGCGCAGCAACGGCGGGGGATGGCCCGCCCGGGACATCACGGCCCGGCCGTGCGCGGGATCCAGCCGCAGATAGAGACAGCTCGCGAACAGCTCCGAGCCCAGGTCCAGCAGCAGCCGGTTGGTGCTGCGCATGACCTCCTCCGGCGCCTGCCCGACCGCCGTGTACGCGCGGACGGCGGTGCGGACCTGCCCCATCAGGCCGGCCGCCCGCACGTTGTGCCCCTGCACGTCCCCGATCACCGCCGCCGCCATGCCCTCCGTCGGCACCAGGTCGTAGAAGTCGCCCCCGATCTCCATCCCCTGAGTCGCCGGCAGATAGCGCGCGGCCGCCTCGATCCCGGCCATCGGC
>KL568604.1:18440-19372 GCA_000715605.1 Streptomyces speibonae | reverse complement strand
GCAGCAGCGCCTCCTGCAGCCCGTGCGCCAGCCGGTGCTTGGCGTCGTAGAGCAGAGCCCGTTCCAGCGCCTGGGCGATCAGCCCGGCCAGGCTGGTCAGCACCGCCCGCTCCTCCGTCGTGAAGTGGTGCGCGGCCGCGTACGACAGCACGCACGTGCCCACCGGGCGGCCCGAGGCGATCAGCGGGAGATACGCCCACGCCGTGTACTCGGACACGTGCTCGACCAGCGTCGGGTACAGGCGTTCGAGGTCGCCGCGTGACTCGAAGAACGCCGGCACCCCGGTGCGCAGCACCTGGCTGCCGGGCGTCGGCTCGGACAGCGGCATCCCGTCGTACCGCTCGACGACCTGCGGATCCCCGTACCCGCGGTGGCCCAGGATGCGCAGCCGGCCCGCGCGGGACCCGAGGATCACCAGCCCCTGGCTGCCCACCGCCGGAGCGATCTCCTCCGCGACGAGCTGCACCACGTCCTGCACCCCGACCGCTTCCGTCAGCGCGCCGGCCAGGCTCAGCACCTGGGAGATGGTGACCAGCCGCGTGCCCGCCCGCTCCGGCCGCGGCATCGTGCGGTTCATCTCCGCGACCGCGCGCGCCCGGTTGATCCGGACGCTGAGTCCGGTCGTGCTCGGATACAGCCGGAACGACAGCCAGTCGTTCGGCGGACGCAGCGCCACGAACGAGGTGACGTGCTGGCTGAACAGCGCTGCCCGGTAGCGGTCCTCGTACACGGGGTCGTTCAGCCACGGCACCGACGCCCACAGGTGGGCGCCGAGCAGCCGGGTGGTCGGGACGTCGAGCAGTTCGGACGCGGCGGTGTTGGCGAACGTGACCCGCCCGTGCACGTCGAGCGAGCACAGGCCGTACGGCAGCCGGGCCACCATCCGCGCCGCCTCCACCGAGCCGAGCGTGCCCGCCATGCCGCCGACCAGC
>KL568604.1:17551-18236 GCA_000715605.1 Streptomyces speibonae | reverse complement strand
GGCTCTGCTCGGCGGCCCGCTCGAGCCGCACCGCCAGCCGGTCGCACGCGGCGGTCAGATGATCACGTTCCCAGTCGGACAGGTCCGGCGGGTGCGCGCCGGGCCAGGTCACGAAGATCGCGCCGTACGCCCTGGCCGCTGTCGCCACCGGCAGCGCCGCCAGGGAGAAGGGGTACGGCAGCACCATGGCGATCCGGGGATAGCGGCGGGCCATCTCCTCCTCGCCGCCCACCCAGACCAGCCGCCGCTCGCGCACCGCGTCGGAGACCGGGATCGGGGCGCTGAGCCCCACCCGCTCCCACGGCGCCGCGAAGGCGCGCGGCAGCCCCGCCATGACCGCCATCTCCAGCACCGGCTGGTCCGCCGAGAGCAGGTACACCGCCCCGGAGTGCGCGTGCACCTCGTCCATCATCGCGGCCAGCGACAGCGACAGCAGCGGACGGCCGACCGGCGCCCGTACCCCGGACGGAGCCTGCGCGGAGGACTGCCCCTCCGACACGCCGACCACCTCCTCGCGCGGCCGCGCCACCGGCCACGGGACCCAATCTCCCCCGTACGGGGTCCTCGCGCACGACGAGCGGCGAGGAAAGGCGGCCGGATGCCTCGGGGGAGCGGGCCGGAGGCCCCGTCCCGCTTCCCTGGCGCACCCTCCGGTTACCCCGGGCCCGGCGCCGTAAGGCTCCCT
>KL568604.1:16875-17352 GCA_000715605.1 Streptomyces speibonae | reverse complement strand
CCCGCCGCGCGGGTCCCCCTCCGGAGCCGCCGAACGGCCACAGGGGCTGCGCGGGTGTCCCATAAGCGCTGTAATGGCCAATGTGGTCGGTGAGGGCGCTGCGGGAGGCAGCAGGAGGACGCTGCGTGCGGAAGGCGCCCTGACGGCGATCGCCGCCGACCCGGACTCACCCCAACGGGTGCGCAGGATCCTGGAGCAGGCCCTCGTCTTCGCCGGCGCCGCCTTCGCCGCCCTCTACACGCCCGACGCGGACGGCGAACTGCTCTATCTGGCGGAGTCCGCCGGAGTCCCGAGGACGCAGTGCGGGGCGCGCGACAGCTACCCCGTCGCCGGACACTCCCCGGTGGCCGAGGCGCACCGCGGACGGCAGGTGTGGCTGGACCCGGAGGACCTCGCGGCGCAGGCCCAGTCGCGGCGCGTACCCAGCCGTGACTTCCACCTGGCGGCCCTGCCGGTCAGCCACGACGGCGGCGGCTG
>KL568604.1:16222-16676 GCA_000715605.1 Streptomyces speibonae | reverse complement strand
CGACGGCGGCGGCTGCCTGCTCGCGGTGAGCGAGCGGCCCGGCGGATTCGACGCCGAGGACCGCCAGTGCCTCGGCCTCGTCGCCGACGCCGTCGCCTCCCCGGCGCCACCCGCCCCCGCCGACGGCTCGGAACTGCCCCCGGGCGGCTTCAGCCTCGCCATGGACACCGGGCGCGTCCAGGTCGACGACGACGTCCTGGAGCTGTTCGGCATGGACCGGGACGACTTCGACGGCCGGGTGGAGAGCCTGATGGGCCTGACGGTGCCGGAGGACCTGCCCTCGCTGATGTCCGTCGTCGAGGCCGACCACATGACGATCGGCGAGCGGGAGCTGGAGTTCCGGGTGCTCCAGCCCGACGGGCCGCCCAAATGGCTCAGGCTGCGCGGCCGCCTGGTGCCCGGCGGCGAGGGCCGCCCGGCCCGCCTCGTCGGCTCCGTCGCCGACGCCTCGACG
>KL568604.1:14780-16063 GCA_000715605.1 Streptomyces speibonae | reverse complement strand
CGCTGCGCTCCGACATCACGGACGTGGCCCGCGTCCAGCGCCTCGCCGCCGCGCTGGCCACTGCCGTCACCGTCCGCGACGTCGGCAAGGCCGTGGTCGCCGCGCTGCGCCGCCCCCTGCGGGCCGACCGGATTGCCCTCGCCGAACTGGAGAGCGACCGGCTCGTGGTCACCGTCCTCGACCCGCCCGAACCCGAGGCCTGGCCGGAGCTGTGGCGCGCGGAATGGCGCACCGAGTGGCCCGACGCCCCCGTGCGCACCATGCCGACCCTCGCCGCCGCGCTGCGCGAGGGCCGGGCGAGCATCTGGCCCGCCGGGTCGCCCCTGGAGACCGCCCTCGCCGAGGTGGGCCCGGGCGGCCTGGCCGTGCTCCCGCTGCCCGCCGGCAACCGCATGGCCGGAGCGTGCCTCATCGGCTGGGACACCCCGCACGACTTCGGCGCCGACGAACGCGCTCTGCTCACCGCCGCCGCGGGCCTCGCCGGACAGGCCCTGATGCGGGCCCGCGCCTTCGACGCCGAGCACGAACTGGTCGGCATGCTCCAGCGCCAGCTGCTGCCCCGCCGGCTGCCCCGGCTGCCCGGCGCGGTCGCCGTCGCCCGCTACCTGCCCAGCACCGCCGGACTGGAGCTCGGCGGCGACTGGTACGACGTGATCCCGCTGCCCGACAACCACGTGGCGCTCGTCATCGGCGACGTCCAGGGCCACAGCGCGGGCGCCGCCACCCTCATGGGTCAGATGCGCACCGCGCTGCGCGCCTACGCCGTCGAGGGACACCCGCCCGACGTGGTGGTCTCCCACGCCAACCGGCTGCTCATGGACATGGAGACCGACCTCTTCGCCACGTGCTGCTATGTCGACATCGACATGGAGGAGGGCTTCGCCTGGTGCGTCCGCGCCGGCCACCTGCCGCCGGTGCTGCGTCACCCGGACGGCCGTACGGACATCGCGGAGGCCGAGGGCGGCCCGCCGCTCGGGGTGGTGCGGCAGAGCGACTTCCCCATGAACCCGCTCCGGCTCCAGCCCGGCACGATGGTCGCGCTCACCACCGACGGCCTGGTCGAGTCGCACGAGGCCGACATCGACGAGGGCATGGACGCCTTCGCCCGGCAGCTGTCCGCCTCCGACCCCGCCCACCTCGGAGCGGTCGCGGACGAACTGCTGGGCAAGGCCCCGCGCAGCGACGACGTCGCCCTGCTGCTGATGCGCTACGACGGCATGGCCTCCCGTCCGCTGCGGGAGAGCTGGACGGTGTGGCGGGTCCCCCAGGCGGTGGGCCACGCC
>KL568604.1:14323-14563 GCA_000715605.1 Streptomyces speibonae | reverse complement strand
GGGTCCCCCAGGCGGTGGGCCACGCCCGCCGCTTCACCCGCCGCACCCTGCGCTCCTGGGGCGTGACCGAGGACCTCGACGCGCCCCTGCTCGCCGTCTCCGAACTGGTGACCAACGCGCTGGTGCACACCGACGGCCAGGTCCGGCTCGACCTCACCCTGTTCAACGGACGCCTGCGCCTGGCGGTGGCCGACGCCTCGCCCCGCACCCCGGTGAAGCCCACGAGCATCGGCTGGGAGG
>KL568604.1:13216-14110 GCA_000715605.1 Streptomyces speibonae | reverse complement strand
GAAGCCCACGAGCATCGGCTGGGAGGCCACCGGCGGCCGGGGCATCCTGCTCGTCGAGGCCGTGTCGGACACCTGGGGCACGCTCCCCGTCAGCGGCGGCAAACAGGTGTGGGCGGAGTTCGTCCTGAACTGACGTCGCGGCGCGCGGCGGGCAGCAGGCGCGGGGTGACCGCCCGGCCCCACCGGGTACCCGGCCAATCACCCGAGGACCCCGAGGACTCGAGGACCCCGAGAACCCTGAGGACAGGGACGAGAGGGATACGCCATGACACAGCACGTCCGCGACATCATGACCGGCGCGCCGGTGACCGTCGGGCCGCAGACCTCCGTCGCCGAGGTCGCCCGCATCATGCGGGACCGGGACCTGGGGGCGGTCCTGGTGACCGACGACGACCGGCTGCGCGGGCTGGTCACGGACCGGGACCTGGTCGTGCGGTCCGTTGCCCGAGGCGTCGACGCCGAGCAGACCACCGTGGCCGGGGCGTGCAGCGACGACCTGGTGACCGTGGGCCCGGACGACGACCTGGACCACGCCGTGCGGCTGATGCGCGAGCACGCCGTGCGCCGCATCCCCGTCGTCGAGTCCGGACGGCCCGTCGGGGTGGTCTCGTTGGGCGACGCCGCCATGGAGCGCGACCCCGGGTCGGCCCTCGGTGACATCAGCGTCGCCCGGCCCAACACCTGAGCCCCCGTGGCCCGTACGGCAACTCCCCGCATCCGGCCGGGTGTTGGCGGCCGGGACGGGGCATGCACGACGGCCGCGGGTTTGCGCGGCCCGGCTGCGGATACCCGGAGGGCAGCGGACGCGGAAGGAAGATGATGTGTCGTGACCTCGGAGATCAGTGACAAGCCCCGGCCCCGCCGGCCGGAGACCGGCTGGGCGCGAGCCCGGCG
>KL568604.1:10605-12975 GCA_000715605.1 Streptomyces speibonae | reverse complement strand
TGCCTGCCCGCCGTCGACCGCGGCGGCGCCTTCGCCGCCCCGGCGCCGGAGACGGAGGCGAACATCGTCAGGGGCGAGGACTAGCGGGACACCGTGCGCCTGCTCCTGACCTCCGACACCCACCTGCCCAAGCGTGCCAAGCGGCTGCCCGAGCCGCTGCTGGACGACCTCCCCCGTGCGGACGTGGTGCTCCACGCGGGGGACTGGGTCGACACCGAGACCCTGGACCTGGTGGAGAGCCGCAGCCGCAGGCTGATCGCGGTGTACGGCAACAACGACGGGCCCGCACTGCGCGCCCGGCTGCCCGAGGTCGCGTACGCGGAGCTGGGCGGTCTGCGGTTCGGGGTGATCCACGAGACCGGACCCGCGCAGGGCCGGGAGGCCCGCTGCGCCGGGCGTTTCCCCGACCTCGACGTGCTGGTCTTCGGACACAGCCACATCCCGTGGGACACCACCGCGCCCACGGGACTTCGTCTGCTCAACCCGGGTTCTCCGACGGACCGCCGCCGGGAGCCCCACTGCACCTACATGACCGCCACCGTCACCGCGGGGCGGATCGCCGGGGTGCACCTCCACCGGCTGCCCCGGCGCTGAGAGGCCGGGCCGCTTCGTCTCGACGGAAGCGGCCCGGGCGCTGCGAGTGGTTCGCTTCCACGGACCTCCTTCCCACGATCGGAGGTGATACCCGGCGACTACCCGCCCGCGCGGCCCTTAATCCGTTGCGGCCCCTCGCACCGGTCTGCTGCACTGCCGTGGACACCGCAGCCGAGAACCCCGGGAGCAGCAATGCGCGAACCGTTCATGTCCCCCCAGGAAGGAACACCCCGCTCTCCGAAGGACATGACGCTTCGTGCACGTGCTCAATCTGGGAATCCTCGCCCATGTCGACGCCGGTAAGACCAGCCTGACCGAGCGGCTGCTGCACTCGGCCGGAGTGATCGACGAGGTCGGCAGCGTCGACGCCGGCAGCACCACCACCGACACCCTCGCGCTGGAACGCCGGCGCGGCATCACCATCAAGTCCGCCGTCGTCTCGTTCCCGCTCGACGACGTGACGGTCAACCTCCTGGACACGCCCGGCCACCCGGACTTCATCGCCGAGGTGGAACGGGTGCTCGGCGTGCTGGACGGCGCCGTGCTGGTCGTCTCCGCCGTCGAGGGGGTGCAGGCGCAGACGCGGGTGCTGATGCGGACCCTGCGGCGGCTGGACATCCCGACCCTGCTCTTCGTCAACAAGATCGACCGGCGCGGCGCGCGGGAGACGGAACTGCTCCGCGACATCGCGGCACGCCTCACCCCCGCGATCGTCCCCCTGGGCACCACCAGCCGGCTCGGAACCCGCGAGGCCCGCTTCGTGCCCGGCCTCCCTCCGGCCGCCGCCGACGTCCTCGCCGACCACGACGACGAGCTGATCGCCGCCTACGTGGCCGGCACCCTCACCCCCGCCCGGCTGCGCGCGGCCCTCGTCGAGCAGACCCGGGCGGCGCTCGTCCACCCCGTCCTCTTCGGCTCCGCCGCCACGGGCGCCGGCGTCGAAGAACTGCTCGCCGGGCTCAAGGAACTGCTGCCGCCGGCCGGCGGCGACCCCGGCGGCCCGGTGTCCGGCGCGGTGTTCAAGGTGGAGCGCGGAGCGGCGGGGGAGAAGATCGCCTACGCCCGCGTGTACTCCGGAACGCTGCGAACCCGCGACCGGATCCCGTTCGGCCGCGACGGGGCGGCGGAGGGCCGGATCACCGGCATCAGCGTCTTCGGCCACGGCACGGACACACGCGCGGACGCGGTGCCGGCGGGCAGGATCGCCCGGCTGTGGGGGCTGGCGGACGTCCGCGTCGGCGACCCGCTCGGGGAGCCCCGCAAGGAGCACGGACAGTTCTTCGCGCCGCCCACCCTGGAGACGGTGGTGATCCCCGGACCCGGTGTCGAACCGGGCACACTGCACCTCGCGCTGGGCCGGCTCGCCGAGCAGGACCCGCTGATCGCCCTGCGCCACGACGAGCGGCGGCGGGAGACCTCCGTGTCGCTCTACGGCGAGGTCCAGAAGGAGATCGTCCAGGCCACCCTGGCCGAGGAGTACGGCATCGACGTCACGTTCCGCGCGACGACACCGCTGTGCGTCGAGCGGCCGGCCGGTTCCGGGAACGCCGTCGAGTTCATCCGCAAGGACGGCAACCCGTTCCTCGCGACGGTGGGCCTGCGGGTCGACCCGGCCCCGCCCGGCTCGGGCGTGGACTTCCGGCGGGAGGTGGAGCTGGGCGCCATGCCGTACGCCTTCTTCAAGGCGGTGGAGGACACCGTGCGCGACACCCTGGAGCAGGGACTGTGCGGATGGCGGGTGACCGACTGCACGGTCACCATGACCCACTGCGGCTA
>KL568604.1:10095-10360 GCA_000715605.1 Streptomyces speibonae | reverse complement strand
GGCCGCGGGCGAGCCACGGCCACCAGCCCTTCGACCGGAGCATGTCCAGCACCGCCGCCGACTTCCGGGGGCTCACCCCGCTCGTGCTGGCCGAGGCCCTGCGACGGGCGGGCACCGCGGTGTGCGAGCCGGTGCACCGCTTCCGCATCGAGGCCCCGGAGGACACCCTCGGCGCGCTGCTGCCGGTGCTGGCCGGGCTCGGTGCCGTACCGCGGACCACCGAGACCCGCGGCGGGCTCTGTCTCCTGGACGGCACGGTACCGGC
>KL568604.1:5028-9868 GCA_000715605.1 Streptomyces speibonae | reverse complement strand
TCTGTCTCCTGGACGGCACGGTACCGGCGGCCCGGGTGCACGCGCTGGAGCAGCGGCTGCCCGGACTGACCAGGGGCGAGGGCGAGCTGGAGAGCGCCTTCGCCCACTACGAGCCCGTCGTGCACGGCACGGTGCCCCGGCGGCCGCGCACCGATCACAACCCGCTGAACCGGAGGGAGTACCTGCTGAACGTGACGCGGAGGGTCGGCTGAGCGGCGGCCCGGCGGCTCCCGGCGGGGCCATGGCGGATGTTTCACGCGCCGGGCGCGCGCGGACCGCCCCCGGGCGTGGCGGATGCACACGAACCATCGGCAGGTAGCGGATGTTTCGGCCCCGCCCGGGGGCCATGGTGGGAGATGTCCACGGATATCCGTCACACCTGGTGCGCGGCACCGGCACCAGGCCCGACGTCGCAGGAAACGGAGCATCCCCATGGCCCACGCCAGAGCCCCGGCAGGGCAGCCGTTTCCGCACAGGAAAGTGGGTACGACCACGATGCCATGCAGCAGGCACCTCTTCCTTCCCGCGGCGGAGGTCACCGTCCCCTTCGCCCGCCACACCGTGATGGGCATCCTGGGCCACTGGGGGCTCGAGGGCACCAGCGACGCCGCGGCCACCGTCGAGCTGGTGCTCGCCGAGCTGACCACCAACGCCATCCGGCACTCCGGCGGTGCCGGCCCTCAGATCACCGTCATCGTGGAGGCCAGGGCGGACGGCCTGGTCCAGCTCGGCATCGGCGACAACAGTCCCGGGGCCCCCGTCGCCCGCCGGGCCGGCCCGGACGCCGAGAGCGGCCGCGGCCTGGCCCTGGCCGAACTGCTGGCCGCCGAGCTGGGCGGCGGCATCGCCATGGAACGCCACCCGGACGGCGGCAAGACCGTCTGGGCCCACTTCCCCGGCATCCTCGCAGCGGCCTGCCCGCCCGCACCGCTTCCGCACAGCGCTCCGCGCCGGACCGGACTGGCGGCGTGATGAGCGCGCCGACCGTGCACCCCGGCAGCGCACCGCACCCCGAGGTGCTCCGCTTCCCCGCCGGCTTCCTGTGGGGGGCCGGAACCGCCGCCTACCAGGTGGAGGGTGCCACCGCCGAGGACGGCCGCGGACCGTCGATCTGGGACACGTTCTGTGCCCGGCCCGGGACCGTCCTGCACGGCCACAGCGGCGCGACCGCGGCCGACCACTACCACCGCTTCGCCGAGGACGTGGACCTGATGGGCCGGCTGGGCCTCGGGGCCTACCGCTTCTCGGTCTCCTGGCCGCGGGTCCAGCCCGACGGCCGGGGGCCGGTCAACCCCGCCGGCCTCGACTTCTACGCACGACTCGTCGACGCCCTCCTGGAGCGGGGCATCACCCCGGCGCTCACGCTGTACCACTGGGACCTGCCGCAGGCCCTTCAGGAGCGCGGCGGCTGGGGCGCCAGGGAGACCGCGGACCGCTTCGCCGACTACGCGAGCGCCGTCGCCGACCGGCTGGGCGACCGGGTCCCGTTGTGGGCGACCGTGAACGAGCCGTGGTGCGCCGCCTTCCTCGGCCACGCGGCGGGCGTCCACGCACCCGGACTGACCGACCCCGCGCTGTCCCTGCGCACGGCCCACCACCTCCTGCTCGCCCACGGCCTCGCCACCCAGGCCCTGCGCGCCGCGGCCGGCCGCCGGGCCCGGGTCTCGGTCTCGCTCAACCTCTCCCCGGTCGACGCCGCCACCGACACCGCCGCCGACCGGGACGCCGCCCGCCGGATCGACGGCCTGCTCAACCGGATGTTCGCCGACCCCCTGCTGCTCGGCGCCTATCCCGACGACGTCAAGGCCGACACCGGCCATCTGACGGACTGGTCGTTCGCGCGTCCCGGGGACGAGCACACCATCGCGGCGCCCATCGATCTGCTCGGCGTCAACTACTACAACCCGATGACGGTGGCCGAGGGCGGTGCGGCGCCCGGACCGAGCCCCTGGCCGGGGGCGGAGACGGTCCGTTTCCAGGTCGACGGACAGCGTCCGGTGACCGCCATGGGCTGGCCGATCGACCCGTCCGGGCTCACCCGGCTGCTACGCCGGCTGCACACCCGCTACCCGCACATTCCCCTCCTGGTGAGCGAGAACGGCGCGGCCTTCGAGGACCGCGTGGACGGGGCGGGCCGGGTGCGGGACACCGCGCGGGTGCGCTATCTGCGCGACCACCTGGCCGCGGTGCACGCGGCGATCTCCGCGGGCGTGGACGTACGCGGATACTTCGTCTGGTCCCTGCTCGACAACTTCGAGTGGACGTTCGGCTGCTCCCGCCGCTTCGGCATCACCTACGTCGACTACACCACCCAGCGGCGCCTGCTCAAGAACAGCGCCCGCTGGTACCGCGACGTGATGGCGCACGGCGCCGTCCCCGGCAGCTGACCTGCGCGGGGGCACCGCACATGGCCCGGTCGGCGGCAGGCGGGCGCGCCCCGGGGGGCGGGGCGCTTTGGGCTAGGCTGTCCGACATGGCACCGTTGGCGCCGCCCCGGGTGTTCGTCGGGCGGGAGGCGGAGACCGCGCAGCTGCGCGAGCTGGTGCGCAGCGTGGCCGCGGGACGCGGGGGCCTGCTCTGGGTCGAGGGGGAACCGGGCATCGGCAAGACGGCCCTGGTGACCGAGGGCCTGGCCGAGGGGCCCGAGCTCGGCTGCCGGACCATGTGGGCGACGGCCGACGAGATGAGCCGGCACGCACCGCTGCACGCCGTGCTCGACTGCCTCCAGGTGGACACGCACGAGGCGAGCGGGCGCCGGGCGCGGATCTCCGAACTGCTGCACGGCGCCCCCGGCGCCCCGGGCATCACCGAGCCCCTGTGGCCGGCCATGGAAGAGCTGCTGGCCCTGGTCGACGAACTGTCCACGGCCAAGCCGCTGATCATGGTGATGGACGACATCCAGTGGGCGGACGAAGCCAGCCTGCTCGCCTGGCACCGGCTGGCCCAAGTGGTGGAGCAGCAGTCGCTCCTGCTGGTGGCCGTCAGCCGGCCGGTGCCGCAGCGCGAGCCCGTCGACCGGCTCAGGCGCAGCGTCCTCGCGCGGGACGCCGTACTCCTCTCCCTGGGCCCGCTGACGGATGCCGAGGTGTCCGCGCTGGTCACCGACCTGGCCGGCGGGCCGCCCGACTCCGAGCTGCGGCGGTTGGCGGACAACGCCGCGGGCAACCCGCTGTACCTGTGCGAGATGCTCGACGTGCTCCGGCGCCGGCACCGGGCGGCGCCCGGGGACGGGCCGGCCGCGCAGCTGTCCGACCCGGCGGCGACCGGGTCCCCGGCGGCACCGGGCACGGCTGTCCCCCCGCCGTCCCTGTCGTCCGTGATCACCCGCCGTCTGGACTTCCTGCCGCCCGAGGTGCTGGAGACCCTGAGCTCGGCGACCCTGCTCGGGCAGGAGTTCTCGGTGACCGACCTGGCGGGTCTGCTCGGAGAACCGCCGTCCACCCTGCTCTCCCCGCTCCGGTACGCCATCGCCGCCGGTGTGGTGGGGGAACACAACGCCTCCTGCGCTTCCGGCACCCGCTCATCCACCAGGCACTGCGGGACACCATCCCCTCCGCACTGCGGGTGGCCCTGCACCGCCAGGCCGCCGAGGTGCTGGACAGAGCCGGCGCCCCCGTCGAGCGGGTGGCCGAGCAGCTCCTCAGCAGCGACACCGTGGACGGCTGGACGCTGGACTGGACCGTCGAGCACGCCGCGGCACTCGCCCACCGTGCGCCGGAGGCAGCGGCGCACCTGCTGCGGCGGGGCGCCGACCACTGTGCGGGAATCGAGCAGGAGCGGTGGGAGGTCCTCACCGCCGCGCTGGCCAAGACCCTGTTCCGGCTGGGACGCAACGCCGAGGCGGAGACGTGCGCGTGGCAACTGCTGGAACTGGCGCACGATCCGGAGATCACCGCGGAGATGCGGTGGATCCTGGCGCGCGTGCTGTTCAGCGTCGGCCGCAGCCGGCAGGCGGTGACCGTGACCGAGGAGGCGCTCGACGCCTGCCCGGCACCGATGTGGCGGGCGCGGCTGCAGGCCCTGCTCGCCATGTTCCTGCGGGCCGACGCGGGCGAGGTCGCCGCCGCGGAGTCCACGGCCCGTGAGGCGCTCGCAGTGGCGGAGGACGCCGAGGACAGGTTCGGCATCGGCTACGCCCTGTGCGTGGTGTGGCTGGCCGAGGCGGTACGGCGGGACTTCCGCGCCGCCCTGTCCAGCGTGGACCGCGCGCTGGAGGTCATCGGCGACGATCCGGAATACCGGGACCTGCGGTCCTGGGCGCTGGACAACAAGATCTTCACCCTCCAGAACCTCGACCGGCTCTCCGACGCCGAGGCCGGCCTCCGCGCGGCGGTCGCCGAGGCCGAACAGGGCGGTGACCCCACCCAGGCGTCGCTGCACATCGGCACCGCCGTGCACTGCTTCTGGGCCGGACGCTGGGACGACGCCCGGACCGCACTGGACTCCGTGGTCGTCGAGGGACCGGAGGTGACCCACTACGGGCTGCGCGAGCACGGCCCGATCCTGCTCTACCACGGCGTCGCCGCCCTGCTGGCCGGGCACCGGGACGACCGTGACACGGCGCGCAGACATCTGGAGGCGGGCCTGGCCCTGCCCTCCGTCACGGTCTCCGACTGGGAGAACGGCGACTTCCTCCTGGCGGCCGACGCGCTCAGCGCCGAGCGGGACGGCGACCCCGCCTCCGCCAGGGACCGGCTCGCCGAACTCCTCGACATACGGCCCGGGCAGATGACCCTGATCCATCAGTGGCTGCCCGACCTGGTCCGCATCGCCCTGGACCTCGACGACGACGCACTCGCGCGGAAGGCCTGCGCCGCCTGTACGGCGGAGGCGGAGGCGG
>KL568604.1:0-4773 GCA_000715605.1 Streptomyces speibonae | reverse complement strand
GGGGCGGCGGCCGAGCGCTGCCGCGGGCTGCTCGCGGGCGACCCCGAGCGGCTGCTGGCGGTCGCCGGGCACTACGAGTCGGTGTCCCGGCCCTTCGAGCGCGCCCAGAGCCTCGAGGACGCCGCCGTGCTCCTGGCCCGCGCACGCCGGACGGCACAGGCGCGGGACCGGCTGAACGAGGCGGTCGGGATCTACGCGGCGCTCGGCGCGGGCTGGGACATCCGCCGGGCCGACACCCGGGTGCGGCCGTACGGCGTCCGCCGCGGGGTGCGCGGTACCCGCAAGCGGCCCTCGTTCGGGTGGGATGCCCTGTCGCCCACCGAGCTGAAGGTGGCCCGTATGGTCGCCAAGGGGATGTCCAATCCCGAGATCGCGAGTGACCTGTTCCTGTCCCGGCGGACCGTGCAGACGCATGTCTCCCACATCCTCGGCAAGCTCGGCGTCCACTCGCGCGTCGAGATCGCCACGGTGGCGCTGAGCCACGAGGCCGACCAGCCGTGAGCTGTCCGGCGGCCGCGCTCAGTGGCCGGCCGCCCGGGGCATGATCTCCCCGACGATGCGCCGGCCGAGCAGGGCGAAGAGCAGCAGGGTGGGGACGGTTCCGACCACGGTTCCCGTGAGCACCAGCGAGTAGTCCTCGTAGTAGCCGCTGGCCAGGGTGGACAGGGCCACCGGCACCGTGGGGTTCTCCGGGTCGAGGACGACCAGCGGCCACATGAAGTCGTTCCACGCCTGGACGAAGGTGAACAGAGCCAGCACGGCGGCACCCGGCCGGGCCGCGGGGACGACGACATGACGCATGATCGCGCCCGCCGAACAGCCGTCGACCCGGGCGGCGTCCAGCAGTTCGTCGGCCACGGCCCGCCCCAGGTACTGCCACATGAAGAACACCCCGAACGCGCTCACCACCGACGGCACGATCACCGCCTCCAGCCGCCCGGTCCAGCCCAGTTCGCCCATCAGGAGGTACAGCGGGACGATGCCGAGCTGGGGCGGGATGAGCATGGTGGAGACGACCAGCAGCATCAGCGGCCGGCGCCCCCGGAACCGCAGCTTGGCGAACGCGAACCCCGCCAGGGTGGAGGACACCACCACGCACAGGGTGATGGAGCCGGAGACCACGAGGGAGTTGACGATCGCCGTGCCGAACGCCGCCTCGTCGAAGACCCTGCGCAGGTTGCCTGCCAGGTTCCCGCCGGGCACGAGCACGGGAGGGGTCCGCCCGATCGCCGCGTTGTCCTGGGACGAGGCGAGGACCGACCAGGCGAGCGGGAGGACCGAGCCGAGCACCACGGCGAGCAGCGCGGCGTACACCCAGGGACCGGCGCGGCGCATCAGTCCTCCGACCGGATACGGAGCACGAGCGCGAGGCTGAGGAGCGCGGCCACGGCGGTGACCAGGACGAGCAGCCACGCGATCGCCGAGGCGTAGCCGAAGTCGAAGGAGCGGAACCCCTCCTCGTACAGATACAGCGCGAGCGTCTGGAACTGCCGGCCGGAACCGCCGGTCGTGTTGCCCTGTGTGGCGCTGAACAGCAGCGGCTCGGTGAAGAGCTGGATGTTGCCGATCGTCGACAGGACGGCGGTGAAGACGAGCGCGAGGCGCAGCATGGGCAGGGTGACGTGCCAGAACTGCCGCCACCGTCCGGCTCCGTCGATCGCCGCCGTCTCGTACAGCTCCCGTGGGATCAGCCGGATGGCCGAGAAGTAGATGAGCGCGTTGAAGCCGGTCCACCGCCAGTTGACCATGGCGGCGACCGTGAGGTGCGAGGTGAGGCGGCCGGCGGGCCAGTCGACAGGGCCGGCCCCCACCAGGTCCAGGAGATGGTTCACCAGACCGAAGTCCCGGCTGAACAGCACGCTGAAGACGATCGCGACCGCGGCCACCGAGGTGAAGTAGGGGAGCAGCAGGCCCAGGCTGATCAGGGTGCGGGCGCGCAGCGCCCAGTCGAGGAGCTGCGCGATGACCAGTGCGAGGACGAGCTGGGGAACGGTGGCGAGGACGAACAGGCTGACGGTGTTGCGCGCGGCGTTCCACATGTAGGGGTCGTGCAGCAGACGCTCGTAGTTGTCCGCGCCGATCCAGCGGCCGGGCCCGGTGCCCAGGAGACTCCAGTCGGTCAGCGAGACGTACGCCGTCGCCACCATCGGGAACAGGCCGAACAGGGCGAACACCAGGAAGAACGGCGCGATGTACAGGTACGGGACGAGGGAGCCGGCGCGGGGCGGGCGCGGCCGGCGTGCGTCACTTCCGCCGGGCGACCGTGCCTTGTCAGCGCTCGCCATGCTCGATGTCTGCGATGACGCTGTTCCAGGCGGCGTCCGGGCTTTCGGTGCCCGCCTCCACGCGGTTGAAGCCGTTGGTGAACGCCACCATGACCTCGCCGCTCTTCGGTCCCTGCGGCTGCGGCTGCAGCTTCAGGGCGGATTCGGTGAAGATCCGGCCGACCGGGGCGTCGTTGAAGAACGGCTTCACCAGTCCGGTGATGGCGGGGTCCTTGTAGAGGGCGGGCTGTGACGGGAGATTGCCGTTCTCCTTGAACACGGCCTTCTGCTGCTCGGGTGCGGTGAGCCAGCGGGCGAGTTCCACGGCTTCGTCGATGTGGTCCCCCTGCTCGGGAACGGTCAGGAACGAACCACCCCAGTTGCCGCTGCCGCCCGGCACGGTGGCCACATCCCACTTTCCGGCCGACGACTTCGCCTGGTCCTGGATGAAGGCGGTCATCCAGGAAGGACAGGGAATGGTGGCGAAACGGCTTTCCGCAAAGCCATTGTTCCAGTCGTTGGTCAGCGGAGTGAGCCGCGCCGACTGGCCTTTCCCGATGGCCTGCGTGACGGCGTCCCAGGACTGCCGGACCACGGGGTTGGTCTTTACCACCAGGTTTCCGTCGTCATCGTAATAGCCGGTGCGCGCCTGGCCGATCATCGCATTGAAGACGGTGGCTCCGCCGTCGAAGAACCGCGTTCCGGCGGGAGCGCCGGCGGTGTACCGGTCACCGGTCGCGAAGTAGGCGTTCCAGTCGGGCCACAGCGCGGAGACCTCATCGCGTTCGGTCGGGAGTCCCGCCTTCTCGAACATGTCGGTGCGATAGCACATGGCCAGCCCCCCGACGTCCGTGCCGAGACCGATCTGGCTCTTGCCGTCCGTGGACAGCGACTGGTCCCATTTCCAGGGCAGCCACCAGTCGCGCTGCGCGCCCACCCCGTGGTCGAGGAAGTTGACGAACTTCCCGGGCTCGGACTTGAACCGGCCGATGTACCCGGTCTCGACGGCCTCGATGTCGTTGGCGCCGCGCCCCGTGGCCAGATGCGTGGCCAGGCTGGTGTGGTGGTCGTCGAAGGCGGTGACCCGCTCCACGATGCGGATTCCGGGATGCTCCTTCTCGTACTGCGCGTAAAGCTCGCGATACCCGAAGTCACCGAAGAGGCCGATGGTGAGTTCCGTTTCCCCGCCGTCGTCCGGTCCGGAAGTGCAGGAGGCGATGAGGGCACCGGTGAACAACGCTGCCACAGCACACCGAAAATTACGCCCCGCTCTGCGGCGACTGCCATTCCCGGGTGATTTCATGACTCACCTCCACGACAGCGGTACGGGCCCGATGCTACACCCGCACGGGGAGCGTAGCGGGTGCGCGCCGGATCACTTCCGCGTGTTGTCGTGGAGGCCGTGAGTCATTCATATTCATGATGAAACTGCCGGCCCGGACGGGCCTCGGCGAACTACTCGAGCCAGGCCTTGACCTTCTCGGGATTGGCCGCGATCCACTTCTTCGCCGCCGCCTCGGGTTTCATCTTGTCGAGTGCGATGTACTTGGCGACGGTGTTCTGGTCCTCGTTGGTCCATTTGAAGTTCTTCACCAGTTCGTAGGCCGGGCTGCCCGACTCCGCGAACCCGGTGCTGACGATCTTGTCGAGGTCGAAGACGGGGTAGTCGCAGGCGACCTTCGCCGGATCGGCGTCGCAGCCCTCGGTGTGCGGGGGCAGCTCGATGTGGACCAGCGGCACCTCCGACAGGAACCACTGCGGTTCGTAGAAGTAGCCGATCACCCATTCCTTGTTCTTCTCGGCGTTGCGGAAGGCCTGGATGAGTGCGGTCTCGCTGCCCGCGTACACCACCTTGAAGTCCAGATCCAGGTTCTTGACCAGCGCCTCGTCGTTGGTCTGGTAGGACGGGTCGCCGTCCAGGAGCTGGCCCTTGCCGTCCGACTCGGAGGTCTCGAAGTTCGAGGCGTACTTGTTGAGGTTCTTCCAGTCCGTGATGTCCGGGTGCTTCTCGGCGATCCACGGCGGGATGTACCAGCCGATGATTCCCTGGTTGCCGGTCGATCCGAGGTCGACGGCGGTCTTCTGCTGGACGATGTACTTCTTCTTCAGCTCCTCGTGGCCCCAGTTCTCCAGGATCGCGTCGACCTCGCCGGTCGCGAACCCCTGCCAGCCGATCTCGGCCTTGAGGTCCTTCTTCACCACCTTGCAGCCGAGTTCCGTCTCCGCGACCTGAGCGACGACCGCCGCGTTCGCCTCGTACCCCACCCACGGGTTGACGGCGAGGTTGAAGGTGCCGCACGTGCCGGAGCTGCCGCTCGAACCGGCGTCGGCGGTCTCACCGACCTTCGCGCCGCCGCAGGAGGTCAGGGTGAGGCCGAGTACGGCCATGCCCACCGCGCCGGAACGCCACTGTCTTGCCTGTCTTGCCATGATCATGCTCCTTGCGCGCGGGGAGTGTCGCGCCGTTGTCCGGGTGGAGGAATCGAGTGGGGGGCGGGCGGGGGAATTC
>KL568603.1:1962-8920 GCA_000715605.1 Streptomyces speibonae | reverse complement strand
TGCTTTCCAGGTTCACGCGCTTTCGCGTTTCCCTTTCCGGCGGGCCCGACTTTATCAGAAGTTTCAGGGCGGACTGACCGGCCTTCGTTTTCCGATTCATCGGGAGGTGCTTCCGCGAAATCATCGTCTCGTCGAGAAGCGGCTAGATACTCACTGTCGCCTTCCGGGTGAGACCCCGTCTCCAGGCAACTGTTCGAATCTACCTCCCCGCACGCGCCGTGTCAACGGCTCCCGTGGGGCGAAGAGGAGACTAGCAGTTGATCAGGGCCCTCCGCACATCAGGCGGCAGTGGGCACGTCGGCACTGCGCTCGGACGCCTCTAGGTCCCCGGTCGCGCCGGCGCGTGCCGCACGTCCGCCCACCACATAGACGTAGGTCAGGAACGCCAGCTCCGCGACGACGCCGATGGTGACGCGTGCCCAGGTGGGCAGGCCCGACGGAGTGACGAAGCCTTCGATGGCCCCGGAGACGAAGAGGACCAGGGCCAGTCCGATCGCCATGGCCAGGGCTGCCCGGCCCTCTTCCGCGAGCGCCGTGCGTCGGGTGCGGGGACCCGGGTCGATGACGGTCCAGCCGAGACGGAGTCCGGTGCCCGCGGCGACGAAGACCGCGGTGAGTTCGAGGAGTCCGTGCGGCAGGACCAGGCCGAGGAAGGTGTCGAGGCGGCCGGCCGAGGACATCAGCCCGAAGCCGACGCCCAGGTTGAGCATGTTCTGGAAGAGGATCCACAGCACCGGCAGTCCGAGGAAGACGCCCAGGATCAGGCAGAGGGCCGCGGCCCAGGCGTTGTTCGTCCAGACCTGGGCGGCGAAAGAGGCCGCGGGGTTGCTCGAGTAGTACGTCTCGTACTGACCGCCGGGGCGGGTGAGCTCGCGCAGTTCGCTGGGGGCGGCGATGGATGCCTGCACGTCGGGGTGGGTGGCTATCCACCAGCCCAGCAGGACCGCCACGGCCGTGGAGAGCAGTGCCGTGGGCACCCACCAGTGACGCGAGGTGTAGACGGCGGCCGGGAAGCTGTGGGTCAGGAAGTGCGTGACGTCGCGCCAGGACGCCCGGCGGGCGCCGGTCACGGCACTGCGCGCGCGGGCCACCAGCTGACTGAGCCGACCGGTCAGCTGGGGATCGGGAGCCGCCGACTGGATCAGGGAGAGGTGGGTGGCGGCACGCTGGTAGAGGACGACGAGTTCGTCGGCCTCCGCGCCGGTGAGGCGGCGCTGGCGCCGGAGGAGGGCGTCGAGGCGGTCCCACTCCGCGCGGTGGGCGGAGACGAAGACGTCGAGGTCCATCGGTGTGCCTGCTCCTCGGGTGTGCGTCGGCGGTCGGGTCATCAGCTTGGCAGACTGGCGGTGTTCGGGGCAGGTCAGGGAAGGGCGGCAGGTGTGAGTGAGCTGGTGACGGGCGAGGCGGTGGCGCTGGAGTTGCGCCCCGCAAGGCTGCCCAGCAGGGCCCTGGCCGTGCTGCTCGATCTGGCGGCGGCCGTGGCCGCGTACGTCGCCGTGACCATCGGTCTCGTGGCTGCCACGGCCTCCCTGGACCAGGCGGCGCAGATGGCGATCACGATCGCGGTCTTCGTCCTGGTCCTGGTGGGCGCACCGATCATGGTGGAGACGCTCAGCCAGGGACGGTCGCTCGGGAAGCTGGCGTGCGGGCTGCGGGTGGTGCGGGACGACGGCGGTCCGATCCGGTTCCGGCATGCGCTGGTGCGGGGGCTGATCGGCGTGATCGAAATCCTTATGACCTTCGGGGTCGTGGCCGTGGTTGCCTCGCTGGTCTCGGCACGTGGCCGGCGCCTGGGCGATGTGTTCGCGGGGACTCTGGTCGTGCGGGAGCGGGTGCCGGCCGCGCGTGCCGACCTCGTGCCGCCGCCTCCGCCGTGGCTGGCGGGGCGCTTCTCGGGGTTGGATCTGTCGGCCGTACCCGATGCTCTCTGGCTCGCGGTCCGTCAGTACCTGACGCGGATGCGGCAGCTGGATCCGCAGGTCGGCTGGTCGATGGCGGAGCGGCTGGCGTCGGACCTGGCGGAGCGTACGGGGGCGCCAGTACCGCCAGGGGTGCCGCCGGCGGCGTATCTGGCGGCGGTGGTGCAGGAGCGGCAGGCCCGGGAGGCCCGCCGGGCGTTCGGGAACGGGGCCGGCGCGGGTGGCGGCGGGCGGATCGGGGCGGCCGGTGGGGTGGGTGCCGCAGCGGTGCCCGTGCCGCCCGTGGTGCCGCCCGTCGTTCCGCCGGCGCGTCCGGGGGCCGGGCACCGGGGTGGGGAGGCGTCGGCCGAGCGGCCCGCCACGGGGTTCGTACCGCCGGCGTAGACGCGGCTGCGGGGCCGTCCGTCAGGCGAAGACCGACGGTGGTGATTCGAGGTCTTCGAGCTCGATGCCGGGCGCCGCGAGCACCACGTCGCCGGCGAGGTGCACGGCGTGCTGTTCGCCCGTGTCCAGGGCCGTGACCTGGTATTCGTCCACGGTCAGGGGGCCGTTGTCAGTGGTGTGTGTTTCTCTTTTCACCAGCGCCCAGGACTGGTCCAGGGTGCGTGGGGCGAGGACCGGGTCGGTGAAGGCGACGAGGCGTACGCGGGTGGCCGCCGTGGAGGGGGTGAGGCGCAGGAGACGGGCGGTGGCGACGAGGAAGGCGGGGGACGAGCCGGTGAAGGCGTGGGCGCGCACATTGCCTTCGGTGGCGTGGGTCCCGGTGGGGTCCGTACGGACCCAGGTGACGCCGTCGAGGGCGGCGCCGCGGACCTGCCAGCTCGCGGCATGGAGTTCGAGGCGGATGGGGCGGCCGAGTTCGTCGAGAGCCAGGTCGACCGAGCCCAGGTGATCGCCGGAGGGGGCGGTGAGCTGGGAGACGTAGCGCCAGCCGGAAGGGCCGGGGGCGCAGTGGAAGTGCTCTTCCGCGAGGGGGGTGTGATCGTGCGGATCGTGGAGCGAATAGCGGCCGCGGGGCATGGGGGTCCTGGGTCGTGACGGTCTGGGCCGGTCTCCGGTCCGCCCAAGGAGCAGGCCCCCGTCACGGGGGTGCGGGGGCCTGCCTGGGTGGATCTGCTGCCGGGGAGCCCGGGCTCAGTAGCGGTAGTGGTCCGGCTTGTAGGGGCCCTCGACCTTCACACCGATGTACTCGGCCTGCTCGGGGCGGAGGGTGGTCAGCTTCACGCCGAGCGCGTCGAGGTGGAGCCGGGCGACCTTCTCGTCGAGGTGCTTGGGCAGCACGTAGACGCCGGTCGGGTACGCGTCGGGCTTGGTGAACAGCTCGATCTGGGCCAGGGTCTGGTCCGCGAAGGAGTTGGACATCACGAACGACGGGTGACCGGTCGCGTTGCCCAGGTTCAGCAGGCGGCCCTCGGAGAGCACGATGATCTTCTTGCCGTCGGGGAAGGTCCAGGTGTGGACCTGCGGCTTGATCTCGTCCTTGACGATGCCGGGGACCTTGGCGAGGCCGGCCATGTCGATCTCGTTGTCGAAGTGGCCGATGTTGCCGACGATGGCCTGGTGCTTCATCTTGGCCATGTCGCCGGCCATGATGATGTCCTTGTTGCCGGTCGTGGTGATGAAGATGTCGGCCGTGTCGATGACCTCGTCGAGCGTGGTCACCTGGTAGCCGTCCATCGCGGCCTGCAGGGCGCAGATCGGGTCGATCTCGGTGATGATCACGCGGGCGCCCTGGCCCCGGAGGGACTCCGCGCAGCCCTTGCCCACGTCGCCGTAGCCGCAGACGACCGCGGTCTTGCCGCCGATCAGGGTGTCGGTGGCGCGGTTGATGCCGTCGACCAGGGAGTGACGGCAGCCGTACTTGTTGTCGAACTTCGACTTGGTGACGGCGTCGTTGACGTTGATCGCCGGGAACAGGAGGGTGCCGTCGCGCTGCATCTCGTACAGGCGGTGGACGCCGGTCGTGGTCTCCTCGGTGACCCCGCGGATCTCGGAGGAGAGCTGGGTCCACTTCTGCGGGTTCTCGCCCAGGGTGCGGTTGAGCAGTTCGAGGATGACGCGGTGCTCGTCGGACTCGGCGGTGTCGGGCGAGGGGGCCTTGCCGTCCTTCTCGTACTCGACGCCCTTGTGGACGAGGAGGGTCGCGTCACCGCCGTCGTCGAGGATCATGTTGGGGCCGCCGGTGGGGCTGTCCGGCCAGGTCAGCGCCTGCTCGGTGCACCACCAGTACTCCTCGAGCGTCTCGCCCTTCCAGGCGAAGACCGGGACGCCCTGCGGGTTGTCGGGCGTGCCGTCCTGGCCGACGGCGATGGCGGCGGCCGCGTGGTCCTGGGTGGAGAAGATGTTGCAGGACGCCCAGCGGACCCGCGCGCCCAGGGCGACCAGGGTCTCGATGAGCACGGCGGTCTGCACGGTCATGTGCAGGGAGCCGGTGATCCGGGCGCCGGCGAGGGGCTGGGCCTCGGCGTACTCCTTGCGGATCGCCATCAGGCCGGGCATCTCGTGCTCGGCGAGGGTGATCTCCTTGCGGCCGAACTCGGCCAGGGAGAGGTCGGCGACCTTGAAGTCCTGTCGGTTGTCGACAGTCGTCATTGCGAGCTGCTCCTCGGGGTGTGGGTCGAGGTGGGTACGGCTGGTCTGCGCGGCGGCGGACACAGGGGTGCCCCGAAGAGGACACAGGCATGCCCGCGTACGCGCAGCGCAGTCCGTCGGAGGCCCTCTCTCCCTCGGCCGGCCCCGGTGGGACCGCCCGACCGCCATCAGCAGCGACGTCTGGCTCCGTCCCAAGCTACACCGCGAGGCCCGGCGGCCCCCAGTCCGGCCGCGTACACATCAGGCCGAATTCGGGGCCGGCGCGGTCAGTGGTCGGTGTCCGGCGCCGCTGGGCCGCCGGGGGTGGCCTCGGGGTCCGGGCCCTTGGCGGCTTCGGCCTCGCTGTAGATGTCGGGCTCCAGGTAGATCACGCGGGCGATCGGGACGGCCTCGCGGATGCGGGATTCGGCGGCGTCGATGGCGGAGGCGATCTCGGCGGCGGTGTCGTCGTGCCGGACGGCGATCTTCGCGGCGACCAGCAGCTCCTCCGGGCCGATGTGGAGCGTGCGCATGTGGATGATGCGGGTGACGGTGGCGCCGTCGACGGCGGCGGCCTCGATCTTCCGGGTCTCCTCGGCGCCCGCGGCCTCGCCCAGCAGCAGCGACTTGGTCTCCACGGCGAGCACCAGGGCGATCAGGATGAGCAGCACGCCGATGCACAGGGTGCCGATGCCGTCCCAGACGCTGTCGCCGGTGGCCAGGGCCAGACCGACACCGCCGAGGGCGAGGACCAGGCCTACGAGCGCGCCGAGGTCCTCCAGGAGGACGACCGGCAGCTCCGGCGCCTTGGCGTGACGGACGAACTCCTTCCAGGACCGGTGGCCGCGCAGGGCGTTGGACTCCTTGATGGCGGTGCGGAAGGAGAAGCCCTCGGCGATGATCGCGAAGACGAGCACGCCGACCGGCCAGTACCAGTGCTCCAGCTCGTGCGGGTGCTTGATCTTCTCGTAGCCCTCGTAGAGGGCGAACATGCCGCCGACCGAGAAGAGCACGATGGAGACGAGGAAGGCGTAGATGTAGCGCTCACGGCCGTAGCCGAAGGGGTGTTGCGGGGTGGCCTGGCGCTGGGCCCGCTTGCCGCCGACGAGCAGCAGCCCCTGGTTGCCGGAGTCGGCGACCGAGTGGACGGACTCGGCGAGCATCGACGAGGAGCCGCTGAAGAGGAACGCCACGAACTTCGCTACCGCGATCGCGAGGTTGGCGGCGAGTGCCGCCACGATCGCCTTGGTGCCGCCTGACGCGCTCATGTGTCCGCGTTGTCCCTTCGTACGCCGGGCCCGGGCGGGCGCGTGTGCGCCGCCCGGGGCTGTGCCCGTCCCTTGACGGTGGGACATTGTTGCAGCACGGCCCGCGGACGGCGCCTCAGGTCGCCGTCATGGGGTGATCAGGCGACGAGCGTGGCCCGGAACAGGGTTCCGGTACCCGAGACGTGGGCCTGTTCACCGGCCGGGACGAACACGGACCGGCCCGGGGTCAGTGCGTGCTCGCCCGCCTCCACGGAACCCTCGGTGCAGAGCAGGATCTGCGGGGTGGTGAGGGTGAGGTCGCGGGTGGCGCCGCCCTCGGGGAGGACGTAGCGGGAGAGGCGGAACTCGTCGATGGGCGTCTCGTAGACCTCCTCGCCGTCCGGGCCGGCCTCCGGGCGCAGCACGCCGGGGTCGCGGGACTCGAAGCGGACGATGCGCAGGAGTTCGGGTACGTCGACGTGCTTGGGGGTCAGGCCGCAGCGCAGCACGTTGTCGGAGTTGGCCATGATCTCGACGCCGAGACCGTCGAGGTAGGCGTGGGGGACGCCGGCGCCGAGGAAGAGGGCCTCGCCGGGCTGGAGCCGGACGTGGTTGAGGAGCATCGCGGCGATGACGCCGGGGTCGCCCGGGTAGTGGTGGGCGATGTCGGCGTACGGGGCGTAGTCGCCGCCGAGGCGGTCGCAGGCGGCGGCCGTCTCGGTGACGGTGCGGGCCATCTCCTCGGGGTCGGCGGTGAGGATCGCGGTGAGGACCTCGCGCAGGGCGGCCTCTTCGGGCTGGGCGTGCAGCAGGTCGACGTACGGCTTGAGAGAGTCCACGCCGAGGCCGTCGAGGAGTTCGGCGGCGCGCCGGGGGTCGCGGAAGCCGCACAGGCCGTCGAACTCGGTGAGGGCGCAGACCAGTTCGGGCTTGTGGTTGGCGTCCTTGTAGTTGCGGTGCGGGGCGGTCGCGGGAACGCCCCGGCGCTCCTCGTCGGCGTAGCCCTCCTTCGCCTGGGCCAGGTCGGGGTGGACCTGGAGGGAGAGCGGGGCTCCGGCGGCGAGGAGCTTGAGCAGGAAGGGCAGGCGGGGGCCGAACTTGGCGACGGTGTCCGGGCCGAGCTCGCGCTCCGGGTCGGCGTCGATGACCTCGACGAGGGTGCCCCGCCCGGTGCGGGAGGGTGCGCCGGGGTGGGCGCCCTGTCTCTTATACACATCTCTG
>KL568603.1:0-1751 GCA_000715605.1 Streptomyces speibonae | reverse complement strand
CCGCCTGCGGCTCGCCGGTCGGCTCGGTGCCCAGCAGGCGCGGGATGGCGGTGGTGGAACCCCAGGCGTAGGGGCGGATGGTGTTGTCGAGGGGGTCCATGGGGTTCTCTGCGTTCCTTCTGCCGGTTCTCGTGCGGGCGCGCGGTGCCGTGCGTCTGCGTGCGTCAGCGTGCGTCTGCGCGGAGGGTGGGTCAGGGGCTGCCGGGCATGACCGGGCTCAGGCTCTCGAGGCGAGCGCCAGGTAGACGGCGGCGAAATCGGTGACGGCGATCAGCTCCGCGAGGGTCTCCAGTTCGCCTCCGGCCTCCGGTTCCAGCTCGCTGATCGGCGTGTCGTGGGTGAGGGCCAGTTCGCGGGCGGCGGGGGCGGCGGTGAGGCCGCCGATGGGGCGGTCGCGCAGGAGCACCACGCGCGCGTGCAGGGCGGGCGTCTCCTCGACGCGGTCGCGGAAGAAGTCGTCCGGGTCGGCGCTGGCGGCGAGGCGGCCGGCGAGCAGGGCGCTGTGCGCGGCGAGCGCTTCGGGCAGTTCGGCGACGACGGCGGGGGTGCCGGAGAGTTCGGCGAGTGCCGCGGCGAAACGGCGGCCGGCCGGGCCGGCCGAGACGCCTTCGGTCCAGACGACGGGAAGGGCGTCGGCGAGCTCGGCGGCCAGGGTCTTGGCGGGGTTGCTGTAGGCCGCGATGGCGGGTCCGCAGCGTTCGGCGATGGTGTCGAGGCGGTCGGCGACCTTCTCCAGGGCGTCGGGCGGCGCGGTGAGCAGGCCCGCGCGGTCCAGCAGGGCGAGCAACGGAGTGAGCAGGGCCCACAGGACGCCGGGCGCGGAGGCGGCGAGCGGCTCGTCGTGGTCGTAGGGGGCGGTCGCCATGGGGACGAACAGGCCGTGGGAGCCGCTGACGGTGTCGGCGAGCGGGGTGCGGGCGGGGGCCACGGCGACGACGGTGCAGCCGCGGCGGTACGCCTGCTCGCAGAGCAGGGCCAGGCCGGGTTCGGTGCCGTCCGGGGTGGCGATGAGCAGCAGGTCGACGGAGCCGGCCCAGCCGGGCAGTTCCCAGCGCAGGGCGCCCGCGGCGGGGGCGACGCCGGTGGGGGCGAGGCGGGTGACGGGGCTGCCCGCGCCGGCCAGGGTGCCGAGGAGGTCGGCGGTCTGGGTGGCGGCGGCGCCCGGGCCGGCGATGAGGACGGCGCGGGGGCGGCCGTCGGGCTTGAGGTCGTTGACGCCGGCCTCGGCGGCGTACCGCGCGGCGGTGCGGACGCGGGCGCCGGCTTCGGCGGCGCCGCGGAGCAGGGCACGGCGGTCGGCCTCGGCGAGGCCCTCCGGGGAGTCGAGCAGGGATTCGTCGAGCATGGGCGGCAGGCTCCGATCTCGGATCGGGGGCGTCGTCGTGGCGGTGCGGTGTGCTGGGTGCCGGTTGTCGTGCCGGGTGCCCCTTACGCCGGGCGGCGGGCCTCGTCGACGAGGAGGACGGGGATGCCGTCGCGGACGGGGTACGCCAGGCCGCAGTCCTGGCCGGTGCAGATCAACTCGGTGTCCTGCTCCTTGAGGGGGCTGTGGCAGGCCGGGCAGGCGAGGATCTCCAGGAGGCCGGCTTCGAGTGGCATGGGGGTCCCTTCGCTGGGTGGACGTGCTGGTCAGGGTACCGCTGGTCGGTGCGGGGTGGGGTGTGGGCTGGGTAGGGGCGGGTTTGTACGGCCGGAGATTTGCGGAGTGCCGTGCGTTGGTGCGGGCCGGGGGGTGTTCGCGCAGCCCGGCG
>KL568602.1:74722-76723 GCA_000715605.1 Streptomyces speibonae | reverse complement strand
CGCAGCCGAGAGTGGGGGAGGCACCCCGTAAGCCCCGGGCTGCGCAAAACCCCCCGGCTCGCGTCACCCCGGGCACGCAACCCACCCCCAGCCGGCGCCAACCCGTACGCCCGCGCGAGCCGCGCATTCCAAGCACCGTGTGCGCACACGCAGATGAGAAGCCGCCAGGGTTCACACCCCCACTGCAAGCGCTTCCCACCCCGCCCGGCCCCACCGCACGCCGCGCGGTTCCCGCCCCCTCCCCCTCCCACCTTGTGCGCAAGGGGTTTACAGCATCCTTCCAACGATGTAAAACCTCCTTTGCGGCACACCGGACGCCGCCGTGCACAGGGGGAGCAGCTCCGCTTCCGCGCGTCCTTCGGCTCCCCAGTTCCCTTTTCAGCGTCACCCGGATCGGGGTCACCATGCAGCGCACCACTCACCGTCCTCTCCTTCTCGCCCGTCCCGTGGTCGTGGCCTTGGCCGCCGCCGTGGCCCTGACCGCCACCTCATGCGCCAAGTCGGAGGACGACGCGGCGGACAGCAAGAAGTCCCCGGCGGCCGCCGGG
Organism: Streptomyces speibonae; assembly: GCA_000715605.1. Lineage (GTDB taxonomy): Bacteria > Actinomycetota > Actinomycetes > Streptomycetales > Streptomycetaceae > Streptomyces > Streptomyces speibonae. Next base: position 76,175 of record KL568602.1, on the reverse strand, counting down.
GCCGAGCAGCAGGTCGTCACGCCGAAGCCGGGCAGCGAGACCTGCACCGTCGACACCTACGGCGGAAAGAAGATCGATCTGAAGGACGCCACGGTCGGCTTCTCCCAGTCCGAGAAGGAGGCCAACCCCTTCCGCATCGCCGAGACGCAGTCCATCAAGGACGAGGCGGAGAAGAGAGGCGTCAAGCTGCTGACGGCCAACGCCCAGTCGCAGTTCTCCAAGCAGATCAGCGATGTCCAGGACCTGCTCGCCAAGGGCGCCGATCTGCTGGTGATCGCTCCCCTCAACTCCGACGGCTGGGACCCGGTGCTCCAGGCGGCCGCCGCCAAGAAGGTCCCGATCGTCACCATCGACCGCAAGATCAACGCCACGCCCTGCAAGGACTACGTGTCCTTCATCGCCTCCGACTTCGTCGAGCAGGGCCGGCGCGCCGCCGACCAGATGATCGAGGCCACCGGCGGCAAGGGCGAGGTCGCGATCCTGCTCGGCTCGGCCGGCAACAACGTCACCACCGAGCGCACCAAGGGCTTCAAGGAGCGCGTGGCCGAGAAGGCCCCCGACCTGAAGGTGGTCTTCGAGCAGACCGGTGACTTCACCCGCGAGAAGGGCCAGCAGGTCACCGAGCAGCTCATCCAGTCCAACCCCGGCATCAAGGGCATCTACGCCGAGAACGACGAGATGGGCCTGGGCGCGGTGGCCGCGCTGAAGGGCGCGGGCAAGAAGGCGGGCGACGTCGAGATCGTCACGGTGGACGGTACGCGCAACGCCGTCCAGGGTGTCGTCGACGGCTGGATCAGCGGCGTCATCGAGTCCAACCCGAGGTTCGGCCCGCTGGCCTTCCAGACGCTGGACGAGTTCACCCAGGGCAAGGAAGTCCACCAGGACATCATCATCCAGGACAGCGCCTACGACGCCGACAACGCCGAGCAGGACCTCGGCAAGGCCTACTAGCCCGCCGCGGGGGCCCGGCTTCCCCGGGCCCCCTGTCCGACCGTCACCATTCGATTCCTGGAGGCACAGGTGGCTCCCCCCGCCGAAGTCCTCGCCGTCCGCGGACTGAGCAAGACCTTCCCGGGCGTCCGGGCCCTGGACGACGTGGACCTGACCCTGCACGCCGGCGAGGTCCACGCCCTGATCGGCGAGAACGGCGCCGGCAAGTCGACCCTCATCAAGCTCCTCACCGGGGTCCACCGGCCCGATGCCGGTGACATCGTTTTCCAGGGGCGCGACGTCTCCTTCGCCACGCCTCTGGAGGCCCAGCGGGCCGGGATCTCGACCATCTACCAAGAGGTCAACCTCATCCCGCTGCTGAGCGTGGCCCGCAACCTCTTCCTCGGCCGCGAGCCGCGCAACCGCCTCGGGCTGCTGGACTTCGGCCGCATGAACCGGGAGGCCGAGGAGGCGCTGCGCGCCTACGGCGTCCAGGTGGACGTGCGCCGGCCGCTGCGCAGCC
>KL568602.1:72552-74556 GCA_000715605.1 Streptomyces speibonae | reverse complement strand
GCTGCGCGCCTACGGCGTCCAGGTGGACGTGCGCCGGCCGCTGCGCAGCCTCGGCGTCGGGGCGCAGCAGATGGTCGCCCTGGCCCGAGCCGTGGCGAGCGAGGCGCGGATCGTCATCATGGACGAGCCGACCTCCTCGCTCGAACCGCGGGAGGTCGAGACCCTGTTCTCGGTCATCCGCCGGCTGCGCGACGAGGGCATCGCCGTCATCTACGTCAGCCACCGCCTCGACGAGCTGTACGCGGTGTGCGACACGGTCACCGTGCTGCGCGACGGCCGCCGCGTCCACCACGGCCGCCTCGCCGAACTCGACCGGCTCTCCCTGGTGTCCACGATGCTCGGCCGGGAGCTGGGAGAGGTCCGCAAGGAGGGCCTGACGAAGTTCAGCGGCGACCATCACACCACCGACGGCCAACCCGTGCTGGAGGCCCGCGAACTGACGGTCCCCCACCAGTTGCACGGCGTCTCCGTGAGCATCCGGCCCGGCGAGGTCGTGGGCCTGGGCGGGCTGCTCGGTTCCGGCCGCACCGAGACGGCGAAGGCCATCTCCGGCGCGCTGCCGACGGCGTCGGGCAGCGTCATGGTGGCCGGGGCGCCGCTGCGCCGCGGCTCCACACCCGCGGCCATCCGGGCGGGCATCAGCCTGCTGCCGGAGGACCGCAAGAGCGAGGGCATCGTGCCCGGGCTGTCGGTCCGCGAGAACATCTCGCTGGCCGTGCTGCCCCGCCTCTCGCGGTTCGGGCTGGTCTCCGAGGCGCGCGTCGACAGCATCGTCGACACCTTCATCGAGCGCCTGCGCATCAAGGCGTCCTCGCCGCAGCAGAAGGTCGGCGAACTGTCCGGCGGCAACCAGCAGAAGGTGCTGCTCGCCCGCTGGCTGGCGATGAACCCGAAGGTGCTGCTCCTGGACGAGCCCACCCGGGGCATCGACGTCGGCGCCAAGGCCGAGGTGCAGAAACTCGTGGACGAACTGGCCGCGGACGGCCTGGGCGTCCTGCTCATCTCCTCCGACCTGGAGGAACTGATCGAAGGGTCCGACCGCGTGGTCGTACTGAAGGACGGTGCCGTCGTCGGCGAACTGACCGGCGACGAGGTCACCGAGGACAAGCTGATGCGGACCATCGCCGGGCACGCCCTGGACCGGGACGCGGTCGAGGAGGCGGCCACCGATGGCTGAAGCCGCCCTCAAGACCGTCCCGCTGGACAAGGCCCGCATCCTGCAGTGGCTGCAGACGTACGGCGTCTACGCCGGCGTGGCGGCGCTGCTCGTCGTCAACATCGTCATCACCCCGCACTTCCTGTCCGCGGAGAACTTCCGCACCCAGGCCGTGCAGGTCGCCCCCGTCATCATCGTCGCGCTCGGCATGGCCCTGGTGATCGGCACCGAGGGCGTCGACCTCTCGGTCGGCGCGGTGATGGCCCTGGCTGCCTCGGTCACGGCCCTCTACCTCGGCTACGGCCTGGTGCCCGCGCTGCTGGTGGTCGCGGTGTTCGCCGCCGCCGTCGGGTTCGCCAACGGAGCCCTGGTCGCCTTCATCGGTGTTCAGCCGATCGTGGCGACACTGGCGCTCATGGTCGGCGGCCGGGGTCTCGCGCTGGTGCTGCTGCCGCAGCTGGAGGACCTGCGTAACCCGGCCCTGGCCTCCCTGGGCTCCGGTGACGTGCTGGGCGTTCCGTATCTGATTCTGATCGCCGCCGCGCTGGCGGCCCTGGTGGCCTTCGTCGTCCGCCGCACCACCTTCGGACGGCAGCTGCTGGCCATCGGTGACAGCCGTCCCGCGGCGCAGCTCGCCGGACTTCCGGTGCGCCGCGTGCTGATCGTCGTGTACATCGTCTGCGCGCTGCTCGCCGCCGTGGCGGGCGTCCTCGCCACGGCCCGGCTCCAGGCCAGCGACCCCACCTCGCTGGGCAACCTGATGGAGCTGTCCGCCATCACCGCCGTCGTGGTCGGCGGTACGCCGCTCACCGGGGGCCGGGTGAACATCGCCGGCACCGTGGCGGGAG
>KL568602.1:70570-72296 GCA_000715605.1 Streptomyces speibonae | reverse complement strand
GGAGCCGTCCTCATCCAGTTGCTCACCGCCACCCTCATCAAGCACGATCTGCCGCCCTCCTGGACCCAGATCGCGCAGGCCATAGTGATCGTGTGCGCGGTCTACGCGGCACGGGGACGGGGGAAGCGATGACCGCCACGAAGACGGACGCCCCGGTGACCACGACGAGCGACAAGGGCCCGGCGCCGGCCGGCGAGCCCGTGGGTTCCGCCCGCTCCGAGCGGGTGAGCGCGCTGGTCCAGCAGCACGGTGCGCTGGCCGTGCTGGTGGTCGTCTCCCTCGTGGCGTCGTTCAGCTTCGACTCCTTCGCCACCGGGGACAACATCAGCAACATGGCGACGAGTTCGGCCTTCCTGGCGGTCGTCGCGCTGGGCATGACCTTCGTGATCATCACCGGGGGCATCGACCTGTCGGTCGGGTCGCTGTTCGCGCTGGGCGGGGTCCTGGCGGCCTGGGGGTCACGGCACGGAACGCTGGTGGCGCTGCTGCTGCCGCTGGTGGTGTGCGGGGCGATCGGCGTCGTCAACGGCCTGCTGGTGGCCCGCTCGCGGCTGGCCCCGTTCATCGTCACCCTGGCGGCCATGCTGGGGGCGCGCGGTCTGATGCTGGCCCTCACCGACGAGGGTGCCAACACCTATCTGATCGGCAAGGGTTCCTTCCTCGCGGAACTGGGACAGGGCACCACGCTCGGTCTCGGCAACCCCGTGTGGATCACCCTGGCGCTGTTCGTCGCCGGTGCGGTGGTCCTGCGCCGCACCCGGTTCGGACAGCATGTGTACGCGGTCGGCGGCAACGAGGACGCGGCGGCGCTGATGGGCGCCCCGGTGGCCCGTACCAAGATCCTCGTCTACACCCTGAGCGGGGTGCTGGCCGGGCTGGCCGGCGCGCTCAACGCGGCATGGCTCGCCTCGGGCGTCACCATCCTCGGCAACGGCATGGAGCTGGAGGCCATCGCCGCCGTCGTCATCGGAGGCACCCTGCTCACCGGCGGACTCGGCTACGCCAGCGGGGCCCTGGTCGGTGTGCTGCTGCTGAAGGTGATCCAGAACGTCATCAACCAGATCGGCTCCCTCGACTCCTCCTACCAGCAGGTCGTCAGCGGCGCGTTCCTGGCCGTCGTGGTGGTCGCCCAGACCTGGCTGGGCCGCCGCCGGCAACTGATGTAGAACTCCGGACGCGGCACCGGGCCGCTCAGGGCTCCCGGTGCCGCGTCCGGTTCCAGGCGGCCGGTGACGCTCCGAGGCGGACCGGCCGCTTCTCGCACGCGCACGTCTCCCACCCCCACTTCCCAAGGAGTGACGATGCGTCGAGTACAGGCCCCACCTCTGCTTCTCCCCCGGTTCAGACGGCGGTGGTGGCTCACCGCACTGTCGGCCGTGCTGGCCCTGCTCGCCGGCACGGCCCTCACCGGTTCCGGCACGGCGGCCGCGGCGCCCCGGGCATGGACCCCGAAGCCCGCGCCCATGACCACGCCGTGGACCGACCAGGTCTCCGTCGACAATCCACTGCCGGAGTACCCACGTCCGCAGCTCACCCGCCCCGACTGGGCCAACCTGAACGGCATCTGGGACTTCGCCGTCACCTCGGCGGACGCCGGCCGGCCCGCGTCGTTCCCCGAACAGATCCGCGTCCCGTTCGTCGCCGAGTCGGCGCTCTCCGGCATCCAGCGCAGGATCACGCAGAACGACAAGCTCTGGTACAAGCGCACCTTCACCGTACCGGCGGG
>KL568602.1:68424-70344 GCA_000715605.1 Streptomyces speibonae | reverse complement strand
CTTCGGCGCCAGTGACTGGCGTACGACCGTCTGGGTCAACGACCGGCAGGCGGGTGCCCCCCACAGCGGCGGTTTCGACTCCTTCTCGTACGACATCACCGACCTGCTGACCGGCGGTGCCAACACGCTCGTCGTCTCGGTGTGGGACCCCACGCAGACGGGCAGTCAGGCGGTCGGCAAGCAGCGGATCAACGATGTGACGCCGCACCCCGGTGGTGGCATCTTCTACACGGCCGCGTCCGGAATCTGGCAGACAGTGTGGCTGGAGCCCACGGCCGCCGCGCACATCACCCGACTCGACATGGTGCCCGACCTGACCGCCAACCGGCTGAAGGTCACCGTGCGGGGCTCGGGCGTCAGCGGTCACCGGGTCCGCGTGACCGTGTCCGGCGGGGGCAGCACGGCCGGCACGGCCACCGGACCGGTCGGCGCGGAGTTCACCGTCCCGGTGCCGAACGCGCGCCGCTGGTCGCCGGACGATCCCTTCCTCTACGACGTCCGCGCGGAGCTGCTCTCCGGCACCACGACGGTCGACTCCGTGGGCAGCTACACCGGCATGCGCTCGATCGGGCTCGCACGGGTGGACGGCGTGCTCCGCCCCGTGCTCAACGGGGAGTTCGTGTTCCAGACGGGCACCCTGGACCAGGGGTACTGGCCGGACGGCATCTACACGGCTCCGACCGACGCCGCTCTCCGGTACGACCTGCAGAAGCACAAGGACCTGGGCTTCAACATGGTGCGCAAGCACATCAAGGTCGAGCCGCAGCGCTGGTTCTACTGGGCCGACCGGCTCGGGCTGCTGGTCTGGCAGGACATGCCGTCCATGGAGCGCACCCCCGACGCCGCCGCGCGCGTCCAGTGGGAGGCGGAGTACGACCGGATCATCGACCAGCACCGCAGCGCGCCCTCGCTGGTGATGTGGGTCAACCAGAACGAGGGCTGGGGCCAGTACGACCAGGCGCGCATCGCCGACGAGGTCAAGGCCTCCGACCCGTCCCGTCTGGTGGACAACATGAGCGGTGTCAACTGCTGCGGGGCCGTGGACGGCGGCAACGGTGATGTGGTCGACCACCATGTGTACGTCGGTCCCGGCACCACGGTGCCCAGTGCCACGCGCGCGGCCGTGCTCGGCGAGTTCGGCGGTCTCGGCTACAAGGTGGCCGGTCACGAGTGGTATCCGGGCGGCGGTTTCAGCTACGAGGACCAGCCGGACACGGCGCATCTCGACGACCGGCTGACCGGGCTGCTGGACGGCATCCGTGAGGTGCGGATGCCCAAGGGGCTGTCCGCCTCGGTCTACACCGAGATCACCGATGTCGAGAACGAGGCCAACGGCCTGCTCACCTACGACCGCCAGGTCGTCAAGGTCGACGAGGCCCGGGTCAGGGCCGCCAACCGGGCGCTGATCGACGCCTCCCGCTCGCCGTCCGCCCCGGTGACGCTGCCCACTGGGCAGTCCGTCTCGGTCCGGGTCACCACCCCCGGCCTCACCGACCGCTATGTCCGGCACCAGAACGGCGCGGTGTTCACGGAGGTCGTCACCGGAGGCAGCAGTGCGCTGCTGAAGAACGACGCGACATGGCGGGTCGTCCCCGGCCTGGCCGACAGCTCCTGCTACTCCTTCGAGTCGCGCAACTACCCCGGCGAGTATCTGCGGCACCGCGACTCCCGTGTGTACAAGGAGGGCGGCAGCGGCGCCCTGTTCCGCGCGGACTCCACGTTCTGCCCGGTCCGGGGCGCCGACGGCGGGGTGCGGCTGTCCGCCTACAACTTCCCCGAACAGTATCTGCGCCACTACAACGCCGAGTTGTGGCTGGCGATTCCGGGCGGGACCCGCACCTGGGACGCCCGTGCCCTCTTCAGGGAGGACACCACCTGGGCCGTGGCGGCTCCCTGGGCCCCGTGAGCGCGGCGAAGCCG
>KL568602.1:62782-68169 GCA_000715605.1 Streptomyces speibonae | reverse complement strand
GCTCCCCGGCCGCCACCGCACCCACTCCCCCACCAGGAGGCCGGGGATCTCGGTCACCGACACGACCTGCTCCAGCGGTGCGAACGAGGTGCGGGGCTTCGACACGGCGGCCACGTCCGACAACCTGGCGGTGAGCCACGTGACGTGACCCATGGCACGACGAGGGGTGCGGACGCCGTCGGCGTCCGCACCCTTCGCTGTCGTGGTGGTTACGGCTTCTCAGCCGTGTACAGCGCGCTCACCTCCTGTGCGGTCAGCGCCCTGTCGTAGGCGTGGACCTCGTCCACCGCCCCGTCCCAGAAGTCGACGTTCTGGCCGTTCCACTGGGCGCGGCCCACGGTGAAGGGGCCGGAGGCGACGTAGTTCGGTCCGCCCTCGACGGTGGCCGCCCGCTCGCCGTCGACGTAGAGCGTGATGTCGCCCGTGGTGTCGTCACGCACACCGACCAGGTGGTACCAGCGGCCGGTCTCGGGCGTCGTCTCCTTGAGGGCCCGCCGCCCGTCCGGTGTGCTGAAGGCGAACGCGCCATGCCCGTACTGCAGGTAGAAGGGACTGGTCTGCCGCTTCGCGTCCTGGCTGACGGCCGTTGCGTAGTTGCCCGGCAGCGAGTCCAGGGTCACCCACGCCGACACCGTGTAGCTGCCGGTGGTGTCGAGCACGGGGCCCTCGGTCTGGGCGTACCGGCCCTCACCGTCGAACCGCAGTGCGCTGCCGCTGACGCCGTCGGTCCAGGTGGTCCCCTCGCTCAGGGTGAGCGGCTTGTTCTGGGGCCCCTCGTCCTTCGCGGTGGTGCCGGTGCCCTCGTCGAGGGTCCAGGACCCGCCGCCCTTCGGCTGCTCGCGGTCGCCCGCGGCGGCTCCGGCCGCGATGACCTTGCGGTTGATCTCACGCACCGGGCCCGGGTCGACCTTGAGCTCCCGGCGGTCGTAGGTGTAGAGGCCGTTGAGCTCGTTCTCCAGGTCGGAGATCTGCGTGTACACCGATCCGGAGAGCTCGGCGCCGGCCTGGTCGAGGTAGAACCTCTCGGTGTTCTCGACGTACCTGCGGGTCAGGGCCTCCTTGGTGTCGACGCCGCTGTAGATGACGGTGGGCGGGCCGGGCCACATGTGTCCCGGGGTGCGCAGGGTGAAGCCGCCGTGCTCGCCGTCCATGGCCGCCCGGTGGTCGGGGAAGGGCGGGTCCTCGTTGTTGTAGTCGTGGTGGTCGATGATGTCGCCCTTGCCGGAGTCACCCTTGGAGTCGCAGCAGTTGACACCGCTGTGGGCGTTGACGACCCGGGACGGGTCGGCCTCCTTGACCGCCTCGGCGATACGTCCGCTCTCCTCGCGGTCCCACTCGCCCCAGCCCTCGTTGAAGACGATCCAGCCGATGACGGAGGGCGAGTTGTGGTGCTGGCGCATCATTTCCCGGCCCTGGTCCACGAAGGCCTTGCGCCCGGTGTCGTTGGAGAGGGTGCCGGAGACGAAGTCCTGCCAGACCAGCAGGCCGAGCCGGTCCGCGTGGTAGAACCAGCGCGGGGACTCCACCTTGATGTGCTTGCGCACGGCGTTGAAGCCGAGCTTCTTGTGGGCCTCGAGGTCGAACGCCAGCGCCTTGTCGCTGGGCGGGGTGTGGAGGCCGTCGGGCCAGAAGCCCTGGTCGAGGGTGGCGAGGGAGAAGATGGGCTTGCCGTTGAGCACCAGCTTCCGGTATCCGCCGACCTCCTCGATGCCCACCTCGCGCATGCCGAAGTAGCTGTCGATCCGGTCGGTTGACCGGCCGTCCTTCAGCTTGACGTCGAGGTCGTACAGGTAGGGGTCGTCCGGGGTCCACAGGTGCTGCCGGGACACCCGCAGGTCGAGCTTCTTGTTGGCCGGTCCGCTGACCTTGCCGACGACCCGTCCGCGCTTGTCACGCGCGACGGCCTCGACGCGGGCCCCCTTCGAGGCGTTCTCGGACTCGACGGTGACCGCCAGGGTGCTGCGGCCGATGTCGGGCGTGGTGACCACGTTGTCGATGGCCGTCGGAGCGACGGGTTCCATCCAGACGGTCTGCCAGATGCCGGAAGACTGGGTGTAGAAGATGCCGCCGGGGTTGGTGGACTGCTTGCCCCTGGGCTGGTTGTCGCCGCCGGTGTCGGTGACCGCGACGACGATCTCCTGCTTGCCCCGGGGCTTGAGCGCGTCGGTGATGTCGGCGCTGAAGGCGTTGTAGCCGCCGGTGTGTTCGGCGACCTTCTTGCCGTTGACCCAGACGGTGGACCGGTAGTCCACCGCGCCGAAGTTGAGCTTGAGCCGGTTGCTCTTGCCGCTCTTGCCGACCTTCCAGTTCTTCGGCACGTCGATGAGCCTGCGGTAGAACATGTGGTCCTCGTGCCGCTCGAGTCCGGAGAGCTGCGACTCCACCGGGAACGGAACGATGATCTTCTCGTCCAACTTCTTGCCGAACTTCGGCTGCTCGCCGGCCTCGGCCCCGCTGAACTCCCAGGGCCCGTTGAGGTTCTTCCACTCCTTGCGCACCTGCTGCGGGCGGGGGTACTCCGGCAGCGGGTTCTTCTTGTCGAGCTTGTCGCCCCACGGAGTGGTGATCCGGTGCGTGGAGTCGTTCACCGCGTAGCGGACGATCCGGGGCACGGTCTCGTCGCCGGTCTTCAGGCCGCCCTCACCGTCGTAGGTGACCCGGACCTGCTGGTTCTTCTGGATCGCCGCCGAGAGGGTGACGATGAGGGAGTTGCGGTCCCGGCGGTCCGGCGCCACCGACTTGATGGGCATGGCGGTCGTGTCGGCCTCGATCTTCAGGTGCTCCGCCACCTGCGAGAGGTCGCTCACCCGGCCCTCGAAGCGGGCGCGCAGCCTGCGCCCGTCCTCGCCGACGGTCAGCTCCACCGGGTACACCTCGAAGCCGGCGGGCGGGGTGAACGCGGTGGTCGGGACGAGCTGCTTGGGCATCGTCGGGGTCGACCAGCGCAGGAACATGTTCGATCCGCCGAAGTCCTGGAACATCTCCAGACGGAAGTCGTGCTTCTCCCCCGCCTTCAGCGTGACCGGCTCACTGGTCTGCTCCCGGTCCCAGTCCGGCTCCCAGTGGTCGATGACCGGCTCGTCGTCGATGAACAGCCGGAATCCGTTGTCACCGATGGCGTAGAAGGTGTAGTCGCCGTCCTCCGGAGCCTCGATCTGCCCGGTCCAGCGGGCGGTGGTGTGCTCGGTCTGTCCCGTCAGATCCTCGAAGGTGCCGGTCAGTCCGCCGAAGTTGATCTGCGGTTCCAGCAGGGTGCCGCCGAGTTCGGCGAAGTCCCGGGCACCCGGTGCCGACATGCGGAAGTACTCGCCCTTGAGGCCGTGCACCTGGACGTCGGCGTCGGCGGCGAGGGCGGACGCCCCGGCCGTCGGCATCGCGGCCGTCGCGGCGGGTGCCAGGGCACCCGTGGACAGGGCCAGGGCCGTCACGGTCAGCACGGCCCACCATTTCGATCTGGGGTGGGGGTGTTGTCTTGTCATCGAACCTTTCCTCGCGCAGAGGGCATGGGGCCTGGACGCAGCAGGCGCGGCCATCGGCTCGTCCGGAATGTATTCCAACGTTGGAAATCCGGCGTGCAGCGGAATGACAACACGCCTCCCGACGCCTGTCCAGGCCTCGCACAGAGCTGACACACCATCAGCTTGCCTGTCGGCGGGGAGTGATGGGTTCTCGCAGGTGAGCGGCCGGGCGGCCGGCCACTCATTGACATGTCTGGAACCAGTCGCGATCCTGCGATGGGCTCTGCATCGATGTAAATGCCGCCGGGAGGTGACGGAAGCGGATGCCGGGCGTGCGAACGGGACGGCGCTCGCCCGCCGTCACCGGGCTCCTCGCCCGTGCGCCGGCCGGCTCGGCGGCCCCGGCGCCCCCGGCGTCCGCGGCGTCCGCGGCGTCCGCCCGGGTGCGACGAGGCCGGCGTTCGCGCCCGCCTCGTCGCACCCCGCCGGGTCCGGTTCAACGGCCGCCGGAGCGAGCGACCGGTACCGGCCGGCTGACGCTCTTCGGGCAGCTCAGCCGGGGCGGCTCAGCAGCGTCGGATCAGCCGGATCGGCTCCCGTTCTCCGCGAACGGGCCGTGTCCGGCCGCGAAGGCGTGGGCGGCGAACCGTTCACCCATGCGGCGATGGGTGGCGGCGTCGGGGTGGAGCCGGTCGGGCAGCGGCAGTTCGGCGTGGTCCGCCTCGCCGTAGAGCTCCCGCCCGTCGAGGTGGTACAGGTTCGGGTCGTCCGACGCGCGTTGCGCCACGATGCGCGCCAGCTCGTCGCGGATGACGCAGAGCGTCAGCTTGCCCCCGTCCCGTTCCGCGGGGTCACCCGCCGCGGTGAACGACAGCTGCCCCTCGCCGAGGCGGCTGAAGTCGAAGGCGGTGGGACCGGGCGTGTCCTCGTGGATGGGGCACAGGATCGGTGAGACGACCAGCAGCGGTGCGGTGGGGTGGCCGTCGCGGAGGGTGTCGAGGAATCCGTGGACGGCGGGGGCGAAGGCGCGCAGCCGCATCAGGTCGGCGTTGACGACGTTGATGCCGATCTTCACGCTGATCAGGTCGGCGGGCGTGTCGCGCATGGCGCGCGCGACGAACGGGTCAAGCAGGGCGCTGCCGCTCAGTCCCAGGTTGACCAGCTCCACGCCGCCGCGTGCCGCGGCGAGCGCCGGCCAGGTGGCGGTGGGGCTCGCGGCGTCGGAGCCATGGCTGATGGAGCTGCCGTGGTGGAGCCAGGTCCTGCGGCCGGAGGCGGGGGCGGGCTCCAGGGGCGCGTCGGTGCGCAGGGCGACGAGTACGGCCGTCTCGTTGTGCGGCAGCCAGATCTCGACGGTCTTGTCGTGCTCGGGCAGTCCGGTGAAGCGCAGGGTGTCGGCGGGACCGGGGGCGTGGTCGGCCGTCCCCTTGCTCATGTCGATGGTCACGGTGTTGCCGCCGGACGCGGTGGCCCGGCCGGCCGGGCGTCCGTCGACGAGCAGTTCGTACTGGCCGTCCGGGCGGGGCGGGGCGCCGACGTAGATGCGTTTCGTCGGAACCGTGTCCAGCTCGACGGCGGTCGCGCGGGTCCGGAAGACCAGGCGTACGCCGGAGGGCTGGGACTCGGCCATGGCGAGTTGCGCGTCGGTGTTCCGGGCGCGGGCCCACGCGGGCAGGCGGTGCGGCAGCACCCCTTGCGCGGTGGTCTCCAGATCGAGCGCGCCGCGCACGAGTGCGGCGGTGATGGGCGTGGTGGTCCAGGTGGGCGGGGTGGAGGAGGGCATGGTCTCGGTCCGTCTGCGGGGGCGGGTGGATGAACGGCGGGTCCCGGGCGCCGTGGGCGCCGGCCGACTGATACGAGTATGCATTTACCTATAAGCTTTAGGCAAATACCGACTGACCTTAGCCGCTGGCGGCACCGGTGGCGGAG
>KL568602.1:61716-62538 GCA_000715605.1 Streptomyces speibonae | reverse complement strand
GCCGTGAACACGCCCGAGCCCGGCGCCACCGCGCCGGGCTCGGTCGATGCCCCCTCGGAACGGCCACGGCCGGGACGCCGTGCGGGCGCTCGCCCTCCGGCGGCTCCAAGAGGACCATCCTGGTGACCGCGGCCGGTTCCGAGCGGCTCCGCGTCCGTCCGCCGGCCCGGACGAGTGCGCCGCCGCGGACGCCGGACTCCTCTGCCGAACCGTTCGCCCACCGGCGCCCCGCCGTCAGCCGGCGGCGCAGGCCTCGGCTATGGCGCGGCTGTTCTCGTAGAGGTGGTGCCGGGTGATCCGGCCGCCCTCCACCGTCAGGCGCAGGGCGAACGGGCCTTCGAAGGACCGTCCGGTCGCCCGCACCGTCCCCGCCAGATGGCCCGTCAGCACCGCGTCCCGGCCGTCGACGAGGAAGGCGTCGAGGCCGACACGCGCGTCCCCGGGCACCGTATGTTCCGTCAACTCCGTGAACTGGGCGGCGCATTCGGCGCCGGTGGAGCGCGGGCGGATCCAGGGAACGCCCGGATTGTCGGCAAGCAGCCAGTCGACCTCGTCGGCGAAGAGCTCGATCAGGCGTCCGGTGTCCCCTGCCGCCCGGGCGGCGAGGAACTCCTCCACGACGGCCCGGGTGGCCTCGGCGTCGGACTGCACGGCGGTGGACTGGACGGGCAAGGCGCTCTCCTCACGGCTGCGGCCGGGTCCCCCGCTGACGGGATCCCGTCGGTGCGCCTGATCCTGCCGGACGAGGCCGCCACGGGGCGATTACCTCGGAGGTCATGCCCGGGCCCGGGCCGGGCGACGGGCGGCTGCCGACGGCGAGGC
>KL568602.1:59373-61478 GCA_000715605.1 Streptomyces speibonae | reverse complement strand
CCCGGGCACCGTGCGCACGCTCAGGCCGCGCCCGTGGCTTCCGCCCCCCTGAACGCGTCCGCGTGTTCGGCGGCCCACTGCGTGAAGCTGCGGGCCGGCCGGCCGGTGATCTTCTCCACGGTGCCGGTGACCGTGCGTCCGATCTCCGGCGTGTTGCCGTACGCCTCGAGCAGGAAGCCGATCACCTCCTCCGAGTGGCCGGCCGCCCGCCACTGCGCCACGGCCTCCTCCTCGGTCAGCTCGACCAGGGAGACGGCCCGCCCCCGGGCGCCGGCGATCGCCGCCACCTTGTCACCGACGGTCAGCACCTCGGGACCGGTGATCACGTACTCCTGACCGCCGTGCCCCTCCTCGGTGAGCGCCACCGCGGCGACGGCGCCGATGTCGCCCTCGTGGACCATGGCGCTGAGCCGGGACACGAACGGTTCGCGCACCTCGTCCGACGCGACGACGCCCTCGGCCCACTCCAGGGCGTTGGCCATGAACTCCACGGGTATGAGCACGGTCCAGTCCACGCCGTCGTCGGCGCGCACCGCGTCCTCCAGCGGGGACGGGCCTCCTCCGTGCAGCACGGTGACCCGCCGCACGCCGGCCGCGCGGGCCGCCTCCAGGATCCGCGGCCCCGTCTCCAGCGGGGCGAAGTAGGCCCCTCCGAAAGTGATCAGATGAAGGCCGGTGACTCCTTGGAGCGCCGGGATCAGGCTGTCGGGCTCGGTCAGATCGCCCTGTACCACCTCCGCCTCCGCCGGGAGGCCCGCCTTCGCCGGGTCCCGGGTGAGGGCGCGGACCGCGTGGCCGCGGGCGAGCAGTTCGGCGACGACCTGACGGCCGACGGTTCCGGTGGCGCCGGTGACGAGGATCTTCTGTGTCTGTGTCATGGGACGACCGTATGAGGGCTTGCGGTCAGCTTCTGTCCGCAAGGGTGACGGCGGATGTCGCTCGTCCGGTCCTGCGCCGGATCCCGTCCGTCACTCGGGCATCGGCGACGGCGTTTCGGCCACCCGGGGCTCCGGCCGGGCCCCGCTGCGGCCAAGGACCGCCGCGTCGCCCGCCCCCGGCCACCGCGCCCTCATGCGGTATCCGCTTCGTCCGAAACACCTGTGTTCGATATCGCTGCCGGTCTCGTTGAGCCTGCTGCCGTCCTCGCCACTCGTCACACCGCAGGGAGAAGTGCCGTTGACCAGCTCGACCGACCGCGCCGTCCCGCCTCCGCCTCCCGCCGAGATGACGTACACCGGGCACTACTCGGTGAACCCGCTCGGCCAGGTCGGCTTCGGGGCCCTGTGTTCCCAGCTCCCCTCCGTGCTGCGCCGGATCACGGCCATGGCGTGGCGCATCGACCGCGGAGCGGTGCTCCTGCTGCTCGTCTGCCAGGTGGTCTCCGGTGTGTCGACCGCCGTGCTGCTGGCGGCCACCGCCCGGGCCATGGGTCCCGTTCTCGGCACGGGAACGGTCGCCGACCGCCTGCGCGAGGCGCTGCCCGCGCTCGCCGTCGTGGCGGTGGCGAGCGCCCTCGGCCGCGCGTCGGTGGCCCTGGCCGAGTACGCGGAGCGGCGCGTCACACCGCGCCTGACGACGGAGACCGACTCGGCGCTGGTCGAGTCGGTCTGCCGGGTCGAGGCCGCCGCCTACGCCGTGGACGGCTTCTCCGACCGTCAGGAGGCGGCGGAAATGGGGGTGACCCGCACCCACGTCATGGTGATGGACGCACAGCGCTTCATGGCCGCCCTGATCCGGATGATCATGGCGGGCGGTGTCCTCTCCGTGCTCAACCCGCTGATGCTGCCGCTGCTCCTGCTGGCCGTGGCCCCGGCCGGCGTGGGCGCGGTGCTCACCGCGCGCGTCGACTACGAGATCCACTACGCGAACGTCGCGGACCGCAACGTCCGCGGGATGACGCGCTGGTGGGCGACGACTCCGAAGTACGGCGACGAGGTCCGCGCCAACGGGATGACGGACTACATCCTGTACTGGTACCGCGCCCTGTCGGAACGGGTCGACCGGCGGTCCCTGGCTGCGGCTCCCCGCACCCTGCGCATCGCGCTGCTGTCGTCCCTCGCGGGCGGCGCGTTCCTGGCGGCCACCTGGGGGATGCTCGCCTGGCT
>KL568602.1:58598-59138 GCA_000715605.1 Streptomyces speibonae | reverse complement strand
TTGTCCCAGGTCGTCGTCAACGGCGCCGCGGTCTTCCACACCAGCCTGTACCTGGGCGACATGCAGGCGTTCTTCGACGACGCCGCCCGGCGGGCGCCGAAGCGGGGCCCGGAGGCGGTCCACGCCCCGGTGGAGGAGATCCGGCTGGAGGAGGCCACCTACCAGTACCCCGGCAAGGACCGGCCCGCCGTCGACGGGGTCTCGCTCACCCTGCGGCGGGGCGAGATCCTCGCCGTGGTCGGCGTGAACGGGTCCGGCAAGAGCACGCTGACCCGCCTGATCACCGGCATCTACCTGGCGGACAAGGGCCGCGTCACCTGGAACGGCACCGACCTCGCGCACACCGACCCGGCCACGGTGTGGAACCACACCGGCCTCGTGCCGCAGATCTTCGCCCAGTGGCCGCTGCGGGCCCGGGAGAACGTCACGCTGGGCCAGCCCAGGAGCCTCGACGACCGCGAGGTCTGGGAAGCCGTCGACGCGGTCGGGATGCGCGACGCCGTCGAGGACCTGCCCGACGGCCTCGACACGCTCCTGGCC
>KL568602.1:55474-58343 GCA_000715605.1 Streptomyces speibonae | reverse complement strand
GCCCTGTACCGGCGCCCGCCGCTGCTGATCCTGGACGAGCCCACCTCCCAGATGGACCCGCGTGGTGAGCACGGCATCTTCGAGAAGATCAAGGCGATCTCCGCCGACCGCATCACCATCGTCGTCACACACCGCCTGGAGAACACCAGGATCGCCGATCACATCGTCGTCATGGAACGTGGCCGCATCACCGAACGGGGGACCTACGACGACCTGGTGAACGCCGGCGGCACGTTCGCCGACCTGCTGCGCCTGTCCCAGGACCGCTGAGCGGCGCGAGGTGAGTGGCGGGGGCGGCGGCGGATACCCGGGCCGGGAGGCCGAGGAAGGGAGCGAGCCGTGCGATTCCGAAGCCGTGAGCAGGCCGGGCAGGAACTGGCCCTCAGGATGCTGGAGTGGGCGAGCAGCGGTGATCTCGCCAATGTGACCGTGCTGGCGCTGTCCCGCGGGGGCGTGCCGGTCGGGGTGGAGATCGCCCGGGCGCTGGGCGTCCCGCTGGACGTCCTCGTCGTCGGCAGGGTCCGTCTGCCCGGTTCCCCCGAGGTGGGCATCGGGGCGATCGTGGCCGACGACCCGCCGGTGTTCGACCGCACGGCGCTGCGTGCCCTGGACCTGTCGGAGGACAGGCTCGGGCCCGAGGTGGCCCGGGCCCGCATCGAACTGCACGCACGCGAGCGGGTGTACCGCGAGGGACGCCCCGCCCCGGACGTCCACGGCCACAGCGTCGTCGTCGTGGACGACGGGCTGGTCACGGGGGTCACGGCCCGAGCGGCCCTGCGGCACGTCCGCCGCGGCGGCCCGCTGCGGGTGACGCTGGCGGTCCCGGTGTGCCCCGCGCGGACGGTGGCGGAACTGCTGGACGAGGCCGATGACGTCGTGGCCCTGCATCAGCCGGAGCACGTGCACTCCGTGAGCGAGTGGTACGCCGGCTTCCCTCCGGTCTCCGACGAGGAGGTCCGCGACGCCCTGCGGGAACTCCACCCGGCCGGCTAGGGATCGCCGGGTCCGGCACCGTCGCCCGGTTGGACGCGCCGGTGCCGGGCGCTCCAGCGTGCGGCGTATGACGGAGCGACGTGCGATTCTCAGTGGCTCGACGTACGAGGAACGGATCGGTTACGCCCGTGCGGTGGTCCACGGTGACGCGGTGCACGTGTCCGGGACGACCGGGTTCGGCTACACCGACATGGCCGTCTCCGAGGACGTGGTGGAGCAGGCCGAGCAGTGCCTGCGGAACATCGGGGCCGCGCGGAAGGAAGCGGGGTGCACGTTCGCCGTGTGGTGCGGGTGCGCTACATGCTGCCCGACCGGGCCGACGTCGAGCCCTGCTGGCCGGTGCTGCGCCGCTGTTTCGGGGACGTGCGGCCGGCCGCCACCATGCTCGTGTGCGGTCGCGCCGACCCCCGGATGAAGATCGAGATCGAGGTGTACGCGCAGCGATCGGCAGGGTGAGGGGCGGTTCGGCGTCCGGCGTTCAGCCCTGGGCCGGGGTGAGCACCACGAAGTCCGCGCCGAAGGGATCGAGGCAGACGGCGAGGCGGCCGACGCCTTCGGCGTCCTCGGGCCCCATCTGCACGCGTCCGCCGTTCTCGGTGACCTCGGCGACCGCGGCGTCGCAGTCGGTGACGTGGAAGACCGGGTGCCAGTACGGGCGGCCGCCCGTCCGGGCGAGGTCTTCCTCACTGACCTCGAGGAGGCCGCCGTGCATGCGCTCCTCGGGCAGCCCGGCCGGGGTGATCAGGGTGTAGGTGCCCTCCCCGCCCGGCATCTCCATGTCGCTGAACTGCCAGCCGAGGGCCTCGCCGTAGAACTCCTTGGCGCCCGCCGCGTCGCTGGTGTAGAGCTCGGTCCAGGACAGGGAACCGGGCTCGTCCACGAGTTCGACCCCCGTGCTCTCCCCCGGCTGCCAGACGGCGAACTGACCGCCCAGCGGGTCGCTGTACTGGGCCATCCGGCCCCACTTCTCGACGTCCATGGGCGGCACCCGCACGGTGCCGCCGCCGCGCTCCACCGCCTGGGTCGTGGCGTCCGCGTCCTCGACGGTGTAGTAGATTATCCAGGCGGACCGGGCTCCCTCCTCCGTGAGCTTGCCGAGCCCGGCGACCATTTTGCCGTCCTTGCGGAACATCCCGCCCTGCATGTCCTCCGCGTCTCCCATCGGCTCGAGGTCCCACCCGATGACCGCGCCGTAGAAGGCGGCCGCGGCCGGGACGTCCGGGGAGCCGAGGTCGAGCATGCAAGGGGAGCCGGGGGCGAAGTCAGTGGTGATCACCGCGATGTCCTTTCGCAGATTCCCTTTGGGCTCAGCGTGCCACCGGCCACTGACAATCGCCCTCCGGCTTCGCCGTCCGGGTGTCCGTCACGACCGGCGCGCGTGACGCGCGCACGGCCGGGGAGCGGGAGGCCGACGCCCTCCGCCCGTGGTGGACGCAGGGGCGCCGGATCCGGTCGCCGCCCGCTAACTCAGCGGCGTGATACGGATGTTGCGGTAGCGCACCGCGTTCCCGTGATCCTGGAGCCGGATCGCCCCTGCCGCGGGACCCTCGGGTGCTCCGCCGCCCGTCGGGGTGTCGATCGCGACGTCGTCGTGGACCTTCTTTCCGTTCCACACCACGGTGACCCGCGCGTCGGCCGTCTTGTTGCCCTCGGCGTCGTAGCGTGCCGCGCGGAAGACGATGTCGTACGACTGCCATGTCTCCGGCGCCTTGGCGGCGTTGACGTCGGGGGCCTTCTTCAGATAGATCGCTCCCGCCTCGTCGGTGTCGAGTGTGGTGTCACCGTAGGAGTCCAGGATCTGCAGCTCGTAGCGGTCCTGCAGGTAGACGCCGCTGTTCGCGCGGTCCTGGCCGGTCACGTCCGGCGGCAGCTTCGG
>KL568602.1:51484-55261 GCA_000715605.1 Streptomyces speibonae | reverse complement strand
CCAGTACTCCACGTGCAGCTTGAAGTCGTCGAAGCTGTCCTTGGTGCGGATGTCGCCGCAGCAGACCTCCATGGCCCCGCCGTCCACCGGCCATGCGACCGGGCGCCCGTCGGTGTGCTGCCATCTCTCGAGCCCGTCGCCGTCGAACAGGCTGACCGTCGTGCCGTGCCGGCCGACGCTGAGCAGGTCGAGGTTGACATGGCCGGTGTCGCCCTCGTCGTACCGGTAGGCGACGGTGTTGCGCCCGGCCCGCAGGCGCACGGTCTCCGTCTGCGTCGACCAGGTGTCCCAGTCACCGGTGCTGCGGAGCTCGGTCTGTTTCACCTTCCGGCCGTTGACGTACAGGGAGAGGGACTTGGTGCCCTGGAAGGGGTTCGGGCCGTTGGAGTAGCGCAGCCCCAGGTCGTACGTGCCGCGCCGGTCCGCATGGACGTCGAAGGTGGTGGTGGCGCCCTGCGTGCCGTAGCGGTCGACGAAGCCGCTGCCGGAGTAGCCCCTGTGGTCGGTGTTGATCCCGGCGGTCCCCGTGAGGGCCGCCTCCTCCGCCTCGTACAGCGGGCCCGGTGCGGGCTGCTTGCCCGGCACGGCGTTGAGTGTGTACCAGGCCTCGGTGCTCCACAGGGTCTCGCCCGACGCCGAGCTGAACGGGCGCGGGGAGCGCAGGTGCACGACGCGCCCCGGCTCGAGCCCCTCGATGGCGAGGGTCACCTTCTTGCGGTCCTTCGACAGCTTCGCCGAGGTCACCTTCAGCGTCTCCTCGGCGATCTTGGGGCCGCCGTAGGCACGTGTCGGGGTGTAGCGCCACTGCTCGGCCTCGTACCGGCTGACAAGGTTGTCAGCGGTTTCCTCGGAGAGCGGCTGGGTGTACTCCAGCTCGAAGCCGCCCTTCTTCACCCGCATGGCCTGGATGTCGAAGGTGTTGCCGCCGTTCGGCGTCAGCTTCTGCAGGCCGTACCGGAGTTTGCCCTCCTGGCCCCAGTTTCCGTCCGCGCCCAGACCGCCCGCGTAGATCGCCCCGTCGGGGCCCATGGTGATCCGGTTGACGCCCGCTTCGAGTCCCTGCGTGAAGCGGAACACCGCGCCCTGGTACTGGCCCTTGACCTTCTCCAGATAGGCCCGCTGGAGACCGCCGTAAGTGACGTCGCCGAACAGCATCTGCCCCTTGAACCGGCCCTTGGTCAGCATCAGCGGGGTGCTGGGCGAGTTGGCGATCTCGTTCTGCGGGAGCCAGAGCACCGGCTGGGTCACCGGCTCGGAGTCGAAGGGGCCCGCGGGGTTGGTGTAGTGGTTGAAGAAGCGGTCCTGCTTGATGTGGACGAGCTTGGACGAGGGGAGCCAGCCGCCCTGGTTGTCGGTGACGAAGAGGTCACCGCCGGGTCCCCAGGCGATGCCGTTCGGAGTGCGCAGGCCGCCGGCCAGGTAACTGACCTTGCCGGTCTTCCTGTTGACCTTGATGGTCACGCCCCGGCCCGGTGCGGGCTGCGGATCGGTGGTGGCGCCGCCGTAGTCGATGGCGACCGACAGGTTCAGATAGAAGTGGCCCTTGCGGTAGAGCAGCCCGAAGGCGAACTCGTGGAAGTTGCCGCCGTAGGGCCAGGTGGCGATGGTCTTGTGCCGGTCCATCACGCCGTCGCCGTCGCTGTCGCCCAGTTCCGTCAGCTCGTGCTTCTGGGAGACGAAGATGGTGCCGTCGACGACCTTGAGGCCCATCGGCTCCTTGAGGCCCTCGGCGATCTTTGTGGCCTTCACCTGGTCCGGGCCGGTGGTGCCGGTGACCTCGTCCATGACGTAGACCTCGCCGGCGGTGTTGTCGCTGCCGCCCCAGGTGCTCACCACCAGACGGCCGTCGGGCAGCCAGTCCATGCCGGTGACCTGCGGTTCGAAGCCCTCGGGACGCAGGTCGGTCAGGGTGTGGTCGGGGCGTACGGAGTTGAGCGGGAGGCCGTCGCCGGGCGAGTCCCTGATGCCCTCGCACTCCTTGCGGCCCGGGGCGGTCACCCGGACCACTCCGGCATCGGTGCTCAGTGCCGCGTTCGGGACGGTCTCGAAGCCGGCGGCACCCGGCGGCTGCCAGGCGAGGTTGAGCACCTGGTCACCGCCGCGCTCGAAGTGGTCGATGCGCAGTGCGTGCATGCCCTCGGTGAGCTGCACGGTGCCGTCCTTGGGCTCGGCGCCGTGCAATCCGTCGTGGTCGATGACGAGTTGGTCGTCGATCAGCAGCCGCGAGCCGTCGTCGCTGGTCAGCCGGAAGGTGTACGAACCGTCGGCCGGGACATGGATGTTGCCCGTGACCTGGGTGACGAAGTTGTCGCTGAAACCGCCGAAGTCCTCGGTCGTCTCCCAGTCGACGACCGGCATCAGCTTGTCGACGTTGGGGGTCTGTCCGGTCTTGAGGGTGCAGATCTCCTCGAGCGGGACCTGGACGTCGTAGACGCGCAGGGTGACACCGGGCTCCTGGGGCGGCACATCGGCCTGCGCCGCGGTGCCCGGACGGGCCGATGCCATGGGAGACGCCCACAGCCCACCTGCGACGAACGTGCCGACGACGAGTCCGGACAGGCATCTTCGGGCGCGCCGGTACAGCCGTGCGTCCATGCTTCCTCCTGCTGAGTCGACCGGAGGGCCGGATAACTCCGGTGTGGAAAGGCGAACTGGCAACCGGTTGCGGCCGACACGCTAGGAGACTTCTGCTGAACTCGTCCATACTTTGTCATCGATGAGTTCAAAGTCCTCCAGGTGGGTAGGTTCCAACGTTGTAACGCATGCGTGTACGGAACCGCGGTGGACGCGGTGCCGTGTCGGATTACCTCAGGGCACTCAGGACGCTCAGGGCTTGCGGGCGAGGCCGCCGTGTTCGCCGACGGGCTCCGGCGCGGGCGTGGCGGGGTCGGGACGCCACAGCGGGACGGTGACGACGCCCGGCTCCACGAGCTCCAGGCCCTCGAAGTAGGCCGTGATCTGCTCGACCGTCCGCAGGTTGTACGGGACGGCGCCGCTCTCGTTGTAGGCGTCCTGCGCCTGCTCGAAGACGGGGTCGATGCCGCGCGAGCCGTCGTTGACGGAGAGGTAACTGCCCGGGGGCAGTGCGGCCATCAGCCGGGTGACGATGGAGCGGGCCTGGTCGTAGTCGGCGATGTGCCCCAGGATGTTGCTCAGGATGAGAGCGGTGGGTCGCGTGAAGTCCAGCGTCCGGCTCGCGGCCTCCAGGATGCGGTCCGGGTCGAGGATGTCGGCGTCGACGTACGCCGTGGCTCCCTCCGGGGTGGAGTACAGCAGCGCCCGGGCGTGGGCCAGGACCATCGGGTCGTTGTCGACGTAGACGATCCGGGAGTCGGGGGCGATCCGCTGGGCGACCTGGTGGGTGTTGTCGGCCGTGGGCAGGCCGGTACCGATGTCCAGGAACTGGCGTATGCCCTGCTCGCCGGCGAGGTAGGTGATGTTGCGCTTGAGGAAGGCGCGGCTGCTGCGGGCGATGGTGACGATGCCGGGGAAGACGGCGGTGTAGGCGTCGCCTGCCTCTTCGTCGACGGGGTAGTTGTCCTTCCCTCCCAGCCAGTAGTTCCAGATGCGGGCCGAGTGCGGGACCGAGGTGTCGATCTTTTCCTGCGCTGATCCGGGCGCCGCGGAAGGGTCGGTCATGAGTACCGTCCGTAGTCGTTTAGGGCTGTATGGGCCAACGCACAATCTACGGTCCCACAGGTCGGCTGCGCAGGCTTGTTCGGGTGGGGGGTGCTGCGGCCGAGGGTTTTCTCGCCCCCGCCGCCCCTTCCCGTCCCG
>KL568602.1:49490-51230 GCA_000715605.1 Streptomyces speibonae | reverse complement strand
TCTCGCCCCCGCCGCCCCTTCCCGTCCCGTCCCGTCCTCAAGGGGCGCTGCCCCTTGGACCCCGGACGTGCGGGCGGGTGGGGGTTGCTCGCGCAGTTCCCCGCGCCCCTTCGGGGCGCTTGAGGCGGGCGTTGCTCGCGTCCACGCGGCGGAGCCGCACACCGGTACAGGCCCGTGGCTCTTCGGGGCGCGTGAGCGGGCGTTGCCCGCGCCTACGCGGCGGAGCCGCGCATCGAGGCAGGCCCGTGCCTCTTCGGCGTGCGGGGGGGCGTTGCTCGTGCAGCACCCCCGCGTCCCCTGCGGGCGCGGGGGTGCTTGCTGTTCGGGTCAGGTGAGTTCGACCAGGAGGTCGCCGCCTTCCACCTGCTGGATCCGGTTGATGGCCAGGCGGGAGACGGTGCCGGACTTCGGGGCGGTGATGGCGGCCTCCATCTTCATCGCCTCGATCGTGGCCACCGTGGCGCCGGCCTCCACCTTGTCGCCCTCGGCGACCGAGAGGGTCACCACGCCGGCGAAGGGTGCCGCGACATGGCCGGGGTTGGCGCGGTCGGCCTTCTCGGTGACCGGGACGTCGGAGGCCGCCGCCCGGTCCCGGACCTGGATCGGCCGCAGCTGGCCGTTCAGCGTGGACATCACCGTGCGCATGCCCCGCTCGTCCGCTTCACCCACCGCCTGGAGTGCGATGAGCAGCCGCACCCCGGGCTCGAGGTCGACCTTGTACTCCTGGCCGGGGCGCAGCCCGTAGAAGAAGTCCTTGCTGTCCAGGACGCTGGTGTCGCCGAAGGACTGACGGTGCGCCTCGAACTCCCGCGTGGGGGCGGGGAAGAGCAGGCGGTTGAGGGTCGCCCTGCGGTCCTTCGCGAGGCTCTCCCGGTCGTCGGCGGTCAGTTCCTGGACCGGCTTGGGCTCGGCGCGTCCCCGCAGGGCCTTGCTGCGGAAGGGTTCCGGCCAGCCGCCGGGCGGAGTGCCGAGTTCTCCGCGCAGGAAGCCGATGACCGAGTCGGGGATGTCGAAGCGGTCCGGCTCCTCCTCGAAGTCCTTCGGGGAGACACCCGCGCCGACCAGGTGCAGGGCGAGGTCGCCCACCACCTTCGACGAGGGGGTGACCTTCACCAGACGGCCCAGCATCCGGTCCGCGGCGGCGTACATCGCCTCGATGTCCTCGAAGCGGTCGCCGAGACCCAGCGCGACGGCCTGGGTGCGCAGGTTGGAGAGCTGGCCGCCGGGGATCTCGTGGTGGTAGACCCGGCCCGTCGGCGAGGCCAGCCCGGCCTCGAAGGGGGCGTAGACCTTGCGGACGCTCTCCCAGTAGGGCTCCAGGTCGCCGACGGCCTGGAGGTCGAGGCCGGTGGGCCGCTCGGAGTGGTCGGTGGCCGCGACGAGTGCCGACAGCGACGGCTGCGAGGTGGTGCCCGCCATGGAGGCCACGGCGCCGTCGACCGCGTCCACGCCCGCCTGGATCGCGGCGAGGTAGGTGGCGAGCTGACCCCCTGCGGTGTCGTGCGTGTGCAGATGCACCGGCAGGTCGAACTCCCGGCGCAGGGCCGACACGAGGGTCGCGGCCGCCGGGGCCCGCAGCAGGCCGGCCATGTCCTTGACGGCCAGCACGTGGGCGCCCGCCTCGACGATCTGCTCGGCCAGACGCAGGTAGTAGTCCAGGGTGTAGAGCCGCTCGGACGGGTCGGACAGGTCGGCGGTGTAGCACAGGGCCACCTCGGCGACGGCCGTGCCGGTCTCGCG
>KL568602.1:48813-49232 GCA_000715605.1 Streptomyces speibonae | reverse complement strand
AGACGTCGTTCAGGGCGTCGAAGATGCGGAAGACGTCGATGCCGGTCGCCGCGGCCTCCTGGACGAAGGCGTCGGTCACCTCGGTGGGGTACGGGGTGTAGCCGACGGTGTTGCGGCCGCGCAGCAGCATCTGCAGGCAGATGTTCGGTACGGCCTCGCGCAGGGCGGCCAGGCGCTCCCAGGGGTCCTCGGCGAGGAAGCGCAGGGCGACGTCGTAGGTGGCGCCGCCCCAGCACTCCAGCGAGAGCAGCTCGGGCAGGGTGCGGGCCACCACCGGGGCGACGGCGAGCATGTCCTTGGTGCGCACCCGGGTGGCGAGCAGCGACTGGTGGGCGTCGCGGAACGTGGTGTCGGTGACGCCGAGCGTCGGCGCGGCACGCAGGTGGCGGGCGAAGCCGTCGGGGCCGAGCTCGGTGAGC
>KL568602.1:46299-48627 GCA_000715605.1 Streptomyces speibonae | reverse complement strand
GGAGCCGCTGCCGGGAGCCGGCCGGCGGCTCGCCGGAGGGCGGCGATGTCAGCTTGGTGAGCGGGTCGATCAGCTGGGGCCGTTCGCCGTGCGGCTTGTTCACCGTGACGTCGGCGAGGTAGGTGAGCAGCTTGGTGCCTCGGTCGGCGGAGTGGCGTGCGGTGAGCAGCTGCGGCCGCTGCTCGATGAACGACGTGGTGATCTGTCCGGCCTGGAAGTCCGGGTCGTCGAGCACCGCCTGCAGGAAGGGGATGTTGGTGGCGACCCCGCGGATGCGGAACTCGGCCACGGCGCGCCGCGCCCGGCCCACCGCGGTGGCGAAGTCCCTCCCCCGGCAGGTGAGTTTGACGAGCATGGAGTCGAAGTGGGCGCTGATCTCCGTACCGGCGTGGGTGGTGCCGCCGTCCAGGCGGATGCCCGAGCCGCCGGGCGAGCGGTAGGCGCTGATCCGCCCGGTGTCGGGGCGGAAGCCGTTGGCCGGGTCCTCGGTGGTGATGCGGCACTGCAACGCGGCGCCGCGCAGGGTGATGGTCTCCTGGGCCAGACCGAGGTCGGCGAGTGTCTCGCCGGCGGCGATGCGCAGCTGGGCCTGGACGAGGTCGACGTCGGTGACCTCCTCGGTCACCGTGTGCTCGACCTGGATGCGCGGGTTCATCTCGATGAAGACGTGGTTGCCGTCCCGGTCGAGGAGGAACTCCACGGTGCCGGCGTTGCGGTAGCCGATCTGCCGGGCGAAGCGCACGGCGTCGGCGCAGATGCGGTCGCGCAGGGCGGGGTCGAGGCCGGGGGCGGGCGCGAGTTCGATCACCTTCTGGTGGCGGCGCTGCACCGAGCAGTCCCGTTCGAACAGGTGAATGACGTTGCCCTGGCCGTCGGCGAGGATCTGCACCTCGATGTGACGGGGTTCGACGACGGCCTTCTCCAGGAACACCGTGGGGTCGCCGAACGCGGATGCCGCCTCCCTGGACGCCGCCTCGATGGCCTCCCGCAGCTGGGCGGGGTCCTCGACGCGGCGCATGCCGCGTCCGCCGCCGCCCGCGACCGCCTTGACGAACACGGGGAACCCGATGTCGTCGGCGGCGCGGACCAGTTCGTCGACGTCGGTCGAGGGTGTGGAGGAGCCCAGGACCGGCACACCGGCCTCGCGGGCGGCGGCCACGGCACGCGCCTTGTTCCCGGTCAGTTCCAGGATCCGGGCGCTCGGTCCGACGAAGGTGATGCCCGCCTGTTCGCAGGCCTTGGCCAGCTCCGGGTTCTCGGACAGGAAGCCGTAGCCCGGGTAGACGGCGTCGGCGTCCGCCCGTCGCGCGGCGCGCACGATCTCCTCCACGGAGAGATAGGCGCGGACCGGGTGCCCCGGTTCGCCGATCTCGTACGCCTCGTCCGCCTTGAGGCGGTGCAGCGAGTTGCGGTCCTCGTGCGGGAAGACGGCGACGGTTCGGGCGCCCAGTTCGTAGCCCGCGCGGAACGCCCGAATCGCGATCTCACCGCGATTGGCGACCAGCACCTTGCGGAACATTCTCGATCCCTTCAGCCTGCCGTTGACGAAGACCATCGTGTCGGTGGCAGGTCCGGTACGCCATGTGAGCCGGGCCACTCACACCGGGCGGGGCCGGCGTGTGAGGGCCACAGAGGAACGTTTCCCCTCTGTGGCCCTCCCCCATGTCAGCGGCCCGCGCCCGGGCTGCGCACTACTCGGTGATCTTGAGCAGCTTGTTCGGGGTGCCGGTGCCGGGGTTGGTGATCGTGCCGGCGGTGGCGCCGTCGGTCAGCGCCGACGCCACGGCCGCGGGGTCGGCGTCCGGGTGTCCGGCCAGGTACACGGCGGCCGCTCCGGCCACGTGCGGGGAGGCCATCGAGGTGCCGGATATCGTCCTGGTGCCCTCGTCGCTGTCGTTCCAGGCCGAGGTGATCTCGGAGCCGGGTGCGTAGAGGTCCACGGCGGTGCCGAAGTTGGAGAAGTCGGACTGGGCGTCGTCCTTGGTGCTGGAGGCGACGGTGAGGGCCTCCGGCACGCGGGCGGGCGAGCCCTGTCCGGCGTCGGCGGACTCGTTGCCCGCCGCGACGGCGAAGGTGACCCCGGAGGCGATGGCCTTCCGGACCGCCGCGTCGAGCGCCGGGTCGGCGGCGCCGCCCAGGCTCATGTTGGCCACCGAGGGTCCCTCGTGGTTCTCGGTGACCCAGTCGATCCCGGCGATGACCTGCTCGGTGGTCCCGGAGCCGTTGTCGTCCAGGACTCTCACGGCCACGATGTCCGCCTTCTTGGCCACACCGTGCGCGGCACCGGCGACGGTCGCGGCGACGTGCGTGCCGTGGCCGTTGCCGTCG
>KL568602.1:45686-46078 GCA_000715605.1 Streptomyces speibonae | reverse complement strand
TGCCGTCGTCGGCGGTGTCGTCGTTGTCGACGGCGTCGTAGCCGTGGCTCGCCCGGCCCTCGAAGTCCTGGTGGGTGATCCGTACGCCGGTGTCGATGACGTAGGCGGTGACGCCCTCACCGGCCTGGTCGGGGTAGGTGTACTTGCTGTCGCCTGCGGTGTCCTCCTGGTCGACCCGGTCCAGGCCCCAGGAGGGCGGGTTGTCCTGGGTGGCCGTGGTGTGGAACCGGCGGTTGGCCACGACGGCGCCGACGGCCGGGTCCGCGGCGAGGCGCTTGGCCTCGGACTCGCTCAGGCCCTCCGCGGCGAAGCCGTCGAGGGCGGCGCCGTAGGACCGGCTGAGCTCGCCGCCGTACTCCTCGGCCAGGTCCTTCTTGCCGGCCGACGTCGTC
>KL568602.1:44519-45478 GCA_000715605.1 Streptomyces speibonae | reverse complement strand
TTGCCGGCCGACGTCGTCTGCTCGTCGAGCACGACGATGTAGCTGCCCGCCACTGTTCCTTCGGCGCCGAGGCCGAGGACGGTGCCCTGGGCGGGCTCGGCGGCCTGCGCGGACGACGCTCCGAGCAGGGCTGTTGCGGTGGCGGCCGTCACCGCGCAGGCGGCGGTGACCTTCTGTGCGACGGTACGCATCTGCTGCGTCATGAAGAGGGATCTCCTCGTCAGGTGTGGGGGGATCTGCCTCCGGCGCGGTCTCACGCGGAGGCTGACGAGAAGAGTGACCAGTTGTCGCGGTCAGATCAATGGGACGCCGCGGCGACGGGCGCGCGGTGGCAGCGGATCTCCACAACGTCCGCCCAAGTCCGGGCCAACCGCGGGGCAAAAGCCGAGCTGACGGCGGTGTTTGAATCCCTCAACGAGCGACTGGGCGAGGTCTGTGACCATCCCCTCACCCAACTCTCACCGCCGACACGTTTCATGCCGTCGCGCCCGGCCGACTCCCGGGCGCGACAGGGGTGTTGCGGGTCAGGCCTGACCGGTCTCGAAGCGGGAGATACGGCCGTCGTCGTCGACCGTGAAGCTCCAGCGCGTGCGCATCTCGCCCCAGGTGTCGTTGCTGTAGCGGGCGATGAGCCGGCGGCCGCCGTCGGACTCGTTGTCGACCTCCATGTGACCGTGGGAGGAGAAGATCTCCCGGTCGGTCCACTCGGCGAGGTCGCGCTCGGTACCGTCGTCCGCCATGGTGGCGCCGGGCGCGAGAAGGGCCATGAAGGCGTCGCGGTCGTGGTTGTTGAGGGCCGTGACGAAGGCACGTACGGCGGGGTCGCTGAGGCGGGTGATCTGAATGGTCATGGCGTCAGCCTCGTACCGGCCGCCGGGTCCCGCCACCGGCGTCACCCGAACGGCGACCGGCAGCGGGCCCGGCCCGCGGCGGCGGTGCGACCGTGGTCGGGCCAAGCC
>KL568602.1:44085-44314 GCA_000715605.1 Streptomyces speibonae | reverse complement strand
TCAGAGATGTGTATAAGAGACAGCGACGTGACCTGTGACGACCGAAGCGACTGGGGTCTGCTGCTGCTCCGGCTGGGGACGGGCGGGGTGCTCGCCGCGCACGGCGCGCAGAAGCTGTTCGGCTGGTTCGGCGGTGGCGGCGTCGAGGGCACCGGCCAGTTCATGGAGTCCGTCGGGTACGTGCCCGGCAGGAGGAACGCCATGATGGCTGTCTCTTATACACATCTCT
>KL568602.1:42095-43847 GCA_000715605.1 Streptomyces speibonae | reverse complement strand
TGCTGGCACTGGGCCTCGCCACCCCGGCCGCGGGTGCCGCCGCGGCCGGCGCGATGGCGGGCGCGTCCGCCGTGCACGCGCCCAACGGCTTCTTCAACCAGGAGGGCGGCTTCGAGTACGCCGCGACCCTGGGCCTGACCGCCGCCGGGCTCGCCGTCACGGGGCCCGGCCGGCTCTCCCTGGACCACGTCCTCGGCCATACGGCCAACCGGAGTTGGATGCTTCCGGCGGCGTTCGCGGCGACGGCGGCGGCGACGGCGGTGACGCTGGGGGCGCGCAACCGCCGGCTGCGGAAGGCCAAGGAGGGTGAGCAGGAGGCGTTGTTCGACTAGGGGGTACTGGGCGCGGTCGGGCCCCGGACCTGTCAGTGGGCCGTGCCAGGCTCTCGCGCATGAGTGCTCACCTGTCTTCCCCACAGCCGCCCCAGGGGCCGGCCCCCGATCTGTGGGAGTCCATCGACGGCCTGTACGGCTGGCTGGACGCGAACCGTCCCGTCGGCGGTCCGGACGGCCTGCTGCTGCGCATCCTGAAACTGTCCGAGGAGGTGGGAGAGGTCGCCGAGGCCGTGATCGGAGCGACGGGCCAGAATCCGCGCAAGGGTACGACCCACACGTGGGACGACGTCCGGTCCGAGCTGTGCGATGTCGCCGTCACCGCACTGGTGGCGCTGCGCACGCTCACGCCCGACGCCCGCGAGGTCTTCACCCGCCACCTGGCCGGTGTCACCAGCCGCTCACTCGACACGTAGCGCCTGGCCGGCCGGGGGCGGGTGTACGGAGCCGACTCCCCGGGGCCGCCCCGCCCCCCGCTCGCCGCACCGCCCGGGGGCACGCCGGCATCAGCTGCCCTGTTCGGCGCCCCGCACGCAGTTGGAGGCCGCGCTTCAGCGGGCCGGCCGGAAGCGCGGCATCACGGCAGAGGCCGAGCGGCTCCGCGACGTCCTCCGCGACGACTACGCCCACCAGCCGCCACTGGTCGAGGACGCGCTGGGCCAGCACGTGCTCGCCCCGCTGGTCCAGTCGGAGGCCGCCTGCACCGCCGCCGACGACCTCACCGAGGCGGTCGAAGAGGCTTTCCCCCAGCACCCGGACGCTGAGATCATCCTCAGCTTCCCCGGCCTCGGAGCCCAGCTCGGCGCCCGAGTGCTCGCCGGGATCGGAGACGACAAAGCCCGCTTCGCAGGCACGGCCACCACTTCGACGAGGCCGTGACCTTCCGCAGAGTCCGGCGGCCTGCCGAAGCTTCGCTCGGTCGTTGAGGCTGTCCAACTGCTCCGCCAGCATCGCCACTACGCTCGCGTATTGCGCGAACACGGCCCTGCACTGCTCACGCTCTGGGTGATCGCCATCGCTGCCGAACCAGAGCACCATGGCCCCTGCCGGCGTCGATCGGCCAGGAGAACGAAAATCGCACAGAGCAGCTGGGCTTGACGAGTCGGACGCCTGAGGTCTCTCACCCGACCCGTGCCGCGCGGGGCACGCCCGCCTTGCCCGGTCCGTGCGGTGTGGGGGCAGGGTCGGCTGGGCCGGCCCGTTCGGGGCCGGGCGGGCAGGAAACGGGACCCGGATTCCAGGCGGACGGACCTCGTGGGCCCGTAGTGGATGGCGAGCGCCGGCTCAGCGGACCTCTTCCTTGCAGGGGTCGCCGCCGGGCAGGTGGGTATCGGCCCACCGGCCGAGTTCCTTGAGCGCCGGTTCCAGCGCCGCCCCCGACTCCGTCAGCCGGTAGGCGACCCGCAGCGGCGGGGCCCCC
>KL568602.1:38641-41893 GCA_000715605.1 Streptomyces speibonae | reverse complement strand
GCGACCCGCAGCGGCGGGCCCTCGTCAACCTCACGGATGACCAGACCCGCGGCGCCGAGCTCCGTCAGGCGGTCGGAGAGCATGCGTTCGCTGATGCCGGGGATGGCCCGGCGCAGGTCGGCGAAGTACGCCGGCTGTTCCACCAGGACCGCCACGATCGGCCCCGTCCAGCGCTTGCCGAGCAGTTGGAAGACGCGGGTGATCCCGCCGTTCACCCGCTTGCATGCCTCTGTCTCGTGTACCTGCTCGACCGCCATGGCTCCAGGGTACATCCACGCCGCAAGCAGATGAAAAAAAGTAAGCACCTGTGTTATCCATAGTCGAGTACGAAACGTCAGCGGCGGCGGAACACGCCTCCGCTCCTGCACCCCTGGGAGAACCCCCTGATGGCCACCCTTCTCCACATCGACTCCTCCGTGTTCCCGGCGTCCGCCTCGTCGTCCCGCGCCGTGACGGAGACCTTCCGCAAGACCTGGGAGGAGCAGCACCCCGAGGGCACCGTGATCTACCGCGACCTGGCCACCGCCCCGGTGCCCCACCTCACGGCCGACGCCCACCTGGCGGCCGTCGCGGACCCGGCCGCGCACACCCCCGAGCAGGCCGCGGCCTTCGCCGAGCGGCTGAAGCTCGTCGAGGAGCTCGAGCGGGCGGACGCGCTGCTGATCGGCGCCCCGATGTACAACTTCACGATCCCCTCCACGCTCAAGGCGTGGCTGGACAACGTGATCGTCATGGGCCGTACCGCGGGCGACACCCCCTCGGCCAAGGGCACCCCGGTCACCGTGGTCGCCAGCCGCGGCGGCTCCTACGCGCCGGGCACGCCGCGCGAGGGCTACGAGTACGTGCAGAACTACCTGCGCGCGGTGCTCGTCGACATGCTCGGCCTGGACCTCGGCTTCATCGTCCCGGAGCTGACCATGGCCCCTCAGGTGCCGGCGATGGCCGAACTGGTCCCGCTGTTCGAGAGCTCCCGCGAGCGCGCCCACGAGGACGCCAGCGTCAGGGCCAAGACCCTCGCCGAGCGGCTGGCCGCCTGAGCAGCGCGAAGGGCCGCACGGTCGCCCGGAACGGGGCGTCCGTGCGGCCCGTGACCGCGGCCGGGCGTCACTCGCGGATGCCGATCCCCTCGACCGGCGGGGTGCGCAGGACGCGGCCGATGGGAAGCACCGTGGCGACGACCGCCAGCACGATGGTCCCGCCGAGGACGGCGGCCGAGCCCGCGGCCGGCACGTACGGGACGCGCGTGCCGGTCACGGCGTTGACGATCGTGGTGAGCGTGACGGCCGCGATCGCCGCGCCGATGACGAGTGCCACCCCGAGCAGCCCCGCCTGTTCGGCGTGCACCATCCGCTTCACCTGACCGCGGGTGACACCGACCAGGCGCAGCAGGGACAGCTCCCGGGTCCGCGCCAGGGCGGCCATGACGAGCGTGTTGGCTGCGGCCAGGACGGCGTATCCGACCAGGACGGCGATGAGCATCCTGTTCAGCCATCCGCTGACGGCCAGGTCCTCGGCGAGCTCACCGGTGAGCCGGTCGGTGTCCACCACCGCGGCGGCCGGATACGCGCGGGCCAGCCCGGCGAGGGCGGCGGCGACGTCGGCGTCCGGTGCGGTGCGGATGAGCACCTGGTCGTCGAGTCCGGTGACGGTGTGCCCGGTGAGGGTGCGCGTGTGCAGGGTGACGTCGCCGAAACCCCAGCCGCGTTCGTAGAGGGCGACGACGCGCAGGGTGACGGGCGTGCCGTCGCCGAGCCACAGGTCGGCCTCGTCGCCGAGCCGCCAGCCCGAGGCGTCCGCCTGCGCGGTGGACACGGCCATGGTGCCCTCGGCCAGCCGGTCCAGGCTGCCGGAGGTGACGTCCAGGTCCAGCGTCCGCTCCACGCCCTTCGGATCGATGCCCTGCGCGACCACCGTCTGCGCCTCGAGCCGGTTGGGCACGACGACGGAGGTGCGGCGCACCCCGGTCGCGGCGAGCACCCCGGGGATCCGGCGGGCCTCGGCCGTGGCGGAGGCGGGCAGGCCGGCGCCGCCGGTCAGGGCGTGCTGGGCGAGGATTCCGTCGCGGCTCTGCACCACGGTCTGCCGCTCGAGGTTGTCCTGGAGGAACCAGACGGTGCCGCCGAGGCCGACGGAGAGCACGAGCGCGGTGAGCACGGCGACCGTGCCGCGCGCGTTGGCCCGCAGGTTCGCCGCGGCGAGATGACCGCTGTTGCCCCACACGGTCCGCAGCACGGGCCCCAGCAGCCGGGCGGCCGCCTGGTTGATCCAGGGCGCCAGCAGCGCGACGCCCAGCACGAACGCGTAGAGCATGCCCGTCGCGGCACCCAGCGCGGTCTGGCCGTCGGTGGCGCCGGTGAGACCGGTCAGGGACACCCCGGCGGCGAGGCACGCCAGGCCGCTCACCACGCGTGCCCTGCTCCCCGGCGGCCGCTCGACGGCCGCCTCCCCGAGCGCCTCGGTCGGCCGGATCCGCGTGATGCGCAGCGCCGCGATCCAGGCGGCGAGCAGGGCGACGACGGCGACGGCCACGGTCGCGGCGGCCGCGGAGAGCGGTCCGCCCTGGACGGTGAACCCGCCCGGCACGAAGCCCCGGTCCACGAGTTCGTCCCTGATGTATCCCGTGGCGGCCAGTCCGGCCGGGACACCCGCCACGGCGGCGCACAGTCCGAGCAGGCCCACCTCGGCGACGAGCATCAGCCGCACCTGGCCCGGGGTGGCGGCGACGGCGCGCAGCAGGGCGAGGTCACGGCGCCGGTGGCGTACCGACAGGCCGACCGTTCCGGCCACGGCGAAGATCATGATCATCGCGGCGTATCCGCCGAACGCTCCCCCGGCCTGGAGCGTGAGGGCACGTGCGGCGGCGGCGTCGGGCTGTCCGGCCAGTCCGCGCTCGTCACCGGTGTAGGCCTTCGCGTCGGCGTCCTGCGCGATCCGGCGCACCTCGGCCAGCACGGCGGTGCGGTCGGCGTCCGGTTCGGCGAGGACGCCGACGGCGTCGAAGCGGCCCGGGTGCGGGTCGAGGGCGGCGGCCCGCGCGTCGGTGAAGAACAGCGCCGCCCTCTCCCCCGGCGCGCCGTCCGTCGCGACGACGCCGCTCACCCGGTAGGAGCGCCGGACCCCTCCGGTGACGATGTCGGTGGTGTCGCCGGGCGCGAGTCCGCCGCGGCGGGCGAGCCGGGCGTCGAGGGCGATCTCCCCTTCGGAGCGCGGCGCCCGGCCGTCGGCCAGCCGGTATCTGTCTCTTATACACAT
>KL568602.1:36798-38453 GCA_000715605.1 Streptomyces speibonae | reverse complement strand
GTCCCGTGGCCGGCACGTCCGGGGCGGCGGTCGCGGTGACGGCGATCGAACGGTCACCCACGGCGCGCGCCACGCCGGGCACCGAGGCCAGTTCACCGGCCAGCGCCTCGGGGACACTGCCGCGCTCGGGCAGGGCCACGGTGGTGTACTCGGTCTCGCCCAGGACGGTCGGTCCGGCCACCCTCAGGTCCCGGTCGGCGACGACGGCGAGCGCGGCGCCGTAGTGCTGCGGTTCGCCCTTGTACCGCCAGCCGGACTCCGCCAGCAGGGCGCAGGTCGTCAGGATGGCGACGCCCGCGGCGAGCGCGACGAACGTGGCGACGAAGCTTCCCTTGCGGAAGCGCAGCATCTGCGCGGCGAGTCGGAGCATGGTTCAGCCCTCCCGGCTCACGGCGGGCCGGCGCCGGCCGAGCTGCGCGAGGTGTTCGGCGATCCGCTCGGCACCGGGCTGTGCCATGTCCCGTACGATCCGCCCGTCGGCGAGGACCAGGACGCGGTCGGCGTAGGAGGCGGCGACCGGGTCGTGGGTGACCATGACGACGGTCTGGCCGGTCTCGTCGACCGCAGAGCGCAGCAGGGCGAGGACCTCGGCGGCGGTCCGGGTGTCCAGCGCGCCGGTCGGTTCGTCGCAGAAGATGACCTCGGGCCGGGTGACGAGCGCCCGGGCGATCGTCACGCGTTGCTGCTGGCCGCCGGAGAGCTGTGCGGGCCGGTGCCGCAGCCGCTCGGTCAGGCCGACCCTGGCGATCACCTCGGCGACCCACGCCGGGTCCGGCCGGTGGCCCGCGAGCCGCGAGGGCAGCAGGATGTTCTGCTCCACGTCCAGCGCGCCCACCAGGTTGAACGCCTGGAAGACGAAACCGACCCGGCTGCGGCGCAGTTCGGTCAGCTTCTTCTCGGACATCGACGACAGATCGGTGGCTCCGATCCGTACCCGTCCGGAGTCGGGCCGGTCCAGTCCGGCCGCGCAGTGCAGCAGGGTGCTCTTGCCGGATCCGGACGGGCCCATCACCGCGGTCGCCGTGCCGCGCAGGAACGCGACGCTCACGTCGTCCAGCGCCACGACCGGCTGTTCACCGCCGTACGTCTTGTGGAGATGGTCGAGGACGACGGCGGCGTCGGCCTGGGTCACTGACATGGTGCTGCGCCTTCCGGGAGTGACTCGGTGCGGTACTCCCACGACGCTAGAAGGCGCGGCGGCCCCCGCCCATGCAGCCAAGTGCCCAGTGCGGGTAGTGCAGGCACTACCGTTCCCCGGCGTCGTTCGCGCAGCGGAAGCCCAGGTTGGCCGACGAGGACTCCGGGGTGTTGGCCGAACGGGCCGCGACGCGGTAGCGGTTGCAGTAGGAGTCGTGGCAGAGGTACGAGCCGCCGCGCATCACCCGTGCCGTTCCGCTCTCCGGGCCGCGCGGGTCCTGCGGTGGGGACTCGGCGTAGTAGGTGGGCGAGAACCAGTCGGCGCACCACTCCCACACGTTGCCGGCGGTGTTCCACAGGCCGAAGCCGTTGGGACGGAAGGACTTGACCGGGGCGGTGGTCAGATGACCGTCCTCGGCGGTGTTGGTGTCCGGGAAGCGTCCCTGCCAGATGTTGCAGCGCCATCTGCCGTCGGGGGTGAGGTCGTCCCCCCAGGCGTAGCGGCGGCCGGCCAGTCC
>KL568602.1:29583-36599 GCA_000715605.1 Streptomyces speibonae | reverse complement strand
CCAGGCGTAGCGGCGGCCGGCCAGTCCTCCGCGGGCCGCGTACTCCCACTCGGCCTCGGTGGGCAGGCGCTTGCCCGCCCACCGCGCGTAGGCGGTCGCGTCGTTCCACGAGACGTGGACGACCGGGTGGTTCTGCCGTTCGGTGATGTCGGAACGTGCGCCTTCGGGGCGACGCCAGTGGGCGCCCCGGACGTTGATCCACCAGGGGGTGCCGGCGGCGTGGCCGAGGATGTCGGCGGAGGGGGCGGCGACCACCGGGTGGAAGACGGCCGAGGAGCCGTAGCGCTCGGCGTCGGTGACGTAGCCGTGGCCTTGACGAAGGCGGCGAACCGCGCGTTGGTGACGGCGGTCTCGTCGATGTGGAAGGGCCGCAGACGGACCGTGTGCACGGGTGTCTCGCCGTCGGCGGGGTATCCCTCGCCGAAGGCGTCCCCCATGGCGAACTCGCCGCCGGGCAGCCGGAGCTGTCCCCGCGTGGAGCGCGCACCGGCGGGGACCGCGGTCACCGCCGGGTGTGCGGCGGTGGTGACCGGTGCGTCCGCCGGGGTGCAGCAGGGGCGGTGGCCGTCAGTCATGGGTGGTCCGGTAGGTCGACTCGTCGAGACCGCTCAGGGTGGGGTCGTGGGCCACCTCTCCCACCTCGTACATCGATGTCATCCAGTGGTGGAAGTTGTCGCCGCGCTCGCGCAGCACGTCGTACAGGCGGCGCATCATCCGTCGGCGGACCGGGGCCAGTTCGGGGTGGGCGTAGACGTTCTGCAGTTCGTCCGGGTCGGTCACCAGGTCGTAGAGCTCATTGACCGAGTCGGGGTTGACGACGAGCTTGTACCGGTCCTCGCGCAGCATGCGCTGCGGGTAGGGGAAGTGGTGGCCGTGGAACTCGCAGACGATGTCGTCCTCCCAGTCGGCGGGTTCGCCGTGCACGAGAGGCAGCAGGCTGCGCGAGTCCACCGCGGGCTTGGGGTCGAGGCCGGCCAGTTCCAGGATGGTGGCGGTGCAGTCGAGCAGGCTGACGAACTCGGAGCGCACCACACCGGCGGGGGCGCCCGGGACGCGGAGCAGGCCGGGTGTGCGGTAGATGTCCTCGTACATCGCCGGGCCCTTGTCGTGCAGCCGGTGGGATCCGGTGAACTCGCCGTGGTCGCAGGTGAAGAAGACGGCGGTGTCGTCCACCAGGCCCAGCCGTTCCATCGCCGCCATGACCCGGCCGATCTGCCGGTCGATCAGCGCCACATAGCCCCAGTAGACGGCGATGAGCTTGCGGGTCGTCTCGATCGGCATGGTGTCGAAGGTCCAGTGGGCGCTGTAGTTGCGCTGCACCGGGGGCTTGTCGTGGAAGGTCTCCGCGATGGAGCGCGGCAGTTCCACATCGGCGGGGTCGACGAGGTCGAAGTACTCGTCGGGGAGGATGTACGGCAGGTGCGGTCCGAAGAAGTGCAGGGCGAGGAAGAAGGGCCGCTCGCGTTCGCGGGCGTCCGCGGCGTACTGCTCGAGCTGTTCGATGGCGCGGGTCGCCAGGTAGTGCTCGAAGGTGGCTTCGACCGGCTGGTGCAGCCGTGCGGCGAGCAGGTTGCCGGGGCCGCCGTTGGGCAGGGTGCCGCGGATCCGGTCGCTGATGCGGTACGGCGGCAGCCCGTGTTCGGCGAGGTGGTCGAGGTAGTCGGGGTGGTCCACCGGGTTGTGCCAGCCGGGCAGTTCGGGTCCGTCGAAGCCGTGGTCGGCGGCCGTGCGCCGGGTGCCGGCGTGCCACTTGCCGATGAGGCCGCAGTTGTAGCCGTGGTCCCGCAGGGCCCGGGAGAAGGTGAACTGGTCGTCGGTCAGGTCCTCGAGGTAGCCGACGTTGCGTTCGTGGTTGGCGAGCACCTTGTGCCGGAACGGCGCCTGGCCGGTGAGCAGGCTGGCCCGGGCGGGGGTGCAGATCGCGGTGGGGGTGTACCAGCGGTCGAAGCGGGTTCCCGTGGCGGCGAGTTCGTCGAGGACCGGGGTGTGCGCCAGGGGTTGCCGTAGGCGCCGAGGGTGTCCGCCCGGTGCTGGTCGGTCATGAGGAAGAGGATGTTCTTGCGGGAGGCGCCGGGCGCGCCGCCGGCGTCGGTCGTGCGGGGCTGGGTCACTCGCCTGCTCCGATGAAGAGGTCGCCGGTGTAGTAGGTCTTCGGGTCGACGGGCTGCTTCAGCTTCCCCGTCTCGACGAAGTAGTCGTTCATGCCGGTCAGCCATTTGGCGATGGTGCCGTCCTCGGTCAGCGCGTCGAGTTCGTCGACGCTGAGCACCTTGTTGTTGGCGGCGTCGGCCTTGACCTGGTCCACGGGGAGTTTCAGCTTCGCCGCGGTGAGTTCGACGGCCTCGTCGGTGTGCGAGGAGCGGAACTCGATGGCCTCGCGCAGGACGGCGAGGACCTTCTCGACCTTCTCCGGGTTCTCGGACACCAGCTTGTTGCCGGCCACGAAGGCGGTGGGGAAGGAGACGTCGTCCTCGAAGTCGGTGTTCTTGGCCAGTTCCCGCAGGTCGGGTACCTGCTTCTTGATGGTGGCCGCGGCGGGGTACCAGAAGCCCGCCCCGTCGACCTGCTGGGAGGAGAACGCGGACACGATGGTGGAGGGGTCCATGGGCACGATCTTCAGATCGCTCTTGGTCATCCCCGCCTTCTTCAGGGCGAGTGTGAGGATCATGTCGCCGGAGGTGCCCTCGGGCACGGCCACGGTCTTGCCCTTGAGCTGCTCCATGGAGGTGATGCCCGGCTGGGCGAGGACCCGGTCGGAGTTGCCGAGCGTGTTGATGGCGACGACCTTGGCCTGTCCCGAGGCGGGGAGCCACATGGCGCCCGGGCCGATGTAGCCGAAGTCGAGGTTGTCGGTGCCCAGGGCCTGGATCTGCAGAGGGCCGTTGGTGAAGACCTTGGTCTCGGCCGTCAGCCCGTGCTTCTTCCACAGGCCCTTGGCGTCGGCGATGGCGATCAGGCTGGCGCCGTTGAAGTCGTTGATGTAGCCGAAGCGCACGGTGTCGCCCGAGCCGCCGGAGGAGGAGTCGCCGCCGCACGCGGTGAGCAGGGCGGCGGCGGCCAGGCCGGCGAGGGCGGCGGAGAAGGTTCTGCGGGTGGGAGTGCATGGCATGGCGGGGTGTCCCTTCCGGGTCATGAGGTGGCGGCGTGGGTGGCGGAAGGGGCGGCGGTGCGGCCTTCCTGGTGGTAGACGGAGTGCCACACCCGGTTGCGCAGGGCGGCGAACTCGGGGCTGAGGCGGAACTCCTCGTTGCGTTCGATGGCGGGGTCGACCTCGATGACGTCGTAGACGCGCCCGGGCCGGGCCGCCATGACGATCACCCGGTTGGCCAGGAACACGGCCTCGTCGACGTCGTGGGTGATGAACAGCACCGTGCGCTTGTCGCGGCTCCATGTCTCCAGCAGTTGTTCC
The DNA here is from genome assembly GCA_000715605.1 of Streptomyces speibonae. Taxonomy (GTDB): domain Bacteria; phylum Actinomycetota; class Actinomycetes; order Streptomycetales; family Streptomycetaceae; genus Streptomyces; species Streptomyces speibonae. The sequence goes on along the minus strand of KL568602.1, from coordinate 33,190 downwards.
TGGAGCTTGACCCGGGTCAGCGCGTCGAGGGCGCCGAAGGGTTCGTCCATCAGCAGGATCGACGGGTTCACGGCATAGGCGCGGGCGATGGCGCACCGCTGGCGCATGCCTCCGGACAGCGTCTTGGGCAGGGCGTCGGCGAAACGTTCCAGCCCGACCAGTTCGATGAAGTGCTCGGCGCGGCTGCGGCGTTCGCCCTTGGGCACCTTGGTGGTGCGCAGGCCGAACTCGACGTTCTGGCGCACGGTCAGCCAGGGGAAGAGCGCGTACTGCTGGAAGATCACGCCGCGTTCGGGGCCGGGTCCATGGACGGGTGCGCCGTCCACCAGGGCGCGGCCCCGCGTGGGGGTCTCCAGGCCGGCGAGGATGTTCATCAGGGTGCTCTTGCCGCATCCCGAGGGGCCCACGACGGTGACGAACTCGTTGTCGGCGATGTCGATCGACACGTCGTCGAGGGCGGTGAAGGTGTCACGGCCGAGGGCGAAGGTCTTGGTGACGCCCTGGACGGATATCTTGGCCGGCTTGCTGGTCATCGGCGTTCCTGCCATCCGGTGAGCTTGCGTTCCGCGAGGAGGAGGACCCGGTCCATGAGCAGACCGAGGATCCCGATCGAGATGAGCCCGACGAAGATGGTCGGGAGGTCGTAGTAGAGCTGGGCGTTCTGCATCCGGTAGCCGAGCCCTTCCTGGGCCGCGATGAGTTCCGCGGCGACGAGGGTCGCCCACGCCGAGCCGAGACCGACCCGCATGCCGACGAGGATGAAGGGGGTGGAGGCGGGCACCACCACGCGGGCGAAGATCGTCGCGTCCTTGGCGCCCAGCACCCGGGCGGCGTTGATCATGGTGCGGTCGACGTCGACCACCCCCTGGAAGGTCGAGATCACGCACGCCAGGAACGCGGCGAGGAAGATGACGAAGATCTTCGGTGTCTCGTCGATGCCCATGGCGACCACCGCGAGCGGGATGATCGCCAGCGGCGGGATGGTGCGGAAGAACTGGATCCAGGGCTCGATCAGCCCGCGCGCGATGCCGTACCAGCCCATGAGGAACCCGACCGGAATGGCCACGGCGGTGCCGAGGCCGAAGCCGATGAGGACGCGGGTCAGGCTGGCGAGGGCGTCGTCGGCGAGCGTGCCGTCGCCGATCAGTGTCCCGGCCCGGTCCACGACCTCCGGCGGGGTCGGCAGCTTGAACCCGGCGGCCGCGAAGGCCCACCAGATGCCGACGCCCAGCACGACGGACGCGGCGTTCAACAGCAGGGGGAACCGTCCCCGGCCGGAGGACCGTCCGCGCTCCGGCGCGGTCGTGCGGTCGTCGCGGGAGCCGGAGCCGGCTTGCTCCCCGGAGGTCGTGCCGGGTGCCGGGTGCCCCGGTCGGGCGCCCCGCTTGTCAAGGACGGACATGGGCCGCTCCTTCGGTGTGGGTGATGGGGGCATCGCCGCCGGACCGGACGTCGGCGGTTTCGGGATACCTCGCCAGGAGGGGGGAACTGTGGAAGACCGCGGCGAGGGCGCCGATCGCGCCGTCGTCGTCCGAGAGCCGGGCGGCCTCGACGACCGGACCGGCCGACGCGACGGGGAAGAGATCGGCGGCGAGGGTGGCGGCCACCTGCTCCACCACGACGGGCGCCAGGCGGGCGATCTCGCCGCCGATGACCACCTTCGCCGGGTTGAGCGTCATCGTCGCCGCGCCGACCACGCGTCCCACCGCGGCGGCCGCCTCCCGCAGCACCCGCTCGGCGACGGGGTGCGCGCGGGTGACGGCGGCGGCCAGGTCGTCCAGGTTCTCCAGTTGCAGGCCGAATTCCCAGCAGGCGGCGAGGACGGCGGGGACCGAGGCCACGGTCTCCAGACAGCCGCGCTTGCCGCAGCGGCAGGGCCGGCCCGCCGGTTCGACGGTCACATGTCCCAGCTCGCCGGCCAGCCCGGAGGAGCCGGTCACCAGTTGACCGCCGACGACGAGCCCGCCGCCGACGCCGTCCGACAGACGGACGTACACCAGGTCGGCGGTGCTGTCGGCGCCGCTGATCGCCTCGGCCAGGGCGGCCAGCCTGGTGTTGTTGTCGACGATCACCGGCGCGTCGAAGCGCGCGGCGAACGCCACGTCGACCCCCTCGGGGGCCGGGCGCAGTGCCGTCCCCGCCGAGGTGGCGCGGGGCCAGGCCGCCGCCTCCGGGGCGGGGTAGGGGCCCGGCACGCCGATGCCGATGCCCTGGAGGGCTCCGTAGTGGACGCCGGCCTCGGTGGTGAGCCGCTCGACCAGCCCCAGGGCCAGTGCGGTGCGCTCCTGCCAGGGCGTGGTGTCGTCGTAGCGCTCGGAGCCCGACGCCATGGTGTCGTGCGAGGCGTCGGCCACGACGACGTTGACCCGGCGGTGGCCGAAGTCGACGCCCATGAACTGCGCCGACGACGGATCGAGCGCCAGGCGCTCGGCCGGCCGGCCGCTGCCCGCGCGCTTCGAGGCATCGGTGTCCACGACGACGATGGCGCCCCGTTGCAACAGGCTTCCGGTGATCTCGGACAGGGTGGTGCGGGACAGGCCCACGACCCGTGCGATCTCGCCGCGGCTCATGGCACCGTTCTCCTGCAGCGCTCGCAGGACGCGTTCCTCATGGGTCCGCCGGACGAGCGCATGCACTCCACTGGGCATCTGCATGCCGGTCAACGTAGGTACGCGGCATTATTCCGTCAACACTCCGACAGAAAGATGCGGGAATCCCGTAAGAAAGCCTGGTGGGAGACGCCCTGAACCGTCTTCTCAAGCCGCAATTTCGTCCGCGGTGTTGACGTAAATGCTCGGGCGTTCGCATGCTGTGCGGCATTCCCCCGTCATGCGGCTCGCCTCGAGCTGCCGTCGAGTCATGGGCGGGAACCACGAAGGAGAGCACCTCCGATGAGCGATGCCCCGAACCGATTCCACCGACGATCCCTCCTCGCCGGCGCCGCCGGCCTGGGCGCGGCGGCCGCCTTGCCCGCCGCCACCGCGCGGGCGGCGGGGCCCGGCCCGGCCCCGGCCCCGCCGTCGCGGCGCCACTTGGACAACTGGCCCGATCCCGAGCCCTACGGCGTCGCGGACACCCGGCCGGACCTGTGGCCGCGCGACGACAACTCCTTCGTCCTGCCGCTGGAGTTGCGCCCCCGAGACCGGGAGCTCGGCCGGGTCTGGATGCGGGACACCTATGTCAACTGCTTCGTCGTCGACGGCCGCCCGCTGTACGTGGCCACGGGCACCACGCGGGTACCCGGACTGGAGGCGGCCGGCCCCTGGAACGACGGCCTCTTCGTGTGGGTGGCCCGCTCCCTCGAGGGGCCGTGGAGACTGGCCGACACGACCCGCATCCGGCCGGGCGCGGAGAAGGGCAAGGTGTGGTCACCCGAGTTCGTCGGGGAGAACCGGCCAGGGCGCACCGTCGTCGCGCCCTGGCAGGAGTACTGGCACGACGAACGGTTCGGCAAGCGCGGCAACGTGTGGGCCCCGGAGCTGCACCACTTCAAGGGCAAGTGGTACATCGTGGCGTGCATGGGCGACCACTCCCGCAAGGTCGGGTCGTTCACGCTGGTGAGCGAGGGCGGTGTCGAGGGCCCGTACCTGTCTCTTATACACATCTC
>KL568602.1:28684-29293 GCA_000715605.1 Streptomyces speibonae | reverse complement strand
CCCGGCGCCTACCACCACATCGACGGCGGCCTCTACAGCGAGGGGGACGACGCCTGGCTCGTCCTGCACAACGACCTGTACGCCAAGTTCCGGGACGACATGGAGGACATCGTCACCACGACGGACCTGCCGAGGTTCCGGCAGACCCCCTATTCGCCCGAGCCGTATCTGGAAGGCGCCTACGTCTTCAAGCACAAGGGCAAGTACTACCTGCTCCACGCCGCGTGGGACCGCACGTCGGTCGATGCCTACGGCACCGTGCGCAACGCCTACGACCCGCCCGGGACGGGACGGGTGCAGTACCAGTACGACGTGATCGTCGCGGTCGCCGACCGCTTCGAAGGACCGTACTCCGAGCGGTGGACGGCGGGTGTCGGCGCCGGACACAACAACTTCTTCCGGGACCACACCGGCCACCTGTGGGCGACGTTCTTCCGCAACCCGGCCGCCGGCCACTGGAAGGACCCGGCGCGCGTCGGCGACGCCGCGGTACCCGGTGTCGTACGCCTGGAGTGGACCGGGCCGGCGGACCCCCGGCTGTACGTCGAGCGCCGCAAGCCCGGGCACCGGTCGGACTCCTGACGGTCTGTCTCTTATACACATCTCTGA
>KL568602.1:25712-28501 GCA_000715605.1 Streptomyces speibonae | reverse complement strand
GGCCGGCGGCGCCCGCCGTGATCGATTGGTGGGCGTCCGGATGCGCGCGTACGGTCGAACGGTGGATTCCCGAAAGGGCGACCCGGCATGACCGGCGGTCCGCGATCTGCCTCCGCCCGGCAGCACACCGAACGTGCCGCCGGCGGCGGGAACGCGATGGCGCTGCTGGTCATCGCGTCGTGTCAGCTGATGGTGGTGCTGGACATCACCATCGTGAACATCGCCCTGCCGCACATCCAGCGTTCGCTGGACTTCTCGACCACCAACCTGTCCTGGGTGGTCAACGCCTACACCCTCACCTTCGGCGGGCTGCTGCTGCTCGGCGGCCGGGCCGGTGACATCCTCGGCAGGCGGCGCGTCTTCATCTTCGGTGTGCTGCTCTTCGTGCTGGCCTCCCTGCTCGGCGGGCTCGCCCAGAACGGGGGCCAACTCCTGGCCGCCCGCGCCCTCCAGGGCATGGGCGGTGCGATCGCCTCCCCCACGTCGCTGGCGCTGATCAGCACCACCTTCCGTGAAGGACCGGAACGCAACCGGGCCTTCGGGGTCTTCGCCGCCGTGTCGGCGGGCGGCGGCGCCATCGGTCTGCTCGCCGGGGGCATCCTCGTCGAGTGGCTGAACTGGCGGTGGGTGCTCTTCGTCAACGTCCCGATCGGGCTGCTGATCGCCCTGGCGACACCGCGCTGGATCAAGGAGTCGGAACGCCATCCCGGCCGCTTCGACCTCGTCGGCGCCCTCACCTCCACGGTGGGCATGGTGCTGCTGGTCTACGGACTCATCCGGGCCGCGCAGGACGGCTGGCGCGACCCCCTCACCCTGGCCTCGTTCGCCGCGGCCGTCGTCGTCCTCACCGGCTTCGTCATGATCGAGAGAAGGTCCCGTCAGCCGATCACTCCGCTGCACATGTTCGCCGACCGCAACCGCGCGGGCACCTACGGCATCATGCTGTGCCTGGCGGCGGCGATGTTCGGCATGTTCTTCTTCCTGACGCTCTTCGTGCAGAACGTGCTGGACTTCAGCCCGCTCCAGGCCGGGCTCGCCTTCCTGCCGGTCAGCGCGGTCATCGCGATCGGCGCGGGGCTGGCCTCCCGGTTCCTGCCCGTGTACGGGCCGAAACCCTTCATGGTGGTGGGCGGTGTGCTCGCGGCCGCGGGGCTGGCCTGGCTGACCCTGACCGACGTCCACTCCACCTACGCGGGCAGCGTCCTGGGCCCGATGCTGGTCTTCAGCCTCGGCATGGGCATGGAGTTCGTGTCGCTGACGCTGATGGCGCTGTCCAACGTCCGGGTCCGGGAGACCGGCGCCGCGTCGGGCCTGCTCAACGCCACCCAGCAGGTCGGCGGCTCGCTCGGCCTGTCCATCCTGGTCACGATGTACGGCACGGCCAGCAGCAACGAAGCGGAGAAGCAGGTACCGCGCTTCCTCCAGCAGGCGACCCCCGCCGAACGTCTGCGCTTCCAGCGCACCGGGGAGCTGCCGGCGCCCTGGGGCGACGAGGTCCTCACCTCCGGTGTGTCGGCCGCGTTCATCATGGCGGCGATCTTCGCCGCGCTGGCCGCGCTGATCGCCATGGTGGCCATCCAGGTCCGGCCCTCCGACCTGGAACGGCTCCAGGGCGGTGCGGCGCCGCCGGGTCCGGGATGAGGGAGGAGTCGGATGATCTTCATCACCGCCAAGTTCCGGGTCCGCCCGGAGGACGCCGACCTGTGGCCGCGGATCGTCGCGGACTTCACCGCGGCGACCCGCGAGGAGCCGGGCTGCCTGTGGTTCGACTGGTCCCGCAGCCTGGCCGACCCGGCCGAGTACGTCCTGGTCGAGGCCTTCCGCGACGACGAGGCGGGGGCCGCCCATGTGCGGTCCGCACACTTCCGGACCGCACAGCGGACGCTGCCGCCCCACCTCGCCGAGACCCCTCGGATCGTGAACGTGTCGCTGCCGCAGGACGACTGGTCGGAGCTGGGAGAGATGAGGGTGAACGGGGCCGGGTGACGCGGTGCGGGGGTGTGCCCGCCGTCAGTGTCCGCGCCGGTGCACCTTCAGGTCCGCGACGACGGGCCGGTGGTCCGAGGCCCGCGTCGCCACCGTGCGGGCGCCGGCCACGGTGATGTCGGGTGAGACGGTCACCAGGTCGATGCGCTTGACCGGGACGTCCGCCGGGTAGGTGGCGCCGCCGTCGGGGGCGGCGTCCCGCAGGGTCCGCCACAGCGGCGCCAGTTCCGGTGCCGTGGCCTCGGCGTTGAAGTCCCCGACCAGGACCCTGGGGCCCCGGTCGGCGGCCAGCACGGCGAGCATGTCCGCCACCTGGGCCGCGCGGACCGACGGGTCGGCCCGGTAGTCCAGGTGCGTGGAGTAGACGTGCACCCGCGCGCCCCGGACACCGACGACCACCTCGGCGAAACCGGGCCCCGGGGCCGGCACCGGGTCGGGGGTCTGCGTGGAGAGCCGGGTGATCTCGTGGTTCTCGGCGTGGAGCACCGGGTGGCGGCTGAGCACGGCGACGCCGAACTGCCGTCGCTCACCGCCCTGGTCGGCCGGTTCCAGGTCGTAGACGGGTGCGAAGAACACCCGCATGCGCAGTGTCCGGGCCAGCGCCCGGGCCTCGTCGACGAAAGCGCTCCGGGCGCCCCAGTGCACGTCAACCTCCTGGAGCCCGATCACATCGGCGTGCAGACCGCGCAGCGCGGCGGCGGTGCGGTCGAGGTCGAAGACCTGGTCCTGGCCCGCCCCGGCATGGATGTTGTACGTCACCACCCGCAGGGGGACGGCCGGGGCACGGGAGCCGGCGGTGTGGC
>KL568602.1:23485-25479 GCA_000715605.1 Streptomyces speibonae | reverse complement strand
GGCCGGCGGCCGTCGCCGGGGCCGCCGTGGCGAACAGGACGGCGGCGAGCACGGTGGCGAGACGGCCGGTGCGGACGGGGCGTCGGAATCTGGGCGTCATGCCTTCTCCAGTCGCGTAGGGGTGGGACCGGTTCCGAGCGGGAGAGCGGGGCGGCCGGGTGCCGGCCGCCCCGCAGCATGGAAGCACAACGCCGGGTGACGTGTGGTCGGACAGCGGATCCGCGGCGGCCGAGTCCCCCGCGGCGGGGACGGGCAGTTCCATCCCGTCCGGGACAGCACCCCGGTGGCCGGGCCCGGACGCGCCCGGATGGCAGGCCGCGTAGCATGGTCGGCCCGGAGCCGGAAGGGACGACCATGCAGGCTGGGGACGACACCGGTTCCCTCGACCGGGCCACGGAGGAGTTCCTCGCAGCGCGCCCGCAGCTCTTCGGCATCGCCTACCGGGTGCTCGGCAGTTCCGCGGAGGCCGAGGACGTCCTCCAGGAGGCGTGGCTGCGGTGGCAGAACGCCGACCGCGACGACATCCGCGAACCGGCCGCCTTCCTGACCACGATCACGGCCCGCCTCGCCATCAACGTCGCGCAGTCCGCGCGGGTGCGGCGGGAGGCGTACGTCGGCCCGTGGCTCCCCGAGCCGGTGGACACCACGCAGGATCCGCAGCTGGGCGCGGAGCGGTCCGAGGCGCTGGAGATGGCGGTGCTGCTGCTCCTGGAGAAACTCAACCCGGTGGAACGGGCGGCCTATGTGCTGCGGGAGGCCTTCGACTACCCGTACCGCCAGGTCGCGGAGATCCTGGAGACGAGTGAGGCCAACACGCGGCAGCTGGTGAGCCGTGCGCGCAAGCGTCTCGCCGCCGAGCACAGGGAACGGGTCAGCCCCGCCGACCACCGGCGGCTGCTGGAGGTGTTCCTCGCCGCCGCGCAGACGGGTGATCTGGCGGTGCTGGAGAACGTCCTCTCCGCCGACGTCGTCAGCTACGCCGACGGCGGGGGCATCCGGGGCGTGTCGCGGATTCCGGTCGTCGGACGTACGCACGTCTCCAGGTACGTGGCCGCCTTCGCGCCGCGGCTCTGGCCGTCGGCCCGGACGCGGTGGGTGGAGGCCAACGGGCATCCGGCCGTTCTGGTCTCGATCGACGGCAAGGCGGTGGCGCTGCTCTCCGTCGATGTGTCGGCGGACGGCATCCACCGGATCATGTGGGTGATGAACCCGGACAAGCTGTCGCCGTTCGTGGCGTCGCTGGGCGGCTGACGCGCGGTCGCGGCGGCGTCCGCGCCCCTGGTGCCGGGTCGCCGCCGTGCCGGTGCGGGCGCATGCTGGGACGTGAGGTCCGTGGCGCCGGGTGTCACAGGCAACGCGGTCATCCGGTCGTAGTCGGTGAACACCCCGACGATCGGAGCAATCGTGGCTGCCACCGAACAACGTCTTTCCACCATGGTGCTGGTGATCGGCACCGGCGGCGCCGGCCTGCGGGCGTCCATCGAGCTGGCCGAGGCCGGCGTCGATGTCCTGGCCGTCGGCAAGCGTCCCAGGGAGGACGCGCACACCTCGCTCGCCGCGGGCGGGATCAACGCGGCTCTGGCCACGATGGACCCCGGGGACAGCTGGCAGCAGCACGCGGCGGACACGCTGAAGGAAGGCTATCTGCTCGGCGACCCCCGCACCGCCGAGATCGTCACGCGGGGCGCCGCCCGGGGCATCGACGACCTGGAGCGGTACGGCATGGCGTTCGCCCGGGAGGAGGACGGCCGCATCTCGCAGCGTTTCTTCGGCGCGCACACCTTCCGGCGGACCGCCTTCGCCGGGGACTACACGGGTCTGGAGATCCAGCGCACGCTGGTCAGGCGCGCGGACCAGCTGAACATCCCCGTGCTCGACGGTGTGTACATCACCCGGATCCTGACCCACGAGGGCGCCGTGTTCGGAGCCTACGGCTTCGGTCTCCAGGACGGCACGCGGTACCTCATCCACGCCGACGCCGTGATCCTCGCGGC
>KL568602.1:22660-23252 GCA_000715605.1 Streptomyces speibonae | reverse complement strand
CCACACCCGCATCTGGCGGCGCACGTCGTCGCGGCGGGACGAGAACACCGGTGACTCGTTCCGGCTCGCCGTGGAGGCCGGTGCCCGGCTGCGCGACCCGGAGCTGGTGCAGTTCCACCCGTCCGGGATCATCGAGCCGGAGAACGCGGCCGGCACCCTGGTCAGCGAGGCCGCGCGGGGCGAGGGCGGCATCCTGCGCAACGCGCTCGGGGAGCGGTACATGAGCCGCTACGACCCCGAGCGGATGGAGCTGTCCACCCGCGACCGGGTCGCCCTGGCCTCCTACACGGAGATCAAGGAGGGCCGCGGCACGCAGAAGGGCGGCGTGTGGCTCGACGTCTCGCACCTGCCCCGACAGACGATCATGAAGCGGCTGCCCCGGGTGTACCAGACCCTGCTGGACCTGCAGATGCTGGACATCACCCGGGAGCCGATCGAGGTCGCGCCCACCGCGCACTACTCGATGGGCGGGGTCTGGGTCCGTCCGGAGGACCACAGCACCGACGTCCGCGGTCTGTACGCCATCGGTGAGGCGTCGAGCGGGCTGCACGGCGCCAACCGCCTCGGCGGCAACAGCCTCATCGAACTGCTG
>KL568602.1:18872-22406 GCA_000715605.1 Streptomyces speibonae | reverse complement strand
TGGCCGAGGCGCGTGCGGAGGTCGACGCCCTGCTGGCCGCGGACGGGCCGGAGAACGTCCGCGCGCTGCAGCGTGCCCTCCGCAACACCATGACCGAGCACGCGGGCGTCGTCCGTGACGAGCGGGGTCTGCGGGCGGGCCTGGCGGAGCTCGCCGCGATCGAGAAGCGCATGGAGAACATCGGCGTGCATCCCGACATCGCCGGGTTCCAGGATCTCGCGCACGCCTTCGATCTCAGGTCCGCGGCGCTCTCCGCCCGGGCCACGCTCGAGGCGGCGCTGGAGCGCCGGGAGACCCGTGGCTGCCACAACCGCAGCGATCACCCGGAGACGGATCCGGCGCTGCGGGTCAATCTCGTCTGGTCACCGGCGGCCGGAATCACCCGCGAGGACGTCGCGCCCATTCCGGAGGAGATCTCCTCCCTGATGGCCGACGTGTCGACCGACGGCAAGCTCGCCGAGTGACGCGAGAAGAACACCCCAGGAGAGAAGCACACCCCCGAGAGAGGATGTCCGTCATGAAGGTCGTGGTGATCGGCGGTACCGGGCTGATCGGTTCGAAGCTCGTCGAAAAGCTGACGGCACAGGGACACGAGGCGGTGCCGGCCGCGCCGGCCACCGGAGTGAACACGCTGACCGGTGAGGGCCTGGCGGAGGTGCTTCAAGGTGCTTCGGTCGTGGTCGACGTGTCGAACTCGCCGTCGTTCGCGGACGACGCGGTCATGGAGTTCTTCCGCACCTCGACCGGCAACCTCCTCCTGGAGGAGGCGGCGGCCGGTGTGGCGCACCACGTCGCGCTCTCCGTCGTGGGCACGGACCGGCTGCTGGAGAGCGGCTACTTCCGTGCCAAGCAGGTGCAGGAGGATCTGATCAGGGAGTCCGGCATCCCGTACTCCATCGTCCACGCCACGCAGTTCTTCGAGTTCATGAACGGCATCGCGGATCTGGCGACCGAGGGTGACACCGTGCGGCTGTCCTCGGCGGGGATCCAGCCCATGTACTCCGACGACGTGGCCGCGGCGGTGGCCCGTACGGCCGTCGGGGAGCCCGTCAACGGCGTGGTGGAGGTCGCGGGCCCCGAGGCGTTCCGGCTGGACGAACTGATCCGCGAGGTGCTCTCCGCCGGGAACGACCCCCGTGAGGTCGTCACGGATCCGCGGGCCACGTACTCGGGGGCGCCCCTGGAGGAGTCCACGCTGCTCCCCGGTCCGGGCGCGCAGCTGGCCGAGACCCGGTTCGCCGACTGGTTCGCCCGGCAGAAGTGAGGCCGCGGCGGCGGCTGCGGAAGCTCAGGCGTCGCTGAACCGGCCCGCGGGGGCGGGCGGCCGTTCGTCCGCCGGGGCGCCGGGGCCGGCGTCGAGTTCCCGGAGCATGGCCGGGGTGAAGCCGAACCAGTAGGTCGCGAGGAAGCCCGCGACATAGCCGACGAGCAGGCCGACGGCGTAGACGGCGACCGTCGGCCCGAGGCCGTGGCTGCCGTCGAGGAGCGGGAAGAGCGCCCAGCCGGAGGGGCCGATCGCGGTCGATCCGACGTCCGTGCCCAGCTGGTTGAGGAGGCCGACGAAGGCTCCGCCGAAGGCGCCGCCCGCGCAGGCCGTGACGAACGGGCGTCCCAGAGGGAGCGACACCCCGTAGATCAGGGGCTCGCCGACTCCCAGGAAGCCGGGCCAGAGCGCGGACTTGATGGTGGTCCGGATCGAGGTGTTGCGCGGCAGCCGCAGGTAGATCGCGAGGGCCGCGCCGACCTGTCCCGCACCCGCCATCGCGAGGATCGGCAGCAGGACGGTGAAACCGGCGCCCTCGATCAGCGTGGTGTGGATGGGGATCAGGGGCTGGTGCAGCCCCAGCATCACCAGGGGAAGGAAGAGTCCGCCCAGGAGGAATCCGGCGCCCGCGCCTCCGTGGGCCAGCAGCCAGTCGGCGGCGTCGCCGATCCAGGTGGACACCGCACCCGCGAGGAACATCAGTCCGAACAGGGTCGCCAGTCCGGCCACGAGCACGGTGACGGTGGGCGTCACCAGGACGTCGACGGCCTCGGGGACCCGGCGACGGCACCGCTTCTCCACCTGCACGCCGAGCCACGCGGCGCCCAGCGCGCCGAGCACACCCCCCTGTCCGGGGGAGAGCTGACGGCCGAAGGCCTCCACGTCGGCCACTCCCGCGTAGACGACGACCGACGCGACGGCGCCGCCGAGGACCGGGGTGCCGCCGAACTCCTTGGCCGTGTTGAGGCCGACGAAGACGGCGATGAGGGCCATGAACCCGGAGGCGATGGCGGCGAGCGCCGGTGTGACCCCCGGCAGCCATCCCAGGTTGACGAGGAGACCGTTCAGGCCCGCGATGATGCCGCAGCCGATGAGCGCGGGGATGAGCGGGACGAAGATGTTCGCGATCCGGCGCAGCAGGAGCTTGAACGGTGTGGCGTTGCGCGCCTTGCGTTCCGCCCGGAGCGCGGCCCCCTGTGCCGCGAGGGACCCGGCCGTCACGGGGTCGGGCCCGTCGTCCGGGGCGGTGGCCACCGGTGCGGCGGCCCGCGCCCGCTCCGTCTCGACCAGCGCTTCGAACTCCGGGGTGACCCGCGCCACCGTGCCCGGTCCCAGCACGATCTGGTAGGTGTCGTCCTCGACGACCCCCAGGACGGCGGGAAGCGCCGTGAGCTGTTCGTCCTGGACGAGGGACCGGTCGCGCAGTCCCAGTCGCAGCCGGGTCATGCAGTGGGCCACGGACGCCACGTTCCCGGCGCCTCCGACCAGCGGGAGGATGGCGGCGGCGGTGGCCCGATGCTTGTTCTCTTCGCTCATGGTGCGGTCGTGCCTTGCTGTGTCGTGGGGGGGGTGGCGCCGAGCGGCCCGCGGATCCGAAATTTTCTTTCGGCGCACCGCTCAGAACTGAAAGGTATTTTCAGTGATCGCGGGCGTCAAGTGTCCGACCACATGAGACCCAGGTCACACCCGTCCGCTGTCACACTCGTCCCGGCGGTCCGGTCATCAAGGTGTCATCCCCCTACGGACCAGAAGGACCACACCGTGGACGCTCGCATCAACCTCTTCGGCAACGCCCTCGCGGGCAAGGTGCTCAAGCACATCAACTCCGCGAACAAGGCGGTGCACGACTCGCCGCTGCCGGTCGCGACACAGGAGCTGGTCAAGATCCGCGCCAGCCAGATCAACGGCTGCGGCTTCTGCACCGACATGCACACCAAGGACGCCGCCGCCGCGGGAGAGACCCAGCTGCGCCTCAACCTGGTGGCCGCCTGGCGCGAGGCCACGGTCTTCACCGAGGCCGAGCGCGCAGCCCTGGAGCTGGCCGAGCAGGGCACCCGCATCGCGGACGCGGCCGGCGGCGTCACGGACGCGGCCTGGGCGAACGCGGCCAAGCACTACGACGAGGACCAGCTCGCCGCGCTGATCTCGCTGATCGCCATCATCAACGCCTACAACCGGATCAACGTCATCAACCAGCAGCCGGCGGGCGACTACCAGCCGGGCCAGTTCGGCTGAACTCCCCCACGAACGGCGGGTCCTGGACCGTCCAC
>KL568602.1:15446-18662 GCA_000715605.1 Streptomyces speibonae | reverse complement strand
GTCCTGGACCGTCCACCACGGACGGCGCAGGGCCCGCCGTTCATGCGCGGCGGGGCCACGGTGTGGAATGGCCCGGTGCAGAGAAGTGAACCGGGCGCCGAGCGCCCCGAACGTGCCCGCCCCCTGCCCCACAGCCTGACCGGTGTCGGTCTCGCCGTCCTCGACCCCGCCGGCCGTGTCCTGCTCGGCCTCGGCCACGACGGCCGCTGGGAACTCCCGGGCGGCAAGGTGGACCCCGGGGAGGACTTCGAGACGGCGGCCGCGCGGGAGCTGACGGAGGAGACCGGACTCTCGGTCGCCGCAACGTCCGTGCGGATCCTGGCCGTTGTGGTGGACGGGCTGCGCGGTCTGACCCGGGTGACGGCCGCGGCGGTCACCGAGGGAGCGGCCGGCACGCCCGTGGTGACCGAACCGGACAAGATCGTGCGCTGGGAGTGGTTCGCGCGCACGTCGGTGCCGTCCGCGCTGTTCGGCCCGTCGGCCTCGGTCCTGGACTGTCTGTGGCCCGAAGAGGAGCGCCGGGGTGCGACGGAGGTGCGCCACTACCCGGTCCGGTGACGTCGCGGAGATCACCCCCCCCAAATACGAATCTCAAATACCAATTATCTAGGATGCTGCTGCGCGCGATCACCGAAGCATTCAGTCAAGGAGTCAGCGGATGCTCTCCACCCAGTCCATCCCCGTCGTCCGGGCGACCCTCCCGGCCGTCGGGGCCTCCCTCAGCTCCATCACCGAGCTGTTCTACCGCCGCATGTTCGAGGAGCGCCCGGAGCTGCTGCGCGACCTCTTCAACCGCGGGAACCAGGCCAGCGGGGCCCAGCGCGAAGCCCTCGCCGGTGCCGTCGCGGCGTTCGCCACCACGCTGGTGGAACGGCCCGGCGAGCGTCCCGACGCCCTCCTCGGGCGGATCGCCCACAAGCACGCCTCACTCGGTATCACGCCGGACCAGTACACCCTCGTGGGACGGCATCTGCTGGGCGCCGTCCGTGAGGTGCTGGGCGACGCCGTCACCCCCGAGGTGGCTGCCGCCTGGGACGAGGTGTACTGGCTCATGGCCAACGCCCTTATCGCCATGGAGGCACGGCTGTACGCCGAGGCGGGGGTCGAGAACGGCGCCGTCCGGGACGACATGGAGATCGCCGACCGCGTCGAGGAGTCCCTGGACACCGTCTCCCTCGAACTGCGCCGGCCCGACGGACTGCCCACCGAGCCGTTCCGGCCCGGCCAGTACGTCAGCGTCCAGGTCGAACTGCCCGACGGGGCCCGGCAGATACGCCAGTACAGCCTGTCCACGGCCCCCGAGCGCAAGACGTGGCGCATCACCGTCAAGCGGGAGCGCTCCGCCGACGGGCGGGTGCCCGAGGGCGAGGTGTCGTCGTGGCTGCACGCCCACGCCCGTCCGGGTGACATCGTGAAGGTGTCGCGGCCCTTCGGCGACCTCGTGCTCCCCGAGGGCGACGGCCCCCTGCTGCTCGCCTCCGCCGGCATCGGTGTCACACCGATGCTGTCGATGCTGGACCACCTGGCCAACGACTCGGCCGGGCGGCACGTCACCGTCGTGCACGCCGACCGCTCCCCCGCCCACCACGCGCACCGCACGGAACTCGACGACCTCGTCAGCAGGCTCCCCAACGGCACGCTGCACCTGTGGTACGAGGACCCGCGGGAGCTGGAGGCACCCCATGTCGGCAAGGGCCTGACGGACGTCACCCGGCTGGCCCTGCCCGAGGACGTCACCGCCTTCCTGTGCGGACCGCTGCCCTTCATGCGGGCCGTCCGCTCCGACCTGCTCACCCTGGGTCTCAGCCCGAAGGACATCCACTACGAGGTGTTCGGCCCGGACCTCTGGCTCAGCAAGTAGCCCCGTGCCGCCACGCCACGGGGCCTGACAGAGCCGCCGGTGGACTACGATGCGATCATGGCCGCCCCGCCACCTCGGAGAATCCTTACAACTGGCCGTTTCACAAGGGAAGTTGACGAGGTTTCACCATGGGCTGGCGGGGCGTGCGCGCCGATCCCCCCACATCAGAAGGACGCGGATGCGCATCAAAGACCTGAGCATGACGCTCGCCGGTTCCACCCTGATCGTCACCCTGGCGGCCTCACCGGCCCTCGCCGGCGGCACGTCCCTGCCCGACCCCGACACCGCCGCCGTGAGCGCCGTGCACCGCACGGCCCTGGACCAGGGAGCACCGGGAGCCCTCACCCGCATCGACGAGGGCCACCGCAGCCACCACGTCGCCACCGGGGAGGCCGACACGGCCGCCCGCACGCCGATGGACACGGGCCGCCGGTTCCGCGTGGGCAGCGTCAGCAAGACCTTCACCGCGGTCGTGCTGCTGCAACTCGCCGCCGAAGGACGCATCGAACTCGACGCCCCGGCCAACCGCTACCTGCCCGAGCCGCTGCCGGACGGACGCATCACCGTGCGCCATCTGCTCAGCCACCGCAGCGGGCTGTACGACTACACCGACGACATGTTCCAGCAGACCGTGCCGGGCTTCGAGGCGGTCCGCAACAAGGTCTTCAGCTACCAGGAGCTGATCGACCTCTCCACGGCACACCCCCTGAACAACGCGCCGGGCGCCGCGTACAGCTACTCCAACACCAACTTCGTGGTGCTGGGCCGGCTCATCGAGCACACCACCGGCACCCCCGTCGCCACGCACTACCAGCAGCGCATCGTCGCGCCGCTGCGGCTGCGCGACACCTCGTACGTCCATCCGCGCACGTCCCTGTCCGGCTCGTACGCCCGTGGCTACCTGCGGCCGGACGACACCACACTGCCGCTGGTCGACTCCACCGAGCAGACCGTCTCCTGGGCCCAGTCCGCGGGAGCGGTCATCTCCAGCGGCAAGGACCTCAACCGGTTCTTCACGGCACTGATGTCCGGACGGCTGCTGCCGGCCGCGCAACTGGCGGACATGACCGCCATGGTCCCCGTCTCCGCGGACGGGAAGCAGTCCTACGGGCTGGGGCTGCGGGGCCGCACCCTGTCCTGCGGCACCACGGTCTACGGCCACACCGGCACCGTCCAGGGGTACTACACGTACGCCTTCACCACCCGTGACGGCGCCCGCAGCATGACGTCCCTGGCCAACACCTCCAACAACGGAACCGTCAACGCCATGCTCGGCGGCACCCTGGAGGCCTCCTTCTGCGGCTCCGACGCGGCCGGCACCCGTCCGGCCGGGGTCTAGCGGATCCGCTCCCAGT
>KL568602.1:12832-15226 GCA_000715605.1 Streptomyces speibonae | reverse complement strand
CAGAGATGTGTATAAGAGACAGGCCGGGCGTCACGGCTGCGGTAGACGATGTAGGGGCGGGTGAGATAGCCCAGGGGTGCCGTGAGCATGTGGACGAGCCGGGTGAAGGGCCAGGCGGCGAAGAGCAGCAGGGCGCTCAGGGCGTGCAGCTGGAAGAGGACCGGGATGCCGGTCATCAGGTCCGGGTCGGGCTGGAGGTAGAAGATCGAGCGGAACCAGGGGGAGATGGTCTCGCGGTAGTTGTAGCCCCCGCCGACGAGGTTGGCCGCGACCGTCGCGGCCAGGCCCAGCACGATGGTCACCGTCAGGGAGAGGTACATGGCCTTGTCGTTGACGGTGGTGGCCGAGAAGACGGGGCCCACGGTGCGCCGCCGGTAGATCAGGATGGCCAGTCCCCCGAGGGTGCAGATGCCCGCGGCGGTGCCGAGGGCCACGGCGAGGACGTGGTAGGTGTGCTCGCTGATGCCCACGGCCTCCGTCCAGCTCTCGGGGACGACCAGTCCGCCGATGTGCCCGATCAGCACCAGCAGGATCCCGAAGTGGAACAGCGGGCTGCCGATGCGCAGCAGCCGCCGTTCGTAGAGCTGCGAGGAGCGGGTGGTCCAGCCGAACTTGTCGTAGCGGTAGCGCCAGATGTGTCCGAGGACGAACACCGCGAGGCTGATGTAGGGCAGCACGACCCACAGCAGGATGCCGCCGGTGCCGGACTCCACCGCCAGGGTGACATGCTGTGGGGACGCGGTCATCGGGGACCTCCGGCGGGCGGGACGGGCGGGTGGTGCGGCGGCGCGTAGGGGTCGAGGCCCACCTGTTCCCCTGGCGGGCCCTCGGCGGCGAGGCGGGCCACCGCCGCGCGTTCCTCGCCGGCGAGCGCGGGGAGGGTCGCGGAGACGGAGCTCAGCAGCTCGGCCCAGGGGGAGCGGTCGTCGTGGAGGGCGAGCCGCAGCAGTTCCAGGCCCGCGCGGTGCTCGGTGAGCAGGCGCAGACCGGTCTCCGGGTCGGTGGCGGCGAATTCCAGGACGACGGCGAGGTGGTCGGGCAGTTCGTCGTCGGTGAGCCGCCATCCGGCCCTGGCGTAGGTCTGTTTCAGCCGTACCAGGGCCAGGCCCCGTTTGCGGGTATCGCCATGGGCGTAGTACGTCAGGTACGGGCAGCAGCGCTTGCGGTGGTCGAAGGTGGCCACGTAGGCGGCGGCCAGGGCGTCGGAACCGGTGTCCTCGGCGTGCCCGACGAAGCGGAGCAGGGGGTCGCGCACCTCGGCGGGCAGCACGGGCGCGGCCCGCCGGGCCAGGGAGAGATGGCCGGGCTGGTCCTCCCCGGGGTAGCCCAGGAGCAGGGACTGCAGCTGCCAGGCGTAGGGGTGCCAGGGCCGGACCCGGTGTGCGGGCCTGAGCTTGAACGTGTTCCTCATGGCTTCGGCTCGACCTCCCCGCCGCTGTCCGGGCCCTCGCGACGGTCCCTGTCGCCGGGCGGGAAGAGGCCGGGCGGGCTGCCCTTGCCGTCCCAGTTGAGGAGGTTGACGCGGGCGGCCCGGTCCTCCGGGGTTGCCGGATGGTCCGAGAGCTGGCGGTCGCGCAGCGCGCGGTAGTTCTCGACCGCGATGGGCGAGGCACCGCCGGACGCCTCCCCGAACGGGCCGGAGCCCCCCATGCCGGGGCCGCCCTCGTAGTCGAGGCTGCACTCGGTGGCCAGCTCCTCGAGTTGGTGCGCCTGTTCGGCGTGCGCGGTCGGGATGACGTACCGCTCGTCGTACTTGGCGAGGGCGAGCAGCCGGTACATGTCGTACATCTGCTCCTCGCCCATGCCGACGGTCTCCGGGATGGAGGGGTCCGGTTCGCGGCCGAGGTTGATGTCCCGCATGTAGGAGCGCATGGCGGCCAGACGCCGCAGTACGGCGTCGACGGGCGCGGGGTCGCCGGCGGTGAACAGCTGGGCGAGGTAGTCGACGGGGATGCGCAGGGCGTCGACGGCGGCGAAGAGGGTGCGGTGGTCCTCGGCGTCCCGGCCGGTGTCGCGGACGGCGTCGACGACCGGGGACAGCGGCGGGATGTACCAGACCATGGGCAGGGTGCGGTACTCGGGGTGCAGCGGCAGGGCCACCCGGTAGGTGTTGATCAGGGCGTGGACCGGGGAGCGCTGGGCGGCCTCGATCCAGTCGCGGGGGATGTCCGCCCGCTCCGCCGCGGCGATCACCTCGGGGTCGTCGGGGTCGAGGAAGACCTGCCGCTGCGCCTCGTATAGGTCCGTGTCGTCGGGGGCGGAGGCGGCCTCCAGGACGCGGTCCGCGTCGTAGAGGACGAGGCCGATGTACCGCAGGCGGCCCACGCAGGTCTCGGAGCAGACGGTGGGCAGTCCGACCTCGACGCGCGGGAAGCAGAAGGTGCACTTCTCGGC
>KL568602.1:11971-12618 GCA_000715605.1 Streptomyces speibonae | reverse complement strand
AAGTAGACCTTCTTGTACGGGCAGCCGGTGACGCACATCCGCCAGCCCCGGCAGCGGTCCTGGTCGACGAGGACGATGCCGTCCTCCTCGCGCTTGTAGATGGCGCCCGAGGGGCACGAGGCCGCGCAGGACGGGTTGAGGCAGTGCTCGCAGATGCGCGGCAGATAGAACATGAAGGTCTGCTCGAACTCGAGCTTGATCTTCTCCGACACCTGGTTCAGGAGCACGTCCTTCTCGCCGTGCTGCGCCGATCCGCCGAGGTCGTCGTCCCAGTTGGCCGACCAGGAGATCTTCATGTCCTTGCCGGAGATGAGGGACCTGGGGCGGGCGACGGGGGTGTGCTCCTGCAGCGGGGCGTTGGTCAGCGTCTCGTAGTCGTACGTCCAGGGCTCGTAGTAGTCGTCCAGGGACGGCAGGACGGGGTTGGCGAAGATGGTGATCAGCTTCTTGAAGCGGCCGCCCGCCTTGAGCGTGAGCCGCCCCTTCTTGTTGAGCTCCCAGCCGCCGCGCCACTGCTCCTGGTCCTCGTAGCGGCGGGGGTAGCCCTGTCCGGGACGGGTCTCGACGTTGTTGAACCACACGTACTCGACGCCGGTGCGGTTGGTCCACGCCTGTTTGCAGGTGACCGAGCAGGTGTGGCAGGCGGG
>KL568602.1:9509-11746 GCA_000715605.1 Streptomyces speibonae | reverse complement strand
CACTTGTCGAGGTTCATCACCATCGCCATCTGGGCCATGACGCGCATGTCAGTACTCCACCTCCTGGTTCGAGCGGCGCCGGATCACGGTCACCTCGTCGCGCTGGTTGCCGGTCGGACCGAGGTAGTTGAAGGCGTACGACAACTGGGCGTAGCCGCCGATGAGATGGCTGGGTTTGATGAGCAGGCGGGTGAGCGAGTTGTGGATGCCGCCGCGCCGGCCGGTGGTCTCGGTGCGGGGGACGTCGATGAGCCGGTCCTGGGCGTGGTACATGTACACGGTGCCCTCGGGCATGCGGTGCGAGACGACCGCGCGGGCGGCCACGACGCCGTTGCGGTTCACCGCCTCGATCCAGTCGTTGTCCTTCACCCCCACCTTCGCCGCGTCCGGGGTGCTCATCCAGATGTGCGGGCCGCCCCGGGACAGGGACAGCATGAAGAGGTTGTCCTGGTACTCGGAGTGGATGGACCACTTGTTGTGCGGCGTCAGATAGCGCACCGTGACGCCGAGTTCGCCCGTCTCGCCGAGGCGTGGCTCGTCGAACAGCGCGTGCATGTTCAACGGCGGCCGGTACACGGGGAGTTGCTCGCCGAGGGCGGCCATCCAGTCGTGGTCGAGGTAGAAGTGCTGACGGCCGGTGAGGGTGTGCCAGGGCTTGGACCGCTCGACGTTGACGGTGAACGGCGAGTAGCGCCGGCCGCCGGTCTCCGAGCCGGACCACTCGGGCGAGGTGATGACCGGGACGGGTGCCGTCTGGGTCTCGGCGAAGGTGATCCGCTTGCCCTCGTGCTCGGCCGCCAGATCGGCGAGCCGGGTGCCGGTGCGGGCCTCCAGGGTGCGGAAACCCTGGGTGGCGAGGTGTCCGTTGGTGGTGCCGGACAGGGCGAGGATCGCCTCGCAGGCATGGGAGTCGCGGGCGACCGAGGGCCGGCCGTCGGCGGCTCCGCCCCGCACGGTGCCGTTCTTGTGCCGCAGGTACTCCAGTTCGCGCTCGACCTCGAAGGTGACGCCCTTCGTGGTGGCGCCCAGGGAGTCCAGCAGAGGGCCGAGGGCGCCCATCTTGTCGGCGATCGCCCCGTAGTCGCGTTCGACGGTGATCAGTTTCGGCAGGGTGCGGCCGGGCACGGGGTCGCACTCCCCCGCCTTCCAGTCCCGCACCCTGCCGTGCGGGGTGGCCAGCGCGTCGGGGGTGTCGTGCAGCAGGGGCGCGGCCACCAGGTCGGTGCGGACGCCGAGGTGCCCGTCCGCCTGGCGGCTGAACTCCTTGGCGAGGGTGTGGAAGATGTCGAAGTCGGTGCGGGTCTGCCAGGGCGGGGCGATGGCCGGGTTGAAGGAGTGCACGAAGGGGTGCATGTCCGTGCTGGACAGGTCGTACTTCTCGTACCAGGTCGCGGCCGGTAGCACGATGTCGGAGAAGACGGTGGTGCTGGTCATCCGGAAGTCGAGGGTGAGCAGCAGGTCGAGTTTGCCCTCGGGGGCCTCCTCGCGCCACACCACGTCCCGGGGGCGGGCGTCGGGCGGGGCCTCGGTGGCGCGCACCGAGGAGTCCGTGCCCAGCAGGTGCTTGAGGAAGTACTCGTTGCCCTTGGCCGAGGAGCCCAGCAGGTTGGCCCGCCAGACGGTGAGCACCCGGGGGAAGTTCTCGGGTGCGTCCGGGTCCTCGCCGGCGAACTTGAGGCGTCCCGCCTTGAGTTCGTCCACGACGTGGTCGCCCGCGGTGCGGCCCGCCGCGGCTGCTTCGTCGGCCAGGTCCAGCGGGTTGCGGTCGAAGGTCGGATAGGAGGGCATCCAGCCCATCCGGGCCGAGGCCGCGATGACGTCCGCCGTCGACTTCCCGGCGAACGGGCCCCCGGCCCCGGCCGCGGCGAGGGTGTCGGCGGAGAACGGGTCGTAGCGGAACTGGTCGCTGTGCAGGTACCAGTAGGCGGTCTGGATCATCTGGCGGGCGGGGCGGTTCCAGTCGGAGGCGGTGGCGAGCACCGAGTAGCCGGTGATCGGGCGGACCTTCTCCTGACCGACGTAGTGCGCCCAGCCGCCGCCGTTGACGCCTTGGCAGCCGGTCAGGGTGGTCAGCGTGAGAAACGCCCGGTAGATGGTGTCGGAGTGGAACCAGTGGTTGGTCCCCGCCCCCATGACGATCATCGAACGGCCGTGTGAGTCCTCGGCGTTGGCGGCGAACTCGCGGGCGATCCGCGCCGCGCGGTCCGCGTCGACGCCGGTGATCGCCGCCTGCCAGG
>KL568602.1:7899-9255 GCA_000715605.1 Streptomyces speibonae | reverse complement strand
GTCGTAGCCGGTGGGCCAGGTCCCGGGCAGCCCCGGGCGGGCCACGCCGTACTGGGCGAGCAGCAGGTCGTACACCGTGGTCACCTGCCGCCCGGCCACCCGGCGCACCGGGACTCCCCGGCGCAGCCGTCCGGCGCCGCCGTCGGGGGCGTCGAAGCGGGGCAGGGTGACGGCGACGGCCGGTTCGTCGCCGCCCTCGGCGGACAGCAGGGGGCGCGTTCCGCCGAGGTCGAGGTTCCACTTGCCGGCGCCGGACTCGCCGAAGCGGTCGCCGAGGGTGCCGTTCGGCACCACGGGCCGGCCGGTGGTCCCGTCCAGCAGCACGGTGCGGAACTCGGCGTGTTCGGCCTGCGCGTGCTCTCCGCCGAGGTCGGCGGCGGTGAGGAACTTCCCGGGGGTGTACGCGCCCGGCTCGTCCTCGCTCTCGTCGAGCGTGACCAGGAAGGGCAGATCGGTGAACCGCCGGACGTAGTCGGCGAAGTACGGGGTCGCCCGGTCGACGAAGAACTCCTTGAGGACCACGTGTCCCATCGCCATCGCCAGCGCGCCGTCCGTGCCGGGCTGTGCGGGCAGCCACTCGTCGGCGAACTTCACGTTGTCGGCGTAGTCCGGGGAGACGGCCACCACCTTCTGCCCGCGGTAGCGGGCCTCGGCCATCCAGTGGGCGTCGGGGGTGCGGGTCACCGGCAGATTGGAGCCCCACATGATCAGGTATCCGGCGTCCCACCAGTCCCCGGACTCCGGTACGTCGGTCTGGTCGCCGAAGACCTGGGGCGAGGCGACGGGCAGGTCGGCGTACCAGTCGTAGAAGGAGAGCATCACCCCGCCGAGCAGGGAGTAGAAGCGGGCTCCGGCCGCGTGGGAGACCATCGACATGGCCGGGATCGGGGAGAACCCGGCCAGCCGGTCCGGGCCGTGCTCCTTGATGGTGTGCACATGGGCGGCGGCGGCCATCTCCACCGCCTCCGCCCAGGTCGCCCGGACCAGTCCGCCCTTGCCGCGGGCCCGTTTGTAGCGGCGGGAGCGCTCCGGGTCGGAGACGATGTCCGCCCAGGCCGCCACCGGATCGCCCAGCCGCGCCCTGGCCTCGCGGTACATCTGCAGCAGCACCCCGCGCACATACGGGTAGCGCACGCGGGTCGGCGAGTACGTGTACCAGGAGAAGGCCGCGCCCCGGGGGCAGCCGCGCGGCTCGTACTCGGGGCTGTCCGGGCCGACGGACGGGTAGTCGGTCTGCTGGGCCTCCCAGGTGATGATGCCGTCCTTGACGTACACCTTCCACGAGCAGGAGCCGGTGCAGTTGACGCCGTGGGTGGAGCGCACCACCTTGTCGTGCGACCAGCGGTCGCGGTAGAA
>KL568602.1:3730-7702 GCA_000715605.1 Streptomyces speibonae | reverse complement strand
CGCGGTAGAACTCGTCCGCCTGCCGGCCGCCCTTGCGGTGCAGCGTGCGCCGGTCGGCGGAGATCTCGGCGCGCGTGAAGAACCGGCGGGTGCCGACCAGCGCCTGCGTCAGCTCACCGTCCAGGCCCGGTGGACCGCTCTCCCGGCCCGTCCTTCCTGCTGGGGGACTCGCCTCGGTGGCCACTGACGTCGCTCCTTCCCGGGCGTGCCACGCCCGTCGGATGCCCACTCGGCTCCCGCCCTGGTACGCGCCCGGGGGTCGTCCGGTCAAGGCTGTCGAACCGACGGTCGGACCGAGAACATCCTTTTGGACGCGAGTCCCTTTGTACTCCCCTTTCACTCCGGCCGTAGGGCGAACGGGTCCGGACGGACCCGTTCGCGGCTCAGCCGGCCGGCTGCTCCATACGGGTGCCGGCGCGGGCGCGCACCGCTTCGACCGCCTCCCACTGCTCGGTGGACAGGGCCGCCAGCGCGGCGGGGAAGACACCGTCCTGTTCCTTGAGGATGTGCAGGCGCAGCAGGTCGAGCGTCCGGATCAGCCGGTCCGGCCAGGTGGCGTCCTGCGGTGTGCCCGCCTCGGCCTCCGCCAGGACGGCCTCGACGCGGCGGTGTTCGTCCTCGAGGGCGGCCAGTTGCTCGGGGAACTCCTCGGCGAGCGCGGGGAACAGCCCGTGCTCCTCCACCTCGGTGTGCGGCTCCAGGACGCCGCCGATCCGGCGGGCGAGTCCGGCCATCGAGTCCGTGTCGCCGTCGCGGTGGGCGTCACGGACCCGGCTGATCAGCTGGACCACCGCGTCGTGCTCGCGGGTGAGTTCGTCGATCGCGGTGAGCGACTGGCAGCCGCAGTACTCGCACATGGCGTTCCTCCTCGGAGGTGGCGGGGGTCAGTGGGGGTGGCCGGCGGGGACGCGCCGTTCGACCCCTCGACGGACGGCGGTCCCGGTGTAGGCCAATGCGGCGGCGGCCACCAGGGCCAGCAGGACCAGGCCCCAGGCGTAGGAGCCGTAGGCGCCGTAGAGGGCGCCCATCACGAGCGGGGGCAGGAAGCCGCCCAGGCCGCCCGCCGCGCCGACGACACCGGTGACCGATCCGACCTTGTTCGCCGGGGCCAGCAGGGCCACCAGGGCGAACACGGCGCCGCTGCCCGCGCCGAGCGCAGCGGCCATGACCAGGAACGCGAGGGTGCCCAGGGGCGCCAGGGACGGGGTGAACGACTGGGCGAGCGCCCCGGCGACCACCAGGGCCAGTGAGCCGCCCAGCACCCGGACCGGGCCGAAGCGGTCGGAGAGCCAGCCGCCGACCGGCCGCATGGCCACGGCCAGCAGCACGAAACCTGCCATGCGATTGGCCGCGTCCGCCTGGGTGAGGCCGTAACCGGTCCGGAGGTAGGTGGGCAGGTAGACCGAGAAGGCGACGTAGCCGCCGAAGGCCACGGCGTACAGGGCGGAGGCCTGCCAGGTGACGGCGAGCCCGAACGTGGCGGTCAGACGGCGGGTCAGCGGCTCGGTCGGCACGGTGCGCCCGGGGGCGTCGCGCAGCACGACGGCCGCGAGCACCGCGTAGCCGGCCAGGACCGCGGCGGTGATCAGGAAGGGGTTGGCCATGCCGCCGGCGTCGACCAGTTTCACGGTGGTGAGGGCGCTGATGGCGGTGCCGCCCATGCCGGCTCCGAAGACGCCGATGGCCAGGCCCCGGCGCTCGGGCGGGAACCAGGCGCTGACGAACGGCACGCCGATGGCGAAGGCGGTGCCTCCGATCCCCAGGAAGAAGCCGCCGGCCAGCAGCCCGGCGTAGGAGGAGTGTCCGGCCAGGCCCAGGAAGAGCACCGGCACGATGGTGGCCGCGGAGACCAGCGGGAACATCACCCGTCCGCCGAACCGGTCGGTGAGGGCGCCGACCGGGATGCGGCCCAGGGAGCCCACGATCACCGGCACGGCCACCAGCAGCGACTGCTGGAACGACGACAGCCCCAGGGACTCGTGGAGCCGGGGGGCGAGCGGGCTGAGCAGCGCCCAGGCCCAGAAGTTGAGGGCGAACCCGGCCGTGGCCAGGGCCAGCATCAGCCAGGCCCGTCCGGTCACGGCCGCGCCTGGTCGCGGTGCTTCGATCGACTTGCCCGACGGCTGCAGCATGCCGTCCGTCCTCCCTGTTCGCGGTGCGGCGCGCGTCATGTCGGCGCCGCGGGTACCGGGCTCCGTGCCGGCCTCCCGTCACCACTATCGGGCGGGTGAGGCGTTGTCGCGTGGGGCTGTCAGTCCCCGGCAGCGGGGTCCGGCGGTCCCGGTTGCGGGGTCCGAACGGCGCGGGAGCCGGGACGGTCGGCCGGGCGTGCCGCGGCCCGGGGGGTGCCGGTTCCTTTCGCCTCCGGCCCGTAGCCGAAGCGGATCAGCACCTGCGGGCGGCACCACCTGGTCGCGGGGACCCGCATCGCCTCCCGCAGGTCCGGCCACTCCATGGCCTGGTGGAGCAGCGAGGTCCGCACCCCGTGCGCGGTGGCGGCCAGCAGCACCCGTTCCAGCGCCTGGCCCGCCTGCAGCCAGTCGCGCGGCCGGTCGCCGACGGTCCACAACAGGGCGACCTGGGCGTGCCGTTCGAACCGCAGCCGCGGTCGCCCCGGCACGGGCGGCCGGCCGGTGAAGTCGCGCATCGGCATGCGCCCGGTGGCATCGAGGGGGCGGGTGGTGGTGAACGGGATGCCGTAGGAGCTCGATCCGGGCTGGGCGATCCACGCGCGGCTCTCGGCCGTGCGTTCCCGGTTCTCGGTGTTGCGCCGTTCGGCCGCAGAGGTCACCCGCAGCAGGCGGCGCGTCTGCGGGATGCCCGGTACGTACAGCCGGGCGCCCTCGGCCCGGGCGGCGGCGGCCATGTCGGCGACGATCCGCTCGGGCACCGGGCGGCCGGTGAACGGCATCCGGCTGGAGTGGCGCCGGGCCACGGCCGCGTAGAGCGTGCGGTAGTCCGGCGCGGTGGTGTCGGGAACGGTCAGCTGCACGGTGGCGAGCAGGTCGGGGTCGGCGGGGTCGGGCAGCAGACGGGTGACGGGCTGCCAGCCGAGGTGGGCGGCGGCGACGCGCAGATTGAACACCGCGGATCCGGTGGACAGGTGCAGGGCGCGGCCCACCGGGTCGGCCAGGGCCAGGGACCGGCTGCGGTCGGCGTGGACGGTGACGGTCCGGGTGCCCAGGCGGAAACCGAAGCGCCAGGGCTGTGTGTTGTGGATCGACGGCGCCGCCACCGCCGCGGCCAGCAGCGTCTCCAGCGCGAGGGCGTCGATCTTGTCGGTGTGCATCGTGGCTCCTCGCTGTCCGGGAACCTCCGGTGTGGAGGAGGACTGCCCTTGTGTCCACCCTCCGTCACCGCCGGACGGGTGACGAGGGCCACCCGGCCCCTCGTCCGCCGCCGAGCGGACCCGGCGCCGTCAGGTGGCGGGCAGGGCGGTGGCGAGGAGGACCACTCCCAGGGAGCCGGCCAGGGAGACGACGGCCAGCGCGCGGGCGACGTCGGTGCGGTGACGTGAGTGGGCGATGCCGTGTCCGGCCGCGGCGGCCATGACCAGGGCGAACAGGGCGAGCTTGGCCGCCAGGGTGCGGCCGTAGCCGGGTTCGGCGAGGGAGGCCCAGGTGACGCCCTTGTGCCAGGCCATGGCGATGCCCGTGCCGAGCTGCACGGGCAGGAAGAGCGCGCCGGTGAGCATCCCGAACCTGCGTCCCGCCTCGGCGGTGAAGCGGGCCTTGGCGTCGGGGGCGAGCAGGCGTCTGGCGAGCGGGAGGACCACCAGGGACAGGGCGAGCTGTCCGCCGACCCACAGCGCGGCGCCTGCGACGTGCGCGAAGCGCACCAGGGACCACAGTCCCACGGTGTCCACGACCGGCTCACCTCCCCCGTGCCGTGTGCCGCACGGGAGCCTCGTCGGGCGGGTCGTCGGGCAGCAGCGCCGCCAGTTCCTCCTGGTGGGGGAAGGAACCCGGCCGG
>KL568602.1:2985-3505 GCA_000715605.1 Streptomyces speibonae | reverse complement strand
CCGCACCAGGGCTCCTCGGCGTGCGGATCACCGGTGACCCCGTACGCGCGGGACCGGGACCCGCCGCACACCCGGCGGAACTCGCACCGCCCGCACCGGCCGGCGAGGGCGTCGGCGTCCCGCAGGGCGGAGAACAGCGCGGAGGAGCGGTAGATCTCCGTCAGGGGCCGTGTCCGTACGCTGCCCGCACCCAGGGGGAGGAACCCGCTGGGGTGCACGGTGCCGGTGTGCGAGACGAAGACGAAGCCTCTGGCGGCGTTGACGTCCAGGGGCGGGCGGCGGGCCCTTCTGGACCCGGTGTCGAGGCCCAGCCGGGCGGAGCGCTCGCGCAGTTCCCGGTAGAGCGGTCCGAGCCCCAGTACGGCCACGTGGTCGTCGCCGGTGTCCGCGAGGATCTTGCGCTGGAGCGCGACCCGGCGGAAGTGGTGGGCCTCGGTGGTCTTGGCGGGCACGGTCAGTCCCACGTCGTACACGAAGTTCAGGACGTCCTCGGTCTCGGCGGGGGTGAGTTCACCGAGCC
>KL568602.1:1601-2756 GCA_000715605.1 Streptomyces speibonae | reverse complement strand
AGATGTGTATAAGAGACAGATGGGCACGAGGAAGAAGGCGCTCCACAGCATGGCCCCGTGGTCGCGGACCAGGCGGACGATGTCCGGCAGGTCGTGCAGGTTGTGCCGGGTGACCGTGGTGTTGATCTGCACCTTCAGGCCCATCTCGCGGGCGGCGTCCCAGCCGTCGAGCGTCCACCGGTAGACGCCGGGCACACCGCGGAAGCCGTCGTGCAGCTCGGCGGTGGACCCGTCCAGGCTGAGCGAGACACCGACCGCGCCGGCGTCGCGCACCTCCCGCAGCCGCCGGGGTGTGAGGGTCGGGGTGCCGGACGGCGACACGGCGACGCGGACGCCCGCCTCGGCGCCGTGGGCGATCAGTTCGTTGAGGTCGGGGCGCTGGAACGGGTCACCGCCGGTGATGACGAACAGCGGGGCGGGCTGTCCGAAGGCGGCGACCTGGTGCAGCAGGTCCTTGGCGGCGGCCGTGTCCAGCTCGCGCGGATCGCGGTCGGGGACGGCCTCGGCGCGGCAGTGCAGACAGGCCAGCGGGCAGGCGCGGGTGGATTCCCAGATGACGATGAACGGCCGCTCGGCGACGTCCTGGTGCTGCCGCCGGATCGCCCGGGGGCCGCTCATCGCGTTCCCCGGGCGTCCGAACGGTGACCGGCCCGGACCGTGCGCGGCGTGCGTGACGGGGATCGGCGGGGGAAACGGCCGCACGCACGCTGCTTACGGTGGTACACGGGACACCTCCGGGTCGGTCACCGTCAGCCTGCCGGACCCGGCCCCGGTCGCACTGCGGCCGACCGGTCCCCGAAGCGGGGGCCGTTGGTCCCTCACAACGGTGCGGTCCACCACGCCCTGCCCGGGGCGGGTGGACCGCGTGTGTCCGGCCGTACGACTGAGCAACGCCCGGACGACGACGGACCCGAGAGTCCGCGGCGCCTGCTGCCCGGCCCGTGGAATGAGAAGACGCGGCCGGCCAGGGTGACGCAACGGCCCGACAACTCCAGGCCCGTCACCCCACAGCATCCCCCGCCCGACACCCCCGCCCCGTGGGCCGAACGCCCCCCGGCGACCGTCGACCGGCCCTGTCTCACCCACCCCGCACCGCGGCCCGGACGCGCGCACCCACGGGAGGGCCGGGCCGGCCGGGACGCATCAGTGCCGGAA
>KL568602.1:1187-1343 GCA_000715605.1 Streptomyces speibonae | reverse complement strand
GATCCGGTAGCGATCACCGCGGCCCGGACCCGGCGCACTTCCTGGCCGACCGGGCCCGACCGGAACGCACCGACCACGGTTCACCCGGCACGGGCGACGGACGCGCGTCGGAGAGCGGTCGGCCTCGCCGCAGGGCATCGGTGAGCGGTGACACGT
>KL568602.1:0-866 GCA_000715605.1 Streptomyces speibonae | reverse complement strand
CGGCAGCACACACCACGGATCCGGCGCACCCACCCCGGCCCGGACAGCCCGGACGTATCAGTGCGGGGCGGCGGCCTGTGCGGTCCGTCTCCGCATACGCCGGCGCCGGACGGCGGCGTTCCCAGGTGCCCGGCACGGGCGGCGCTTGGGGGAGCGGTGACACGTCACCGGCCCTCGCGCCGCAGGCGGGCCCGAGCCCCGGTGGCACAGACCGCACGGCCCGACCCGGGATCCACCCGTGCGGACCGGACGGCCGAGCCCGGTCCGGGCGCACCAGCGCCGCGGGGGGCGGGAGCGCACCCGGCGAGGGGTCAGTGGCTGTCGGGGCGGAGGCGGTCGCGGGCCTCGGTGGCGATGACCGCCGCCTGGATGCGGCGTTCCACGCCGAGTTTGGCCAGGAGGCGGGAGATGTGGTTCTTGACCGTCTTCTCGGCCAGGTACAGACGCTGGCCGATCTGCCGGTTGGTGAGCCCCTCACCGATCAGTGCGAGGATCTCCCGCTCCCGTTCGGTCAGCCCCGGCAGCGCGTCCGGGCGCTCCTGCTCCTTCTGCTGTCCGCCGCGCAGCCGCGCCATCAGCTTGGTGGTGGCGCTGGGGTCCAGCAGTGACTGGCCCCGGGCGACCGTCCGGACGGCGGTCACCAGGTCGGAGCCGCGGATCTGCTTGAGCACGTAACCGGAGGCGCCGGCCATGATCGAGTCCAGCAGGGCCTCCTCGTCGTCGAACGAGGTCAGCATGAGGCAGGCCAGGTCCGGCATGCCCGAGCGGAGCTCGCGGCACACGCTCACGCCGTCGCCGTCGGGCAGCCGCACGTCGAGGACCGCGACCTGCGGGCGCAGGGCGGGGACGCGGACCAGGGCCTGCTC
>KL568601.1:121728-122170 GCA_000715605.1 Streptomyces speibonae | reverse complement strand
GCGACACAGTAGGCGGCACCCACCTCGCCGCCTACACCCTCGCCCCCGGCCACGGCTTCGTCCTCGGCATCGCCACCCCGCACCGCGACCCCGGCGACCACGCCATCGCCTCCGTCGCCGCCGTCCTCCTCTCCCTCCTCACCGGAGAACAGCACAGCCGCACCGCCACCGCCCGCTCCTCCGCACTGGTGCGGCTCCTCCTGGGCGCCCAGCCCGAAGAAGTCGCCCCGCTCCTGGGCGAACCCCGCCACCGCGTGGTGCACGCACGACCGGACACCCCTACCGCCCCCGACCCCCTGGCCGCCTCCGCCCTCGGCACCGCCCTCGGCTCCCCCCTCGTCGACCTCTCCGACGACAGAACCGTCCGCGTCCTCGTCCCCGCCGACCACCGCATCGACCCGCCCCCCGGCTGGACCCTCGGCGTCAGTTCCGCCGCCGCCCC
>KL568601.1:119995-121510 GCA_000715605.1 Streptomyces speibonae | reverse complement strand
GCCGCCGACACCCAGGCCGCCCGCGCCCTGGCCCGCGCCCGCGCCACCCGCGCCCGGATGGTCCGGCACCACGACCGACCCGCCCTCACCGACCTGGTCCCGGCGCAGGACGCGGACGCCCACGCGCGGGCGCTGCTCGCGCCGATAGCGGCCACCCCGGCCCTCACGGACACCCTGCGCACGTGGCTCTCGCTGCACGGCAGCTGGGACCGCACCGCGGTGGCGCTGTCCGTGCACCGCAACACCGTGCGGCAGCGCATCGCGCGGTGCGCGGCGCTGCTGGAGGCGGACCTCGACGACCCGGACGTCCGCATGGAACTGTGGTTCGCCCTGCGCCGTACCTAGCGGTCCTTGCCGTACCCAGTCGTACTCAAGGGAGGCTGCGCAGGGTCAGCGCGGCCGACGGGGGCAGCGGTTCGCCCGCCGGGGCGGCGCGGAAGGACTGGAGCAGATAGGCCACCAGGCGCCGGGACGCCGCGTCGTCGCCCGGCAGGGCGCTCACCAGACCGCAGTGGGCCACCAGGGCCACGACGAGGTCGGAGGGGTGGAAGTCGGGCCGCAGCGCGCCGGACGCCTGGGCCCTGCGCACGAGCGTCGTGAGGTCCCGCTCGGCCAGTTCCCGGGACCGTGCGTGCTCCGCCCTGGTCTCGGGGAACGCCTCGAGGAACGCGGCCGGGAATCCGCGTTCCTCCCGGTGCAGCGCGCAGACCGTCTCGACCAGGTGCCGGAACCCCGTCCACGGGTCGTCGGCGGCCAGCGCATCGGCGAGAGCCTGGCCACACGTCTTCATCTGCTGTGCGAACGCACCCCGCACCAGCTCCTCCCGGGTCGGGAAATGCCGGTACAGCGTCGCCACGCCGACCCCCGCCCGGCGGGCCACGGTCGCCATCGGGGCGTCGATCCCGTGCTCCGCGAAGACCGCACGGGCCGCGACGAGAAGCCGCTCCCGGTTGCGCCGGGCGTCCGCCCGCACCGTGCGCCGGGCCGTGTTCCGAGAGGATTGCCTCGTCACTGTCTCTCGCTTCCGCTCCAAACGGACGATCGCGTCCGCTTGCCAGCCTACGGTCGGTGCCATCCCCCCGAACGACCCGCGGCGAAGGCGGAACAATGGACGACCGCATGATGAAGGCAGTGCTGTACGACCGCTACGGCGGCCCCGACGTGCTCTACGTGGGCCGCGTGCCCCGTCCCGAGCCGACACCCGGCGAGATCCTGGTGAAGGTGAGCGCATTCAGCGTCAACGGCGGGGAGACGGCAGCACGTTCGGGCCGTCTCCGACTCCTGCTCGGCCGGCGCTTCCCCAAGCGCGTGGGCCTGGACTTCACCGGCGAGGTCGCCGTGGCGGGGGCGGGGGTCACGGCGTTCGCGGCCGGTGACCGGGTGTGGGGGGTCCTGGGCCGGACATCGGGGTCCGGCAGCGCCGCCGAGTACGTGACCGTGCCCGCGGAGCGCGTCGGCCGGCTGCCCGACGGCCTCGACCCGGTGGACGCCGCCGCGCTCCCGGTGGCCACCGCG
>KL568601.1:117825-119824 GCA_000715605.1 Streptomyces speibonae | reverse complement strand
CCGACGGCCTCGACCCGGTGGACGCCGCCGCGCTCCCGGTGGCCACCGCGGCCGTCATCGCGCTGCGGGACAAGGCCGGTCTGCGCCCCGGCGAACGGCTCCTCGTCCGGGGCGCGGCGGGCGGTGTCGGCAGCCCCGCCGTCCAGCTCGGACGGGCGTACGGCGCCGAGGTCACGGCCCTGGCCCGCGCGGCCAACCTGGACTTCGTCCGCGGGCTCGGCGCGCACGAGGCCTTCGACCATCGGAGCGTGCGCCCGGCGGACCTGGGCCGCTTCGACGTGGTCCTGGACACCGTCGGGACCGAGCTGCGGGCCTTCCGGCGGCTGCTGAACCCCGGCGGGCGCATGGTCACCATCGCCTTCGACCTGAGCCGGCCCGTCGCGTCGCTCGGCTACATCGCGGGAAGCGCGCTGCGCGGACGCGGCCGGGTGCGCTTCTTCAGCGGCAACCCCCGGCGGGCGGACTTCGACGGCCTGGCCCGTCATGTGGCCGAGGGCGAGCTGCGCCCCGCGGTGGACACGGTCTTCTCCCTGGAGGAGACGGGAGCCGCTCACCGGGCGCTCGAGGCGGGCGGTGTCCGGGGCAAGTGCGTGGTGCGGGTCGCGTAGCGCCGCGGGGGCGCCGGCCGGCCGGTGCGCGTCTGAGTAGCTGTACGGAGTCGTCTGAGTACGTGACGCACGTCCCAGGGCGCGATACGCCCACGACGCCCGCGGGGCGCTGCTCCACAATGGGGGGCATGCCGATATCCGGGACGCCCAGCCGCGCCGAACTTGTCGAACACCTGATCGCCACCCGCATCGCGGGCGATGTCGCCACGCCGCGCGAGAACAACCTCTCCCACTACCGCAAGCTGGCGAACGGCGACCGCCACTTCTGGCTCGGCCTGGAGCTCGGTGACCGCTGGACCGACGAGCAGGACGTGCTCGCGGTGATGGCCGAGCGGGTCGGCGTCAACGACGATCCGGAGTACCGCTACGGGCAGGACACCATCGACCCGGAGCTGACGGTGGCCGGTCTGGAGCGGATGGCGGGGCGGCTGCGCAAGGCGGCGGCCGGGCGGCAGCGGGTGCTGTTCGCCACCGGCCACCCGGGCGGGCTGCTCGACGTGCACCGCGCGACGGCCGCCGCGCTGCGGGCGGCGGGCTGCGAGATCGTCGTCATCCCGGACGGGCTGACGACGGACGAGGGCTATGTGATGCAGTTCGCGGACGTGGCGATGCTGGAGCACGGCGCCACGCTGTGGCACACGCATTCCGGTGAGCCGATGAAGGCCATCCTGACCGCGCTGGAGCGCGAGGGCCGCCCGCTGCCCGACCTGGTCGTCGCCGACCACGGCTGGGCGGGCGCGGCGGGACAGTACGGCGTCGACTCCGTCGGCTACGCCGACTGCAACGACCCGGCGCTGTTCCTCGCCGAGGCGGAGGGCACCGTCCAGGTCACGGTCCCCCTCGACGACCACGTCACCAGCCCCCGCCACTACGACCCGATGACGGCGTATCTGCTGGCGGAGGCCGGTCTGGCGCAGTGAGAACGCCCCGCCGGCCGGACGCGGGGGACACACCCGGCCGACGGGGCAGCATGGGGCCGCGCGCTCAGTCGGTGAACGGAACGGCGTCGGCGGGGTCGGCGTGCCAGTTGGTGGCGACCGGCTGGTCGACGAAGGCGGTGTCGGGCAGGCGGAGCGTGACGGCGTTCTCCTCGTCACCCATGACCGCGAGGTGGAGCCGGTCGAACTCCACACCGTTGTTGTTGTTGGTGCTCTTGGGGCTGATGCCGGCGTAGGCGGTGGCGGAGCCGCCGAGGACGACCGAGTCGCTGACGGCGTGCTCGGCGGGCGAGACCTCGGTGTCGGGGTGGGAGCCGAAGGAGGCGGAGGGGTACACGCCCTCCAGGTGGCAGGTGATGCCGGGCTTGGCCTTGGCGGTGACGAGGTAGTAGCCGCCCGCCTGCGTCTCTGACGTGATCTTGAAGTCGAGGTCGGCGGTCGCGCAGGGCTGGG
>KL568601.1:113687-117574 GCA_000715605.1 Streptomyces speibonae | reverse complement strand
GTGGCGGTGGCGGCACCCCCGATGGCGAGCGCGGCGACGGCGGCCAGGGCGAGGCGGGCGGAGCGGGTGGCGAAGCGCGAACGCATGGTGTTCTCCGTGGTGTGACGTGGTGGATCGGCCGGCGGCTGCCGGGGATGACCGCAGCTTGGGCCGTGATCCGTCCCACCCGCCACATCGAACGCCCAGCACGGAACGCCGGAACGCTGGAACGGCCGCTGACCTGCACGGATACCGGCGGCCTGGAACGGTCCGCCGGGACGCGGACGGCTGTCCGGGCGTGCGTCACGGAGGCGAGGACCGTGCGTCACGGAGTGAGAAGGGCTCCGGGGCCGGCTCAGGAGCGCGGGACGCGGACCACGCCCTCCTGGATGACCGAGACGGCCAGCCTGCCGTCCTGGGTGTGAATGCGGCCCTGGCCGAGGCCCCGGCCGCCGTGGGCGGACGGGGACTGCTGGTCGTACAGCAGCCACTCGTCGGCGCGGAACGGGCGGTGGAACCACATCGCGTGGTCGAGGGAGGCGCCGACCACGTCGCCGACGGCCCAGCCGCCGCGTCCGTGGGCGAGCAGGATGGAGTCCAGCAGCGTCATGTCGGAGACGTACGTGGCGAGCACGACGTGCAGCAGGGGGTCGTCGCCCTCGACCTTGCCGTTGGTGCGGAACCAGACCTGGGAGTGCGGATCGCGCGGTGCGCCGAAGCGGCCGTAGGGCGGGTCGTCGACGTAGCGCAGATCGACCGCCGCGCGGGCGCCGAGGTAGCGGTGCACGACGTCGGGGGAGAGGTGCGGGTAGCCGCGCAGCCGCTCCTCGGAGGTGGGCAGGGTCTCCGGGTCCGGTGCGGGCGGCATCGGCGCCTGGTGGTCCAGGCCCTCCTCGTGCTCCTGGAAGGAGGCCGAGAGGTGGAAGACCGGCTTGCCGTGCTGGACCGCCACCACGCGCCGCGTGGTGAAGGAGCGGCCGTCCCGGATGCGGTCGACGGTGTAGACGATCGGCGCGCCCGGGTCGCCGATGCGCAGGAAGTACGCGTGCAGCGAGTGCGGGGGCCGGTCCGCTGGGACGGTCCGCCCGGCGGCGACCAGTGCCTGCGCCGCGACCTGCCCGCCGAAGACGCGGGGGACGGCGGAGGCACGGGAGCGGCCGCGGAAGATGTTCTCCTCGATCTGCTCGAGGTCGAGCAGATCGAGGAGCTCCTGAAGTGCCTGACTCATGGAATCAGCGGGCTCATGCGATCAAGCGGGCTCATGCGATCAGCGGGTCCGGGACCTTACAGACCCATGTCCTTGGCGATGATCGACTTCATGATCTCGCTGGTGCCGCCGTAGATGCGGTTGACCCGGTTGTCCGCGTACAGGCGGGCGATCGGGTACTCGTTCATGTAGCCGTAGCCGCCGTGCAGCTGGAGGCAGCGGTCGATGACGCGGTGGGCGACCTCGGTGCAGAACAGCTTGGCGCTGGCGGCCTCGGCGGGGGTGAGCTCGCCGGCGTCCAGGGCCTCGGTGGCGCGGTCGGCGACGGCCTCGGCGGCGTCCACCTCGGCCTGGCAGGCGGCCAGCTCGAACTTGGTGTTCTGGAAGTGGGCGACCGGCTTGCCGAAGACGGTGCGCTCCTGCACGTACTGCTTGGCGAACCGGACGGCGGCCTTGGCCTGCGCGTAGGCGCCGAAGGCGATGCCCCAGCGCTCGGAGGCCAGGTTGTGGCCGAGGTAGTAGAAGCCCTTGTTCTCCTCGCCGAGCAGGTCCTCGACGGGGACCTTGACGTCGACGAACGCCAGCTCGGCGGTGTCGGAGGTCTTCAGGCCGAGCTTGTCGAGCTTGCGGCCGACGGAGTAGCCCTCGGACTTGGTGTCGACGGCGAACAGGGATATGCCGTGGCGGCGGTCCTCGGCCGTGGGCGCGGCGGTGCGGGCGCAGACGATCACCTTGTCGGCGTGGACACCGCCGGTGATGAAGGTCTTGGCGCCGTTGAGGACGTAGTGGGAGCCGTCCTCGCTCAGCTTGGCGGTGGTCTTCATGCCCGCGAGGTCGGAGCCGGTGCCCGGCTCGGTCATCGCGATGGCCCACATCTCCTCGCCGGTGACGAACTTCGGCAGGTAGCGCTTCTTCTGCTCGTCGGTGGCCAGCATCTTGATGTAGGGCAGGGCGAGCAGCACGTGCACGCCGGAGCCGCCGAACTGGACTCCCGCGCGGGCGGTCTCCTCGTAGAGGACCGCCTCGAACTTGTGGGTGTCCATGCCGGCGCCGCCGAACTCCTCGGGCACGCTGATGCCGAAGATGCCCAGCTCGCCGAGCTTGTAGTAGAAGTCGCGGGGCGCCTGGCCCGCCGCGAACCAGTCGTCGTAGACGGGCACGACCTCGGCCTCGATGAAGGCGCGGATGGTCTCCCGGAACGCCTCGTGATCCTCGTTGAAAACCGTACGGCGCACGGGCGCCCACCTCCACGTACCTTTGGCATGTCTAAGCGCTTGCTCAGATCAAAGGTACCGGCGGGTATCCGTGGCCGTCCAGAGCCGACGGTCCGTAACGCTCGTCACTCCCGCGGGATCAGCGCGTTCCCCGCCGCGGCGAACGCCCCCCGCGCCATCCGGTGCAGCAGCGCGGCCGTCGTCGCCCGTCCGGGGAGCGAGCCGGGGCGGGCCAGGTGCGGGGTGGAGTTGAGCAGGCCGAACACCGAGTGGACGGCCGAGCGGGCGGCCGGTTCGGCCAGCTCCGGGTAGAGCCGGCGCACCACCTCCACCCACAGTTCGACGTACTGCCGCTGGAGCTGGCGGACCAGCTTGCGGTCGCTGTCCCGGAGGCGGTCCAGCTCCCGGTCGTGCAGGGTGATGAGGGGGCGGTCGTCGAGCGCGAAGTCGATGTGCCCCTCGATCAGCGAGTCGAGGACCGCCTCGGGGTCCACCCCGCCGGCCTCCTCCAGGCGCCGCTTGGCACCGGTCAGCAGCGAGCCGCTGATCCCGACCAGCAGCTCCGCGAGCATCGCGTCCTTGCCCGCGAAGTGCCGGTAGAGCCCGGGTCCGCTGATGCCGACCGCGGCGCCTATCTCGTCGACACCGACACCGTGGAAGCCGCGCTCGGCGAAGAGCCGGGCGGCCTCCTTGAGGATCTGCTCGCGGCGGGTGGGGGCGTCGGTTCTGGTGGCCATGAGAACGATTCTAGACAGGGAGGTTAGCGGTCGTTAACCTGGAGGAAATGCGTTAACGCTCATTAACAAGGTGAGGGGACCCGCAGGATGCATGAGGCACCGGAGCTTCACAGCGCGGCAGATCCCGCGTCGGAGGCCTTTCGGGCCAACGAGGAGGCGCACCGCGCGCTCGTCGCGGAGTTGCGCGGCAAGCTGGCCGCGGCGGCGCTCGGCGGCGGCGAGCGGGCGCGGGCGCGGCACACCGCGCGCGGGAAGCTGCTCCCGCGCGAGCGTGTGGACACCCTCCTCGACCCCGGCTCGCCGTTCCTGGAGCTGGCCCCGCTGGCCGCCGACGGGATGTACGACGGGCAGGCGCCGGCGGCCGGCGTGATCGCCGGGATCGGGCGGGTGAGCGGCCGGGAGTGCGTGGTCGTGGCCAACGACGCCACCGTCAAGGGCGGCACGTACTACCCGATGACGGTCAAGAAGCACCTGCGCGCGCAGGAGGTGGCCCTCGACAACCGGCTGCCCTGCGTCTACCTGGTGGACTCCGGCGGCGCCTTCCTGCCGATGCAGGACGAGGTGTTCCCGGACCGGGACCACTTCGGGCGGATCTTCTACAACCAGGCCCGGATGTCCGGCGCCGGCATCCCGCAGATCGCGGCGGTGCTCGGCTCCTGCACGGCGGGCGGAGCGTACGTCCCGGCGATGAGCGACGAGGCGGTGATCGTCCGGAACCAGGGCACGATCTTCCTCGGCGGCCCGCCGCTG
>KL568601.1:112327-113459 GCA_000715605.1 Streptomyces speibonae | reverse complement strand
GTCACGGCGGAGGAGCTGGGCGGCGGCGAGGTCCACGCGCGGGTGTCCGGCGTCACCGACCACCTCGCGGAGGACGACGCGCACGCCCTGCGCATCGTGCGGAACATCGTCTCCACGCTCCCCGCGCGGGGAGCCCTGCCCTGGCACGTGGAGCAGGCCGCCGAGCCCAAGGTGGACCCCGCCGGGCTGTACGGGGCGGTGCCGGTCGACTCCCGCACCCCCTACGACGTCCGGGAGATCATCGCGCGGATCACCGACGGCTCCCGCTTCCAGGAGTTCAAGGCGGAGTTCGGGCAGACCCTGGTCACCGGCTTCGCCCGGATCCACGGCCACCCGGTGGGCATCGTCGCCAACAACGGCATCCTGTTCTCCGAGTCCGCCCAGAAGGGCGCCCACTTCATCGAGCTGTGCGACCAGCGCGGCATCCCGCTGGTGTTCCTCCAGAACATCTCCGGCTTCATGGTCGGCAGGGACTACGAGGCGGGCGGCATCGCCAAGCACGGCGCCAAGATGGTCACCGCGGTGGCCTGTACGCGCGTACCGAAGCTGACGGTGGTGGTCGGCGGCTCGTACGGGGCGGGCAACTACTCGATGTGCGGCCGGGCGTACTCCCCCCGGTTCCTGTGGATGTGGCCGGGCGCCAAGATCTCGGTGATGGGCGGCGAGCAGGCGGCCTCCGTCCTCGCGACCGTCAAGCGGGACCAGCTTCAGGCACGCGGCGAACAGTGGCCCGCCGAGGACGAGGAGGCCTTCAAGGCCCCGATCCGCGCCCAGTACGAGCGGCAGGGGAACGCCTACTACGCGACGGCCCGCCTGTGGGACGACGGCGTGATCGACCCGATGGAGACCCGGCAGGTCCTGGGCCTGGCCCTGACCGCGTGCGCCAACGCGCCACTGAGCGACCCTCAGTTCGGCGTCTTCCGGATGTGAGGGGACCCCTGACGATGACTGAGCAGATGTTCGAGACGGTGCTGGTGGCCAACCGGGGGGAGATCGCGGTCCGCGTCATCCGCACCCTGCGGTCCCTGGGCGTGCGCTCGGTGGCGGTGTACTCCGACGCGGACGCGGGCGCCCGGCACGTCCGGGAGGCCGACACGGCGGTGCGGATCGGCCCGGCGCCGGCCGCCGAGAG
>KL568601.1:111794-112101 GCA_000715605.1 Streptomyces speibonae | reverse complement strand
CAGAGATGTGTATAAGAGACAGGGGTACGGCTTCCTCGCGGAGAACGCCGGGTTCGCGCGGGCGTGCGCGGACGCCGGGCTGGTGTTCATCGGGCCCCCGGCGGACGCGATCGCGCTCATGGGCGACAAGATCCGCGCGAAGGAGACGGTGCGGGCGGCCGGGGTGCCGGTCGTGCCCGGCTCCAGCGGCAGCGGGCTGACCGACGCACAGCTCACCGAGGCGGCCCGGGAGATCGGCGTGCCGGTGCTGCTGAAGCCGTCGGCGGGCGGCGGCGGCAAGGGCATGCGGCTGGTGCGGGACGCCTCG
>KL568601.1:111184-111621 GCA_000715605.1 Streptomyces speibonae | reverse complement strand
ACTGGTGCGGGACGCCTCGGCGCTGGCCGACGAGATCGCCGCGGCCCGCCGCGAGGCCCGCGCGTCGTTCGGCGACGACACGCTGCTGGTGGAGCGGTGGATCGACCGCCCCCGGCACATCGAGATCCAGGTGCTGGCCGACGGGCACGGGGGCGTGGTCCATCTGGGCGAGCGCGAGTGCTCCCTCCAGCGCCGCCACCAGAAGATCATCGAGGAGGCGCCCAGTGTGCTCCTCGACGAGGAGACCCGGGCGGCGATGGGCGAGGCGGCGGTGCAGGCGGCCCGCTCGTGCGGCTACCGGGGTGCGGGCACCGTGGAGTTCATCGTTCCGGGCAGCGACCCGTCGTCGTACTACTTCATGGAGATGAACACCCGCCTCCAGGTGGAGCACCCGGTCACCGAGCTGGTCACGGGTCTCGACCTGGTGGAGTGGCAGG
>KL568601.1:109461-110933 GCA_000715605.1 Streptomyces speibonae | reverse complement strand
AGCCGCTGCCGTTCGGGCAGGACGCCATCCGGCTCACCGGCCACGCGGTCGAGGCCCGGGTCTGCGCGGAGGACCCGGCGCGCGGCTTCCTCCCCTCCGGCGGCACGGTGCTCGCGCTCCACGAACCGCAGGGCGACGGTGTGCGCACCGACTCCGGGCTGAGCGAGGGCACGGAGGTCGGCAGCCTCTACGACCCGATGCTGTCCAAGGTGATCGCGTACGGCCCCGACCGCGCGACGGCCCTGCGCAGACTGCGGGCGGCGCTGGCGGAGACGGTGACGCTGGGCGTGCGGACCAACGCGGGGTTCCTGCGGCGGCTGCTGGCCCATCCGGCGGTGGCCGCCGGTGACCTGGACACCGGGCTGGTGGAGCGCGAGGCGGACGACCTGGTGGCGGACGACGTGCCGGCCGCGACGTACGCGGCGGCGGCGCTGCTGCGCCAGGCGGCCCTGGCGCCCGCCGGCGGCCCCGGCTGGGCGGACCCGTTCGCCGCCGCCGACGGCTGGCGCCTGGGCGGCGAGCGTGCCTGGACGGCGCACCCGCTGCGGGTGCCCGGCCACGACCCGGTGACGGTGCGCGTGCGCAGCACCCCGGACGGCGGCACGGAGGTGCTGCTGCCGGGCGCCGGCGCCCCGGTGCGGGGCTCCGTCGGACCGCGGGAAGGGCACCGGTGCACGTTCGCGCTCGACGGCGTCACCCACACCTTCGCCGCCGCGCCGGACGGCACCTGGCTGGGCCGGGACGGCGACGCCTGGCACGTGCGCGACCACGACCCGGTGGAAGCGTCCCTCACCCGGGCGGCCCAGGCGGGCGCCGACTCGCTGACCGCGCCGATGCCGGGCACGGTGACGGTGGTGAAGGTCGCCGTCGGCGACGAGGTGAGCGCGGGCCAGAGCCTGCTGGTGGTGGAGGCGATGAAGATGGAGCACGTCATCTCCGCCCCGCACGCCGGCACGGTCACCGAACTGGACGTGTCCCCGGGCACCGCGGTCGCCATGGACCAGGTGCTCGCCGTGATCGCCCCCGTGGAGGAGGAGACGGCATGAACGCCTCGGAACTGGGCCTGCCGATGGCCGTACCGGCCGAGGGCCTGCCCGCGCGGGTGCGGATCCACGAGGTGGGTGCCCGCGACGGACTGCAGAACGAGAAGGCGACCGTGCCGACGGCCGTCAAGGCGGAGTTCGTGCGCCGCCTGGCCGCCACCGGCCTGACCACGATCGAGGCGACCAGCTTCGTCCACCCCGAGTGGGTGCCCCAGCTGGCGGACGCCGAGGAGCTGTACCCGGCGGTGTCCGACCTGCCGGTGTCGCTGCCGGTCCTGGTGCCCAACGAGCGCGGCCTGGACCGAGCGCTGGCGCTGGGCGCCCGGCGGGTGGCGGTGTTCGCCAGCGCCACGGAGTCCTTCGCCAAGGCCAACCTGAACCGCACGGTGGACGAGTCGCTGGCCATGTTCGAGCCGGTGGTGCGGCGGG
>KL568601.1:107790-109275 GCA_000715605.1 Streptomyces speibonae | reverse complement strand
ATGTGTATAAGAGACAGACGTACACGTCCGCGGCTATCTCTCGATGTGCTTCGGCGATCCGTGGGAGGGCGCGGTCCCCCTCGCCCAGGTGGTGCGGGTGTGCCGGGCGCTGCTGGACATGGGCTGCGACGAGCTGAGCCTGGGCGACACCATCGGCGTGGCGACCCCCGGCCATGTGACGGCCCTGCTCACCGCGCTCGGCGAGGCGGACGTCCCGGTGTCCGCGCTGGCCGTGCACTTCCACGACACCTACGGCCAGGCGCTGTCCAACACGCTGGCCGCGCTCCAGCGGGGCGTCGCCACCGTCGACGCGTCCGCCGGCGGACTGGGCGGCTGCCCGTTCGCGAAGTCCGCCACCGGCAATCTCGCCACCGAAGACCTCGTGTGGATGCTGCAGGGCCTCGGCATCGACACCGGGGTCGACCTCGGCCGTCTCGTCGCCACGAGCGTCTGGATGGCCGCCCACCTGGGCCGACCCAGCCCGTCCCGCACCGTACGAGCCCTCTCCCACCAGGAGCAGTGAACGACCATGGACCACAAGCTCTCCCCCGAACTGGAAGAACTCCGCCGTACGGTCGAGGAGTTCGCGCACGACGTGGTGGCACCGAAGATCGGTGACTTCTACGAGCGGCACGAGTTCCCCTACGAGATCGTGCGGGAGATGGGCCGCATGGGCCTGTTCGGCCTGCCGTTCCCGGAGGAGTACGGCGGCATGGGCGGCGACTACTTCGCCCTGGGCGTGGCCCTGGAGGAGCTGGCGCGGGTGGACTCCTCCGTGGCGATCACCCTGGAGGCGGGTGTCTCGCTCGGCGCGATGCCGGTGCACCTCTTCGGCACCGAGGAGCAGAAGCGCCAGTGGCTGCCCCGTCTGTGCTCCGGCGAGATCCTGGGCGCGTTCGGGCTGACGGAGCCGGACGGCGGCAGTGACGCGGGCGCGACGCGTACGACGGCCCGGCTGGACGAGGCGACGAACGAGTGGGTGGTCAACGGCACCAAGTGCTTCATCACCAACTCGGGCACGGACATCACGGGCCTGGTCACCGTCACGGCGGTCACCGGCCGCACGGCGGACGGCAGGCCGCGGATCTCGTCGATCATCGTCCCGTCCGGCACGCCGGGCTTCACGGTGGCGGCCCCGTACTCGAAGGTCGGCTGGAACGCCTCGGACACGCGCGAGCTGTCCTTCCAGGACGTGCGGGTCCCGGCCGCCAACCTGCTGGGCGAGGAGGGGCGCGGCTACGCCCAGTTCCTGCGGATCCTGGACGAGGGCCGCATCGCCATCGCGGCGCTGGGCACGGGCCTGGCGCAGGGCTGTGTGGACGAGTCGGTGAAGTACGCCAAGGAGCGGCACGCCTTCGGCCGGCCGATCGGCGCCAACCAGGCGATCCAGTTCAAGATCGCGGACATGGAGATGAAGGCGCACACGGCCCGGCTGGCGTGGCGGGACGCGGCGAGCCG
Organism: Streptomyces speibonae; assembly: GCA_000715605.1. Lineage (GTDB taxonomy): Bacteria > Actinomycetota > Actinomycetes > Streptomycetales > Streptomycetaceae > Streptomyces > Streptomyces speibonae. Next base: position 107,817 of record KL568601.1, on the reverse strand, counting down.
GCTGGTGGCGGGCGAGCCGTTCAAGAA
>KL568601.1:104473-107566 GCA_000715605.1 Streptomyces speibonae | reverse complement strand
GAGCCGTTCAAGAAGGAGGCGGCGCTGGCGAAGCTGTACTCCTCCACGGTGGCGGTGGACAACGCCCGTGAGGCCACCCAGATCCACGGCGGCTACGGCTTCATGAACGAGTACCCGGTGGCCCGTATGTGGCGCGACTCGAAGATCCTGGAGATCGGCGAGGGCACGAGCGAGGTCCAGCGCATGCTGATCGCCCGCGAGCTGGGCCTGGCGGGTTGACCCGGCCCCACACCCGTTGCGGCCCGCCGGACGGACCGTCCCCGCTCACGGGCCGGTCCGTCCGGCGGCCCTCTTCTCCGGCGCCGCACGTGAGCGGGGTCCGGCCGGCGGCTCAGGCCGCGATCGGCGGCCCGGCGCCGAGGCGGCGCCCACCGCTCACCGGCTCGTCGAAGAGCCCCGACTCCGGTGTCCCGGCGCCCAGGTTCACGCCCACCGGAGGCGTCCCTCGGCGACGGAGCCGGTCGGGTGGCTGCCCTCGGCGATCCTCGTCAGCGTCCCGGCCACGGAGTCGAAGTAGTCGGCCAGGGAGGGGTACGCGCCGGTCGTGGAGATCTCCCCCACGCACCACCGGCCGACGCTTCCGTCCCGGCCGTCGACGAAGAGTCCCGCCCAGCCGTCCTGGTCCGAGACGAACGGGACCCACTCGTTGCGCCAGAACGGGCTGTCCGGCTGGTCCGGCGGATTGATCCCGCCGGGCATCGCGTGGTTGGCGTGGAGCTTCTCCATCGCCCGGATGCCGAGGAAGAAGCTGCCCTCGTCCGGGAACCCGTCGAAGCCGCACGCCGCGAGGTCTTCGTCCGCGTCCTCCTCGGGGAGGTCCAGGCTGTTCCGCAGCAGCCACGCCCGCAGGCCCCCGGGAAGCGGGACACCCATCCGTGCCTCGGCGGCCGCGAGCGTCTCCTGCGTGGCCGGTCCGGGCAGCTCCGCGTGATCGGCCGGGGCGTGCTCCCGGAGCAGGCTCATCACCCGGGACCAGCTCTCCACCGTACGCATTCCGCACCGTCCTCCCCGCGCGCCGGAACTCCCGCGGCACGCCCGGGAAAACTACCGCCGGAGCACCGGCCGGTGAATCCCGCCCCCGGTCCGGGACCCCCGACCCTGGACAGATCATGAGGTTAGGCTAACCTAAGCGTGATTCCAGCCAAGGTCGGCTCCGTACGCACGAAAGCAGAACCAGCCATGTCGAACGCCAGAACCGCCCGCTTCTCCCGCCGGGGACTGCTCGCCGCCGGTGGCGCCCTCGGTCTCGGCGCCGTGCTCACCGCGTGCGGGGACGAGGACGCAGGCAGCGGCGGCTCGGCGGGGTCCGGCGACGGCACGTCCGGCGGCTGGTCCTTCAAGGACGACCGGGGCACCACGGTGAAGCTCGACAAGAAGCCCGCGACCATCGTGGCCTTCACCGGCGTGGCCGCCGCGCTGTACGACTACGGCATCGAGGTCAAGGGCGTCTTCGGCCCGACGAAGACCAAGGACGGCAAGGCCGATGTCCAGGCCGGCGACATGGACGTCAGCAAGGTGACCGTCCTGGGCAACGTCTGGGACCAGTTCAACGTCGAGAAGTACGCGGCGCTCGCGCCCGACGTCCTGATCTCCACGATGTTCGACGACGCCGGCACCCTCTGGTACGTCCCCGAGGCGTCCAAGGACAAGATCGCCAAGCTCGCCCCGAGCGTCGGCATCTCCGTCTACGACCGTCAGCTCACCGCCTCGCTCCAGCGCATGTGGGAGCTGGCCGAGTCCCTCGGCGGCGACATGAAGGCGGCGAAGGCCACCGAGGCCAAGAAGCGGTTCGAAGCGGCCTCGGAGCGGTTGCGCAAGGCCGTCAAGGCCAACCCCGGCATCAAGGTGATGGCCGGCTCCGCGAGCCCGGAGCTGTTCTATGTCTCCGGCACCAACCTCTCGGTGGACCTGGAGTACTTCAAGGCCCTCGGTGTGGACTTCGTCGAGCCGCCGGAGGAGGCCAAGTCCCAGGGCGGCGGCTGGTTCGAGAGCCTCAGCTGGGAGAACGTCGACAAGTACGAGGCCGACCTCATCATGATGGACGACCGCACCTCGGCCATCCAGCCCGCGGACATCACCGAGGCGACCTGGAAGAAGCTCCCCGCGGTCAAGGCCGGCCAAGTCGTCCCCCGTTCCGCCGAGCCGATCCTGTCCTACGACAAGTGCGCCCCGCTGGTGGAGAACCTCGCCAAGGCCATCGAGAAGGCCAAGAAGGTCGCCTGACCCTCCCGGCGCCGCCGCAGCCGCCCCGTTCCCCGGCCCTCCGGGTGGTGAAGTCGGGGCGGCTCAGCAGCATGTGACGCCTGGTCACGCCCGGCTCGTAAGTGATCACAGTCACGGTCGAGGCACGCCCCGACCCGCGTAACTTAGGTTAGGCTAACCTAAGTTACGCACCGCGGAACCGCTCTCCGCGCCGGACCGTCCCCACCGGAGGACCCCCACATGCGCTCGCACCTGCTCAACGACACCACCGCGGAGCACTACCGACGCTCCGTGACGCAAGGAGTCGAGCGGGTGGCCGCCAAACTCGCCACCACCGACCGGCCGTTCACCGGCATCACGGCCGACGCCCTCGCCCCGCGCATCGACGCGATCGACCTCGACCGGCCGCTGCTCGACACCGCCGCGGCGCTGGACGAACTGGAGGACGTCTACCTCCGGGACGCGGTCTACTTCCACCACCCCCGCTACCTCGCCCACCTCAACTGCCCGGTCGTCATCCCGGCGGTGCTCGGCGAGGCGGTGCTCTCCGCCGTCAACTCCTCCCTGGACACCTGGGACCAGTCGGCCGGCGGCACCCTCATCGAGCGCAGACTCATCGACTGGACGGCCGGCCGCATCGGCCTCGGCCCGGCCGCCGACGGCGTGTTCACCTCCGGCGGCACCCAGTCCAACCTCCAGGCGCTGCTGCTGGCCCGCGAGGAGGCCAAGACCGACGACCCGGGGCGACTGCGCGTCTTCACCTCCGAGGTCAGCCACTTCAGCGTGCAGAAGTCCGCCAAACTGCTCGGCCTCGGCCCCGACGCCGTGGTGCCCGTGCCCGTGGACCAGGACAAGCGGCTGCGGACCGTCGTCCTCGCCCGCGAGCTGGCG
>KL568601.1:103788-104237 GCA_000715605.1 Streptomyces speibonae | reverse complement strand
TCAGAGATGTGTATAAGAGACAGGCCGACTTCGGCTCCATCGACCCGCTGCCCGAAATCGCCCGCCTGTGCGAGCAGTACGGCACCTGGATGCACGTCGACGCCGCCTACGGCTGCGGACTGCTCGCCTCGCTCAAGCACCGGGACCGCCTCGACGGCATCGAGCGCGCCGACTCCGTCACCGTCGACTACCACAAGTCCTTCTTCCAGCCGGTCAGTTCCTCGGCGCTGCTGGTCCGCGACGCGGCCACACTGCGGCACGCCACCTACCACGCCGAGTACCTCAACCCGCGGCGGATGGTGACCGAGCGCATCCCCAACCAGGTGGACAAGTCCCTCCAGACCACCCGCCGCTTCGACGCCCTCAAGCTGTGGATGACCCTGCGCGTGATGGGCGCCGACGGCATCGGCCGGCTCTTCGACGAGGTGTGCGACCTGGCCGCGGAGGGC
>KL568601.1:96565-103607 GCA_000715605.1 Streptomyces speibonae | reverse complement strand
AGATGTGTATAAGAGACAGCTCTTGGACGTCGTGGTCGAGCCGCGGCTGTCCACCCTGGTCTTCCGCTGGATCCCGGCCGCCGTCACCGACCCCGCCGAGATCGACCGCGCCAACCTCTACGCCCGCAAGGCCCTGTTCGCCTCCGGTGACGCGGTGGTCGCGGGCACCAAGGTGGCGGGCCGCCACTACCTGAAGTTCACCCTGCTCAACCCCGAGACCACGACGGCCGACATCAGCGCCGTCCTCGATCTGATCGCCGGCCACGCCGAGCAGTACCTGGGAGAGTCCCTTGACCGCGCTTGCTGAAGCCCCGGAGACCGTCCTCGACTTCGCGGGGATCGGGCTCGGCCCCTTCAACCTCGGCCTGGCCTGCCTCACCGAGCCCATCGACGAGCTCACCGGCGTCTTCCTGGAGTCCAAGCCGGACTTCGCCTGGCACTCCGGGATGTTCCTCGACGGCGCCCACCTCCAGACCCCGTTCCTGTCGGACCTGGTCACCCTCGCCGACCCGACGTCGCCGTACTCCTTCCTCAACTACCTCAAGGAGAAGGGGCGGCTGTACTCGTTCTACATCCGGGAGAACTTCTACCCGCTGCGGGTGGAGTACGACGACTACTGCCGCTGGGCCGCCGGCCGGCTCAGCAGCATCCGCTTCGGCACCACGGTCACCGAGGTGACGTACGACGAGAGCGACGCGGTGTACACCGTGGCGACCGACGGCGGGGCGACGTACCGCGCCCGGCACCTGGTGCTCGGCACCGGCACCGTGCCCTTCGTGCCGGAGCCCTGCCGCGGACTGGACGGGGACCTCTTCCACAACGCGCAGTACGTGCACCGCAAGGCGGAGCTGCTGAAGAAGAAGTCGGTCACCGTCGTCGGCAGCGGCCAGAGCGCCGCCGAGATCTACTACGAACTGCTCTCCGGGATCGACGTCCACGGCTACCAGCTGAACTGGGTCACCCGCTCCCCGCGGTTCTTCCCGCTGGAGTACACCAAGCTGACCCTGGAGATGACGTCCCCGGACTACATCGACTACTTCCGCGCGCTGCCCGAGGACACCCGCTACCGGCTGGAGAAGCAGCAGAAGGGCCTGTTCAAGGGCATCAACTCGGAGCTGATCGACGCGATCTTCGACCTGCTGTACCAGAAGAACGTCGAGAGCGGCGGCCGCGGCGTCGCCACCCGGCTGCTCACCAACTCCTCGCTCACCACGGCCCGCTACGAGGACGGCGGCTACACGCTCGGCTTCCACCAGGACGAGCAGGACAAGGACTTCGAGATCCGTACCGAGGGCCTGGTGCTGGCCACCGGCTACCACTACGAGCCCCCGGCCTTCCTCGCCCCGGTGCGCGACCGGCTCCGCTTCGACGGCCACGGCCGTTTCGACGTCGCCCGCAACTACGCGATCGACGTCACCGGCCGGGGCATCTTCCTGCAGAACGCCGGCGTCCACACGCACAGCGTCACCAGCCCCGACCTGGGCATGGGCCCCTACCGGAACGCCTCCATCATCCGCGAGCTGCTCGGCACCGAGTACTACCCGGTCGAGAAGACCGTCACGTTCCAGGAGTTCGCGGCATGAGCGGCATGAGCGGCATGAGCGGCAGGAAAAGCACGGACATCGGCACCTTCACCGTCCGCCCCCTGGACCCGCTCACCGACGCCGAGCTGGTGCACCGCTGGGTCACCCACCCCAAGGCGGCGTTCTGGATGATGCGGGACGCCCGGCTCCAGGACGTCGAGCGCGAGTACATGCGCATCGCCGCGCACGAGCACCACCACGCCTTCCTCGGCCTGCACGACGGCGAACCGGCCTTCCTGATGGAGACGTACGACCCCCGGTACGTCGAACTCGTCGGCCTGTACGACCCCGAGCCCGGGGACGTCGGCATGCACTTCCTGGTCGCCCCGGCAGAGCGGCCCGTGCACGGCTTCACCCGGGCCGTCATCACCGCCGTGATGACGGAGCTGTTCGCCGACCCGGCCACCCGGCGGGTGGTGGTCGAACCCGATGTGAGCAACAAGGCCGTGCACGCGCTCAACGAGGCCGTGGGCTTCGTACCCGAGCGGGAGATCGACAAGCCGGAGAAACGCGCGCTGCTCAGCTTCTGCACCCGCGCGCAGTTCGAGGCCGCCCGAGGAGTTTCCGTATGACCCTGTCCGACGCCGTGGCGCACCTGTCCCCCCACCGCTGGGCGCGGGCCAACCGCCTGCTGATCCGCAAGGCGCTCGCCGAGTTCGCCCACGAGCGGCTCATCGCACCGGAGGCCACCGGCGACGGCGGATACGTCGTCCGCAGCGACGACGGCCTGACCCGGTACACCTTCACGGCGACAGTGCGCGCCCTGGACCACTGGGTGATCGACGCCGACTCGATCACCCGCCACCGGGGCGAGACCGAACTCGACCTCGCCGCGCTGGACTTCTTCACCGAACTGCAGAAGTCCCTCGGCCTGAGCGACGAGATCCTGCCGGTGTACCTGGAGGAGATCTCCTCCACCCTCTCCGGCACCTGCTACAAGCTCACCCGGCCGCAGGTCCCGGTCGCGGAGCTGGTCGGCGCCGGCTTCCAGGCCATCGAGGCGGGCATGACCGAGGGTCACCCCTGCTTCGTCGCCAACAACGGGCGGCTCGGCTTCGGCGTGCACGAGTACCACGCGTACGCGCCGGAGACGGCGCACCCCGTGAAGCTGGTCTGGCTGGCCGCGCACCGCTCGCGCGCCGCGTTCACGGCGGGCGCGGGGATCGCGTACGAGTCCTTCATCCGTCAGGAGCTGGGCGAGGAGACCGTCGAGGGCTTCCACGCCGTCCTGCGCGCGCAGGACCTGGACCCCGCCGAGTATCTGCTGATACCCGTGCACCCCTGGCAGTGGTGGAACAAGCTGTCCGTCACCTTCGCCGCCGAGATCGCCCGCCGGCACCTGGTCTGCCTGGGCGAGGGCGACGACGAGTACCTCGCCCAGCAGTCCATCCGCACCTTCTTCAACCGGACCCACCCGGAGAAGCACTATGTGAAGACGGCGCTGTCCGTCCTCAACATGGGCTTCATGCGCGGGCTGTCCGCCGCCTACATGGAGGCGACCCCGGCGATCAACGACTGGCTGGCCCGCCTGATCGACAACGACCCGGTGCTGCGGGCGACGGGACTGTCGGTCATCCGGGAGCGAGCCGCCGTGGGTTACCGGCACCTGGAGTACGAGCAGGCCACGGACCGCCACTCGCCGTACCGCAAGATGCTGGCCGCGCTCTGGCGGGAGAGCCCGGTGCCGTCCCTGGGGGACGGCGAGTCCCTCGCCACCATGGCCTCGCTGCTGCACGTCGACCACGAGGGACGGTCCTTCGCGGGCGCCCTGATCGCACGCTCCGGCCTCGCCCCGGCCGAGTGGCTGCGCGCCTACCTGCGCGCGTACTACGTCCCGCTGCTGCACAGCTTCTACGCCTACGACCTGGTGTACATGCCGCACGGTGAGAACGTGATCCTGGTCCTGGCGGACGGCGTGGTGCGGCGGGCGGTCTTCAAGGACATCGCCGAGGAGATCGCGGTGATGGACCCGGACGCGGTGCTGCCGCCGGAGGTCTCCCGCATCCGGGTCGAGGTCCCGGACGACACCAAGCTCCTGTCCGTCTTCACGGACGTCTTCGACTGCTTCTTCCGCTTCCTCGCCGCGCACCTCGCCGAGGAGGGGATCCTGGACGAGGACGCCTTCTGGGGCACGGTCGCGGAGGTCACCCGCGCGTACCAGGCGTCGGTGCCGGAACTCGCCGACAGGTTCGCCCGGTACGACCTGTTCGCGCCGGAGTTCGCGCTGTCCTGCCTCAACCGCCTCCAGCTCCGCGACAACCGGCAGATGGTCGACCTGGCCGACCCGTCCGGCGCCCTCCAGCTGATCGGCACCCTGAAGAACCCCCTCGCGGACTTCTGACCCCCCGAACGGACGAGCGCCCCGGTGTACGGTCCTCCGGGGCGCTCGTCGGCATGCGCGGGTCAGGGGTTCACGGCCACGGCACCTGCGGGGACCTGTAGTAGCCGATGCCCAGCGCCTCCCAGCGCGGGGCCTGGCCGGCGAGCCGTTGCCGGTAGTCCTCCCAGTCGTGGGTGGCCGCCGGGGACCAGCCGAGCTCGGCGATGCCGGGCAGGCGCGGGAAGGCCATGTACTCCAGGTGCGCGGTCTCGGACAGCGTCTCCGTCCACAGCGGTGCCTCGACGCCGCGCACCGCGGACTCCGGCACGCCCGGCAGATACGACCCCGGGTCCCAGTCGTAGGACCGCCGCACCTCGACGTACCCGGCCCAGGACAGCCCGAGCGGGGAGTTCTTGTCGTACTTCATGTCGAGGTACGACCGGTCGGCCGGGGAGAGGATCAGCCCGGTGCCGTTGCGCGCGGCCTCGGCGACCCGTTCCTTCTCCTCGCCGCTGGTGCGGTCCAGCCCCCAGTACTGGACGAGCGCGCCCTGTGCCGGGTCCGCCGAGGTCAGCTGGTGCCAGCCGATCACGGTCTTGCCGTACCGCGCGACGACCGGCTGGACCCGCTTCATGAACGCCACGAAGTCCTCGTGCGGGGTGGAGTGCGCCTCGTCGCCGCCGATGTGGAGGTAGCGGCCGGGCGTGAGCGCGGCGATCTCGCGCACCACGTCGTCCACGAAGTCGTACGTGATCTCCTTGCCGACGCACAGCGAGCTGAAGCCGACCTCGGTCCCGGTGTACAGCGGGGGCGCCACGCCGTCGCAGTTGAGGTCGGCGTAGGAGGCGAGGGCCGCGTTGGTGTGGCCCGGCATGTCGATCTCGGGAATCACCTCGAGGTGGCGGGAGGCGGCATAGCGGACGATCTCCCGGTAGTCGTCCTTGGTGTAGTGGCCGCCGGGGCCGCCGCCGACCTCGGTGGAGCCGCCGTAGGTGGCCAGCCGCGGCCAGGAGTCGATGGCGATGCGCCAGCCCTGGTCGTCGCTGAGGTGCAGATGCAGCTTGTTGATCTTGTAGAGGACGACCTGGTCGATGTAGCGCTTGACCTCGTCGACGGTGAAGAAGTGCCGGGAGACGTCGAGCATGGTGCCGCGCCAGCCGAAGCGCGGGGTGTCGGTGACGGTGCCGCCCGCCACCAGCCAGGGACCGGGCTGTTCGGTGTCCTTCTCGACGGCCGCGGGGAGCAGTTGACGCAGGGTCTGCACGCCGTGGAAGAGCCCGGCGGGCCCGGCGGCGGTGAGGGTGACGCCCGAGCGGTCGCTGTGCAGCCGGTACCCCTCGCTGCCGTAGGGGCCCTCGGCGATCCGCAGGCTGATACCGCCCTGGCCCCGGTCGGTGACCGGCAGCGGGTAGCCGGTGGAGGGCCGCAGCACCTCCGCGAGGTACTCGCCGACGCGGCGGGCCTCGCCGGAGCCGTCGACCCGGATCCGGGTGCTCTCCGTGACGCGGTACGGGGAGCCGCCCGGCGCCACCGAGGCGGGCGCCGGGATCACCCGGTCCAGCGGGACGGGCGTGGTGCCCCGGACGGTCCTGTCGCTCCCCGCGGGGGCCGCTCCCACCATGACGGCTCCCGCCGCCACGACCAGCAGCAGCGATCCGAGCAGTCGGGTGGTACGGGGAGTCGTTCCGTGGTGCCGTCGTTGCCGTCTCACACGCGCTCCCTTCTCAGCCTCGTCGGCTCCGCCGGTGGAGCCATGGCCCAACTCCGGGAATCCGCGGGGGAAGCCGGAGGGGGTATGGACCACCATCCCGCAGATTCGGGGAAACAATCACCCCGCGGCGGAAATCATCCGGAGGGACGGCAGGTGGCCGTGCGGCGCGTCTCAGATCCGGGTGCCGGTCCCCGACAGGGAGCCTTCGACCACGTCGCGGAGGTTCGGCCAGTCCGCCGGCGCGACGATCGTCGGCGGCGTCCTGGCCACCCCCGAGGCCGCCGGACTGTTCCGGCGAGCCATCGTCCAGAGCGGCAACGGGCTGGGCGCGTTCACCACCGAGCAGGCCGCCCGCGTCACCAGGGCGGCGGCGGAGGCACTGGGCACGGCGCCCCACGCCGACGCCTTCGCGGACGTCTCCGACGAACGCCTGGTCGAGGCCGCCTCCCGGCTGACCGGCGTGGACCTGCGCACCGGGACCCACTACGACCCGTTGCTCGGCCTCAGCCCCTTCAGCCTGGTCCTCGACACCCAGCCCGCCACGGCCGTCGCCGCCGGACGGGGCGCCGGCGTCGACCTGCTCATCGGCACCAACACCGAGGAGGGCAACCTCTACCTGGTTCCCTTCGGCACGTACGCCACTTCGACCGCCGCGGATGTCGACGAGGTGGCGGCGCGCTCGCATCCCGAGCCGGCGAAGCTCGTCGAGACCTACCGCACCACACGCCCCCGGGCGTCCTTCGCCGAACTGCGCTCCGCCCTCATGGCCGACGCCCTGTTCGGCGCGGGCAGTCACGCCCTGGCCGACGCCCACGCCGCCCACCCCGGGTCCGCGACCTACGCCTACCGGTTCGCCTGGCGCTCCCGGGCCCTCGACGGTCAACTCGGCGCCACCCACGCGGTGGAGCTGCCCTTCGTCTTCGACCTCACCGACCTTCCCGAGCTCAACGGCCCCCGTGCCCTGCTCGGCCCCCACAGGCCCCCCGCGGACCTCGCCGCGCGCGTGCACGGCGCCTGGATCCGGTTCGCCCGCACCGGCGACCCCGGCTGGGACCCGTACGACACCGGGCGCCGGGCCACGATGCGCATCGACGCGGAGTGGACCCAGCTGGACGACCCCGACGGCCGGGAACGCCGGGCCTGGAACTGACCCACCGGCCGCACCGGGGACGGCCGATCGGTCCGGACCACTCCCCCGCCGTTTCCGGTGAAACAATCACCCCATGGCGGAAATCATCCAGAAGGACGGTACGTGGACGTTCGACGGAGAGGCCCTGCGACTGACTCCCGGACGGGACAAGAACGTCGGTCTGCTGCGCAGGACCCTGGGTGAACTGGTGCTGCCCCTGCGCGCGTTGGCGGGGATCTCGTTCGAGCAGGGCAAGAAGGCGGGGCGGCTCAGGCTGCGGCTGCGGGACGGCGCCGACC
>KL568601.1:92424-96353 GCA_000715605.1 Streptomyces speibonae | reverse complement strand
ATCAGAGATGTGTATAAGAGACAGACCCCTACCAGCTGATCGTCGACTCCGACCGCTACGGCGTCGCCGAGTACTTCACGGAAGAGGTCCGCACCGCCCTGCTCCTCGACCAGGTCCCCACGGCCCCGGTCACCTCCTATCTGCTGCCGGGCCCGGCGGTTCCGCTGTCCGTGTCCGCCGGGGACGGGACGGTGAGCTTCGACGGGGAGCGGATCCGGCTGGAGTGGAACTGGAAGACGGAGGACGCCAAGGCCGCCGCCGGGGCCCGCACCCTCGCGCTGACGGACCTGACGGGCGTGGAGTGGCAGCCCGCGGCCGGGCTGGAGAACGGGCACCTGCGCTTCCACGTGCGCAACTCCCCCACCAAGGCCCCGGCCAAGTACGACCCCCACGCGGTGGAGCTGTGGGGCTTCAAGAAGGACCCCCTGATGGCGCTCGTCGCCGCGGCCGTCCAGGCCCGTCTGCCGCATCCCGCGGCCCCCGCCGACGACCGGGCGCGGGCAGTCGAGGCCGCCGACCGGGCGCCGGCGGCCCCCTCCCCGGCCGAGGACGACCACGACGCGCTGCTGCGCCGGCTGCGGGAGCTGGGCGAGCTGCACCGGTCCGGAGTGCTCACGGATGAGGAGTTCACCCTCGCCAAACAGGCGATTCTGAAGCGTATGTAACGTCGACCGTCCAGCTCCTGCCCGAAATCGGGCACGATTCTTGCGTAATCGCCTCCCCTACCCCAGGATCATCGGGTGCACGACGAACTTGTTGATCATCTGACGCGGTCCACGCCCCTCAGCCGGGGCGAGGCGCTGCGCGTGGTCCAGGACGTGCTCGCCTACTTCGACGAGACGACCGAGGAGTACGTCCGTCGCCGCCACCGCGAGCTCCAGGCCCAGGGCCTGGTGAACGCGACGATCTTCGAACGGATCGAGGCGGACCTCAGATACCGAGCGGTGGCGCCGCCGGAGCTCTCCCTCCGACAGCTGCGCCGCATCGTCTACGGCTAGGAACCTACGTATATGTGCGGAATCGTCGGATACATCGGCAGGCGTGAGGTCGCCCCCCTGCTGCTCGAGGGGCTCCAGCGCCTGGAGTACCGCGGCTACGACTCGGCGGGCATCGTCGTCACGTCCCCGAAGACGGCCGGCCTGAAGATGGTCAAGGGCAAGGGCCGGGTGCGCGACCTGGAGGCGAAGGTCCCGGCGCGCTTCAAGGGCACCACCGGCATAGCCCACACCCGCTGGGCCACCCACGGCGCCCCCTCCGACGTGAACGCCCATCCGCACCTGGACGCCGAGGGCAAGGTCGCCGTCGTCCACAACGGCATCATCGACAACGCCGCCGACCTGCGCCGCAAGCTGGAGGCCGACGGCGTCGAGTTCCTCTCCGAGACCGACACCGAGGTCCTCGTCCACCTGATCGCCCGCTCCTCGGCCGAGAAGCTGGAGGACAAGGTCCGCGAGACCGTGCGCCTCATCGAGGGCACCTACGGCATCGCCGTGCTGCACGCCGACTTCCCGGACCGCATCGTCGTCGCCCGCAACGGCTCCCCGGTCGTCCTCGGCATCGGCGAGAAGGAGATGTTCGTCGCCTCCGACATCGCCGCGCTGGTCGCCCACACCCGCCAGATCGTCACCCTCGACGACGGCGAGATGGCCACCCTCAAGGCCGACGACTTCCGCACCTACACCACCGAGGGCACCCGTACCACCGCCGAGCCGACCACCGTGGAGTGGGAGGCGGCCTCGTACGACATGGGCGGCCACGACACCTACATGCACAAGGAGATCCACGAGCAGGCCGAGGCCGTGGACCGGGTGCTGCGCGGCCGGATCGAGGACCGCTTCGCCACCGTGCGTCTGGGCGGCCTGAACCTGGACGCCCGCGAGGCCCGCCTGATCCGCCGGGTGAAGATCCTCGGCTGCGGCACCTCGTACCACGCCGGCATGATCGGCGCGCAGATGATCGAGGAGCTGGCCCGCATCCCCGCCGACGCCGAGCCGGCCTCCGAGTTCCGCTACCGCAACGCGGTCGTGGATCCCGACACCCTGTACATCGCGGTCTCCCAGTCCGGTGAGACGTACGACGTGCTCGCCGCCGTGCAGGAGCTGAAGCGCAAGGGCGCGCGGGTGCTGGGCGTGGTCAACGTGGTCGGCTCCGCGATCGCCCGCGAGGCCGACGGCGGCGTCTATGTGCACGCCGGCCCCGAGGTGTGCGTGGTGTCCACCAAGTGCTTCACCAACACCACGGTCGCCTTCGCCCTGCTCGCCCTGCACCTGGGCCGCACGCGTGACCTGTCGGTGCGCGACGGCAAGCGGATCATCGAGGGGCTGCGCCGCCTGCCCGCCCAGATCGCCGAGATCATGGAGCAGGAGGAGGAGATCAAGAAGCTGGCCCTGGAGTACGCCGAGGCCCGCTCGATGCTCTTCATCGGCCGTGTCCGGGGCTACCCGGTGGCCCGCGAGGCCTCCCTGAAGCTCAAGGAGGTCTCCTACATCCACGCCGAGGCCTACCCGGCCTCCGAGCTCAAGCACGGTCCGCTGGCCCTGATCGAGCCGGCCCTCCCCACGGTCGCGATCGTCCCGGACGACGACCTGCTGGAGAAGAACCGCGCGGCGATGGAGGAGATCAAGGCCCGCAGCGGCCGGATCGTCGCGGTCGCCCACCAGGAGCAGGAGAAGGCCGACCACACGCTCCTCGTCCCCAAGAACGAGGACGAGCTGGACCCCATCCTGATGGGCATCCCCCTCCAACTCCTCGCCTATCACACGGCCCTGGCCCTCGGCAGGGACATCGACAAGCCCCGCAACCTGGCGAAGTCGGTCACGGTGGAGTAGCAGACCCCAGGGGCGCGGGGCCGTATCGATGTGCGGCTCCGCGTCCTCAACTCACGGAGCCCCACGGAAACTCACGGAATGACAACCACCGGCCGCTGCGCCCGCTTCGCCAGCCTCCCCGCGACGGACCCGAACAACCGCCCCACGAGCCCGTGGGTGGAACCCACGACGATCGCGTCGGCTTCGTACTCCCGCCCCACCTCTTCGAGTTCGTGGCAGATGTCCCCGCCGCGCTCGACCAGGATCCACGGCACCTCGGCCAGATAGTCCGCACAGGCGAGTTCGAGTCCGAGCACCTCCGTGCGGTGGTCCGGGACATCCACGAAGACGGGGGGCTCGCAGCCCGCCCACACCGTGGTGGGCAGCCGGTTGGCGACGTGGACGATGATCAGACCCGAACCGATGCGCCGCGCCATGCCGATGGCGTAGGCGAGGGCCCGCTCGCTCGAGGTGGATCCGTCGAAGCCGACGACCACCCCGTGCCGGAACGCGGGGTCGCAGGGATGACGTGATTCCTCCGCTGCCAGGGGTTCGGCCGCCGTGGGATCGGCGACCGGCCGCTTGCGGTCCGCGGGTTCGAAGAATTCATGACCGGCCATGGCTGTCTCGGGGTGGTGATCCTTCTATGGGGGACGACAGTGTGCGGCGGAGCTGTGTCCGGGAATGGTCTTCCCAACCCCATACCCCCAAGGGTACGGCGGCACGCCTCCTGAGCCCAGACCCGGCGCGTACCGGCAGGCGGGTTCCCCGGAGCATGCACGAGGGGCCGCCCGTCACGCAACGGTTGCTGCCCAGTACAGGTGGTTTGCACGGGATTCACCCGGCGTAAACGCGGAGAACCGTCCGGCCGCCCGCGGTGACCGGGAGGCCGGCCGCGCGTTGCACCCGGTGAGCCACGCGCAGGGAGCCTCTCATGTCCGGACCCGGTCCCACGCCCGAGCGGGATCGTACGGCACCGCCGTCCCGGGACCCGGTGACCGACCTGATCCGCTGGGCGGCGTTCGGCTGTCTGCTCGTGCCGGTGGTGCTGGTGTGGTGCGGCTCCTCGGCCGCGGGGGCGGCCGGCGTCGCCCTGGGCCTGGCGGCGGTCACCGGGGTCTC
>KL568601.1:85520-92224 GCA_000715605.1 Streptomyces speibonae | reverse complement strand
CGCCCGCCGCACGATGGCGGGGACACACCGGTCGGTTGACCGGTTTCCGCGCCCACGCCCGTCTCTTTTCAGCCAACTTCCGGCCGGTGTGCATCCCCCGCCGGAACCACCCCCCAATCCCCGTTCGACCTGCACGGAAAGGGTCCCGCGGACCCTGCACACCCTATGGGGATTGGCCACCGCGACGAGGCGCACTTCCCTGCACGCCCCGCGAGTGCGACCCTTCGTGATCGAATGCTTCACGCCAAGTTGCCAAGTCGACAATGTGCCGGGTGACGAACTCGCCACCCGGGCGCGACGCGACACAGTAGATTCGATCTTGACGTCGTACGGCGGGGGACTCGTGCAGGACCGAGGGGAAACGTGCAGGAGCGACACAACCGAGGAGCCGCGACCACCGAGGGGGGCTTAGCAGTATGAGCCACGACTCCACTGCCGCGCCGGAAATCGCTGTCCGGAAACTCTCCGGGCGGCGCCGCAAGGAGATCGTCGCGGTGCTGCTGTTCAGCGGCGGCCCCATCTTCGAGAGTTCCATACCGCTGTCGGTGTTCGGGGTTGACCGCCAGGACGCCGGCGTACCGCGCTACCGCCTGCTGGTGTGCGGAGGCGAGGACGGCCCGCTGCGGACCACAGGGGGCCTGGAACTCACCGCACCACATGGCCTGGAGGCGATATCCCGGGCGGGCACCGTCGTCGTGCCGGCCTGGCGTTCGATCACCTCCCCGCCACCGGAGGAGGCGCTCGACGCACTGCGGCGGGCCCATGAGGAGGGCGCCCGCATCGTCGGGCTGTGCACCGGCGCCTTCGTACTCGCCGCGGCGGGCCTGCTGGACGGCCGGCCCGCGACCACACACTGGATGTACGCGCCGACGCTGGCGAAACGCTATCCGTCGGTGCACGTCGATCCGCGGGAACTCTTCGTGGACGACGGCGACGTGCTGACCTCGGCCGGCACCGCGGCCGGGATCGACCTGTGCCTGCACATCGTGCGCACGGACCACGGCAACGAGGCGGCCGGCGCGCTCGCCCGGCGCCTGGTGGTCCCGCCGCGCCGCAGCGGCGGCCAGGAGCGCTACCTCGACAGGTCTTTACCGGAGGAGATCGGCGCCGACCCGCTCGCCGAGGTCGTCGCCTGGGCACTGGAGCACCTCCACGAGCAGTTCGACGTGGAGACGCTGGCGGCCCGCGCGTACATGAGCCGCCGTACCTTCGACCGCCGGTTCCGCTCGCTGACCGGCAGCGCGCCGTTGCAGTGGCTGATCACGCAGCGGGTGCTCCAGGCGCAGCGGCTGCTGGAGACGTCGGACTACTCGGTGGACGAGGTCGCCGGGCGCTGCGGATTCCGCTCGCCGGTCGCGCTGCGCGGCCACTTCCGGCGTCAGCTGGGCTCGTCGCCCGCCGCCTACCGGGCCGCGTACCGCGCGCGGCGGCCGCAGGCCGACCGGAACCAGGACGGCGAGGGCGCCCCGGCCGCCCCGGGGACCGTCCCGTCCGGCCCGCCCGGCCATCCGGGGCATCCGATGCCGCCGGCGCTGCACCCGGACAGTCCGCTGCCGCACCAGTCCCGGCGCACGGCGGCGGCCGGAGCGCTGGGCGTGTCCCTGACGGCCTCGGCGCCCGGTGTGCCGGGGCAGCGCAGCGCTCCGTGAGATGACACCGGCACGCGGACGGGCCGGGAGCGGCGGCTCCCGGCCCGTCCGTATGTCCGGGGGCCCTATGTCCGCCCTATGTCCGGGGGCCCTATGTCCGCAGGCTCCAAGTCCGGGGTCCTGTGACATTCACACCGACACCGTGGTACGACCAGCGGGGTCCGCACGGCCTACCGGGCCGTAAGGTTAGACATATGAACGATCGCATGGTGTGGATCGACTGCGAGATGACCGGCCTCTCGCTGTCGGACGACGCGCTCATCGAAGTGGCCGCCCTCGTCACCGACTCCGAGCTGAACGTGCTCGGTGAGGGCGTGGACATCGTCATCCGCCCGCCGGAGCGGGCCCTGGAGACGATGCCGGAGGTGGTGCGCGAGATGCACACCGCGTCCGGGCTGCTCGCCGAGCTGGAGGGCGGCACGACGCTCGAGGACGCCGAGCGGCGGGTCCTCGACTACGTGCGCGAGCACGTCAAGGAGCCGGGCAAGGCCCCCCTGTGCGGCAACTCCGTGGGCACCGACCGCGGTTTCCTGCTGCGCGACATGCCGACCCTGGAGGACTACCTCCACTACCGCATCGTGGACGTGTCCAGCATCAAGGAGCTGGCCCGCCGCTGGTACCCGAGGGCGTACTTCAACAGCCCGGAGAAGAACGGCAACCACCGCGCCCTCGCCGACATCCGGGAGTCCATCGCGGAGCTGCGCTACTACCGCGAGGCCGTGTTCGTACCCCAGCCGGGGCCCGACTCGGAGACCGCGAAGAAGATCGCGGCCAAGCACGTCCTGCCTGCTCAGTAGGGGTGTGGAGGGGGTCGGCGACACCCTCGGGAAAAGCCGTGCGCGAGCACCCCTTCGGAGCATGTACACTTTTTCTCGGCCGGTCGGGGAAGTCGCTGATCTCAACCGACAAGGCCATGGTGGGTGTAGCTCAGCTGGTAGAGCACCTGGTTGTGGTCCAGGAAGTCGCGGGTTCAAGTCCCGTCACTCACCCTCACCGTTTCAGCCGGTGACCTCCGCGCGAGGTCACCGGCTGAAGTCGTTCCACCGGGGACCACGGGGCCGGTCCCCGCATACGTCACGACGACGCACGGGCCACCAGTTCCGTGGCCAGCACCATCTGGCGCCGGTCCAGGCCCCGCGAGATGGCCGGGCGGCGGTCGGCGATCTCGGCGAGGAGGAGGTCGATCATCGCGCGGCCCATCTCCTCGATCGGCTGGCGCACGCTGGTCAGCGGCGGGTCCAGGTGGCGGGCTATGGCGGAGTCGTCGTAGCCGACCAGCGCCACGTCGTCGGGGATGCGGCGGCCCGCCTCGCGCAGGGCCTGCCGGGCGCCCACCGCGGTGACGTCGGAGGCGGCGAAGACGGCGTCCAGGCCCGGACGGCGCTCCAGCAGGGCCGCCATCGCGCGCCGGCCCCCGCCCTCGGAGAAGTCGCCCGGTTCGATCAGCAGGTCGTCCACCTCGTGGCCGGCCTCGCGCAGGGCGTCCCGGTAGCCGTCGATCCGCCGCTGGGCACCGTAGACGTCCAGGCGGCCGGTGATGTGGGCGATGGTGCGCCGGCCCCGGTCGATGAGGTGCTCGACGGCCTGGCGGGCGCCGCCGTAGTTGTCGGAGTCCACCGAGGTGAGCGCCTCCCCCGCCGACCGGGGGCCGCTGATCACCGCCGGGATCTCCAGCTGGGAGAGCATGTCGGGCAGCGGGTCGTCGGCGTGCACCGAGACCAGCAGGACACCGTCCACGCGGTGGGCGGCGAGGTACTGGGCGAGCCGCTGCCGCTCCCGGTCGCTGCCCGCGAAGATCAGCAGCAGCTGCATCTCGGTGTCGGACAGCGCCGAGCCGACGCCCCGGAGCATGTCGGAGAAGTACGGCTCGGTGAAGAACCGGGTCTCCGGCTCGGGCACCACCAGGGCGATGGCGTCCGTGCGGTTGGCGGCCAGGGCGCGGGCGGCCGTGTTGGGGACGTAACCGAGCTCGGCGACCGCCGCCTCCACGGCGGCGCGGGTGGCATCGCTGACCCGGGGGGACCCGTTGATCACCCGGGAAACGGTGCCGCGGCCGACTCCGGCGCGCGCGGCCACCTCTTCGAGGGTGGGCCGGCCACCGCTCCGGCCCCGCGCTCCCTGGGTTGCCATCGGCTCCGCCTTCCTTCGTTTCGTCACGCTGGCCTGGAATGTAACAGCCCCTCCCGTGACGTCGGCCACCGCCGGGAGGACAACGGGCGGACTCCGTGGTTCCGTTGGCTTGGCCCCGAAGGCAAGTTAACGGGCAGATAACTGAACGCAGTTTGCCTCGTCTGTTCCCTTGACACCCTCGCCCGGACCCGGGACTCTTCAAGACATCACACGTGGGAGCGCTCCCACGGTACCTCACCCATACACAACCCGCACGTTCCCCGCCCGAGCCGCAACGCGCAGGATACGGTCAAACGACGCCGTTGGCCGGGGGGTCGGCACGTCAGGGCAACAGGAGGACGCAATGCGAGCACGTACCCTCCCCCTCTCCCGGCAGCGCTCGGACAAGGGGAAGCCCATCGCCCGCAAGGCACTGGCCCTCGCGGCCGTGGTGTCGCTGGGCACCGGGCTGCTGGCCGGCTGTGCCGACGACGGCGGAGACGACTCCGGTTCCTCGTCGGACGGCGGCGAGGGCAAGACCACGATCACCCTCGGTCTCTTCGGCACCATGGGCTTCAAGGAAGCCGGGCTCTACGAGGAGTACGAGAAGCTCAACCCCGACATCAACATCGAAGAGAACGTCATCGAGCGGAACGAGAACTACTACCCCGCGCTGCTCAACCACCTGACCACCAACAGCGGCCTGCAGGACGTCCAGGCCGTCGAGGTCGGCAACATCGCCGAGATCGTCGCCACCCAGTCCGCGAAGCTGGAGGACCTCTCCAAGGCGCCGGGCGTGAACAAGGCGGACTGGCTCGAGTGGAAGTGGCAGCAGGCCACCACCAAGGACGGCCAGACCATCGGCCTGGGCACCGACATCGGTCCGATGGCCATCTGCTACCG
The DNA here is from genome assembly GCA_000715605.1 of Streptomyces speibonae. Classification (GTDB taxonomy): domain Bacteria; phylum Actinomycetota; class Actinomycetes; order Streptomycetales; family Streptomycetaceae; genus Streptomyces; species Streptomyces speibonae. The sequence continues at coordinate 87,563 of KL568601.1, read as the reverse complement.
CAAGGACCTGTTCGAGAAGGCGGGCCTGCCCACCGACCGCGAAGAGGTCGGCAAGCTGTGGGCCGGCGACTGGGCCAAGCTGGTCGAGGTCGGCGAGCGGTACAAGAAGAAGGCCCCCAAGGGCACCACGTTCATGGACTCCCCCGGCGGTCTGCTCAACGCCATCCTGGGCAGTGAGGAGGAGCGCTTCTACAACGCCGAGGGCGAGGTCATCTACAAGGAGAACCCCGCCGTCAAGCGCGCCTTCGACCTGGCCGCGAAGGCCGCCGAGGACGGGCTGGTCGGCGCCCAGACGCAGTTCCAGCCCGGCTGGGACCAGACGATCGCCAACAACAAGTTCGCCGCGATCTCCTGCCCGCCGTGGATGCTCGGCTACATCAAGGGCAAGTCGCAGCCGGACGCCGCCGGCAAGTGGGACGTCGCGGTGCCGCCCAGGTCCGGCAACTGGGGCGGTTCGTTCCTGACCGTGCCCAAGAGCGGCAAGAACGTCGAAGAGGCGAAGAAGCTGGTGGCCTGGCTGACCGCGCCGGAGCAGCAGGTCAAGCTGTTCGAGGTGCAGGGCAGCTTCCCGAGCGCGCAGGCCGCGTACGAGGACAAGGCGGTCACCGGGGCGAAGAACGACATGACCGGTGACGCCCCGATCGGCGAGATCTTCGCCGCGGCCGCCAAGCAGATCCCGGTCCAGATCATCGGCCCGAAGGACCAGATCATCGGCCAGGGTCTGGGTGACAACGGCGTGATCCTGGTGGCCAAGGGCAAGTCGCCCGAGGAGGCCTGGGAGACGGCCACCAAGACCATCGACAACAACCTGGACAAGTGACCCGAATGGCCACCCGTCACGACACCGCCGCGCCCCCCGTCGAGGGGGGCGCGGCCCCGGGCCGTCCGTCCGGGGGCAGTCCGGTGGACAAGGAGGAGCGGCGCCGGGCCAAGCTGTCCCGCCGCTGGCAGCGCGACGCGCGCTGGAGCCCGTACGCGTTCGTCTCGCCGTTCTTCCTGCTGTTCGCCGCGTTCGGTCTGTTCCCGCTGCTCTACACCGGCTGGGCCTCGCTGCACCAGGTGGAGCTGACCGCGCCGACCGACATGACCTGGGTCGGGCTGCGGAACTACACCCGGATCTTCGACGACGACTTCTTCTGGAACGCGGCGCAGAACACCCTCACCATCGGCATCATCTCGACCGTTCCGCAGCTGATGATGGCGATGGGCATCGCGCACATCCTCAACTACAAGCTGCGCGGCTCGACCTTCTACCGCGTCGCGATGCTCGCCCCGTACGCCACCTCGATCGCCGCCGCCACCCTGGTGTTCGTGCTCCTCTACGGGCGTGACTACGGCATGATCAACTGGGCGCTCGACTTCGTCGGGGTCGACCCGATCGCCTGGCAGGACGACAAGTGGGCCAGCCAGTTCGCCGTCTCGACGATCATCATCTGGCGCTGGACCGGTTACAACGCGCTGATCTATCTGGCCGCGATGCAGGCCATCCCGCAGGATCTGTACGAGTCGGCGGCGCTGGACGGCGCCAGCCGCTGGAAGCAGTTCCTCCATGTGACGCTGCCCTCGCTGCGTCCGACGATCCTGTTCACCGTCGTGGTCTCGACGATCGGCGCCAGCCAGGTCTTCGGCGAACCGCTGCTGTTCGACCCCAACAAGAGCGCGTCGGGCGGCGGGGAGCACCAGTTCCAGACCCTCGGCCTGTATCTGTACGAGCAGGGCTGGGTGAACCAGCATCTGGGCCGTGCCTCGGCGATCGCCTGGGCGATGTTCGCCATCCTGATCGTCATCGGCATCATCAACCACGTCATCTCGCGCCGGCTGCGCGCCAGCAGTTAAGGAGTGGTGGCCGTGACGACGACTGTGACGCCCCCCGAGACATCGCCCGACAAGCACAAGCGCTCGCGTCTGCCGAAGTCCGCGCGGGCCGGCGGCACGCTGCACGGCGGTCCGGTCGCGTACGCGATCCTGATCGTGTTCACGCTCGTGTCGCTCTTCCCGCTGATCTGGACGGCGATCGCCGCTTCCCGCGACAACCAGCGGCTG
>KL568601.1:83446-85282 GCA_000715605.1 Streptomyces speibonae | reverse complement strand
GCACAGACGCCGCCGCCGTTCTGGTTCGGCTCCAATCTGTTCAAGAACCTGGAGCTCGCCTGGACCGACGCCAACCTCGGCGAGGCCTTCCTCAACACCACGATCGTGGCGGGCATCTCCGCGACGACGATCGTGGTGCTGTCGACGGTCGCCGGGTTCGCCTTCGCCAAGCTGCGGTTCAAGGGCCGCAACGCGCTGATGCTGCTGGTCATCGGCACGATGATGATCCCGCCGCAGCTCAGCATCATCCCGCTGTACATGATGGTCGCCAAGCTCGACTGGACCGACCAGCTGCAGGCGGTCATCTTCCCGTCGCTGGTGAGCGCGTTCGGCGTGTTCTTCATGCGGCAGTACCTGCTCCAGGCGCTGCCGGACGAGGTGATCGAGGCCGCGCGCGTCGACGGTGCGGGCAGCTGGCGCGTGGTGTGGCACGTGGTGTTCCCGGCCGCGCGCCCGGCGATGGCCGTGCTCGGCATGCTGATGTTCGTGCAGGCCTGGAACGACTTCCTGTGGCCGTTCCTGGTGCTCACCCAGACCGGCAACCCGACCGTCCAGGTCGCGGTCGCGGGCCTGGGACGCGGTTTCACCCCGGACCAGTCCTTGATCATGGCGGGTGCGCTGCTGGGGACGCTCCCCCTGCTGCTGGTCTTCGCGATCTTCGGCAAGCAGATCGTGGGCGGCATCATGCAGGGCGCCGTCAAGGGCTGACGCCCGTCCGTCCCCGTAACCCCCGGGGGCCGGGTCACCGCTGCCTCGGCCCCTCCACCCCGCATGTCCTCATGTGCGCGCCGGTCTTCCGCGGCTCGTACTCGTCGGTCCTCCACGACCTTCTATGGGAGCGCTTCCATGTCTGACTCCGCAACGCCCGCGACCCCGGTGACCTTTCCTCCCGCCTTCCTCTGGGGCGCCGCCACCTCCGCGTACCAGATCGAGGGGGCGGTGCGGGAGGACGGACGTACCCCTTCCATCTGGGACACCTTCAGCCACACACCGGGCAGGACGGCCAACGGCGACACCGGTGACATCGCTGTCGACCACTATCACCGCTACCGCGACGACGTGGCGCTGATGGCGGACCTGAACCTGGACGCCTACCGCTTCTCCGTCGCCTGGCCGCGGGTGCAGCCGACCGGCCGCGGCCCGGCCGTCCAGCGCGGTCTCGACTTCTACCGGCGGCTGGTCGACGAGCTGCTGGAGAAGGGCATCAAGCCGGCCGTCACCCTCTACCACTGGGACCTGCCGCAGGAGCTGGAGGACGCGGGCGGCTGGCCGGCGCGGGACACCGCGTACCGCTTCGCGGAGTACGCCCAGATGGTGGGCGAGGCACTCGGCGACCGCGTGGAACAGTGGATGACGCTCAACGAGCCCTGGTGCAGCGCCTTCCTGGGCTACGGGTCCGGCGTGCACGCGCCCGGCCGTACCGACCCGGCGTCCGCGCTGAAGGCCGCCCACCACCTGAACCTGGCGCACGGTCTGGGCACCAAGGCGCTGCGCTCGGTGATGCCGGCCCGCAACCAGGTGTCGATCGCCCTCAACTCCGGGGTGATCCGGCCCCTTTCGCCGGGCGACCCGGCGGACGTGGCGGCGGCGCGGAAGATCGACGACCTGTCGGGCGGCATCTTCCACGGCCCGATCCTGCACGGTTCCTACCCGGAGAGCCTGCTGGAGGCGACCTCCTCCCTCACCGACTGGTCGTGCATCGAGGACGGCGACCTGGACCTGATCCACCAGCCGCTGGACGCGCTCGGCCTCAACTACTACACGCCCACCCTGGTGTCGGCGGCCGACCCGGACGCCGAGGGCCCGCGGGCCGACGGGCACGGCGCGAGCGAGCAC
>KL568601.1:82631-83239 GCA_000715605.1 Streptomyces speibonae | reverse complement strand
ACGGCGCGAGCGAGCACTCGCCGTGGCCGGCGGCGGACGACGTCGCCTTCCACCAGTCGCCGGGCGACCGGACCGAGATGGGCTGGACCGTCGACCCGACCGGCCTGCACGAGCTGATCATGCGCTACCACCGCGAGGCGCCCGGCCTGCCGCTGTACATCACCGAGAACGGCGCGGCCTACGACGACAAGCCGGACGCCGACGGCACGGTGCACGACCCGGAGCGGGTGGCCTATCTGCACGGCCACCTCTCGGCGGTGCGCCGTGCCATCACGGACGGCGCGGAGGTGCGCGGCTACTTCCTGTGGTCGCTGCTGGACAACTTCGAGTGGGCGTACGGCTACGACAAGCGCTTCGGCGCGGTGTACGTCGACTACGCCAGCCAGCAGCGCACGCCGAAGTCCAGCGCGCTGTGGTACGGCCGCGCGGCCGCGTCGGGAGAACTCCCGGACCCCGAGAGCATCTGACCGGCTCCCGGCTCCGGGATACGGGGGAAGCACGGGGGGCGGGGCGCGACACCCTAGGGGAGTGCCGCGCCCCGTTCGTGCGTCCCGGGGGGATACAGCCCCTCCGCCTCCCCTCCAGCCCTTCCGGCGTTTGAGGAGCGG
>KL568601.1:76824-82365 GCA_000715605.1 Streptomyces speibonae | reverse complement strand
GAAGGGGCGGCGGGGGCGAAGAAGCGTGGGCATGCGAGTGCCCCGGCCGGGTGGGGGGAGAGAGACCGGCCGGGGCACGTGCATCCCCGTTGTTTCAGAAGGACCGTCGGCGCACCACCGCGTCAGTTGTACGCGGCGAACGCCTTCGAGAAGGCGAACGTGTCCTGCAGAATCGAGCTGCACGTGGCGTCGGCGGCCGGCTTCGCCCCACCCGCACACTGCTTGTCCCGCGTACCGGACCACATCGACAGCCAGCCCAGCCCCTTGGCCTTGGCGAAGTCCACCAGCTGCGTCGCGTCCTCGACCTTGAAGATCTCGGTGACGACGTCGTTGACCCCGATCATCGGCGTGACGGCGACCGTCTTCCACGCCTCGCTGTCACTCAGCCCGAGAACCCCCTTGATCTGGGCCTGCGTCGCGGTGGCGGCCTGCTCGGCGTACGTGCCCATGTCACCGCTGTAGGCGGGACCGTAGTCCATGGCCATGATGTTGACCGCGTCGATGCGCACGCCGTTCTTCTTCGCGTCGGCGAGAAGGTTGACGCCGTCCTGGGTGAGCCCCTCCGGCATCACCGGCAGGGTGAAGGAGACGTCCAGGTCCGGGTTGGCCTTCTGCAGCTTGGCGATGGCTTGCGCACGGCGGGTGTTGGCCGCCGCGTTGGGCAGCGCCCCGCCCTCGACGTCGAAGTCGACCTTGGTCAGCTGGTAGGCGTCGACGACCTTGGTGTACGCCGCGGCGAGGGCGTCGGCCGAGGTGCAGGTGGTGCCCAGCTCCGAGCCGGCCGCACCGCCGAAGGAGACGCGGACGTCACCGCCCTTGGCGCGCAGCGCGCCGATCTGACCGGCCACGGCGTTGCTGCCGAGGTCGCTGACGCCGCCCCACTTGGGGGTGCAGCCGCCGCCATCGGTGATGAAGGCGAGGTTGTAGTCCTTCACGCCGGTCGCCTCGGCGGTCGCAAGGAGGTCGAAGGCGGGGAAGAGGGAGGTGTCGACGTACGGCGCGAACCCGGCGTTGGTGTCCGTCCCGGTGCCGGTGGTCTCGGTGGGGTCGGCGGTCGGCTCCTCGGTCCGTGTCGGCTCCTCGGTGGCCGTCGGCCGGGTGGTGGGGGTGGAACCGCCGGTGGGCTCGTCGGTGGGACGTCCGGTGGGCTCGGGCGTCGGGCCGCTCTCCGTGCCGCACGCCGCGCCGTCGACCAGGCAGCCGGTCGGGTCGCCGGTGCCCTTGGCGACGAAGCCGACGGTGACGGACTCGCCGGCGGCCAGCCCGTCGGTGTCCCACTTGGCGGGCGTCACGGTGACGTGCCGGCCGCTCACGCTGGACTCGGCGTTCCACAGTGACCCCAGCTCGGTGCCGGCGGGCAGGTCGAACTCCAGTTTCCAGTCCTGGTTCCGCTCACCGCTGTTGTTGGTGACCACGTACTGGGCGGTGTAACCGGTCGTCCACTCGCTGGTCTTGGTGTACGCGGCGCCGACTCCGGCCGCCTGCGCGGAGCTGGTGAACAGGAACGCGCCGCCTCCGGCCACGGCCGCGGCGACCACCGCGCCGATCGCCTTGTTCCTGCCGCTGATCCTGCGCCGGTGCGCACTCATCGCATGCCTGCCTTCATTGCCGTCGGGGGGTGTGCGGCAGCACGCTAGCGAGCCGGCATCGGACAAAATGCCTGTTCCGGAACGCCGTTGGCGGTCTTAGGGTGCGCTTAAGGAAGGGATCGGGACCGGTTAAAGGACGCGCCCTGACGGCCCGGTCTGCGCCGCCGTACGGACCCCCGGTGCCCGCGTCTGCGGGGCGGGCGTTCGCGGCCGTCGAGCTGGATCCAGATCCGCACCTCCGTCCCGCCGAGCACCGACGACCCGATCCGCACGTCCCCGCCGGTGCCCTCCGCGAGCCGGCGCACGATGTCCAGGCCCAGACCGGTCGAGCCGTCGCTGCCGGAACCCCGCCCGCGGGCCATCGCCGCCTCGGGGTCGGCGATGCCGGGGCCCGCGTCGGAGACGAGCACGATCACCGCGTCCTCGCCGTTGTGCACGTCGACCGCGAAGGCGGTGCCCTCGGCGGTGTGCCGGAAGACGTTGCCGAGCAGGGCGTCGAGGGCTGCGGCCAGATCGGCGCGGGCCACGGGTATGCGCACCGGCCGGTCGGCCCCGGCCACCCGCCATTTGCGGCCCTCGTCCTCGGCGAGCGCCGACCAGAACTCCATGCGTTCGCGCACCACTTCGGCCGCGTCGCAGCCGGCGCCGGGACCGGCGGCGGCCGTCTGCGGCTTGGCGTCCCGGGCGGTGCGGATGATGGTGTCCACCTCCCGCTCCAGCTGCTCGACCGCCGCCCGGGTCTGCTCGGCGGCCGGACCGTCGCCGAGGGAGGCGGCGTTGAGCCGCAGCACGGTCAGCGGCGTGCGCAGCCGGTGGGACAGGTCGGCGGCGAGTTCCCGCTCGTTGGCCAGGAGCTGGACCACCTGGTCCGCCATGGAGTTGAACGCCACGGCCGCAAGCCGCAGTTCGGTCGGCCCCTCCTCCCGGACCCGGGCACCCAGCTTGCCCTCCCCCAGTTCGTGCGCCCCCTCCACCAGCCGTTGGGCGGGCCGCACCATCCGGACGCCCAGCCGGTCGGCGACCGCGACCGAGCCGAGGATCAGCGCGACCCCGACCGCGGCGAGCACCGCCCAGGCCGTGCCGACGCCGTTGGTGACCTCGGACTCGGGGACGAACACCTCGACCACGGCGATCTCGCCGGTGCTCAGCGCGACCGGCTGGAGCAGCGTCGAACCGCCGGAGACGGAGGAGGTGGAGGCGCGCCCCAGTTTCCGCACCGCCGCGACGTCCTCCTCGGAGGCCCGCCGCTCGCCGATGTCGAGGGCCTCGCCGCCCTCGCCCGCCGCCGGTATGTGCACGGCCATCGCGGCCTCGGACCCGGCGGACGCCACGACCCGTTCGAGCTGGTCGCGGTCGGTGGTGATGGACAGCGCGGGGGCGACGGCGGCCGCCTCCCGCTCGGCGTTGGAGAAGGCGCGGTCGCGGGCCATCTCCCGGATGACCAGACCGAGCGGCACCGCGAAGGCGACGACGACCATCGTGGTCACCGCCAGCGACACCTTCACCAGGGCCCATCTCATCGCGGCGGCTCCGCTCCGGGCAGCTGCGCGGCGGGCGGCTCCAGTTTCACGCCGACGCCCCGCAGGGTGTGCAGATAACGCGGCCGGGCGGCCGTCTCCCCCAGCTTCCGGCGCAGCCAGGACAGATGGACGTCGATGGTCTGGTCGTCGCCGTAGGACTGCTGCCACACCTCGGCGAGCAGTTCCTTGCGGGGGACGACCACGCCGGGCCGCCCGGCGAGGAAGGCGAGCAGGTCGAACTCACGCCGCGTCAGGTCAAGGCGTACACCGTCCAGTTCGGCCTGGCGGCGCAGCGGGTCGACGGTGAGTCCGCCGACCCTGATCACGGGTGTGGGCGCGGCCTCGCCGCCGCCGGCGCGGGCCCGGCGCAGCACGGCGGCCATCCGGGCCGACAGGTGCTCCACCGAGAAGGGCTTGGTCAGGTAGTCGTCCGCGCCCGCGTTGAGCAGCCGCACGACCTCGGCCTCGTCATCCCGGGCGGTGGCGACGATCACGGGGACGTCGGTGATGCCGCGCAGCATCTTCAGGGCCTCGGAACCGTCGAGATCGGGCAGTCCGAGGTCCAGTACGACCACGTCGAAGCGGAAATGGGCGACCTCGCGCAACGCCTCCAGCGCCGTCCCCACGCTGCGCACGGTGTGCGAGGCGTCGGTCAGCTGCCGGATCAGCGCCGAGCGTACGAACTGGTCGTCCTCGACCACGAGAACACTTGCCATGGGCGGCACCGTACGCCATGCCGACGGACCCTCGTCGGGGCCTGTGGATAACTCCGGATACCTCCGCGGGCGCGACACTGGTGGGGCGTGTGGGGCAGTATGGGCCGACGATGCGCAGAGGACTCGTACACGTACTGGCCTGGCTGCTCGCCACGGGCGCGGCGGTCACGCTGTCGTGGTGGGGCGTCAGCACCGTGATGGAGGGCACCGCCTACGACCCGCCCCGTGCCCTGCCGATCGCGGCGGCCGAGGAACAGTCGGAGGCGCTGTCGTCGGCGACGCACCGGCCGCCCGCGACGCCCACGAAGGACGCCGGGAAGTCACGGGAGCCGTCGGAGAAGCCCGGCAAGGAGAGCCGGAAGCCGGACCCGGAGCCGACCCGCGGCAGCAGCCCGCCCGCCACGTCCCCGCCCCCTTCCCCTCCGGCCGCCTCGGGCGAGGTGAAGGCCTATGACACCAAGGGCGGCCGTGCGGTCTTCGACCTCGGCGAGGCGTCCGCCTCCCTGGTGTCGGCGACCCCGGGGGCCGGCTGGTCGATGCAGGTGTGGCACACGGAGTCGTGGATCCGGGTGGAGTTCACCTCGGGCGCGGACCGGGTGTCGGTGTTCTGCACGTGGCACGACGGCCCGCCGCGGGTGGAGATCGGCACGTACTGAGTCGCTGCCGCCGCGGAACTCGGCGGGGTCGCGCGGTTCAGCGGAAGACGGACGCGGGCGGTGCCGGTGACGCGACCGCCGCGAGGTCCGTGACGGGGACGGCCCCGCCGGTGAAGTCGAGGAGTTCCCTGCCGTGCTGGACCCGGCCCGGGTGCGGGTCGGAGGCGGCCCGCCGGGTCAGCTCGGCGACCGGCAGAGGTGCGTCGGAGGCGACCAGGACCGCGTTGCCGAAGCGCTTGCCGCGCAGCACGGCGGGGTCGGCGATCAGCGCGAGTTCGGCGAACCGGGCGGCCGCGGTGGCGATCTGACCGCGCAGATGCGCGAGCGGGGGCCCGTCGGCGAGGTTGGCGGCGTAGATCCCGCCGGGGGCGAGGGCCCTGCGGACGTCGTCGAGGAACTCCGTCGAGGTCAGGTGGGCCGGGGTGCGGGCCCCGCTGAACACGTCGGCGACGACGAGTCCGGCCCAGCCGTCCGGCACCTTGGCGAGCCCCTCCCGGGCGTCCGCGGAACGCACCCGGATCCGGGCCCCGGCGTCCAGCGGCAGCTCCCGCCGGACCAGGTGCACCAGGGCCGCGTCGCGCTCGACGACCTGCTGGGTGGAGCGGGGGCGGGTGGCCGCGACGTACCGGGCCAGGGTGAAGGCGCCCCCGCCGAGGTGCACGGCCCGCAGCGGCCTGCCGGGCGGGGCGGCGAGGTCGACGACATGACCGAAGCGGCGCTGGTACTCGAAGGAGAGGTACGACGGGTCGTCCAGGTCGACGTGCGACTGCGGGGCACCGTCGATCAGCAGCGTCCAGGCCCGCGAGCGGTCCCGGTCGGGGATGAGCTGGGCGAGTCCGCCGTCGACGTCCTCGGCGACGGCCTCCGCGCCGCCGCCCCGTCCACGCCCGCCGCTCCTGGTTCTGCCCATGCCGTCATTGTCCCAGGCACGCGCGGCCGGCCGCTCCCCGGTGGGGCGGGCGACCGACCGGGCGAGGCGCATGTGCGGCCCGCCGCGCGGGGCCCACGCACAGCCGTCCGCGCGGGGCCCACGCACAGCCGACCGCGCGGGGCCCACGCA
>KL568601.1:74486-76663 GCA_000715605.1 Streptomyces speibonae | reverse complement strand
CCGCGCGGGGCCCACGCACAGCCGACCGCGCGGGGCTCACGTGCAGCCGTCCGCCGCCTCGATCATCCGCTGGGCCTCTCCCAGCGCCTCGCGCAGCACGGCCGGGTCCGTCGCCAGGTCCGCCTCCCCGGGCGGCAGCAGCCAGTCCGAGCCCTCGACCGGCGGCTCGGGGGTCAGCCGCAGTCCCCGGCCGTCGGTCTCCATGCACGTGCTGCCCGGCACGTCCCAGGCGGCGGCCGTCCCCGGCGGCACCACGAAGCCGAGCGTGGCGCCGCCGCCGTCGTGCAGCACCGGGCCCACCGCGTCGCCGGCTCCGCGCCGCAGGATGTCGACCGCCTCCAGGCCCTGCCGCGCGGGCACCGTGACCACGTCACAGTCCGTACACGGCAGTTCTAATGGATCATCGCTCCGGCTGGTCGTCGTCATCCCGGCCTCCACCACACGAGTCCCTGTTGAAACGAACGGGTCGGGAGTCGGGCGGGCTCCCGGTCCACAGAGTTCAACGAACCGGGCTGTCAACGGCTACGGCGGAAGTCCGCCGCAAAGGATGGCACTTCATGGCAGATCACGGATGACATATCCGTTTTGTAGCCAAACTCCGCGTGGTGACTCCGTCACAGCAGGTACGTTCATGCCCGCCGGAAACAGGGTGGCACTCGGACAACTCGCCCGGTTCCGGCATGGTTCGACGGTTCGCAGAGAGGACCCGGCCATGGCGTCGTCAACGGTGCCCTCGTCCACGCCCCCTCGGCCACCGCGGCCGAACCTCACCTTCCGGCAACTGCGCGGAGCGCGCTCGCCGGCCGAGTTCGCCGCGGCGGTACGGAGGGCCGCCCGCGAGATCGGCGAGCGGGTCAGCTGTGACGCGCGGTACGTGCACCGGGTGGAAGCGGGTGAGATCCGCTGCCCCAACTACGCCTACGAACGGGTGTTCCTGCACATGTTCCCCGGCCGCACGCTGACCGACCTGGGCTTCGCGCCCCGTTCGTCGGTCCGCGGGCGCCGGGCACGGGCCGCGGGGGACGCGCCACAGGCCCGGACCGACGGCCCGGCGGACGCCACGAGTGAGAACAGCGGGGCGTACGAGCCGTATGAATCGCTGGACAGGTACGACACGTACGACCCGCACGACCACGAGGAGAGCGACGTGCTGCGTCGCGCATTCATGACCGGCGGAGGCGCCACGGTGGCCGCCGCCTCGCTGAGCCCGTACGGGTTCGCCTCCGACGCCTCGGCGGCGCAGCGCGCCGTGCGCCGCGCGGGGGCGAGCGACGCGGGCGCCCTGGAGGAGGCCGTCCGCCGGATCCGGCTGCTGGACGACCGGCACGGGGCGGACGGGCTCTACCGCCGCGCGGCGGCGCCCCTGCGTGCCGCGTACGCGCTGCTGGACGCGGGGGTGGCCCGGCAGCGGACCGCGGACCGGCTGTACTCGGGCGCCGGGGAGCTGGCCATCTCGGTGGGCTGGCTGGCGCACGACTCGGGCCGCTTCGACGACGCCCGCTCGCACTACGCGGAGGCGCTGGCGACCTCGCGGGTGACCGGGGACGCGGGGCTGGAGGCGCACGCCTTCTGCAACACGGCGTTCCTCGCGCGGGACGCGGGCCGGCCCCGGGAAGCGGTACGGGCCGCGCAGGCGGCCCAGCGGGTCGCCCGGCCGCTCGGCTCGCCCCGGCTGCTGTCGCTCCTGGCGCTGCGCGAGGCGGGCGGCTGGGCGGGGCTCGCCGACCGCTCGGGGTGCGAGCAGGCGCTGGCTCGCGCGGCGGCGTACTTCGAGCGCGGACCCTCGGAGGCGGACCCGGAGTGGATGAGCTTCTACGGGGAGGCCGAGCTGGAGGGCCTGGAAGCCCAGTGCTGGTCGACGCTGGGTGACTGGCCGCGCGCGGCACGGCACGCGCGGCGCGCGGCCGAGCTGCAGGACCCGCACTTCACGCGGAACATCGCGCTGTACACGGCGGAGCTGGCGGACGACCTGGCCCGCGGCGGCCGCCCGGACGAGGCGGCCGCGGCCGGCATGCGGGTGCTGGACCTCCTGAACGACGTCCAGTCCTCCCGGGTCCGCACGATGCTGGCGGGCACGTCCCGCGTCCTCCTCCCCCACCGCCGCGCCTCAGAAGTCTCAGCTTTCCTGGACCGCCACGCGGCATCGTCCTGACCGGCTGCGGGCAGCCGCGCCGCCC
>KL568601.1:71764-74166 GCA_000715605.1 Streptomyces speibonae | reverse complement strand
GGGGGAGAAGCCGAGAGTGAGGGAGGCACCCCGTGAACGCCGGGCTGCGCACCACCCCCCGCCCAGCCCCCACAGGGCACCCCGCACACACAGGCCCCGCCCAGGCAAGGCACCCCCGCCTCACACAGCCAGGTGCCCCTGCTCATTCCACGACTCGATCGCCGGCTCCCCGTACGCCCACCCCAGCACCGACAGCGACGTCGGATTCAACCGGATACGCCCCGCGAACGACAGCGGCAGCCCCAACCACCGCGCCCCGATCGACCGCAGGATGTGCCCGTGCGCGAACACCAGCACATCCCGCTCCGCCCCCCGCGCCCAGGCCACCACCTCATCCGCCCGCGCCGCGACCTCCGCCAGGGACTCACCCCCGGGCACCCCGTCCCTCCAGATCAGCCACCCCGGCCGGGCCGCCTGTATCTCCCCCGTCGTCATCCCCTCGTACGCCCCGTAGTCCCACTCCATGAGCGTGTCCCAGCTCACAGCCCGCTCACCGAACCCCGCCAGCTCACAGGTCTCCCGCGCCCGCACCAGCGGACTGGTGCGCACCTCGACGCCGGCCAGCCCGTCGTACGGCGCCCGGTGGAGCCGCTCGCCCAGCAGCTTGGCCCCCCGCCGTCCCTCCTCCAGGAGCGGCACGTCCGTCCTGCCGGTGTGCTTGCCGGACAGCGACCAGGCCGTCTGTCCGTGCCGGGCCAGCAGGATGCGCGATGCCATGGGACACCTTCCGTGAAATTCGCAGGCGGGAGGTCCCCATCATCGCTCACCCTGGTCATGGGCAACCCGGGGGGAGATCTTTGCGTCTATCTGAGCCAAGGGCGTCTCACGGGGAACGCGCACACACCGTAGAGTGGCTGGCCGCCGACAAGCGGCGCGCGAGGACGAAGGGGGAGCGATCGGATGCCGCACACCGAGACACCGGGCACCGAGGCGGTCCCGGCGACCCGGCTGCGCTGGTGGACGGAGCTGCCGCTCATCCTCCTCGTGTACGCCTGCTACTCGGCGGGACGGCTTGTCGTCAGGGGTGACGTCGCCGACGCCGTGGACCACGGCCTGGCGATCCTGCGCATGGAGAAGGCGCTGTTCCTCAACGCCGAGCACCCGCTGAACCGTCTCTTCACCCGGGAACCCTGGATAGGCATACCCGCCGACTTCTGGTACGCGTCACTGCACTACCTGGTGACCCCGGCGATCCTCATCTGGCTGTTCCGCTCCCGCGCGGTGCACTACCGCGCTGCCCGCACCTGGCTGATGACGTCGACGTTCATCGGCCTGATCGGTTTCACCCTGCTGCCCACCTGCCCGCCCCGGCTGCTCGACGCGAACCACGGCTTCGTGGACACGATGGCGTACTACAGCTCGTGGGGCTGGTGGGGCGGCGAGGCCAGCGCCCCGCGCGGGCTCGGCGGCATGACCAACCAGTACGCGGCGATGCCGAGCCTGCACGTGGGCTGGGCGCTGTGGTGCGGCGTGATGCTGTGGAAGTACGGCCGCACGCGCTGGGCGAAGACGGCCGCGGTGGTCTACCCGCTGGTGACCACGATCGTGGTGATGGGCACCGCGAACCACTACTTCCTCGACGCGGTCGCGGGCGTCGCCGTCATGGGCGCGGGCCTGCTGCTGGCCCCCCTCGTGATGCGGTACGCCGACCTGGCCAAGGCCCGCGCCCTGCCCCGTGTCCTGTCCCGCTTCGCCCGCGTCTCCGGGGACTCCTCCGGCACCCGTTCCCCGATTGTCAGTGGCGGATGGAAGACTTCCGCGGGTGAGCGAATTCCACGGCAGCGACACCCCGAGCCGCGGTACGGACCAGCGGCCGAACCGGGTGCCTCCCCCTCGGACGCGGGAGAAAGCGCTCCGGCACCGGCTCGCTGAGCTGCGCGGCCCGGAGACCCCGGCCAAGGCGCTGGACGCGCGCGCCCTGGCCGCCCTCGCCGCCAACCCGGGCTGCAGACGGCGCGCCATCCTTGACGGCGCGGGGGTGAACAAGGCGGCGCTGGCGAGCGCGCTGGGCTCCCCCTCGGTCTTCGGCCAGTCGCAGTTCGCGTTCGTCCGGGGCAACGCGTTCGAGGCGAAGGTCAAGGCCGACGGCGGTACGGAGCTGCTGCGTCTCGCCCACGAGAAGCTGGACCGCGCGGCAGAGCCGCCCGCCGACGCGCGCGTGCCGGACCTGACCGCGCAGGGTCCCCAGGGCCGCACCGCCCGTACGGAGCTGGCCCTGCGCGAGGCCGCCGAGGCGCCCGGCGCCTGGACGCTGCTCGACCACCCGATGCTGACCCTGGACGTCGCGGGCTCCCCCGCCTTCCTGGAGCCCGACGCGGTGGTGGTGCACCCGGACGGCAGCTGGACGGTCGTGGAGATCAAGTCGTTCCCGATGCTGGACGGCGCCGCCGACCCGGCGAAGG
>KL568601.1:69948-71549 GCA_000715605.1 Streptomyces speibonae | reverse complement strand
CCGGCGAAGGTCGGCGCGGCGGCCCGCCAGGCGGCGGTGTACGTCCTGGCCCTGGAGCAGGTCGCCGCGCGGCTCGACCCCGCCCCGCGCGTGCGGCACCGCGTCCTGCTGGTGTGCCCGAAGGACTTCTCCAACCTGCCGACCGCGTCCGCGGTGGACGTGCGCAAGCAGCGCGCGGTGACCGCCCGCCAGCTGGAGCGGCTGACCCGGATCGAGGAGATCGCCGACACGCTACCCGAGGGCACGTGCTTTTCGCCGGAGCTGCCGGCCGAGCGGCTGACGGAGGCCGTCGAGTCGGTCCCGGCGACCTACGCGCCCGAGTGCCTGTCCGCCTGCGAGCTGGCCTTCCACTGCCGGGACCGGTCCCGCGCGGCCGGCGCGGTGACCTCCCTGGGCCGTCCGGTCCGCGCGGAGCTGGGCGGTCTGACGACGGTCGACGACGTGCTGGCGGCGGCCCGCGGAGAGTCCGGTGACCCCGACGACCCGGCGGTGGCCGCGCTGCGCAGAGCGGCGGCCCTGCGCGCGGAGGCGCTGGGCACGGCCGCCGCGCCGGAGGTGGCTCCTTGTCCCTGATCGCCACCCTCGCCCGCCTCGAGGCCGTCAGCACCGGCCGCGCCCAGCCCGCCGCCACCGTCCGGCACCGGCACCTCTCCGCGCGCCCCCTGGTCTTCGTCCCGCTCACCACCGCGGGCGAGGCGGGCGCGCCGCTCGGCGCGCTGGTGGGCGCCGAGCGGGACGCCCCCCGCCTCCTGGTCGTGCCGCAGCCGCGCGACCGTGACCTGCGGTTCGCGTTCCTGGCCGAGCTGGCCGACGTGGTGCTGCCGTACGTGGACTCCTTCGCGGACGCCGTGGAGCCCGCCGAGCGCAGCGAGACCGACCCGGAGACCGGAAAGCGGGTCAAGGTCGAGGTCGAGCTGTGCGCGGACGCGCCCCAGCTGATCGTGCCGAGCCGGGCCGGCGTCGACCTCGTACGGCTGCTCGGGCGCTCCATGCGGTTCCGGCGCACGGCGGAGCAGGACCCGGAGGCGCCGTTCCCGGCGCCGCCCCGGGTGCCGCTGCTCGGCCGGTGGCTGACGCACTTCGGTGAGCGGGCCCGGGTCCCCGGCTCCTCGCTGCTGCTCGCCATGACGGACGTCCTGGCCCGGCACTGGGCGACGGGCCAGTCCACGCTGGAGGACCAGCACCTGGGCGCCCTGCTCGCGTGGATCTCCCCGCCCGAGGGCCGTTCGGGCGCGGAGGCCGCGCAGGAGGCGGAGCTCGCGCGGGACGCCGACGGCCAGCTGCGGTGCCCGCCCGCGGGCCCGGCGACCGACCCGGCCTTCGACAACAAGCTCCTCGCCCCGGCGATCGAGCGCTACGACCGCGCCCGTACGGCGCTCGCGGCGGCGGAGGACGGCCTGGAGGCCGACGACCGCCTCGGCGCCCTGACCGCGGCCGAGCGGGAGATCCGCGCGCTGGTGGAGAGCCGTACCCGGCCCACCTGGGACGCGGTCTGGCGCGGCATCGACCTGCTCCGCGGGCTCCCGGAGGGCGCGCGCGTCGAGGAGCGCTGGACGCGCGACCGGTGGTCGTTCACCGGTCACCGGGACCGGGCGTGGCGG
>KL568601.1:69151-69724 GCA_000715605.1 Streptomyces speibonae | reverse complement strand
GCAGCCGCGCCGCGACGACGCGGTCACCGCGGCGAACAAGCTCGCCACGCGGGAGCGCGAGCAGGCCCGGCTGGAGGCCCAGGAGGCGCTCGACGACCCGCTGGTGATGGCGGCGCGGCGGCTGTCCGGAGAGGCGTTCGCGGGCGAGGTGGTGGACGTGGTGATGGCGTACAGCGAGAGCAAGCGCCCGAGCCCGCGCCCGCTGGTCACCGTGCGCACGGACGACAGCCCGTATGCCGGCGAGCGCGTGAAGGTGTACCGCTCGCTGGGCGGCAAGCCGCAGACGTCGGAGTTCGTCGGCTACGAGGACGGGCCGGAGGGCGGTCTGCTGGTCCTGCGCGTCCTGGACAAGATGGGCCGGGGCAAGGAACCGGAGGAGGGATCGGTCCCCGAGAAGGGCGACCACGTCTGCTTCACCCTCTTCGAACACGAACCGCGCGGCGGGGCGAAACTGCCCGACCCGGAGGAGACCCCGTGGACCCATGGCGGCCCGCCCGGTGAGGAGGCCGCGCCGGAGCCCGCCGACCCGGTGACCGAGGAGGACGTACTGCTGTCTCTTATACACATCTCTGA
>KL568601.1:66899-68943 GCA_000715605.1 Streptomyces speibonae | reverse complement strand
CCGACGCGATCCTCCACGACACGCTGCACGGCACCGCGCGCGGTGTCGTCGTCGACTCCCCGCCCGGCGCCGGCAAGTCCACCCTCGTCGTCCGCGCGGCGCTGGAACTGGCGGAGGCGGGCCGCCCGCTGATGGTGGTGGCGCAGACGAACGCGCAGGTCGACGACCTGGTCCTGCGCCTGGCCGAGAAGAGCCCCGACCTGCCGGTCGGCCGCCTGCACAGCAGCGACAGCGACCCGTACGACAAGGCGCTCGACGCGCTAAACCACGTCCGCAAGTCGGCGAAGGCGGCCGACCTGGCCGGGCTGCCGGTCGTAATCTCCACGGCGGCGAAGTGGGCGCACGTCAAGGGCGTCGAGCCGTGGGGCCACGCGATCGTGGACGAGGCGTACCAGATGCGCTCGGACTCGCTCCTGGCGGTGGCGGGCCTGTTCGAACGGGCGCTGTTCGTGGGCGACCCGGGCCAGCTGGACCCGTTCTCCATCGTGGGCGCGGAACAGTGGGCGGGCCTGTCCTACGACCCCTCCGGCTCCGCGGTGACCACCCTCCTCGCCCACAACCCCGACCTCCCGCAGCACCGTCTGCCGGTCTCCTGGCGCCTCCCCGCCTCCGCCGCGCCCCTGGTCTCGGACGCCTTCTACCCGTACACCCCGTTCCGCAGCGGCACGGCCCACGCCGACCGCGGCCTCACCCTCTCCGTCCCCTCCGACGGCTCGGGCCCCGACCGCGTCATCGACGAAGCGGCCGCATCCGGCTGGGGCCTCCTGGAACTCCCCGCCCGCCACACCCCCCGCACGGACCCGGAGGCCATCGGCGCGGTGGCCCTGACCGTCCGCCGCCTCCTGGACCGCGGCGGCGCCACGACCTCCGAACGCTCCCCCGACCCCACCCCCCTCACGGCGGACCGCATCGCCGTCGGCACGGCCCACCGCGACCAGGCGGCAGCGGTCCGCGCGGCACTGTCGGACCTCGGCGCAACGGACGTGACGGTCGACACGGCCAACCGCCTCCAGGGCCGCGAGTACGACGTCACCGTCATCCTCCACCCCCTCTCCGGCCGCCCCGACGCCACCGCCTTCCACCTGGAAACCGGCCGCCTGTGCGTCCTGACCTCCCGCCACCGCCACGCCTGCATCGTCATCTGCCGCGAGGGAGTCACCGCCCTCCTGGACGACTACCCCTCCACAGAACCGGTCCAGCTCGGCACGCTGGTCAAATTCCCGGACGGCTGGGAAGCGAACCACGCGGTCCTGGCGCACCTGTCGGAACACCGGGTGCGCTGGCACCCCTGACCGTCCTGCCACGAAGGACGCCCTCTCAGAGCCCGGGCCGATGAGACACCCCTTCCCGTCGAGTCGAGATTGACCACGTTCCCCCCACCTCGGCTGGATCACAGGGACACATGCACGCCACCCTGGAACGACGTCGCCGTCAACGCACCACGAGGCCCCCTCTCCGAGGAACACGGCTTGGGTTCAAGGGGGCCTCGACAGTTTCTACGGCCCCAAAAATAGGGGACGATTTACTCTCCGCCGCAATCCAGCAACAGTGTCACGCGACTATTGAAAACCATCCGCTGCGCGGCTCTGTCAAGCGCCCCTGAGAAACCAGGAATCGACAGGCTTCAGCGATCCCTTCCAGGCTTCCTGAAGGATCACTTTCGACGCTCATCGAAAATCGCCTGACCCGCCAAGGGTCGAAGACCTCCAGCCTCTCCTCAAGAAAATCGACGTCAACTTCAGCACCGTCGGCCTCAACAAAAAGGCATCCTGAACCATGGAAGTTGTATTCAAGACCTTCGCAGATGATTCCGGCCTTCCCCATGACTCGCGACCGATACAGGTGGAGGAGGCTAACCAGCCCCTCGCCACCTGGGTGGCAGCGCTGAACAGAACCGCGCACCCGGGACAGGGCTTGCAAGTACGCCTCGACTTCGCTCAAAGGCTTACCTGTCATCGATACCCCGGCTTCCTGTACTTGTTTACTAGCTTGTCCGGCCCGACCTCGGCCCAGGCAGTCGTAATGTCATCGGCCCCTCCAGGAT
>KL568601.1:64707-66706 GCA_000715605.1 Streptomyces speibonae | reverse complement strand
GTCCGGCCCGACCTCGGCCCAGGCAGTCGTAATGTCATCGGCCCCTCCAGGATATCTGGACCGGCTTTCAGAGTCCGGAAGGATCCGATACGGCACGTCAATGCCTGCACGCTTCGCGGCAGCGACCCGGTGATGACCATCAAGGACATAGAAGTCGTCACCGATCTTCGCCACCGAGATCGGATCACCCTGCCAGCCGTTTTGCTTCATCGATGCCGTCAGTGAATCGACATTTCTCTTGGAAGCATTGCCAGACAGAGCCTCAGTACGCCTGAAGCTGAAGGGATCAGCGCTTCCACAACTTGAATTGTGAACGAGCACCGGCGTCTCGCCCGCCAGCACATAGTACGTGTGCTACGCGGACCCCTCTACCTGCTTTTTCGCAGGTCAAGCGCAGTTTTCTGGTCCGGTGAGGTGCGTGGGTGTCCGTGGTTGTGCGGGGTTGTTGCCGTCAGCTACTGCCGTCAGGCGGTTCAGCCCAGGTACGGCTTCTCCCGGTGTTCCAGGAAGTGCTGGAGCCTGAGCCGTTGGGTGTGGTGCATCGTCAACTGTTCGATCTCGTCGGGTGGCACGAACCGAAGTTCGGTGGATTCGTCGGAGATCTCCAGCTGGCCGCCGGTGATGCGGGCGGTGAAGCAGACGTTGAACTGGCGGCGGACCTCGCCGTCGGTGTAGACGATGATGTGTTTCGGGTCGGTGTAGGTGCCGACCAGGCCGGTGATCTCTACGTCGAGGCCGGTCTCTTCCTTGACCTCTCGGACGGCCGTGCCTGGCAGGGAGTCGGCGAGGTCCATGCCGCCTCCGGGCAGTGCCCATAGGTCGTTGTCGCGGCGGCGCTGGAGGAGGATGCGCCCGTGATCGTCGGTGACGACGGCGGATGCGGCGACGACCATGCTGTTCGGCTTGGGCGCGTTCGGGTCGTCGTAGTACTCGGTGCGGGCCACGGTCAGCCTTCCTGTTGTACGGGGGTTGCGGTCGCCCATACGGCGTCGAAGCTGTCGGCGTAGGTGTCGAACATGCCGCCTGTCTCGTGTCGGCGAAGGTGCCACACGGGGGCGGCGTAGGCGTTGACTCCCCAGACGTGTGCGTTGACGAGTTGCTGGTCGTCGGCGCGGTAGAGGGAGTTGTAGAGCGTGGTGCTGTGGGTGCGGACCTCGATGCCGGGGGTGCCGGCGAGGGGCCTGTAGTGCATGAGCGCGAGGCGGCAGCGGGATTCGATGCCGTGGCCGAACCGCTCCTCCTGGCCACGGGCTTGGACGTTGTCGCTGTCGGCATCCCCGATCGCGACGCGGACCGTGCAACCTTCGGCGGCGCGTTCGGTGAGGAGTTCATTCAGTCGCGGGTACGCCTCGTGGAGGAAGACAGCCGCGTATACAAGGATGTCGATCCGTTCCCGGGCCTGGGCCATCAGGTCGGTGAACGTCGCGACGGGGAGATCGGCCCGCTGCTCGTAGAGCGCCACCAACTCAGGGCTGATGGCGCGGGCGGGGCGGGCCTGACGGAGTGCCGGCCAGAGTGCGTGCACGTCTTCTCCCAGGGCCTTGGCCGCCTGGAGGGCGGTGGCACGACGTGGGATACGCCCGAGGTTCACCCAGCGCTCGACCGACTTGGGGTCGACCTCAACCTGCTGAGCGAGTGCGGCGTACGTCCAGCCTCCCGCCGCCATGACGGCTCGTAGTTTCTCGTTCGGCACGAGTTTCCCCCTTCGCCTCAGGACGGCACCAGGGACGTTCTACATGGTGCAGGACGTCCCGGAGTGGGGTTTGGCGGAGGTTCCTTCGTCCCGGTGACCGGCGTGAGGATCGGTGCCGACCCTGCGGCACCAACAGGCCCAGGGGCACGGATTCACGCCGCTGAGGAGCGTCTACGTGCGAAAGTGCGCCACAGCTTATGTTCCCGCCCTGCGACTGGATGCCCGGTCGCGGACCGCCTCGCCGGGGTGGTCACGATGACGGACCGCAACCCTAATGCGGTCGAGCACATCGCCTCGCCCGGTGTG
>KL568601.1:60642-64511 GCA_000715605.1 Streptomyces speibonae | reverse complement strand
TGACGGACCGCAACCCTAATGCGGTCGAGCACATCGCCTCGCCCGGTGTGGGGGCCGTGATGGTCGACCGGCGGAACGGCAAGGTGGGCGTGGTGATGGGGCATGTGGGGCCGTACGTGCAGCTTCGGCCGCCGCGCGGTGGCCGGGAGTGGGACGCGCCTCCCGAGGATGTACGTCCGCCAACCACGGCCGAGGAGTTGAGCGCCAAGGTGGCCGTGGCCAACCGGAGGTGGGGACGGTGACCCCTCGCTCGGTCCTGCGCTACGAGAGCTGGACGCTCCAGCCCGATCGCGAGCCGGACGCGGAGCCGGTCCTGTACGCGATGCAGTGCGCCGTGGACGGCGAGACGTCCCCGACAAGCGAGGACTTCGCCGAACCGCAGAACTGGGTGCTGCGGCACTGCGGCCAGAATCCGTCCCACCACACCTACCGGGAGATCATCACCCGCCCCTGGCGAACCTGGCGGCAGACCTGACCGCCCTGCTCGCCTAGGTACCGCGCTGACCCACCCGACTCCCGTCCCTGCCGGGCGCAACTGATTGAGGCTCCCCCGTCCTCATCAGCCTCGGCAGGGACGGGCCTTCACGTGCGCGCCGCGCCCATGACCGTGGAGCCGCCCGCGCGGTCCTGCGGGTCTCCTTCGCCAAGGTCGCCGAGTACCAGAAACGCGGCCTGGTCCACTTCCACGCCGTGATCCGACTCGACGGCCCCGACGGCAACACCCAGCCCCCGCCCCCGTACGCCACCGTCGCCGTGCTCGCAGACGCCATCCGGGCCGCCGCCGTCCGTGTCCGAGTGGCCGTCGTGTCGGACGCGGTCGGGGAGCGCGAAGTTACCTGGGGTGAACAGCTCGACGTACGCGAGATCGCCGCCTTCGGCACCGACGCCGAACTCTCCGACCAGGCCGTGGCCGCCTACGTGGCCAAATACGCCACTAAGTCCGCCGACGCCTCCGGCACCCTCGACCGCACCCTGTTCTGCCGTCCCTGCCAGGGACGCGGCGCCACCCTCCTGCCCCACGGAACCCCACTCGCGTGCACCGCGTGCGGCGGCACTGGGCAGGCCCGGCCGCTGCCCCGCCTGACCGTCGCCCGCCACGTGCGGCAGATGATCCGTACCTGCTGGAAGCTGGGCAGGCTGCCGGAGTTCGCCGACCTGAAGCTCTGGAAGTGGGCGCACATGCTCGGCTTCCGGGGCCACTTCTCCACCAAGTCTCGCCGCTACTCGACCACCCTCGGCGCGCTGCGCGCCGCCCGCCGCACCTGGCGCGCCGAACAGGCCCGCGCCCACGCCGACCTGCCCGATTACGATCCGGCCACCACGCTCGTCGTCGGCCACTGGGCCTTCCAGGGCGCCGGTTACAGCCCCGGCGGTGCCCTCCTCGCCGCCGCCGTCTGGCACCGCCGAGAACTGGAACGGCAGTTCGCGGCAGAAGGGGGCTGCTGATGACCACGGCCTCCGAGGGGGCTTCGGAGGAACTGCTGACCGTGCCCCAGGTCATGGCCCGCCTCCAGCTCGGCCGCTCCGCCGTCTACGACCTGCTCCGCAACCGCCAGCTCGCCTCGATCACCCTCGGTCGCGCCCGCCGCATCCCCGCCCACGCCCTGACCGACTTCATCCGCACCCGCCTCGACCAGGAAGCCGCCTGATGACCACGCTCCGCGATATTCCCGCCTCCCGCCGCGTGCGCGCCAATGGCGACGGAACCGTCTACCAGCGCAAGGACGGCCGCTGGGAAGCCGCCGGATACGTCCTCGCCCCCGGCAACACCCGTCGCCGCGTCCGCGTCTATGGCACCACCCGCAAAGATGCCCTGGCCAAGCTCACTGAGAAGATCGCCGCCAGCAACCGCGGCCTTCCCGTGCCCTCCGCGCAGGGCAGCGTGGCCGGGTACCTGACGTACTGGTTGGAAAACGTCGCCGTCCATCACCTCCGCGAGAACACCCACACGCGATACGCCGCCTGCGTCCACCGGTACCTCATCCCCGGACTCGGCAAGAAGAAGCTGGCCAAGCTCACCGCCAAGGACATCCGCACCAGGCTCAACCAGCTCCGCACCACCTGCCAGTGCTGCACGCGCGGCATCGATGCCCGACGCGACCAGCCCCGCTGCTGCGCCGCCGGCCAGTGCTGCCACAAGCTGCTCTCCCCGCTGACGCTCACCTACATCCACTCCGTGCTCAAGTCCGCCCTGGAGCACGCCGTCCGAGAAGAAGAGATCCCACGCAACGTCGCCCGTAACGTCCGCACCGGCACCCCACGGCCCCGCCGCTTCGAACCCCTCACCGCCGACGAAGCCCGCCAGCTCCTCACCGCCGCGCAAAGTCACCGGCTGCACGCACTGTTCGAACTCGCTCTCCACACCGGACACCGCAAGGGCGAACTCCTCGGACTGCGCTGGGAAGACATCGACCTCGGCCAAGGCACCGCTGCCATCCGCCGAACCTTGCAGCGCACCAGCGCGGGCGGGCTCACCACGCTGCCCACCAAGACCCGGGCCTCCGAACGCCGCATCGCCCTCCCCACCCGCTGCCTCCAGTCGCTGAAACTCCACCACGAACAGCAGCAGCGCGAGCGCGAGGCAGCAGAAACCACGTGGCAGCACAACGGGCATGTGTTCACCTCAGCGCAGGGCAGACCGATCGACCCGACCAACCTCACCCGCGCCTTCACCACCCTCCTCCGCAACGCCGGCCTTCGCCGCATCCGGTTTCACGACCTCCGCCACACCACGGCCACCCTGCTCCTGGAACAAGGCGTCGAACTCGTCGTCATCAAGGAACTCCTCGGGCACGCCCACATCGGCGTCACCGCCACCGTCTACGCCCACGTCCGACTCCGCCTCCAGCGAGACGCCATCGACACCCTCAGCACCGCCCTCGACGGCCCGACGAACGCCACGACGGTCAGTGCCGACGGCGGCGAACCACCACCCTGCGTCGCAACCGTCCGCTGATGTTGCCGTCAACTACTGCCGTCACCCCACGCTGAAGCCCTGCCAGGCAGCGCCTGGCAGGGCTTCAGAAGGTGTTGTCTTTCCGGACGTGATCGACGCGTTTCCGCTGGTCGGGGATAGGAGTGGTGGTTCCGTGGGAGTGGTGGCCTGTCGGGTCGTCGTTCCCCGGGAGGTCGCGGATGCCGTCAGTTGTCGGACTGCTGGAACAGCACGAGCTCGCTGCTCGGCGCCGAGTCGACGGGCTGCGGGAGGAGGCCGACCGCATCCAGGCCGAGCTCGCCGCGGCCGAGCTGGAATGGCAGGAGTGGGCGATCGCCCGCAGGCGGGTCGATATGGTGCTGGCTCCGGACGACGGTGCCGCTGCCGAGGCGGAGGTCACGGCGGATCCGCGGGACGCGGCGAAACCGAAGTCGCAGGTGCCGGTGTGGCATCAGGGGCTGGCCTGGTCGGTGCTGTCGGTGGACTACCAGCGCATCCTCACGGCGCTCGCGGACCGGGCCCGGCTCCATCAAGGGCCGCTGACCTGCCAGGAGATGGCCGCCGTGTTCGGCATGGACGTGGTGCCGGCGCGGGTGGAGGCCCTGAGGTCGAAAGCGAAGCGCCTGGTGGCCCGCGGCTGGCTGGCCGAGCAGCAGCCGGGCCGCTTCACCCTCGCGGCAGGCGTGACCGGGCCAGGCGACGGGTCATGAGCAAGGTCATCGACCAGTAGACCATCGCCTCGGCGCTGGTGGTGTGCCGCTCGAAGTCGCGCACCAGGCGGCGGCTTCGCATCAGGTGGGCGAAGAGGCGCTCGACGATCCACCGTTTGGGCAGCACCACGAACCCTCGCCGGTCGTCGCTGCGTTTGACGATCGCCAGGACCAGAGCGAACGTGGCCAGGCAGTACTCGACGAGGCTGCCGGTGTAGCCGCCG
>KL568601.1:60212-60420 GCA_000715605.1 Streptomyces speibonae | reverse complement strand
TGCCGGTGTAGCCGCCGTCGGCCCAGACCAGTTCCAGCCGGTGGTGGTCGTTGGCGACCTGCCTGAGCATGACCTCGGCAGCGGTGCGGTCGCCGACATCCGCGGCGGTGACCATCACGCCCAGCAGCAGGCCGAGGGTGTCGACCAGGACGTGCCGCTTGCGGCCGTTGATGAGCTTGCCGCCGTCTCTTATACACATCTCTGAGCG
>KL568601.1:59723-59960 GCA_000715605.1 Streptomyces speibonae | reverse complement strand
ATCGAAGCCCCGGCTGCCGGCGCCGACGACGGCGTCCGCCTTGACGGACTGCGAGTCGATCACCCCGGCGGTCGGCTGCGCGTCCCGCCCCAGCTCCTCGCGGACCCTCGCGTGCAGACGGTCGTGGAACTCCTTGACCAGGGCGTTGTCGCGCCAGCGGCGGAAGAATGCGTAGACGCGGTCCCACGGCGGGAAGTCGCCGGGCATCGCCCGCCACTTGATCCCGTTGTCCACGAG
>KL568601.1:52996-59488 GCA_000715605.1 Streptomyces speibonae | reverse complement strand
CCCGCCACTTGATCCCGTTGTCCACGAGGTACCGGATCGCATCGAGCATGGCCCGGTGGCAATACGCCTCCGGCCGGCCGCCCCGGCCGCGCATCCAGCCCGGCACCGGCAGCAGCGGCAGGGCCCGGGCCCACTCCTCGTCCGTCATGTCCGTCGGGTAGCGCGGCTGCCGCGTCCCGTTGTCGGCGGCGTTTCCGAACCGGTGAGCCAGGCAGTCACACTCCCAGGTGACCGCGCTGGACTGCCCGGCCATCGGCACGCAAGACTGCTGCACCAGGGCCTCCTGCTGCTCGGTGATTCGACACCAACGAGCTGTTCAGGAGGCCCTGTTCTTATGCGCCCAGCGCCCCGCGACCACCCGATCGGGACTCCCGTTCGATGCGCATCCCTCAAGATCGAAAAGACAACAGCTTCTCAGATTTGCAGCCGCTTACATGACCTCAAGCGACACGCTTGCGATCGCAGCAAGCACACTGACTTGAACTGGCCCTTCCGCTCTGAACCAGATCAACGTGGGCAGTGACGATGAGCGGACCAGTTCGAGAGCCAACCCATCAGGCCAAGACGAATTGCTCGGCTCCAGAAGCGTTGCCGTCACCTGATCCAGCGGCGCGTCACCAGGACCCGGAGACCGCTCAATCGAGCAAAAGTAGACGTCACGAAATGCGAGCGTCATATCCGGCTTTTCGGGACCCCAGCGGAGTCCAATCTCCAGCGCATCAACGTCGTCAATGCGCTGTAGCGAGAGGCGATCCAGGAAGTACCCCTGGCAACCCGGGGCAACTTTGAGAAACTTCTGAAGTGAGCTCACCGGATCACCATCTCCCCAGTCGAATGCTCCTGCGTAACCTGCCCATCCGGGCCGTACCTCGGACGGTAGTTCTTTTGGTTCGGACCGGGATCAATCGAGGGGCCGAGTCTCTGCACTTCGCCGTTCGGCCTTATCCAGATCTGACTACCGTCCGGGTGGTCGTAGCGGCGGTATCCACCCTTGGTCTCCGACGTGAAAGAGAAGCCTTGACCAAACATGTCCTGCTCGGCGTCGGCCAGACTCTTCCCGTGAAGGTTGGAGATACCGGTTACACCACAAGCTCCATTGCTGTTGTGAACGAGGACCGGAGTCCTCCCCGCCAGCACATAGTACGTGTGTATATCGCTGACCGTGAGGTCGTACGTGCGCTGGCGTTCGGTGAACTTGCGGGAGGCCACCACCTTCGCAGCGGTTCCGTCCGCGGTGCGGATGGTCATGCCGGGCTTCAGGTCGCCGGCGTCCGTCCAGCGTTCCTCCGACGTGGACCAGAACGGGTGGCTGGTCGTGGCCACCAGCGGTGCTGCTCCGCCGTCCGTGGCGACGGTGAGGTCGACGAAGTGCTTGTCGTCCTCCGTGACGATGGTGCCGACGACTTCCCGGACGGTCGTTTCTCCGGTCACGGGGTCAGTGACCGTGACCTTCTCCCCGACTTCGACGTTCTCGATCGGTTTGGTGGTGCCGTCCGCCATGAGGACTTCAGTACCTGAGACGAAACTGTGGGCCGCGTTGACCAGGCATGCGATGGGTGCACTGTCGCCCCTCTTCAGGGCTTTCTTGAACAGCTTCGCGGTGACCTTGAGTGCCTTACCCGCGCCGGCGGTGAGAGTTGCGACCGTGGCGTCCGTGAGCGCGGCCTTACAGCCATTTCCCTTGAAGCACTCGACGTAGTTGCGGATTCCGAGTACTTCAAGGACGTCCACGTCCGGATTCCCGCCGAACCATCCGAGTTTGTCAACGGCAGAACAGAAGGCTCCCGAGGCTACGGAGGGGCCGCATTTCGCGCGCGCCCAGCTTTCCAGGTTGGACTGGTAAGAAATATTTTCGCTGTAGTAGGGGAAGATGGCTGCGAGCTCTTGCTTGGTGGGAATGTATATACCCTGGATGGTGATGGATTCCCCATAGGGCCTGATGGTCACCGGCTCGCTGTGCGCAGACCCACCAACTTTGTTCTTGCGGAAGATATTCCCGCCGCCGGTGGGGTTCCCGTTGAGCGACAGGGTTCCGTCGCTTCGGGTCTGCACGCCGGTGCCGCAGCCTTCCGGGAACCCTGGCCCGCAAGCCAGGCCGAGGCCGGTCGGGTCGGTGAAGGCCAGCGGGTTCTGTGCCGCGTAGGTGTAGCCGTTGAGGGTCTGCGGTTTGTCAAGTTCCAGGAGTGGGTCGACGCTGATGAAGCGGCCGGTGGCCGGATCGTACTCGCGTGCTCCCAGGTGGGTCAGACCGGTGGTCCTGGTGTCGTCGGTGCCGCCCACGAAGCCCTTGGTGCCCGGCCAGTCGGTCGGTTCGGTGCCGCGGATGCCGCCGAAGGGAAGGGTCCGGCGCTGTGTGAGCTTCTGCGTTGCCGCGTCGACGGCGAGTTGGGCGGTGCCGTGATGGTCGGCGAGGGTGATGGAGACACTGCCGTCGTCCTGCTGGACGGCCTGGTGGCCCCCGCCGAGGTCGAAGTAGCGCGTGGCCTTCGGAGTGGTGGACCCCTTGGCAAGAGTGATCTCGGTGGCACCCAGATAGAGGGTGGTCTCGGACGGTGTCCGGGCGATGAGCCGGTTGCCGTCGGTGTCGTAGAGGTACTCGGTGACCTTGTCGTCGCCTCCCTCTACCGGCTCGGTGACCTTGGCGAGGTGTCCTTCGGCGTCCCAGCCGAGTTTCTGAGTGTCACCGCCGAACGTGCGCGTCGCGGTGTTGCCCGTCGCGTCGTAGGTATAGGTGTCCTTCGACTCTCCGGCCGGTCCTGTAGTGGTGACCGAGGTCAGAGTGTGCGGCTGGTCATTGGGCGCGTCCGGGTAGGTGTACGTGCGCCTGGTGTCCTTGGCCGTGTCTCCGGTGACGTCGTGGATGACTTCGGTCAGGCGATTGCCGGCCTTGTCGTACGTGTACGAGTGCCAGTAAGGGGCGGGGCCGCCCAACGCGTCGCCGTTGGGAGCGGAGGAGCAGCTCGTCAGGGATTGGGTCCAGGCTTCGGTGAGGCGGCGCAGTCCGTCGTAGGTGAAGCACTGGGTGTCGGTCCCGGAACGGGACACGTCCGCCACGGACAGTACGTTGCCGACCTCGTCGTAGTGGTAGGTGTTGTGCTGGTCGACGCCTGCTACGTCCTGACGGTCGACGCGTGAGGTGGCCAGGCGCTGGGTGCCCCACTCGTACGTGTTGGCAGCCGTGACGTTCTTACCGGCCCCGCTGGAGAACTCGTAGGTCTTGGGCTTGCCCGTGAGGCTGTAGCTGACGGCGGCTTTGAGGCCCTGACTGCTGCTTATGCCAATGGGGCGCAGGGTCGCGTCCTCATAGGTGTACGAGGTCGTGGCAGCGGACAGGTTGCCTGCTTTGGGATAGCCGATGCCTTGCACCATGCCGGAGACGTCGTAGGTCGTGCTGTTCAGATAGGTCCCCTGCAGGGCGCCTTCCGCTTCAGGGATCGTGACGGAGGTGCGCAGCGGGCGGTAGAGCCGGTCGTAGGCGACGACCTTGCTGGTGTAGGCGTTGCCGTCGCTGTAGCGAGTGGATTCGGCGAGGTGGCCTTTGGCTCCGGCAATGGTGTCGTACACCCATGCGGCACGGAGCGCGCCCGTGGTCGACCCTTCGCGCAGTTCGGTTTGCCGGCCGAGGCCGTCGTACTTGTACCAGAGGGAGGGTGCCTCCGCGTCGGAGCGGGAGTCGTCGGTGCGGACGAGCTGGCCACGGTCGTCGTACTCGCTGACCGTCGTGCCCTTGTCCGGGTCGACGGCCATGATCTGCTGTCCGAGCAGGTCGTAGGTGTACGTCCAGGAGTTGCCCGCCGGATCCGTGACCCTGGCCAGTTCGCCGCGCGGCGTGTAGTGGTAGCGCGTCGCGTCGAAGGCGGCACCGGCACTGCGTGCGTGGTGCTGGCGCAGTTCAGTGGTCCGTCCGCGGGCGTCGGTGAGGACGGTGGTGGCTGTGCCGCCCACGGGCGGGATGGTCGTGACACGGTCGCCGCCGTAGACCGTCTTGGTGACACCCAGGACGGTTCCGCCGTCGCCGTTGCCTGCGATCTGCCTGGTGTCCACCACCCTGCCGAGACCGTCGTACGTGGTGTGGTTCTGGGTCTCGACACTCAGGGCGTTCTCGGGAAGGAACAGCCTGGTGGAGGGGCTGTCCTCGACGTAGTAGGCGGCGAACTCCTCGGTGGCCAACCCGCGTTCGTCGTAGAAGGTGTCGGTGAGCAGGCTGCCGCCGTCAGGGCCGGGTTCCTGGGTCTGCCGTGGCCGGAGAAAGCCGTCGTAGAGGATGTAGGAGGTGCTCTGCACGCTCCGGTTTCCGAGAGTCTTGGTGCCGACGGCGACGGGCCGACCCTCAGTTGTCGTGTAGGTGAACTCGTAGGTCGGGATCTGGCCGGTCCGACGGTCGGCCAGCCACACCTTGGTGGAGCGGCCGAGCGCGTCGTAGGCGAAGTAGGTGACCTTGCCGTTGGTGTCGGTCTGGGTCAGCGGTCGGCCGCGCAGGACTTCGTGCGTTGTGGTCGAACTCTGTGCCGTGGATGTGTCGCCCGCCTTGGCGGGGGGTGTGGTGGTCGTGACAGTGGTGGGAAAC
The DNA here is from genome assembly GCA_000715605.1 of Streptomyces speibonae. Lineage (GTDB taxonomy): Bacteria > Actinomycetota > Actinomycetes > Streptomycetales > Streptomycetaceae > Streptomyces > Streptomyces speibonae. The sequence goes on along the minus strand of KL568601.1, from coordinate 54,921 downwards.
CCGGTAGCGGGAGTACGAACGGTGCTGGTGGTGCGACCGTCGTCGCGGGGCGTGCGGGTCAGGGATCCGGCGGTCGTGACCCTCACGTCGGCGGTGAGGTCGGTGGTGCTCAGGGTGCGGCCGTATCCGTCATGGGTCGCGCCGGATTCGAGGTAGACGGCGGTGGTGCCGTCGTACTCCTTCAACAGTGCAGTGGCTGTTGCGTCGCCCTTGCTGGGAGCCTCGCCGTAGGAGCCTCCGTCGTAGGCGGAACGAACGTCGGCGATCACATCATCGGGACGACTGGGGGTGGTACCGCACGCTGCGGCAACGGACTCGACGCGCGACGGCAGCCCGAGGATGTTCTTGCTGGTGTTGGTGGCGTAGGTGGTACGGGTACAGGTGTTGTCGTCCGCGACGCTGTTGTCACCGTGGTCGTCGGTCTGTGTGACACGGCCGGCCACGGTGTCATAGGTGTTTGCGGTGGAGGTGGTGCGCCACTTGGCTCCGGTGCCGTCGTCGAGTGACGTCCAGGTACGGCTGTGGGCGGTGCCGGTGAGATTGGCAGTCACCGTGCCCCAGTCCCGTTCCTTCTTCGCTGTCTGGTGGTGCCAAGGCCGGTTGACCGTTTTGGTCAGCACCTTGCCGCCAGGGCCGGAGTAGGTGACGGTCTTGTAGGCGAACCCGGCTGCCGACTCATCGTCGGTGATGGGGTCCCCTTCACCGTCGCCCAGAGTGACGGAGACGTTCTTGGTGCCGCCGGTCCGGTCCTTGCGGTCGCCGTCCATGCCGCGCAGGAAGTAGGTGTCCTGTTGGGACTTCATGGCCTGCGCACCGCCTTGGCCGCCCGTGAGGACGCGAACGTGGCCGTAGCCCCGCCACTGGGACCAGGTCTTGAACTTCTCCTTCGTCAGGCCGTCGTCATCGTCGTAGTGCCACGCGGCGCCGCCCAGGTAGTCGTACCTGGTCACCTGGTCAGGTGCGCCGCCCGTGCGGTCGGTAGCGGTGACTGACGTGACCACGTACTTGTTGAACCACTGCAGTTCGGGGTCGTCGCTGTCGCTGCCGCCGATGTACTGAGGGAAGCAACGGGTGGTGTTGGTGTGCGGTGTCGGCAGCGCGCTGAAGGAACAGACCGGGGCTGAGTAACTGACGTCGACCTGACCGCCGTACTCATCCGCGATCGTGGACAGGCGGTCCTTGACGAACGGAGGGTAACCATCGCCGGTCTTGTCCAGGCGGTTGACGAGTTGTACGTAGTCGAACGTCGTCTTGGGAAGTGTGATGGACGGAGTGGCGGTGTGACCCGTGTGCTGGATGGAGTCGAGCAGCAACTGGTAGTCGGTGTCGGCCATACCCCATCGGTGGGTCAGCTTCCAGGAGTCGACGTCCTTGTACGTGCTGCCGTCCAGGACCTGGGCAGTCACCTGGGTCAGGCGTTTGGTCGTGAAGAAGGACGGGGACAGGCGTCCCTGGTCGCAGTCCTCGCCGCTGTCGCAGTCCAGGTCCCAGGGAGTGTCGTACCAGTGGGCCGAATCGGAATCGATGTCGGAGCAGCTCGTGTCCGAATCCTTCAGGCACCGCCCGCTGTTGGTGAAGATGACCTTGGCCAGGGGCTTGGTTCCGTAGAGCGAGGACGACTTCAGCCCGTACTCGATGCGGTCGAGACTGCCACCACGGACGTAGGGGGTGCCGTCTTCGGCCTCCAAATTCCGGCCGTAGTTATTTCCTTCCTTGTTGTAGTAGTAGGTGACGGCGTTGCTGTGGGTGTCCACGACGTAGTCGAGGTTCCAGCGCCAGCCCTGCTGGCACCAGGAGTCCGCGAACGTGTCGCCGTGGCAGGGCTCACCGGCGTCGTCGCCGTAGACGGGTACGGTCCAGGTGGAGTCGGTGGTCTCCTTGCCGTCGGACCAGCCGGGAAGCCGGTGGTAGCCGAAGTAGTAGCG
>KL568601.1:46093-52766 GCA_000715605.1 Streptomyces speibonae | reverse complement strand
AGCCGAAGTAGTAGCGGGTACCGTCCGGCGTGGTGACCCTCCAGTACTCCTGGTTGTGGGTGCCGTTGTTACGGCTGGATCCGCGGAGTCGGTCGATTTTGGTGCCGTCGTCCTGCTTCAGCTTCCACTTGTCCGTGCCGTTGGGCACCAACTCGCCCGCCGTGCCGTTCAGGGACAGGTAGGCGTTGTCATAGCCCCAGCACAGGTCGCCCGGTTTGTTGACGCCGTCGTCGGCCTTCTGTCCGTCATCACCGCACGGCTTGTAGCGACGCTCGATGAAACCGGGCCACAGATCGAAACCATCGCCCGCCCAGGAAGCCTGGTTGTTGGTGTTGCCCGTCCGGCCGTCGACGGAGCCGGAGGAATAGGACAGGCCGACGTTCGGGGTCATGCCGCCGGGCACGTCGGGGACCGGCATGTTGTAGGACCAGGTGAACGAACCGCTGTTGAGGTCTGTGTTCCAGGTCGCTGACGCAGAGAGGGGTGTGGCCCCGTAGTCACCGTTGTCGCCCTCCGACGCGGCGACAGCCGCCAGAACGGTGGGAACACTCGTCCTCAGGGTCACGCTGTCCGCGGTAAGGGTCTGCTTCTCGACGTCGTTGACCGTCTTGACGGGCTCGGTTGTACGGCAATCTCGTCTGTCAGGTGTGGTGAGCACGCACGCGGGAAGTTCCACCAAGGTCAGCCGGGAAGCGTATCCACCGCCGTAGGCTCCGGCGAATGCGGAGTAGTCCACGGTGCTGCGGATCTGTCCTGCACGAGCCGAGGCATCCTTGCTTCGCAAAGTGAACAGGACACCGTTGATCCCGGCCCGCTCCGTTGTTCTGCGGTCGAGAATGCGCGTCTCCACTCGGCCACGGGCGCGCTTCGTGCCTGCCGGTGCCCCGGCGTCGAGGGTGAGCGGGGTACCAGGGACACGGACGGCTTTCTTGCTGTGCGTCTTCGCCTTCAGGTCGGGTAGCTCCGACAACGCCACGGTCGCCTTCGGCCAGGCTTGTGCGGGTGCGCCGGCGGGGGTCCGGGGTTCCTTGTTCAGAGCGCGCGGTTTGGCCTTGCCGGTTGTTCCGGGTATGGGCTCTTCGAAGGTGGAGGAGGCGGGTTCCTTTTCGTCACCGACGGCGGCGGGCTGGGCCACGGCTTGGAGAAGGGCCCCGACCATCAGGGCAGCTGAGGCCAGCGCGACACGTCGCCGCGGGAACCGAAGCGGCTTGGCGAATCTGCCGTTCATCCTGTCTTAGTTCCTTCGTTTCGCTTCGGGCTGTCCTGCCCGTGCAATCCGGGGATGGGCTGTGTGTTGTCCGGCCGTCAGTGAGAGGTGAGCCGTGCCGGTCCCGGCGTCGGAATCCGGCACGGCTCGTGTCAGATGTCCCCGCCGGGAACCTCGGTGGGCATGCCCGGCGTGCCCTGGGCGAGTTGCTGTACCTGGTCATCCGTCAGTGACCCTTGAAAGGCCCACACGTCGGATACGGCGCCGGGCCAGTAGTCACCCCAGGTATGGGTGCCGTTCTTGGCACGGCCGAGTTGCAACGGCCGCGCAGACTTGAATGCGAGCACGTTGTCCGTCCAGGACAGCCGGTCCTCGCAGGCCGTGTCGTCCGATTCGCCGTCGCCGTCCTCGTCTGCGCAGGCGACTTCCTCGAGCTGACCGTTGACGTACAGCGAGAGGTGCTTGGTGAAGCCGTCGTAGACGAGAGCGAGATGTGTCCACTCCGTCGGGCTGAAGAACTGACCGTTGTCGACGTGGGTGACGGAGGCATCCGGGGTGTCGGCCGAAGCCATCGCGATCCGCCATCGGCCCGGATCGGTGTCCGGGGTCGTGCTGGGTTCGTACGTGACCGAGAAGGCACTCTGCTCGCTGCCGGGCATGCTGAGCACTGCGGCACTGCGCCCGGGTACGGCGGCTGCCTGAGCCCACGCGGAAACGGTGAAGCTGGCACTGGTGTCAACCGGAACGGCCGACGTCACGCCGTAGTCGTCGACTCCATCGAGGTCAACGCCGCCATCCACCCATCCGGAACCGACGGCCGCGCCGCTGTGCAGCACCATGTCATTGCTCGAGGCGGACGCGTCCGGTGTCACCAAGGGCGCCCCCGAGGCTTCTTCGAAGGTCCACCGCCCCTTGACCAGCGGCCGCTGCCTGAACATCTGGCGGACCTCGTCCGCCGAGGCCGGGCGGTCCAGCAGGCGTACGTCGTCGATCGTGCCCGGGAAGTGGTTGGCGATCGCGCCGTCGGTGTAGGAGCCGGCGCCGACGTACATCGACTGCCCGGCGTAGAAGGATCCTTCCAACTCGGTCGAGCCGGCGAACGTGCCGTTGACGTACAGGGTCAGGGTGTCGGCGACCGTGTCGTGGACACCGGCCAGGTGGACCCACTCGCCGGCCCGTGCCGACGTGCCGTTCGGCTGCAGGGCACGTACGGGGACGGCGTCCGGGCTGTCGGAGGAGTACTGGTTGAACGCCCACCGGTCGTACGCGGCCGAGTAGTACAGCTCGAAGCCCGGGCTGTGCTCGCCCGCCTGTGCGGTGATGATCGCCGCGCGGACCGGCTTGCGGTCGAGCCTGGCCCAGGCCGACACGGTGAAGCTGCGGCTGCTGTTGATGTGCGCGCCGCTGGTCTGGCCGATCTTCGCGTAGGCGTCGGTCCCGTTGAAGCGGACGGATTTGCCCGCGACCCCGGGCTCACCGGTGGTCACACCGCCGTTGTACTTCGCCGGCAGGACGTCGCCTCGTCCCGTGATCTGCGTGGAACCGGCCTGCTCGTCGAGCGGGAAGATCGCGACGGCGGGTCGTCCCGGGTCGCCCACCGGCCGGTGGGAGCGCAGCTTGGTGACCTCGTTCGCGGTCAGCGGCTTGTCGAAGAGCTGCAGTTCGTCAATGGTGCCGGGGAAGAAGGCATCGGGCACACCGCTGTAGGAGCCGGCACCGATCTGCAGTCCGCGGCGTGCGTCCCAGGGAGTGCTGTAGGCGGTCTCCCCGACCAGTCGGCCGTCGACATACAGCTGCAGCACATCGTCGCTGGCCGAATAGCTGCCGACCAGGTGGGTCCACGTCCCGGCGGTCACGCCGCCGGGCTGCTCCGCCATGGCACGCACGATCGGCGCGCCCGGCGTGTCCGAGGAGTACTGGTTGAAGACCCACCGGTCGAAGGACTTGGAGTAGTACAGCTCGAATCCGGGTGAGTGGTTGCCCGGCTGCGCCGCGATGATCGCCGCGCTGTCGGGCATGCGGGACAGCTTCGCCCAGGCGGACACGGCGAACCCCCCGCTGGTGGCGACGACCGGGATGTCCGTCGCCGCGTAACCGTCGGTGCCGTTGAACTCGAGAGCCGTTCCCTTGACGCCTGCGGCTCCCGGCGTCACCCCGCCGTGCAGCGCGGCCGTACGCGCGGGCGTCGAGCCCTCGGCCTGAGCGGCTCCCGCGCCTTCGTCGAACTGCCAGGTGGCGCGGTCGGGTTGTCCGGCCTTGACGCGGAACTGGTAGGTGCGGACTTCGCTGCCGTTGCCGGCGGAGTCGAACGCCTGAGCCGTGAGGAAGTTGAGTCCGGGTCTGGCCGGCAGGACCCGAGCCGTCTTGGCGGAGCCCGACGTCGTGGAGAGGGAGTTCTTCGACGTCGGATCACCGTTGATCCCGAACCAGTACGTGGTCACATCGGTGTCGGCCGCCTTGATGTCGAAGTAGCCGTACTTGCCGACGCCGTCGTACCAGGGGTCCTCCGGATCCTCGGGATCGGAGGCCGGATACTCCCCGGAGGTGATCGCGGGCGCCTTCGGCACCTTGGTGTCGTAGACGAAGTAGCAGGCCGTCGGACTGCCCGTGGTCGACCAGGCCGAGTACTGCGCACCGTCATAGGACCGCACGTACCAGTGGGCCGTCCTGTTGGCCGGCACCGAGGGCATGGTGACGGAGAAGTCGGACCCGGACTTCTTGTACGTGGTCAGCTTGGGTTGCCAGCGGATGGTGAGCCCCTTGCCGTCACCCGAGTCCCACTTGGCCCGGAACTGCACGGCGACCTTGTCGCCGTCGGGGTCGGTCACGTTGTTCACGTAGAGCTTGCCCAGCGTGCGGATGCGTGCCGGGGAGGAAGGGCTCTTGCAGGAGCCGCCGTACTCCATGGTCAGCTGCGACGTCTTGATCTGGGGCGGCGGGCGGTTGTACTCGACGCGCAGGTAGGCGTCGTCCGAGAAGCGCTTCCAGCCGTACCCGTCGCTCTCGTTGGACGCCTTCAGACCGAAGGTCATCGTCGACCACTTGCCCTTGGCAGCCTGCTGAACCGCCGACTTCACGTTGAACTCCGCGTCCTTCGCGGTACACCCGTCGTGACCGTACGCGAAGCTGGAGGTCGTGAGGTGGTCGATCCAGAAGCCCGATGCCTTCTGGGAGTTCCAGGTGGTCGAGGAGCTGATGCCCTTGGTGCGCCACAGCTGCACTCCACGGGCGGAGCACGACGCCGACCAGGTGTTGCGGACGATGAACTCCGCGGACAGGATGCTGCGGCCCGCGAACTTGGACACCGGGATGCGGTAGAAGAGGCGCTTGAGGTCATGCGGCTCGCAGTACTTCCAGTTGCAGTAGCCCATGCCCGAATCGGAGTCGCCGTTGAACTTCCACTGCGGCGACGACGCCCAGTACCGGGACGCCATGGTCCATGCGGAGGCCTTGGGCGTGTACCACTGAGGGTCGATGAAGACCGGGTACTCGGTGTCCTCGCCCGTCAGCACCTCGGCATCGGGGGTCAGGACCAGCTCGTCCTGTCCCTCAGGCACCTCGACCTCGACGGGGGCGAGTTTGCCCGACTCACCCGCGCCCGGGTGGTCACCCGTCTCCCCGGCGGCGGCAGCTGTCGTGGTCCGCTTCGCCGGCGCTTCGCCTGCTGCGGCCGTCTCCTCCGGCTCGACGGCCGGCGGGTTCTCTCCCGGACTGGAGTCCCACATCATCGGCCTCGGTGCTTCGAAGACCGGCGCCTCGGCTCCCTCGTCCAGCGCGTGCAGACCGCCTTCGTCGGTCTCCTCCACCGACAGGCCCTGGGCGTCCAGCCCCAGCCGGAGACGGGCGAGCTCCGGGCTCGCGGCGGCCTCCGCGGACTTGACCACCAGCAGTTGGGTGAACCCGTCCTCCTGGGCCGTCAGCCGGAGATCGACATCCGGCAGCACGGACGGGTACGTGGCGACCGGCCCTTCGACCTCGGGCTTCGGCAGCGCCGTGGGCCAGGTCAGGCTGAGCGTGCGCCCGGCGCGTTGCATGCGTACGAGCGGACTCTCACCGCCGCCGGAGAACTCGAGGTCCATGGCCGACGCCTTTGGCGCGACGGTGCCCTCGTCCGTGGCCGTCAGATCGGTGTCGATCCGGCGCCAGCTTCCGTTCGTCCGTGTCCAGACGGGACGCAGGTACTCACGCGCCTGTAACTGGCCTTCCGGGGTGGCGAAGACCTCGCTCGACTCCGGCGCAACGACGCGATCTCCACCAGCTCGCCGGTCTTCTTGGCCTTGGCCAGCGCTTCCGCCTCCGTCAGCACGGAGGTGTCCTCGTCGGCTGCCCCGGCCGCCTTCCTGGGCGACACCTGGACACCGGCCGCGGCCTCGCCGGTAAGCACCGGAGCCGATCCCACGGCCAACACCAGGCCCAGCAGGACGCCAAGCGTCCTGACGCCGCCTCGCTTTCGGGTCCACATTCCCGTCACACCCCACCCACGGTGTCCACACAGTCGCCATCCGCAAGTAATCGCCTGATGGCACGTCAGGTCAACGGGGAGTAAACGGGCGATGACGGCACAAGATCTACTTAGCACGCGTGATCATTGTTACGTTTGGTGATGATTATGCGACGCTTGTTCTCACTCTGAGTGGATGTGCGCATGGCCCCGGCTCACGGCTTGCGCGCTTGGGCATCCCCGTCGGGGGCGCACCCGCGGCCGCCACGGGGGTGACTACTACACTGGCTCGTCGGCTTCACCGGACCGTGACCGTTCGTACGACATCACCGCCGCGCGGACGGAGCTGGGGTACTCGCCCGACGTCACGCTGGAGAAGGGGCTGGCGGAGATGGCGCGCCACTGAGAGACGGGCCGGGTGCCGGGTGGACCGTACGTCCTCGGCCGAGCCGTTCCGCGGTCCGCCCGGTACGGCCTCCCCCGGTGAACGGCGTAGCCAATCAGCGTAGATGCCGTTGCGTATGCTGGCCCGGTGGAGCGGACGGCTCACGAGGCTGGACCACCTCGCGGGCGTCCGGCGTGGGAAGAACCGATCGGTGACCACCGGGGGGAGTCACGATGATCCGGGTGCTGATCGTGGACGACGAACTCCTCCTGCGCAGCTGTATGCAGCAGATCCTGGAGTCCGATCCGGACATCACCGTCCCCTCCACCTGCGACGGTGCCCAGGCCGTCCGTGCCGTCGCACAGCACCGGCCCGATGTGATGCTCCTCGATCTGAAGATGCCGGACGTGGACGGCCTGTCCGTGCTGCGGCGGCTGCCGGGGCGCGGGTCGGACGGGCACCGGCCCGCGACCGCGATGCTGACGACGTTCTCGGAGGACGAGGACGTGCTCGACGCCCTCGAAGCGGGCGCGGACGGTTTCCTGCTCAAGGACTCGGCGCCGGAGCAGCTGATCCACTCCGTCAAGGTGCTGGCCGACGGCGGCACCGTCCTCGCGCCCGCCGTCGCCCGGTCGGTGAT
>KL568601.1:45380-45867 GCA_000715605.1 Streptomyces speibonae | reverse complement strand
CCGGCCCGGGGCAGCGGCGGCGGACGGCGCGGCGGGCGGCCCCGGGGTCGCCCTGCTCACCGACCGGGAGCGGGAGGTGCTCGGGCGGCTGGCGGAGGGCCTGCCGAACGCGGACATCGCCCGGGAACTGTGCGTCAGCACGCACACCGTCCGGGACCACGTCAGCATGATCCTGGCGAAACTGGGGGTCGACAACCGGGTGCAGGCGGCCGTCATGGCCTGGCGGCTCGGGCTCGCACCGGCTCCCCGGCGCGGCTGATGCCCCAGGGGGATCGGGCGCCTGCGGAACAGGCGTCGCCGGCGGCTGCGGAGGCCTCGGCTGATGAAGTGCCCCCGTCGCTCGGGAGGTTCGAGCGGTTCGCCACCCCCGTCCTCGTCGGTGCCTCCCTCGTCGAGGTCCTCGCGGTGTGGGGCGACTCCTCGGGCTATGAGCGGTTTCTCTACGTGGCCTCCGTCCTGGCCCTCCTCGTACGACGCCGCTGGCCGG
>KL568601.1:44432-45113 GCA_000715605.1 Streptomyces speibonae | reverse complement strand
ATGTGTATAAGAGACAGGTGTACCAGGTGGCGCGGGACATACGCGACGGCCGGGTGGTCGGCGGCTGCGCGGTCCTGCTGTGGGGCGCGGCCCTGCTGGCCTGGCGGCCGTCGGAGTTCGAGTGGTGGACGTACGAGCTGGGGCTGGTCGGTGTCATGTCCGCCGCCCTGCTGAGCGCGGGGCCCTCGGCCCTGGGCCGGCTGGTGCGCTCCCGCAGGGAACTGTCCGTACGGATCGCCGAGTTGGTCGCTTCCCAGGCCCGCGAACGGGAGCTGACCGCGCGTGCCGTCGCGGCCGAGGAACGCGCCCGGCTCGCCCGGGACATGCATGACACCGTGTCCTACAAGGTCAGCCTGATCGCGGTGCAGGCCGGGGCGCTGGAGCGGACCGCCGAGGAGGAGCGCAGCCGGCAGGCGGCGACGGTGATGCGTGAGCTGGCGTCCGGCACGCTGACCGAACTCCGGGATCTGATCCGGGTGTTGCGGACGGCACCGGACGGGCCGGAGCGGGAGGCCGGTGACGGGCTGGCGGAGCTGCCCGCCCTGGTGCGGGGCAGCGGGCTCGACGTGTCCCTGGACATGGCCGGATCGGTGGCGTCCGGGGGCGGGCCCGTGGTGCCCGATGCCGTCTCCCGTGCCGCGTATCTGACGGTGCAGGAGGCGCTGACGAACGTGCGCAAGC
>KL568601.1:38345-44220 GCA_000715605.1 Streptomyces speibonae | reverse complement strand
CCGTGCCGCGTATCTGACGGTGCAGGAGGCGCTGACGAACGTGCGCAAGCACGCTCCGGGGGCTGCGGTCACCGTCACGGTGGCCCGGGACGACGGCACCGGAACCGGCACCGACACCGACACCGGACTGTGGGTGACGGTCCGTAACGGGCCGCCCCCGGGGGCGCAACATCGTTCCGTCGATGAGGGCGGTGACGGCGCCGCGCCGTCCTGGCCGGACGGCGGGAACGGGCTCAAGGGTCTGACCGAGCGGGCGCGACAGCTCGGGGGAACCCTGAGCGCGGGGCCGGACGCCGAGGGCGGCTTCACCGTCCGGGCGTTCCTGCCCTGTACTGAGGGAACGCCCGGGCCCCGCCGGCTGTAGGGCGCACCCCCTACGGACGTGGGGGGCGGGAAGGTCATCTTCCGGACATCCGGCGGATCCCTCGCACAGGGGTCCGTGCCTAGCATGCGCACCATGGCACGGACCGACATGCTGAAAGAGAGACCGTCAGAGTGTCATTGCACGGGGGATTCGGCTCTTTTCTCGCGCGATTTCCTTTCCTCCCTGCGCGGACTCACCGCCCGGGAGCGCCAGATTCTGCTGAGGCTGGCCGCGTGTGAAGGAAACCGGGGCATCGCCCGGCGCTTCGGCATCACCGAACGTACGGTGAAGGCGCATCTCACCAGCATTCTCACGAAACTCGCGCTGACCTCGCGGACGGAGGCCACAGTGGTGGCCCTCCGTTACCACGGCCAATTGTGTCCGGCCGTGCACGGGGACGCCATGGACCAAAGTCCAATAGCCGGAATCGGATGCTGCCCCCGATGATCTCTACCGGAGAACATCACCTCACAAGGAGTCGCAGATGACTGTGCAGGACATGGCCGCCGTGCTCGCCGACAAGGAGTTCCTGAGCGAGGACGTCGTCCGCGCCGTGCTCGCCGACGACGGGCTGACCGGCAGCACCAAGAAGGTCGATGTGCACGAGGGCCTGGAGATCCTCGGGCGCAAGAACGACGTCTGGCTTTCGTTCGAGCAGTGGTACGAGGGCCTGGACGAGGGCGGCCGCACGTACATGGACCTGATGCTGGAGGCCGCGCTCGTCGGCCTGGTCGAGCGTACCGTCGAGGGCTCCGACGTGCGCGAATACGACAAGGCGGCCCGCGAGATACTCGAGGCCGAGGGCGCCCTGGAGCTGACCGACCCGCAGATGATCGGCCCGGTCTCCACGGCCGTCACGCGGACCATCATCAAGCAGACCATCAAGAAGAACTGTGCGACCAAGTGGGCCGGCTGCTGACGACCGGACCCGCGGCGCCGGGCTCCTCCCGGGGGCCCGGCGCCCTCTCCCGCGCGGGCACCGACCTCGGTTCCGCGACGGGGCTGGGGCGGCATCTGGACCGCCGCGGGGAGAGGCTCGACGAATACAGTGAGGTAAAAGTGGGGGCCGGACGCAATGTGGTGGTCTCACTTGTCCGGCCCGAGGGTCACGGCGTTCTGGTGAAACAGCACCGCAAACGCGAGGACGAACGGTACACCGCCGAATGCGCCGCGCATTCCCTGCTCGTTCCCGCAATGGATGCGACGGCCGCCGGATCACACATCCCGGAAGCTCATACGGTCGGCGTTCCCCGCCTTCTGAACACCTACCCCGAAGATCGCATTCTGGAATTCGAGCTGATCAACGGAGCGGAGAGCCTGGCCGACCGCCTCGTAGCGTCCCGGCCCCTCCCCGACGGCTGTTTCGGGGAACTCGGCCGCTTTCTCGGACGGCTCCACGGGCTCGGCCCGTCCGGCCTTCCCGCCGCGCTGACCGAGTCCGCCGTGACGGACGAGCGCGCCCAGATGGTCGACTACACGCGTCTCACACCGGAGGAGTTCGCCCTGTTCTCCCCCGCGGAGATCCGCGTGGCGGCTCTGGTGCAGGGCGACCGGCCCCTGAGCGACGCCCTGTCGCGCCTCGCGCGCTCCGTGCGCGCACTCTGCCTGCTGCACGGCGACTTCCGCGCGGAGAACGTCCTCGTGCCCCGGGATGGAACCGGACGGCCGTCGGTCATCGACTGGGAGCTGTGCCGCCACAGCGATCCGGCCGCGGAGCTGGGCTACTTCCTCGGCAATCTGCTGCACCGCGCCTGGTACACCGTGCGGGCGCGGCAGCCCGACGTGGAGTCCTGGCAGTCCGCCGTCGAGGCCCGCACCCCCGAACTCTCGGCGTACACCGTGGAGTTCTGGCACGGCTATCTGCGGACCGCGCCCGAGCGGCTCACCCGGGGGCGCCCGCTGCTGCCGCTGCTCGTCGCGGCGCACGCCGGTTCGGCCCTGCTGAGCCGTGTCGTGGGCGATGTGCGGACCACCGGCCGGGTGACCTCGCGGGACCTGCTGGTGATCGGACGGGCCCGCGATCTGGTGGTGCGGCCCGCGTCGTCCGCGCGCGTCCTGCTCGGGAGCGGCTCATGACGGCGACGGCGAGCACGGACGTGCACGGGACGAACGGACGTCACCGGATGCGCCTGGCCCCGGCCTTCCGGGCCATGCTGGACGCCGTCGAGTGGCGGGCGTCCGGCGCGGTGGCGGTGCACGGCCCGAGCGGGACCTCCGTGGTCGACGGGCGGGCACCGCGGGCCGCCGAAGAGCTGCGCAGGGTGCTGTATGAGGAGTTCCACGCGGGGCGTCCGGTGACCGGCGTCGCCGGCGACCCCGACGAGGAGTTCCTCGCCGAACTCGCCGCGTCGGTCAGGGTGCCGTGGTCGCTCAGCGGGGGCTGGCGCGTGGTGCGCACCGAGGAAGAAGCCGAAGGCGACCAGCGCGACGGCGGTGAACTGGCCGTGGAGCAGTACGGGGTGCGCATGACCGTGCGCGCGGACCGGCACCTGGCGCCGGGCAGCCGCCGGCCGGGCGCCGGGGAGGTGGTGGCGCTCCGGCTGCCTCCGTGCCGGCCCGGTCTGTCGCCGGGGTTCTTCTCCGTCATCGGCTCCCGCGGGGAGCCCGAGGGGCCGCTGACCCGGTTCTACCTCAACCTGCCCGTCCGCAGCGTCCCCGCCCTGGTGGCGGCGCTGACCGGACGCCTCGAACGGAGCGGTGTGACCTACGCGTTCAAGACGCTCGACCTGCCCGCGGCCTACGGGCGCCGCGACGGCACCGTCCTCTACGCGCGCCGGGAGGACAGGGCGTCCGCGCTGGAGTGCGTCGCCGCGTCGTTGACCGGGCTGCCGGAACCGGCCCGCACCGACATCCCCCCGCTCACCGAGCGCGTACGGCCCGCCGTCGGAGCGGCCGACGAACCGGGCGGCGAGGGCTTCGCGGGGCTCAGTTTCGGTGAGCACCGCTGCGACGCGGTGGCGCGGTTCCTGCTCGGCCACCACGGGCGGGGCGCCACGGCCCTGGTGCCCCTGCTCGCCACCGAGCTCACCCGTCGCGGCATCGATCCCACGGCCCCCTACGTCACCACGCCCACCCCGGACAGCACCACACCGGCCGCCGAGAGCACCACGCCGGTCCCCCACACCACCACGCCGGCCCCCCTGGCCGGTGCCGAGGAGAGCACCCGATGAGCCCGAGCAGTCTCGCTCCCGCCGTGTCCGCCGACGCGGAGCCGCGCGGTCCCGCGCGTACGCGGCCGGTGCGCCGCTCCCTGGTCTGCCTGGCCGCGGTCTGTCTCCTCTACGCGGGGACGGCCGTGCTCCAGACCGTGTACGGGACGCTGCTGTCCGACGTGGGTCTGACGGGCGGCACCGCTCCGGTCGCCGCCGCCCTGCTGGGGGTGTTCGACATCCTGGTCGTGGCCGCGCTCTGTCTGCTGATCGTCTGGTCGTGGGGCAAGGCGCTCCGCGTGTCCGGTCCGCTGGGGTCCGCGCCCCTGGCCGCCGTGTCCGCCGCGCTGCTGTGCTCCGCCCTCGCCGAAGCGGCCTCCCTCCTCGTGGAGTTGGCGGTGACGGGAGACGCCCCGGTGGTCCTGGCGACGTCGCCCGCCCGGTGGACGGACGTTCCCGCGCTCGGGTTCCTCAGCCTGAGCAACGCGGCGCTCTACGCCGTACTGACCGTCTCCCTGCTCCGTGACGGCCGGTGGGGCGCCGCGAGAACCGTCGCACCGGTCCTGACGATCGCCGCCCTCGCGGCGGGCACCTCCGCGCTCGGCTGACGCGGGCCACACCCACGAACAGCGGACCCCGCACACGAACAGCGGACCCCGCGCACAAGCAGCGGGCCGCGCACAAACAGCGGCCACAGGCACCGACAAGGGGAGGGCACCCGGTGAAGGCACACACGGAGCAGGGCCAGGAGGCGGACGCGGCGGAGGTCGCCAAGGTCCCCCTGCGCCAACTGCTCGCCCACGCCAGGCCGCAGGCGCCCGCCCTGGTCACGGCCTCGCTGCTGAGCTGTGTGGCGGCCGTGGTGGCGCTGGCGCAGCCGCTGGTCGTGAAGAAGGTGTTCACCGATCTGTCGGACGCCCGGCCGGTGACCGCCACGGTGCTGGTGATCGTCGGGCTGTTCCTGGCGGAGGCGCTGCTGGGCTCGGTGCAGAGCTATCTGCTCGGCCGGATCGGCGAGGGCGTCGTGATGAACCTGCGCACGACGCTGGTCGGGCGGCTGCTGCGGTGGCCGGCCGCCACCTACGCGCGGCACCGCTCGGGTGACCTCATCTCCCGGGTGAGCGCGGACACCACCGCGGTGCGCGGGGCGCTGGCCTCCAGCCTGACCGAGACACTCGCCGGTGTGCTGACCTTCACCGGGTCGCTCGTGCTCATGCTGGTGCTCGATCCGCTGATGCTCGGGCTGACGCTGGGGTGTCTGCTGGTGTCGTTCCTCGCGGTGTTCGCCGTCTCCCTGCGGATCATGGCGGCCACCGTGGAGGCCCAGCGCAGTGTGGGCCGGATCGGGGCCGGGCTGGAGCGGGTGCTGCGGGCGATCCGCACGGTCAAGCTCAGCGGCGCCGAGGACCGCGAGGAGAAGGCCCTGGTCGCCGACGTACGGGCCGCCCACCGGGCCGGGCTGCGGCAGGCGAAGCTGGAGGCGCTGGTCCACCCGGTGACGGCGGTCTCCGTGCAGGGCGCGCTGGTGCTCGTGCTCGGCATCGGCGGGGCCAGGGTCGCCGACGGCACCATGGCGCTGGGCGAGCTGATCGCCTTCCTGCTCTACCTGCTCTACCTCGCCGTGCCGATGGCGACGCTGTTCTCCTCCGTCACCGACCTCCAGGCGGGGCGCGCGGCCCTGTCCCGGGTCCAGGAACTCCTCGACGAGCCCCTGGAGCGGACCAACGGGACGACGGCGCCGGCGGCCACCGGGACCACGGGCCGTCCGCCCTCGTCCGCCGCCCCCGCGATGGCCCTCGACGGCGTGACCTTCGCCTACCCCGGCCGCGAGGGGCACCCCGCGCTGCGCGACCTGTCCTTCACCGTCCCCGAGTTCTCCCGCACCGCGCTGGTCGGCCCGTCCGGGGCCGGGAAGTCCACCGTGCTCTCCCTCATCAGCCGGATGTACGACGCGGACCGGGGCGCGGTGCGCCTGCTCGGCCGGGACGTGGCGGACATGCCGCTGAAGGAGGTGCGCGACCTCATCGGGCAGGTCGAGCAGGAGTCCCCGGTGCTGGCGGGCACGCTGCGGTCGAACCTGGTGTACGCCCGGCCGGACGCCACCGACGCGGAGATCGCGGACGTACTGGAGCGCACGAACCTCACGGCGTTCGCCGAGTCGCTCCCGGACGGTCTGGACACCGAGGTGGGCGACGGCGGCATCCTCGTCTCCGGCGGCCAGCGCCAGCGGATCGCCATCGCCCGCATGCTGCTGAAGCGCCCCCGCATCCTTCTCCTGGACGAGGTCACCTCGCAGATGGACGCGGAGAACGAGCGGCTGCTGAACGCCACGCTCAAGGAGGCGGCGGCCACCTGCACGGTG
>KL568601.1:37948-38091 GCA_000715605.1 Streptomyces speibonae | reverse complement strand
CGATCCAGGACGCCGACCAGATCCTGGTGCTGGACGGCGGCCGCGTCACCGCGAGCGGCACCCACGCCCGGCTGATGGGCGAGGGCGGGCTGTACGCCCACCTGGCCCGTACGCAGCTGCTGCCGGCCGCGCGGGAGGAGGAC
>KL568601.1:35942-37678 GCA_000715605.1 Streptomyces speibonae | reverse complement strand
GGGCCCGCCCGGGGGAATACCCGCAGGCCGTCTCCCGTTGTGCCACCGAAGCGGAGCGTCACACAGCACCAGGAGGCACCTCACCGTGGCCACAGAAGAGATGGACGAGATGCGGGGCACCGCCCACGGCAGCGCACACGTTCCCCTCTCCGTACTGGATCTCGTGACCGTCGGTGCGGGCCGGACCGCGAGCGACGCCCTGCGCACCAGCGTGGAGCTGGCCCGTCTCGCCGAGTCCCGCGGCTTCCACCGCCACTGGGTCGCCGAGCACCACTCCATGCCGGGCGTGGCCTCCTCCTCGCCCGCGGTGATCCTGGCGCACCTGGCCGCGCACACCGAGCGCATCCGGCTGGGCTCCGGCGGGGTGATGCTGCCCAACCACGCGCCGCTGGTGATCGCGGAGCAGTTCGGCACGCTGGAGGCCCTGGCGCCGGGGCGGATCGACCTGGGGCTGGGGCGCGCGCCCGGCACCGACGGCGCCACCGCGGCGGCCCTGCGCCGCACCGAGCGGCTGAACGAGGGCGCCGACGACTTCCCGCAGCAGCTGGCCGAGCTCACCCGCTTCCTGGACGACGACTTCCCCGACGGGCACCCCTACCGCCGGATCCACGCCGTGCCCGGCCCGGTGCAGGCGACCTCGCCCGGCGGCGTGCAGTCGCCGCACCGTCCGCCCGTCTGGCTGCTCGGCTCCTCCGGTTTCAGCGCCCGGCTGGCCGGCGTGCTCGGCCTGCCCTTCGCCTTCGCCCACCACTTCTCGGCGCAGAACACCATCCCGGCGCTCGACCTGTACCGGGAGACCTTCCGCCCCAGCGAGGTCCTCGACGCGCCGTACGCGCTCATCGGCGTCTCCGCGCTCGCGACCGACGACGAGAAGGAGGCCCGCCGCCAGGTGCTCGCCGCGGCGCTGAACATGGTGCGGCTGCGCACCGGCCGCCCGGGCCTGGTGCCCACGCCGGAGGAGGCGGAGGCGTACGACTTCAGCCCGATGGAGCGGGAGTTCATCGACTCCTGGAACGCCAACGTCGTCCACGGCACCGCCGACGAGGTCCGCGCCGGACTCGACGAGCTGCAGAAGCGCACGGGCGCCGACGAGCTGATGATCACTGCCAACGCCCACAGCGGCGACGTACGCCTGCGTTCCTACGAACTCATCGCGGACGTCTACGGTTTGCCCACGCCCGCCTGAACCCCCGGCGTTCCCAGCAGTTCGGAGATGCGGTCGGGGGAGACCGGGCGGGAGTACAGCCAGCCCTGGCCGGTGTCGCAGCCGATGCGGCGCAGGCGGGTGGCCTGGGCGGAGGTTTCCACGCACTCGGCGGTGACGGTCAGGCCGAGGCGGTGGGCGAGCTGGACCATCGCCTCGACGATGACCTCGTCCGCGGGGCTCGCCTTGGCGGCGCGGTCCTCGAGCTGGAAGCCGCGGACGAAGGAGCCGTCGAGCTTGAGCACGGACACCGGGAGGCGGCTGAGGTAGGCGAGGTTGGAGTAGCCGGTGCCGAAGTCGTCGATGGCGATGCGTACGCCCATGTCGCTGAGGGCCTTGAGGGCCTGGATGGGGCGGCCGGAGGAACCCATCACGGCCGACTCGGTCAGCTCCAGCTGGAGCAGTTCCGGGGACAGGCCGGTCTCCTCGAGGGTGGCGGCGACGTCCGCGACCAGGTCGGAGTCCCAGACCTGGCGGACCGCGACGTTCACGCTGACGAAGATCGGCGGCCCGTCGGGGTGCTGCACCTGCC
>KL568601.1:34325-35714 GCA_000715605.1 Streptomyces speibonae | reverse complement strand
GTGCTGCACCTGCCAGTCGCGTGCCTGCCGGCAGGCGGTGCGCAGCACCCAGCGGCCGAGCGGCACGATGGAGCCGTCCTCCTCGGCGAGGGAGATGAACCGATTCGGCGTGAGCGTGCCGAACCGCGGGTGGTGCCAGCGGATCAGCGCCTCGACGCCGTGCACGCGGTCGTCCTCCATGCCCACCAGCGGCTGGTACTCCAGTGCGAACTCCCCCCGGTCGATGGCCGGGCGGAGGGTGGAGGCGAGGGCCTGGCGGGTGACACGGTGGGCGTTGCGCTCGGGGTCGAACAGCGTCCAGCGGGACTTGCCGTCGGCCTTCGCCCAGTACAGCGTCGTGTCGGCGGCCTGCATCAGCGCGGTGGGCGTGGTGCCGGCCGCGTGCCGCTCGACCACGCCGATCGAGGCGGAGACCGAGAGCCTGCGGCCGGAGAGGTCGAAGGGGGCCTGGATCGCGTCGAGCAGTGACTCGGCGAGGTCGGCCAGCTGTTCGGTGCCGGTGGAGTCCTCGACGAGGAGGGCGAACTCGTCCCCGCCGAGCCGGGCGACCAGCGGGGTGCCGGTCCTGGCGGCGTTCTCGGCGCACTGCCTGAGCCGTTCCGCGACGGCGGCGAGGAGCTGGTCGCCGACGCGGTGGCCGAGGGTGTCGTTGACGGCCTTGAACCCGTCCAGGTCGAGGTAGCACAGGCCGATGCGGCCGGTGCCGCTCTCCTCGTACGAGTCCGCGTCCAGGGCGGCGGTCAGCCGTTCGAAGAACAGGGTGCGGTTGGGCAGCCGGGTCACCGGGTCGTGCATGCGCAGGTGCCGCAGGCGCTCCTGCAGTTCGCGGTGGTCGGTGATGTCGGCGACCGACAGCAGCACTCCCCCGTCGTCGGCGGGCAGCGGGGCGACGGTGACCCGCACCCACAGCACATGGCCCTCGGGGTGCTTCAGCCGGCGTGTGCAGCGCAGCCGGGCGCGCCGTCCGTGGAGCATCTCCCGGTAGGCGTGCCAGGTGCGGGCGTCGGAGGCCAGGTCCACCAGGTCGGCGGCGGCGACGCCGGTCAGGGTGTCCTGGTCGCGGCCCAGCAGCGCGGCGAGGGCGGCGTTGGCTCCGGTCACCGTGCCCTCGCGGTCGACCACGGCCATGGCGAGCGGCGCGGCCGTGAAGACGGAGCGGTAGGACGGGGGCGACGGGGAGTACAGCACGGGTGGTTCGGTACCGGCAGACGTGATGATCTCACTCTCCGTGACGGTCGGCCGGTCGAGTTCCGTCGCGGGCGCCGGCCCTTCGGACGTTCCGCTCACCACTCGCTCCCGCAGTGCACTCGATCGCTGTCCGCCGCTGTCCGTGCGAGAAAGTCTCTCAGTACCAGGAAAGTGTGCCGATCATAGAGGCCCGCGGCGGGG
>KL568601.1:32451-34124 GCA_000715605.1 Streptomyces speibonae | reverse complement strand
ATCAGAGATGTGTATAAGAGACAGCTGTCCGGCCTCCAGGACGGTCGCGCATCCCCGCCCGATCGTTTCTGCCCGCGTGTGGACGGCTTATGCGGGCCTCCGACCAGTTGTGACGTTCCGTGAGTGGACGGGGTGTCGACTCCGTCCGGCCCCGCGCGGCTTTCCTCCGTTCTCACCCGTCCGGTGCAGTTGAACAGGGCGTAGTACTACAAATCACCACAGTCTGGGGTGCGGTGTCCCGCGAACCGTCTCCAGGAGGTCCTCGTGCCGCGTCAGCTCACCCCGAGGGGACTCGGCCGTGAGGCACTGCGGGACCGGTTGAGCCGATCGGGTGTACGGCCGCGGATGCGCAGCACGGCGGCGATGTGCGCCACCATGTCGGCGCTCGCGGCGACCTCGCTGGTGAGCGTCCCCTCCGTCGCCGAGCCGTTCTCCGCGGCGCCGTGCGCCCTCCCGCGCACCGACACCCACCACTCCGAGGGCGTGGACACCTGGAACGCCGCCTACCCCCGCCCCGCCCGCCGGCTGGAGGCGGTGATGGTGTTCCTGTCCTTCCCCGACTCCCGCCCCCTGGTCACGCCCGCCGAGCTCGCCGCCGACCACTTCCCGGCGACCAGCCGCTTCTTCCAGCGGGCCTCCTACGGCAAGTTCACCCTGCGGGCGCACCCGCTGCGGCGGTGGATCCGCATGCCGCGCCCCTCCACGGCGTACGCCATAGAGCGGGACTGGACCGTCGCCCACCGCGCGGCCTATCTGCGCGACGCGCTCTCCGTGGCCGACCGGCACGTCGACTTCTCGCGCTACGACGTCGTGTACTTCGTCGCCGACCCGTACGCGCCGGGCGTGGACTCCGACGCCACCAAGGTCGTCAATCTCGACCGGCCGCTGCGCGCCGACGGCACCGACATCCGCCGGGTCGTCACCGTGTTCGAGAACCATCCCCCGGACCGACTCGTCCTGGCCCACGAGACCGGGCACGTCTTCGACCTGCCCGACCTCTACCACCGGCCCGTGGACGGCAAGGGCGACTGGGACACGCACGTCGGCGACTGGGACCTGATGGGCAGCCAGTTCGCCCTCGCGCCGGACCTCTTCGGCTGGCACAAGTGGAAGCTGGGCTGGCTGGAGCCCCGGCAGGTACGGTGCGTGCGGGAGGCGGGGCAGGTGCGGCTGACGCTGGAGCCGCTGGGGGCGGGGCCGGGGACGCCGGTGACCGGGGCGGCGGGGGCGCCGTCCTTCGGTCTGGGGCGGGGCACCAAGCTCGCGGTGGTGCGCACCGGTCCCGACAGCGCGCTCGCCTTCGAGGCGCGCGGGCCGGTCGGCAACGACGCGGCGGCCTGCCGGCAGGGCGTGCTGGTCTACCGGGTGAGCAGCGACACCCGCTCCGGGCGCGGGCCCATCGAGGTGATCGACGCCCATCCGCGCACCGGGGCCTGCTGGGAGGACTCCGTCTATCCGCCGCTCGCCGACGCGCCGGTCGCCCTGGGCGAGAGCTTCACGGTGCCCGGGGAGGGCGTACGGGTCGAGGTGGAGGGGCGTACGGCGTCGGGGGCCTGGACGGTGAAGATCACGACGGGGGCGTGAGACACGACAGGGGCGTGAGAGGGGACATGAAGAAGGCCCCCGCCGAAGCGAAGGGCCTTGTTCATGCCGTGCGCCGCCAGGGACTCGAA
>KL568601.1:29012-32190 GCA_000715605.1 Streptomyces speibonae | reverse complement strand
GCTAGCGGCGCCTGCTGACGTCGTAGACATTAGCATCACGATCCGCGGGAGGAAAAATCGATATCCGCACGGCCTCGCGGGCCGCCCGGACCGCCGCCCAGAGCAGCACCTCCGGGCCCGGCAGCCAGGGACGACGGGTGTCCGGGGCGACCAGCCAGCGGGCGGCGGGCGGGTACGCGCCGGCCCGCCCCCAGGCGTCCGCGGGGATGGCCGCCGGGACGGTCACCGCGTCGCCGGGGCCGTGGCACAGCAGCGGCGGGACCCCGTCCGTGCGCGCGCCGCGGGCGCCCCACTCCTCCCACTCCATGAGCGCCGGGAGCCGCTGGGCGGTGCCCGGCGCGGCGAAGAGCAGCATCCGGCCGCGGAACTCCGCGACCGGGCCCGAGCCGGGGCCCTCCTGCCACATCCGGTCCAGCATCCGGCGCCCGAAGAGCGCGGGGGCGCTCACCACGTCGAAGACCACCCCGCACGGCAGCACCACCGGGGCGCCCGGCGCCTCCTCCCAGTGCGCGAGCGTGCTGCGCGGATACGTTCCTGCCGAGGCGAGCCAGGCGGCGCCGTCCGGGGTGACACCGCGGGCGTCGGAGGCATTCCGTGTGCTGCTCATGACGGACAGGTCTACCCGCCGTGAGGGAACGGTTCCGCAGAGTTGTCCGAATCGATGACGCCGAGGCGGCCGAGCGAGTATCGTGCCCGCCCGGCATATGCCCCACGTGTTCGAGGGGCTTGGGCTCACACGGGGTCGACGTGCCCCGGACCTTCCCCGCCCCGCATCAGGCCCCGGCCGAACTCGACCATCTTCTTGGCGTAGTCCTCGGTCCACTCGGCGCGCTCCGCGATGTCCGCGGGCGTCAGTCGGTCGAAGCGCCGGGGGTCGGCGAGCTGGGCCGCCGCCATCGCCTGGAACTCCATCGCCCGGTCCGCGGCGGCACGGAACGCGAGCGTCAGCTCGGTCGCCCGCTCCAGCAGCGCGCGCGGATCCTCCATCGACTCCAGGTCGAAGAAGTGCTCGGGATCCGCGGCCGCCTCCGCGGGCTCGAACAGCAGGGGCGCGGGGCGTAGCCGCGGCTGGTCCCGACGCGGCGTGTGCTCCGCCATGACGTCTCCTTCACGTACGTCTCGGTCGGCCCCCCGGAAAGCGGGCCACCGTCCATTGTCCCGCGCCCACGCAAGAGGGCCTCCGGCCGACTTCTCCGGCCGGAGGCCCTGCGCGCGTCGGTGCCGACCGGTGACTACCCAGGCGGCGGGGCGTACAAGGACGGCAACCGGGGCACGGCGCGGGCGCGCGGCACCGCCGTACGCCCGGATGCGCCCTTTCTCACATCTGCCGCCTCACCCGTGCTTCCTCACGCCTGCACGATCGGTTCCCGGGTGAACAGCGCGCCCAGCTCCGGGGCGTTCACCCGGCGGTCCGCCAGGCGCAGGCACTCCCAGGCGCTGACCTGGTTGGCGGTGAGGACGGGCTTGCCCAGCTCCTTCTCCAGGGCGGGGATGTGGGCGACGGTGTGCAGGGCGGTGTCCGGCAGGAGCAGGGCCTCCGCGTCGGGGGTGTCGGCCGCGCGGGCCAGGGCGAACAGCTCCTCCTCGCCCCAGGTGCCGACCTCCGCGGCGGTGATGATCCCGGAGCTGCGCACACCGGTGACCTCGGCCCCGCCGGCCCGCAGGAACGCGGCGAAGAGGTCCGCGATGTCGTCCGGGTAGGTGGCCCCGACCGCGACCCGGCGCGCCTCGATCTCCCGCAGCGCGTGCACGAAGGCGAAGGACGTGGAGGAGGCGGGCATCCCGGCCGCGAGGGCGAGGCCCCGCACCTGCTCGTGCGCGCCTTCCCAGCCCCGCACGAAGCTGCCGCTGGTGCAGGCCCACACCACCGCCTCGGCGCCCGAGAGGCGCAGCTGCTCCAGGCCGTCCGCCAGCTGCTCGGGCGCGCCCATCCGCATCAGCGCGTCGACCCGGTGGGCGTCCTCGCCGATGTCGGTGTGCACCAGGTCCACCCGGATGTCGCTGCCCAGCAACTGCTCGATACGCGGAAAGTCGTCCTCTGCGGAGTGGCCCGGGTAGAGGAATCCCAGTGCGGTCATGTCCAGCCTTCCTGCTGCTTCTCTTCCGGCACGTCGGGCAGTACGGAGCGGGGCGTCTGGCCCGGCAGAACGGTCCCGGAGCGCGCGGACGCGTCGATCAGCGCCTGATACGGTCCCACCGCTCGGGTACCCAGCCGGCGCAGCGCCGCCCACATGGTCACCTGGTTGGCCGAGATCACCGGGATGCGCAGTTCCGCCTCCAGTTGGGGGATGACGTCGTAGGTCGGCAGGTTGGTGCAGGACAGGAAGAGCGCGTCCGCCGCGCCGAGCCGCCCGCGGACCGCCGCCCGCCGGGCCATGTCCACCACCTCGCGGTAGGTGACCTTCCAGATGTGCCGGGTCAGACCCATGTACGCGCAGCCGGTGACCGTGACGCCCGCCGCGGCGACGTAGCTCTCCAACGCCCGGGTGACCGACACGGTGTAGGGCGTGACGAGCGCGACCCGGCGCACGTCGAGCTCCACCAGCGCCTCGAGCAGCGCGCCGGAGGTGGTGATCGCCGGGACCGAGCCGGACCGGCTCATCGCCTCGCACATCGCGCGCTCGCCGACGATCCCGCCGACGAAGCTGCCCGAGGTGCAGGCGTACGCCACGACCTCGGGCGTGACCGCGGTGAGGGTGCGCACCGCGTCGCCGAGGGTCTCGTGCTCGCTGACCAGCCGGGCCAGGTCGAGGCTCACCTCGACCGGCACGTACGGCGTGCGGGTGAGATGGAGCGACACGTCGTCCGGTATCCACCGCCACAGCTCGCGGTCCAGCGCGAAGTCGAAGGGGGCGACCACACCGACACCGCGCTGCGGGCCAGGGCCGCCGAGAAAGGAGACGTCCATGTCAGCACCGGCCTCACGCTGGGAGACGAGCACACAACGGATCGCGAGAACGCCCGTGTTGACGACGGTAGGGGCGGGGTGCGAGCGTGGTCAATCCGCGCATGTCAGACTCTTGCCAATCGGTACAGAAGACCGGGCCTGACCGGAGAGACGACGGCACATGACCACCCCCACGCTGCTCGTGCTGGACGCCGAACCGCCCCCTCGTCTCGGCAGGCTGGCCGGCCGGGTCAGGGTCGAGCACGCGGACGAATCGACGCTCGCCGAGCG
>KL568601.1:27674-28738 GCA_000715605.1 Streptomyces speibonae | reverse complement strand
GCCGTCCGCCGATGTGCTGCTGGTGTGGGACTTCACCTCGCACGCGGTGCGCCGGGCGTGGCCCGGCGAGGGTCCCCGGCCCCGCTGGGTGCACACGGCGAGCGCGGGCGTGGACCATCTGCTCTGTCCGGAACTGATCGCCTCGGACACCGTCGTCACCAACGCGCGCGGGGTCTTCGACCGGCCGATCGCCGAGTACGTCGCGGCCCTCGTGCTGGCCTTCGCCAAGGACCTGCCGCGGACGCTGGACTTCCAGCGGGAGCGGGCCTGGCGGCACCGCGAGACGCGCGGGCTCGCCGGGACCCGGGCCTGTGTGGTCGGCTCCGGGCCGATCGGGAAGGCGATCGCCGGCACCCTGGAGGCGCTCGGGGTGACGACGGCGCTGGTGGGGCGCTCCCCGCGGGAGGGCGTCCACGGGACGGACGACCTGGACCGGCTGCTGGCCCGCGCGGACTGGGTGATCGCCGCGGCGCCGCTGACCGAGGGGACGCGGGGCATGTTCGACGCCCGCCGGTTCGCCCTGATGCAGCCGTCCGCGCACTTCGTCAACATCGGCCGGGGGCAGCTGGTCGTGGAGGAGGCGCTGGCCGGAGCGCTGCGCGACCGGTCGATCGCCGGTGCCGCGCTGGACGTGTTCGAGACCGAGCCGCTTCCCCCGGACAGCCCGCTGTGGGACCTGCCGGGGCTGATCGTGTCGCCGCACATGAGCGGGGACACCATCGGCTGGCGGGACGAACTCGGGGAGCAGTTCGTAGAGTTGTTCGAGCGGTGGGCGGCGGGTGAGCCGCTGGTGAACGTCGTCGACAAGCAGCGCGGGTATGTACCCGGTCACTGACGTCTTCAGGAGGCTGGATGTCCGAGCTCACCGAGCTGACCGCCGTACGGCTCCTCGAGGGGTACCGCAGCGGCACGATCGATCCCGTGGAGGTGACCCGCGCGGCACTGGAGCGGGCCGAGCGGATCCAGCCGGAGCTGAACGCGTTCGTCCGGCTGCTCGCCGAGGACGCGCTGAAACAGGCCGCGGCGTCGCGGGAGCGGTGGCGGCGCGGCGAGCCGTGCGGGCT
>KL568601.1:24355-27434 GCA_000715605.1 Streptomyces speibonae | reverse complement strand
GGGAGCCGTGCGGGCTGCTCGACGGGGTGCCGGTCACGGTGAAGGACATCCTGCTGCTGCGCGGGGTGCCGACCCTGAAGGGCTCGCGCACCATCGGCCCGGACGGCCCGTGGGACGAGGACGCGCCGTCGGTGGCCCGGCTGCGGGAGCACGGCGCGGTGTTCCTGGGCAAGACCACCACCCCCGAGTTCGGCTGGAAGGGGGTGACGGACTCCCCGCTGAACGGCGTCACGCGCAACCCGCACGATCCGTCCCGCACGGCGGGCGGCTCCAGCGGGGGCGCGGCGGCGGCCGTGGCGCGGGGCGCGGGACCGCTGGCCCTGGGGACGGACGGCGGGGGGAGCGTGCGGATCCCGGCGGCGTTCTGCGGGATCTTCGCGCTGAAGCCGACGTACGGCAGGGTGCCGCTGTATCCGGCGAGCGCGTTCGGCACGCTGGCGCACGTCGGTCCGATGACCCGGGACGCGGCGGACGCGGCGCTGATGCTGGACGCGATCGGTGCTCCGGACTCGCGTGACTGGTCGGCGCTCGCACCGGCGTCCGGGTCCTTCACGGACGGCCTCGCGGGCGGGGTGCGCGGGCTGCGGGTGGCGTACTCGCCGTCGCTGGGCGGGCAGGTGCGGGTGGATCCGCAGGTCGCGGCGGCGGTGCGGCGGGCGGTGGAGCGGCTGGCCGGGCTCGGCGCGTACGTCGAGGAGACCGACCCGGACCTCACCGACCCGGTGGAGGCCTTCCACACCCTGTGGTTCGCCGGCGCCGCACGGGTGGTCCAGCATCTGCCCCGGGAGCAGCGGGCGCTGCTCGACCCCGGGCTGCGGGAGATCTGCGGGGCCGGTGCCCGGTACTCGGCGCTGGACTACCTGGCGGCGGTGGACGTGCGGATGGACCTGGGCCGCCGGATGGGCGCCTTCCACGACACCTACGACCTGCTGGTCACCCCGGCCCTGCCCCTCACCGCGTTCGAGGCGGGGGTGGAGGTGCCCCGGGGTTCCGGTTACCGCCGGTGGACGGGGTGGACCCCGTTCACCTACCCGTTCAACATGACCCAGCAGCCCGCCGCGTCCGTGCCCGTCGGCACCGACACCGACGGGCTGCCCATCGGACTTCAGCTGGTGGCCGCCCGGCACCGGGACGATCTGGTGCTGCGGGCGGCACACGCGCTGTACGAGGCGGGCGTCACGCCCGCCGGAAGCTGAGCGTCTCCCCGGCAGCGCCCGTGCGCCACAGGTCGTTGCACGCCTCGGCCAGGGCGTCCAGGCCGTCCACGACCTGGCCCCAGACGATGCCGGGGACCCAGCCGACGTCCCCGTTCAGCAGCAGGTTGTTGCGCTCGTAGAACAGGGCCAGGTCCACGAGGGTGGTGCCGGGGCGGACCTCTCGGTCGTAGCCGTAGGCCTTGGTGCCCAACTCGGCACCCGCGAAGGAGAAATAGCACAAATCACCCGGAATGGGGGTGACCGTCGGGTTCTCCAGGGGTGGTTCGGTCTCCGCGAACGGCGGGAACAGGGCGTAGATCTCGTTGCGTGCGTACTTGGCGTGGTAGACGTCGCCGGACAGCGGGAGGGATTTCCAGACGGCTTCGCAGGTGAGCGGCGCCCGGTCGTCGAGCAGCCGGGCCGTGCCGGTGACTCCTCGTTTGACCAGGGAGATTTCGAGGTATCGGTCTGCCATGTCCCTCATGGTCCCGCGTGGGTCAAGACCGCCCGACCGCCGAACGGGGCCGAAACTGGCCGGAATAACTCGCATCGCATCGGGTAGCCGCGCCGCCATGGCTTCACCACCAGACAGAATGCCGCCCGCAGTCGGGCGTGATCGTATATCCGGGCCCTCCCGCCGGTCGCTGCTCGCGGGGGTCGCGGCGCTCGGCGCGCTCGCGGCGACGGGGTGCTCCCGCGTGGCCACCGCCTCGGACACCGAAGGGGGTGAGCTGCTGGAGCGGCTGCGCGCGCAGGGCGTCGCGCGGCTCGGCATCGCCGGCGAGATCCCCTTCGGCTACATCGACAAGAACGGCGAGCTGACCGGCGAGGCGCCGGAGCTGGCGAAGGTCATCTTCAAGCGGCTGGGGGTGGACCGGGTCCAGCCGGTGCCCACCGAGTTCGGCTCGCTGATCCCCGGCCTGAACAGCCAGCAATTCGACATCGTGGCCGCGGGGATGTACATCAACCCCGAGCGCTGCGAGCAGGTCATCTTCTCGGACCCCGACTACCAGATGCTCGACTCGTTCATCGTGCGCAAGGGCAACCCGCTCGGCCTGCGCGACTACGCGGACGTCGTCGAGAAGAAGGCCAAGTTCGCGACCGGCACCGGCTACGCGGAGATCGCGTACGCCGTGGAGGCCGGTTACGACCGGGGCGACATCCTGATCGTGCCGGACCAGGTGGCCGGGCTGAACGCCGTCGAGACCGGGCGCGCCGACGTCTTCGCCGGTACGGCGCTAACCACCCGGGAAGTGGTGAAGAAGTCCACCAAGGCCGAGGTCACCGAGCCGTTCAAGCCGATCGTCGGCGGCGAACCGCACGTGGACGGCGGCGCCTTCGCCTTCCGGCCGAGCGAGAGCAATCTGCGTGACGCCTTCAACCGGGAACTGCACAAGCTCAAGGAAAGCGGCGAGCTGCTCCGGATTCTCAAGCCCTTCGGGTTCACCGAGAACGAGATGACGGACATGACCGCGAAGGAGCTCTGCGGATGACTTCCGGACTCTGGGAACTGGTTCTCCAAGGCATCTGGACCACCGTCCAGCTGCTCGTCTTCAGCGCCCTGCTGGGCGCCGTGGTGGCGTTCGTCGTCGGCGTGGCCCGCACCCACCAGTCGCGCGTGGTCCGCTTCCTCGCGGCCCTGTACACGACGGTGTTCCGCGGGACCTCCGCGCTGATCATGATCTTCTGGATCTACTTCGTGCTGCCGCTGAGCTTCGGCTGGCAGCTGGTGCCGATGTGGGCGGGCACGCTCGCCCTCGGCCTCACCTACGGGGCGTACGGCGCGGAGATCGTGCGCGGCGCGATCGCGGCCGTCGATCCGGCCCAGCGCGAGGGCGGCATCGCCCTCAGCTTCACCCCGTGGCAGCGGATGCGGCTGATCC
>KL568601.1:21306-24161 GCA_000715605.1 Streptomyces speibonae | reverse complement strand
TTGCCAGCCCGCTCAGAGATGTGTATAAGAGACAGTTCTCCAACCTGCTGATCGAGCTGCTCAAGGGCACCGCGCTGGTGTCCCTCATGGGCATGGGCGACCTGGCGTTCAGCGGCAACCTGGTCCGCCTGGCGCTGCAGGAGAGCGCGGAGATCTACACGTACATCCTGTTGATCTACTTCGTGATCGCCTTCGTGCTCACCCGGGGCATGCGAGGGCTTGAGAAGAAGCTGAAGGCGGGCGTCGGCAAGGAACCCCGGGCCGGAGCCGTGCGGCAGCCCGAGGTCACGGGTGTGGGAGGTGTCTCGTGAAGTGGGACTGGGGCGCGGTGGCCGACTTCATGCCGCACTTCTGGGACGGACTGCTGGTCACCCTGCAGATCCTGGCCCTCGGCTCGGTGATCTCCTTCGCGCTGGGCCTGGTGTGGGCGCTGCTGATGCGGGTGCCCTCGCGCTGGGTCACCTGGCCCGTCGGCACGATCACCGAGTTCATCCGGAACACACCGCTGCTGGTGCAGCTGTTCTTCCTGTTCTACGTGATGCCCGAGTGGGGACTGACGATGTCCGCCCTCACCACCGGCGTGCTCGGTATCGGCCTGCACTACTCGACGTACACCATGCAGGTGTACCGGGCGGGTATCGAGGCCGTTCCGGTGGGGCAGTGGGAGGCCGCCACGGCGCTCAACCTGCCTGTGCGCCGGACCTGGACCGCTGTGATCCTGCCGCAGGCGATCCGCCGTGTGGTCCCGGCCCTCGGCAACTACGTCATCGCCATGCTCAAGGACACGCCGATCCTGATGGCGATCACCGTGCTGGAGATGCTCGGCGAGGCGCAGCTCTTCGCCCGCGAGACCTTCCAGTTCACCGAGCCCCTGACGGTGATCGGCGTGGCCTTCATCGTCATTTCCTACCTGGCCTCCCTTGCCTTGCGAGCCCTGGAGCGACGCCTTGTCCACTGACACTCCCGAGACCCTGCCCAACCCCGAGAAGAAGACCACGGCCGGCGGCGCGGAGCTGATCCGGCTGGAGCAGGTCACCAAGCGGTTCGGCAGCAACACCGTCCTCGACCACCTCGACTTCTCGGTGGACGCCGGGAAGCACGTCACGCTGATCGGGCCGTCCGGATCGGGCAAGACGACGATCCTGCGGCTGCTGATGACCCTGCTCAAGCCCGACGAGGGCACGATCACGGTCGACGGGCAGAAGCTGTTCCCGGCCTCCGACAAGGAGGTCAGGGAGGTCCGCAAGAAGATCGGCATGGTCTTCCAGCAGTTCAACCTCTTCCCGAACATGACCGTGCTGCGGAACATCACCGAAGCACCGGTCACCGTCCTCGGCATGTCCAAGGACGAGGCGGTGGAGCGGGCCAAGGGGCTGCTGGACATGGTGGGCCTGGCCGACAAGTGCGACGCGCACCCGGCCCAGCTCTCCGGCGGCCAGCAGCAGCGTGTGGCGATCGCCCGCGCGCTGGCGATGCAGCCCAAGGTGCTGCTCCTCGACGAGGTGACCTCGGCCCTCGACCCGGAGCTGGTCGCGGGCGTCCTGGACCTGCTGCGGGACATCGCCCGCAGCACGGACATCACCATGCTCTGCGTGACCCACGAGATGAACTTCGCCCGGGACATCTCGGACACGGTGCTGATGTTCGACTCCGGCCGGGTCATCGAGAGCGGCTCGCCGGAGAAGATCTTCAGCGAGCCGGAGCACGACCGCACCCGGGAGTTCCTGAGCGCGGTGCTCTGAGCACGGCCGGTGCCCGGGCGAACGCCCGAGGTCCACGCCCTGTGGCATCCCCCTGGCATATGCCAGGGGGTCGGCGCCGCAGTTGAGAGGGCCGCAATCTTGTCAACACCCGCTTCCGCCAGGCCGTTTGACGGCTATCGTGGAGGGGATTCGCTGACCGGATTGCGGCCCCAAGAGCGAGCGCAGGGGGAAACCGTGGCGCTGAGGCACGAACCGACCGCGTCGTACCACTCGGTCCAGGACGCGCTGCGCGTCCTGGAGACGGTGGCGCGACACACCACAGGAGTCACCGACACCGAACTCGCCCGTGAGAGCGGCCTCGGCACGGAGCGGCTGACCACCCTCCTGCGGATGCTGCGCCGCGAGGCCTACGTCGAGCAGATCGCCGACGGCGCGTATGTCGCCGGAGCGGCCTTCACCCGCCTCGGTTCCGCCGAGGGGCACGACCAGGCGCTGCGCGACAAGCTCCAGCACACCCTGGACCGGCTGCGCGACTCCGTGGGCGCCGCCGTCTATCTCAGCCGGTACGTCGACGGCGAGGTCAAGGTCACCCAGTACGCCGACAGCCCCGCCGCCCCGAGGGTCAACGAGTGGGTGGACTTCCGCTTCTCGGCGCACGCCACGGCGGTGGGCAAGAGCCTGCTCACCCAGCTCGACCACGACGGCCGGCGCGACCATCTGGCCCGGCACAAGATGGCCCGGCTCACCTCGCGCACCATCACCAGCGACCGGCTGCTGCTGTCCCGGCTGGCGTCCCAGCCGCCCACGGTGCCGGTCCTGGACCTCCAGGAGTACGCGGTCGGCACGGTCTGCGCGGCCGTCCCGATCACGGCCGGCTCCTCGGTGGGCTGTCTGGCGCTGTCCCTCCCCGTCCGGCACGCGCACCGGCTGCGCCAGGCCGCGGACACCCTGAACCGCAACGCGGCCCCGGTACTGCTCTCGCTGACGATCTAGGGTCGGTCCTGGTCCGCGGAGGCGGTCGGAACCACCCCCGCGGACCAGGTAGTATTGTCATGTCGCCGCCCGCGCAAGCGGACGGCGGGAGTCATGCGCCGCTAGCTCAGTTGGCTAGAGCAGCTGACTCTTAATCAGCGGGTCCGGGGTTCGAGTCCC
>KL568601.1:20864-21041 GCA_000715605.1 Streptomyces speibonae | reverse complement strand
CCCTGAAGGGCCTCTCGTGGGAGCGAGAGGCCCTTTGACGTGCCCGGGAACCTCCGTGGCCGTCAGGACGACGACGTCAGAACGTGACGTCGGAGCAGGCGTAGAACGCGTTGCCCGTGTCGTGCACGGTCCACACCGCGAGGATCACGTGGTGGCCGCTGAGTCCGGACGGCAGCC
>KL568601.1:18224-20568 GCA_000715605.1 Streptomyces speibonae | reverse complement strand
CCGTGGTAGGGCACGGTCAGGAACGGCGTGAGGTTGAGGTCGGACCGGGTCAGGGCGTGGTTCTGGTTCCAGCCCTGCCTGGTGACGTAGTACCTGAAGTCGGTCGTGGCGTGCATGGCCGTGAACTGCCACCGGAAGGTGTAGTTCTGGCCGCCCTGGACGCGGGTGGTGGGCCAGGCCCCGCCCGACGGGGTCCGCGGGCTGTCGAGCTGGCCGAACCGGGCGTGGCCGGCCGAGCAGATCCGGCCGTCGGCGGGGCCGGAGGCGGGGAAGCCCTTCGGGCCCTCGACGCTCTGCGGCTCCCACTGGATGTCGCCGCAGTTGGTCACGGTGCGGTTCTGGCAGAGCTTCTGCCTGCTGATGGGGAGATCGGTGTAGCCGTGGCCGCTGGCACCACCGGAGGAGAGCACAAGGGCTCCGGTCGTGGCCAGTCCCACCGCGGCTGCGTACAGCTTGGTCCGTGTGCGCATGCTGCCGCTCCTGGTGAAGTGGGGGGGAGTTGCAGTGAGCCGTGCAGGTAGGTCTAGACCAAGTCTCAAAGTATCGGCGCAGATTGAACATGTCCATACCAATCGCAAGCGCCGTTTCCCGCCCTTTTCCGGCGTGCGGCCCGTCCGGCAAGCGCGGCACCCCGATTTTGTTGCGGTAACAGCAACCTTGCGTGCCATTTCCGGGGCTTCTTCACAGACTGGGCATCCACCCACGTAAGGAACGCGATGCACATGTTCACGCTCCCCCGTCCACGACCAGGCGCGCGCCGCGCCCCGCTGCGCACCGCGGCGGCCCTCCTGTTCACCCTCCTGCTCACGGCCGGCACCGCGGCCTGTTCCACGCCCCCGCCGGACGACCCGCCCGCGCACAGCGCCGTCACCCGGGACGACCCCGAGTTCGAGGAAACCTTCCGGCACGAGTTCGCCGACGTCGACGGCGTCCGGATGCACTACGTCACCGGAGGCAGCGGCTCACCGGTCGTGCTGATCCACGGCTGGCCGCAGACCTGGTACGGCTGGTGGCCGGTGATGCCGGAACTCGCCGAGCACCACACCGTCTACGCCGTCGACCTCCCCGGCCTGGGCGACAGCACCGGCACCCCCGACGGCTACGACAAGGCCACCCTGGCGCGGTACGTGCACACGCTGATCGCCGACCGGCTCGGCGTGCGCGACGCCCGCGTCATCGGGCACGACTGGGGCGCCGCGGTCGCGTTCCAGTACGCCGCGCAGTTCCCCGACGACACCGAACGGCTCGGCTACCTCGACCTCCCCCTGCCCGGACCGGCGATCGACGCGGCCACCTGGCGCTCCCTGAGCTGGCACATCGCCTTCCACGCCCAGCGACGGGTGCCCGAGGCGGTGGTGGACGACGACGTCCGCACCTACCTGGAGCTGTTCTACCCCCAGGTCTCCTACGGCGGCTCGTCCTACGGCGGCACGTCCGACCGGTCCCCGTTCACCGACGCCGACATCGACGAGTACGCCCGCACCTACAGCCGCCCCCAGGCACTCGCCGGCGGCTTCTCGCTCTACCGCACCCTCGACAAGGACGTCCGCGACACCAAGGCGGCCAAGCCGGTGCGCGTCCCGGCCCTCGTCATGGCCGCCGAGGGACAACTCGACGCCATACGGGCCACGGTGGCCCCGCGCATGACCGACATCGTCCAGACGGCGGAGGTCCCCCGCGCGGGCCACTGGCTCATGGAGGAGAACCCCCGCTTCGTCACCGCCCAGCTCCTGAAGTTCCTCGGCGACGACTGACCCGGCCCGGCGGGCGTCGCCCTCCGGGACGGACCACGGCGGGACGGAGGCACCCCGCGGACCTCCGCCCCCGCCGTCCGGTCACGTCCCCGTCTCCGCCCGCCCCGCGCAGAACGCCACCGTCAGGTCCTTCACCAGCACCTTGCGTTCGCAGTCGTCCAGGTCCACCAGGCCGCGCATGGTGAGCCGGGTGACGGTGTCCTCCACCGAGTCCACCACCGAGCTCAGCACGTTCGCCCGGTGCTGGGCGTCCAGCGCGGCGATCCGGCGCCGGTGCATCGCGGCGGCCACCTCGGGCGCGTACTCCACCCGCACCGGCCGCACCGCGCACACCTCCACCCCCACCGGCGCGGCGTCCGCCGCCACCAGCCGGGTCAGCGAGTCCTCCGTCGCCTGCGTCGCGCCCCGCCCCGCGCCGGGCGTGGCGACCGGCACCCGCAGCAGCGCCGCCTCGACGCAGGCGCGCAGATACGCCTCGTGGTCCTCGACACCGAGCGTGGCCCGCGCGGTGTCCCGCACCCGCCACGCCACCAGCACGGTCACCCGCAGCGGCACCCCGCCCCGGTCGGCCGCCTGCATCGGCTCCCCCC
>KL568601.1:17569-18008 GCA_000715605.1 Streptomyces speibonae | reverse complement strand
CCGCCTGCATCGGCTCCCCGCGCCAGTGCCGCAGCCGCACGTCGACCCGGCGGCGCAGCAGCAGCGGGTTGACCCACAGCAACCCGGTGCGCCGCACGGTCCCCCGGTAGCGGCCGAACAGGTCCAGCACCCAGGCCCGTCCGGTCCGCCCGCGGGCCAGACCGCCGAACCCGAACAGTGCGAGGGCCCCGGCCGCCGCGTACGCCGCCCAGTGGGCGGGCCCCGGTCCTGCCACGCCGGCGCGGGCGGTGAGGCCGAGCGCCTCCGCCGCGAGCGGCGGCAGCATCCCCGCCCACCACGCGGTGGCCACGCACCCGGCCACCCCGCACAGCCCGGCGAGCACCCCCGCGGCGCCCGGCAGCACCCGGGCGGGACGCTCCGCCAGTTCGGGGTCGACCCGGGGAACGGCGGAGCCCGTCCGCTCCCCCTTCTCCCGCAC
>KL568601.1:16969-17339 GCA_000715605.1 Streptomyces speibonae | reverse complement strand
CAGCCGTACCGGCCCCGGTCCCGTGGCGTCGCGGAAGAGCAGATGGACGGGGATCTCGGTGGTGGACTCGCTGTGGATGAGCCGCACCGGGCGCGCGGCCGCCGCGCCGTCCGACGGCTCCTCGCACCGGGGGCCCCGCACGGCTGCGCGGCCGTCCGCCGGTTCCTCGGAGTCGGGGGCGTGCTCGGGGATGTGGGACGTCGTCGTGGTCATGCGTGCCTCCAGCCTCCGCGCCAGATGCGTCACCTCGGGGACCCGGACGCCGGGGAGGCGGCGCCCGGGATGGGTCATGACAAGGGCCGCCGCCAGGTCTCCGGGCCCGGACACCCGTCCGCCGCACCGCCGCGCCGGCTCCGGGCACGCGGGAAGG
>KL568601.1:15509-16788 GCA_000715605.1 Streptomyces speibonae | reverse complement strand
GTGTATAAGAGACAGGAGCGGCCCCGGTCCGGAGCCGTGGTGGCGGCCGAACCCCTTGCGTACGGGGTGCCGGCCCAGCCGGGTGACGTGGGCGTTCCCGGCGCCAGGACGGAACGACGCCCGGCCCGGACGGCCCGGCACCCCGTGCGACGCGACGGCCTGCGGTCCCTCACCCGGACCGGAAGCGGAAGCTCCGCCAGGGATGTTCCGGCCCCCGCCGGAGACCGGCGGCTCCCAGGCCGACGGCCCGTCCGTCACCGCGCCCCGCCACCCCCGCGCCTCCTGGAACGACCGGGTCGCCCTGCGGTCCGGGTCCGTCCGGGGCGGGCCGGGCGGGGCGCCGCAGAAGCGCCCGGCACCGCGCCGGACGAGCGTGCGGCCGAGTTCCCTGACGTACGCGTTGCGGGCGCCGGGGCCGAAATACGCCGCTCCGGGAAATGACGTACGGGTGGGCGGGACCGGCGGTGTGTTCCCCGCGGCTCCCGCTCCCGAACAGCGGTACGGCACGGAGCGCGCGGAGTCCGTGCCGTCACCGGAAAGGGCGACAGGCGATCCGTCATACGGGCCGGAGAAAGGGGGGAACAGCGGCATGCCCCCGGGCCGGAGTTCGTTCTCTTCGCTTTTGTGAGCGAATTCCCCGAGGTTTCCCGTCGCGTTTTCGGACGGCACCCGGGTCATCGGCACCAGATCCGAACAGTCCCGCCGATATCCGTCCGCCTCGAACGCGGGTCCGACCCGAGGGGCTCTCCGCGCGGCCCACCGGCGGGCCCGCGCCACGGGGTCCGCGCGGCCGGCCGCGGGCGCCCGCACGGGAGCGCCGGGCGGGCGGACCCGGCCGCCCGGACCGTGTGTCGGAGCCTGCGGCGCCTGCGCGCTCACCGGGTCCTCACCTGCGCAAACACCCGTACGGGTGGTCTTCCGGGCGGGGACGGCCACGGCGAGAGCGGTGCGGTGCGGCGCCGGACGCTCCAGGGAACGGCCCGCCGGGGCATGCGGCAGGACCCGTCGCCGGCGCGCGCGGCCGGGGCAGTCGCAGTCGCCCTCCGGACCGAATTCCCCGAACACCGCCGACCCCATGCGATTCCCCTCACACGTCCGCCCGATTCCTCCGCACCTGTGCGCCACGGCCAGTTTCGCAACGGTCCCCCGGACCCGCATGTTGACGGTCCGAATGATGTAAGGCCCGCCGACCGCGACCGGCCGGCGGTGAGCGGTGGACGGGCGGTGGTCGGGGGCACCCTTCGGGGTCCTGTAGAGTTACGCCGTCAGCGCGCGCCGC
>KL568601.1:12925-15261 GCA_000715605.1 Streptomyces speibonae | reverse complement strand
CACCGGCGGAACGGGCTCCTCGTACACACGAGGGGCCCGTTTCCTTTGGCCGGATTTCCCCTCACGCGCGGTGAGCGGAATTCCCCTGTCTCACGTATGTAACGGTGACCCGACAGTCCCACGACGGCGTCCCGATTGGTCCACGTATGTCCGGTGTGCAGCATGTTTCGCAGCTTGCGATCATGATGGACACCGTAGAACCTGGTCTCTTCAAGATGCTGCGATTACGCGGCTGTTGGGGGGCGTGGAACCGGTTGTCGGCGGTGCGGGACACGGATCCCGCCCTCGCGTCGATGCCGAGGGGCATCATGCAACCGGAACAGCGCTGGGCCGTGTCTATAAAGTGTGCGGGACGTGGTGACAGCCGTTCACCACTGATACGTCCGTGAAGGTCGAGGGGGACCCCAACGGACGTGAGGAAGCGACGAAACACGCGCGGTTGCGCGTGTGGGGGGATGACTCATGACGTCGAGCCCGACGGGCGCCCAAGGGGACCACGACCCGTCCCAGACCACCCAGCTCAGGGTGCCTGCCCATCGGACATCCATCACGGGCACGTTCCGCCGGATCAAGAAGACGCTGCCGAGATACGACTACGAGCACTACAGCCGGCTCGCGGGTCCCCTCACCCAGCCCGATCCGAACAAGCCCTACAAGGTCCAGTACCGCTCGCTGATCGGCCAGGAGCCGCACCGCATCCGCATCGCGCTGATGCTGGCCGCGGCCCCGGTGCTGTCCCTGGTGCTGCTGGTGTGGCTACTCCAGCCCTCGCACTGGACCGAGCGGGACTACGTGGAGTTCGAGTGGCTGCCCGCCCTCGACATCGTCATGCTCGTCTCGATCGGCCTGATCGAGTTCTTCCGCTGCATGAACGTGCTGTCGAACGCGCACGCCACCCTGGTGGCCCGCGACCCGGTCCCGGTGGTGCCGGAGACCGGCACCCGCGTGGCCTTCCTCACCTCGTTCGTGCCCGGCAAGGAGCCGATCGAGATGGTGACGAAGACCCTCGAGGCGGCCGTGAAGATCCGCCACCGCGGCACGATGCACGTCTGGCTGCTCGACGAGGGCGACGACCCCGAGGTGAAGGAGGTCTGCGCCCGGCTCGGCGTGTACCACTTCTCCCGCAAGGGCGTCGCGAAGTGGAACCAGAAGAAGGGCCCCCACCGCGCCAAGACCAAGCACGGCAACTACAACGCCTGGCTGGACGCGCACGGCGACCACTACGACTACTTCGCCTCGGTCGACACCGACCACGTGCCGCTGCCGAACTACCTGGAGCGGATGCTCGGCTTCTTCCGCGACCCGGACGTCGGCTTCGTCATCGGCCCGCAGGTCTACGGCAACTACGACAACTTCGTCACCAAGGCCGCCGAGTCCCAGCAGTTCCTCTTCCACGCCCTGATCCAGCGGGCCGGCAACCGCTACGGCTCGCCGATGTTCGTGGGCACCTCCAACGCCGTACGCATCAGCGCGCTGAAGCAGATCGGCGGCCTGTACGACTCGATCACCGAGGACATGGCGACCGGCTTCGAGATCCACCGCCACAAGAACCCGGCGACGGGCCGGAAGTGGCGCTCGGTCTACACCCCGGACGTGCTCGCGGTGGGCGAGGGCCCCAACGCCTGGACGGACTTCTTCACCCAGCAGATGCGCTGGTCGCGCGGTACCTACGAGACGATCCTCAAGCAGTACTGGAAGGGCTGGTACTCGCTCCCGCCGAGCAAGCTCTTCAACTACACCATGATGATCATCTTCTACCCGATGGCCGCCATGAACTGGATCCTGGCCGCGATCAGCTGTGCGCTGTTCCTGGGCCTGGGCGCCTCGGGTGTGAACATCGACCCCACGATCTGGCTGATGCTCTACGGCAACGCCTCCGCGCTGCAGATCGGCCTGTACATCTGGAACCGCCGCCACAACGTCTCGCCGCACGAGCCGGAGGGCTCCGGCGGTGTGGCCGGTATGGTGATGTCCGCGCTGTCGGCCCCGCTCTACGCGAAGGCGCTGATCGACTCCGTCCTGCGCAAGAAGAGCAAGTTCGTGGTCACCCCCAAGGGCGACTCGGCCAGCCCGGACACCTGGTTCGGCACCTTCCGGTACCACTGGTACTTCATCCTGATCTTCGGTGGCTCCATCGCCGCGGGCTTCGTCTACGGACACTCCCACCCGGCGATGGTCATCTGGGCCACCTTCGCCCTGCTCATCACCGCCGCGCCGATGTTCGCCTGGCGCCACGGTATGCGGCAGGACCGCAAGAAGCCCGGTGCCCATGCGGGCGGCGGCCGGCCGGAGGACGCCGAGGCACCTCCGACCCAGCAGCTGCCGCAGCAGTACGC
>KL568601.1:7147-12694 GCA_000715605.1 Streptomyces speibonae | reverse complement strand
CGGCCCGCCTGGACCGGTTCCCACGGCGCACCGGGCGGATCAGGAGGCCCCGAAGGGCCGGGCGGACCCGGGGGCGGCAACCCCGGCAACGACCAGACCATGCAAATCGCCCTTGGTGGACTTGGGGGACGTAAGGAATGACTGACCGTGCAGGCCGCCGTCGCGCCCGTCGGATCGCGATAGGCACGGCGGTGGTACTAGCGCTGGCCGGGATGAACGGTCCGTGGCTGTACCGCTTCGGCACCGAGAAATACCACCAGTACAAGATCAACCAGCCCGAGTACAAAGCCGCGAACGGCAAGTGGGAGATCATCGAGTTTCCCGAGGAGTACCGGCAGAACACGATCCACGCGGCGCTGCTGCACACCGGCAAGGTGCTGCTCGTCGCGGGCTCGGGCAACAACCAGGACAACTTCGACGCGAAGAAGTACGACACCCGCATCTGGGACCCGGTCAAGGGGACCGTCAAGAAGGTGCCGACGCCCGCCGACCTGTTCTGCACCGGCCACACCCAGCTGGCCAACGGCAACCTGCTGATCGCCGGCGGCACCAAGCGGTACGAGAAGCTCAAGGGTGACGTGAAGAAGGCGGGCGGCCTGATGGTCGTCCACAACGAGAACCCGGACAAGCCGATCACCCTGCCGGCCGGCACCAAGTTCGTCGGCAAGGAGAACGGCAAGACCTTCGTCTCCAAGGACCCGGTGCTCGTCCCCCGGGCCAAGAAGAACTTCGACAAGGAGACCGGCGAGTTCCTGGGCAACACCCCGGGCTACGGCCGCACCTACGTCGAGGCGGAGAAGGAGGGCAACAAGTACGCGACCGGCACGCAGGACAACTACACCGTGCAGGGTCTCAAGGGCGAGGACGCGCAGAACACGTACGGCATCGCCGAGAAGCTCGCCCTGGACAAGAAGGACTTCCAGGGCATCGACGACGCCTTCGAGTTCGACCCGGTCGCCGAGAAGTACATCAAGGTCGACCCGATGAAGGAGTCGCGCTGGTACCCGACGCTCACCACCCTGAGCGACGGAAGGATCCTCAGCGTCTCCGGCCTCGACGACATCGGCCAGCTGGTCCCGGGCAAGAACGAGATCTACGACCCGGAGACCAAGGAGTGGACGTACACCGACGAGGTGCGTCAGTTCCCGACGTACCCGGCGCTGTTCCTGATGCAGAACGGCAAGATCTTCTACTCGGGCTCCAACGCGGGCTACGGTCCGGACGACGTGGGCCGCGACCCCGGCATCTGGGACGTGGAGACCAACAAGTTCGAAAAGATCCCCGGGCTCAGCGACCCGAACATGATGGAGACGTCCGGCACGGTGCTGCTGCCGCCCGCCCAGGACGAGAAGTACATGGTGATCGGCGGCGGCGGCGTCGGCGAGTCCAAGCTGTCCAGTGAGAAGACCCGGATCGTCGACCTCAAGGCCGACGACCCGAAGTTCGTGGACGGCCCCTCGCTGGACAAGGGCACCCGCTACCCGCAGGCCTCGATCCTGCCGAACGACGACGTGCTGGTCACCGGCGGCTCGGAGGACTACCGCGGCCGCAGCGACTCCAACATCCTCGAGGCGCGGATCTACGACACGGAGAAGAACACCTTCGAGCGGGTCGCCGATCCGCTGGTGGGCCGCAACTACCACTCCGGGTCCATCCTGCTGCCCGACGGCCGGGTGATGGTCTTCGGCTCCGACTCGCTCTACGCCGACAAGGCCAACACCAAGCCGGGCAAGTTCGAGCAGCGCATCGAGATCTACACCCCGCCGTACCTGTACGGCGACACCGAGCAGCCCGACCTGTCCGGCGGGCCGAAGGAGATCGGGCGCGGTGAGTCCGGCACCTTCACCTCGAAGGACGCCGCGTCCATCAAGAGCGTGCGGCTGATCCGGCCGAGCGCCTCCACCCACGTCACCGACGTGGACCAGCGCTCCATCGCGCTGGCCTTCGAGACCGACGGCGACCAGATCACCGTGACGGTCCCGGAGAACCGGAACCTGGTCCAGTCCGGCTGGTACATGCTCTTCGTCAACAACGGCGACGGCACGCCCAGCAAGGCCCAGTGGGTCCAGGTGCCGTAGCGGTACGGCCGTGAGACAGGGGGCGTCCTCCGAGAAGGGGGGCGCCCCCTTTCCCGTACCGCGCCCGGCCGGGCGGTCGGCGTTGGCCCGAAACAATCTTGCCGGGTGCGCGGTGCTGGTGTGACCTCGGTACGACAGGGCCGGCGGGCGGGGCAGCCGTGGCGGGGGAGACGGGGATGGCCGAGTCGACCGCATCGGAACAGGTGGCCGAGGACGTCCTCGCCGCCGCGACCGTCCAGGTCGAGGCGGCCGACGGGCACATCGGCGGCCTCGGGGTGCTCATCGCCCCCACCCTGGTCCTGACCTGCGCCCACGTCGTCCTGGGCGCCTCCCGGCTGCCCCTGACCCGTGCCGAGCCCCCGCCCTCCGCCGTCCGGGTCCGTCTCGCCCTCGGGGCCGGCGAGGAGACCGGGGCCGTCATCCGCGACTGGGTCCCGGTACGCGACGACGGCAGCGGGGACGTCGCCGTCCTGTCGCTGGCCGGCCCGCTGCCCGGCGCCCGCCCGGTGCCGATGGTGTCGCCCCGCACGGTGTGGAACCACCAGGCGATCGTTTTCGGCCTGCCCGACGACGGCACCGGCGGCGGCTGGCACACCGCCGTCCTGCGCGCCCGCACCGGCACCGGGCGCCTGCAGATGTCCCCGTCCGACGCACAGGCCGATCCGGTCCAGCGCGGCTTCAGCGGCTCACCGGTGTGGGACCGGGAACTCGGCGCCGTGGTCGGCATCGTCGCGTCGGTCTCGTCACCGCGCCGCGGCCAGAGCTTCTGCATCCCGACCGGCACCGTCCTGGACGAGGTACCGGCCCTGGCCGGACTCCTCGCGCCCGCCTCGCCCTTCCCCGGGCTGCGCCCCTTCACCGAGGAGCTCAGCGCGCACTTCTTCGGCCGGGACGAGGACGTCACCGCCGTGGCCGACCTGCTCTGCCCCGGCGGTCTGCCCGAGGGCTGCGTGACGCTGACCGGCCCCTCCGGCTCGGGCAAGTCCTCCCTGCTGATGGCCGGTGTGACACCCCGTCTGCGGGACCAGGGGGTGGAGGTCGTCACCCTGCGCGCCGACGGCCGGCTGCCCGACGCCCGCACGGTCCGCGAGGCACTGACGGAAGGGAGTCCCGCCCGGGGGACGGTCCTGGCCCTCGACCAGGCGGAGACCCTGCTGCTGCGCCCCGAGGACGAACTGCGGGAGCTGGTGGACGCCCTGAGGGACGCCTGCGCCCGGCACGGCGTCGGCGTCCTCGTGGTCCTGCGCACCGACTTCCAGGACGCCGCGCTGCGCCACCCGGAGCTGAGCCGGCTGCTCGGCAGCGCGCCCGCCCACCCCCTGGGCCTGATGAGCCACGAGCAGCTCACCGAGGTGGTCCGGCTGCCGCTGCGGTCCTTCCCCGGGATGGAGTACGACAGCGGGCTGGCCGAGCGCCTCGTCGACGACGCGGCGGGCCGGCCCGGGGCCCTGCCGCTGCTGGGGTTCGTCCTGACCACCCTGTGGGAACACCAGGTCGGCGGGCGGCTCCGCCTGGACACCTACCGCGAACTGGGCGGCGTGGGCGGCGTGCTGAGCAGCACGGCGGACTCGGCCTGGCGCCGCGCGCTGCGGGGCGCGCCGCCGCACACGGCGGCCGGTCTGCTCCGTGCGCTGATCCAGCTGCCCCCGGGCGGCACCACGGCGCTGCGGGCCCGGCTCGCCCGCCGTGACGCGGGCGAGGAGCAGTGGGCCATCGCCCGGCGGCTGGCCGAGGCGCGTGTGCTGGTGCTGGGCGCGGACCCCGAGCGGGGCGAGACGGTCGAGCTGGCGCACGAGGCCCTCATCGAGCACTGGCAGCCGCTGGCCGAGCAGCTGGAGAGCGACCGCGCGTTCCTCGCGTGGCGCGGCGAGCTGCGCTACGACCGGGCGCGCTGGTGGCGGGAGGGACGGCCGGACGGGGCCCTGCTGGAGGATCCCGCGCTCGCTGCGGCGGAGCGCTGGCTCGCCGAGCGGGGTGACGAACTGACCGACGACGACCGGGAGTTCATCGCGGCGGGTACCGCCCTGCGGGAGCGCAAGAGACGCGAGGCGTCCAGGTCCGAGCGGCGCAGGCGGTGGCTGCGGTACCTGGGCGTGACGGTCACGGTCCTGGCCGTGGTGGCCGCCTCGGTGGTGTCCGTGCTGTATCTGAACCTGCTCGAGGAGCAGCGGCGGCTGGCGTCGGACCGGCTGGCCCAGCAGGCGGCGACGTACGACGACGTGTCGCTGGTGACCTCCTCGCTGTTCACCGCCGCCGCGTACCGCACGGACGCCCGCCCGGACGCGCGGTCCGCGCTGCTCGCGCAGTACCTGCGGCTGCGGGACGTGGAGCGGATCGCGGTGGAGAACCGTGACGAGGTCGAGGACGTCGCGCTCACCGAGAACGGCGGGCAGTTGTACGCGCTGCTGAGGAACGGCGCGTTCGTGGGCGTGGACCTGGAGGTGGAGAAGCGGGAGAAGCCCTGGTCACGCACCAAGGACAGCGACAACGAGCGGATCGCGGTCTCCCCCGACGGGAGCGTCGTCGCCCGGGCGAACGACTGGGGCCTGGTCTCGCTCGGCGTGCGCGACACCACAGGGCCCGACCCGCGTGCCCTGAAGCTCGTCCCCCTGCGCAGGGTCGCGGACGTCGAGGACAACCTGCGGGGCGTGCACGACCTGCGTTTCGACGGCGACGGTGCGCGCGTCCTCGCCGCGGTCCCCCGCGAGGGCGTGCTCGTGTGGCGCACCGAGGACGGCCGCCGTACCGGGCGGACGCTCGCCCCGCCCCGCGGCTGGGACGCGGCGCAGGCGTGGTTCGGCGCGGACGGCACGGTGGTGGCGCGGATCGTGCCCGCCGGCGCCGAGGCGGACGACCGGCGCGGCCGGCTGGTCGCCTGGGACCTCGAGGACGGAAGGCTCAGCCGCCCCTGGGGCGAGCGGGCCGCCGCCTCCGCGACGGTCAGCGGCAACGGGCAGGTCCTGGTCACCTGCACGGAACAGGGGGTGCTGGAGGCGTGGCGGCTGGGCGGGACCCCGCGCCGCTTCCGGAACTGGAACAACACCGGCTTCCCCGGGCTGTGTCCCCTGTACACGCCCCGCCTCGACGCCTCCGGCCGCTATCTGGTCAACCCCACCGGCCGCATCGGCGCCGACCTCGGCCGGCTGCGGTTCCTGGTCCTCGACCTGGAGAAGGGCTGGCCCGCCACGTTCGACACCCCGGCCCCCGCGGCCGAGGACCAGTCCGTCACCGGACGCGCGTTCGCACCGCCGGTCGCCCTGGCCGGGCCCCCCGACGACCTGCGGGCGGCGGTCGGCGTCGGCGGGAGCGTCGTCACGGTACGGGTCCGGCCGCCCGGGGAGTTCGACACCAACGCGCTGCTCAGCCGCGTCCGTACCCTGGACGCGGCGCACGGCAGGATGGCGGTGGTCGACAAGGACGGCACCGGACTGCGGCTCTTCGGCCTCTCCGACCGGCGGCTACTCGCGTA
>KL568601.1:3991-6902 GCA_000715605.1 Streptomyces speibonae | reverse complement strand
GGCCGCCCTGTACAGCGCCTTCACTCCGGACGGGAAGCGGATGCTGACCGTCGCCGAGGACCAGCGCACGGTCCTGGTGTGGCGGATCACCGGGGAGTCGGGCGGGACCCGGCTCACCGAGGAGCACCGGCTGGAGCTGCCCGCACCGTCCGGCCTGACCGCGGACGGCCCCGACCCGCTCACGGGACTCACCCCGTCGTGGATCAACATCAATGTCCCGGACGACCACCACGCGGTGATCTCCGGACTGTCCTATGTCTCCCGCTGGCGGCTCGACACAGGTGAGCGGGACGGCAGAACGTATCAGCCTTCGGTCCAGGAGCGGTACCAGCTCGCCAACGAGGCGGCCTGGACCTTCGCCGGTGCCGTCCCGGGCACCTCCCGGGCGATCGTGCGCACGCTGGAGGATGTCGGGGTCTGGGACTTCGAGACCGGGGAGTTCACCCGGTGGTTCCCGCGGGAGCCGAACACGCGGGCCATCCGGTCCATGGTCCTGTCCCCCGACGGCAAGCTGCTGGCCGTGCTCTTCTCCGGGGGGCAGGTGCGCCTCTGGGACGTGGGGAAGAAGGACTGGTCCGATCTGGACCTCACCTACGACGACGTGTACTGGCTCGGCCACTTCCTGGACCACCGCGTCCTGCACACCACCACCGAGTCCGGTGAACAGCTGGTATGGGACGTGGCGAAGCGTCAGGAGCTGTACCGCTACTACGTCGGCTCCGGCACGACGGCCTCCCCGAGCCCCGACGGCAAGAGGCTCGCCCTCCTGGACGGATCGCGCGCCTCCGT
Organism: Streptomyces speibonae; assembly: GCA_000715605.1. Classification (GTDB taxonomy): domain Bacteria; phylum Actinomycetota; class Actinomycetes; order Streptomycetales; family Streptomycetaceae; genus Streptomyces; species Streptomyces speibonae. The sequence continues at coordinate 6,113 of KL568601.1, read as the reverse complement.
CGTCCCGCTCGACCCCGAGCGGTGGATCGAGCGGGTGTGCACGCTGGCGGAACGGGAGCTGAACGGCGTGGAGAAGGACCTCGCGGCCGACCGGGGCGAGGTCGGGAACCTCTGCCCCGGTCACTGAGGTCTCCCGTCACCTCGCCCCGGGCGTGGCGTGGGTGTCAGTCGCTGGCCTTGGCGAGCCGGAGGGCGTAGTCCTCCCACCATTCGCCCGCCTTCGGGCCGCCCTTGCACTCGCCGTCCGACTCGCCGGGCCGCTTCACCCACACATAGGCGTCGACCAGCGGGTCCGCCGTGTCCACGGTCGGGGTCTCGCCGAGCGCGCGGCCGGGCGGGTTGCACCAGCGTTCCGCCGGGTCGCCCTCGGTGTAGGGGCCGTTGCCGTTGCGGCTGGTGTCGATGACGAAGGGCTTGTTGCCGACCTTGGCGGAGAGCTGCTTGCCGTAGGCGATGGACTCCTCGGTCGAGTAGAAGTTCGACACGTTCACCGAGAAGCCGTCGGCCTGGTCGAGGCCCGCCCGCTTGAGCGGGTCGAAGATCTGGTCGGGGTTGCCCCATCCGGCGTTGCCCGCGTCCAGGTACACCTTGGTGTTCTTCAGGCTCTTGAGCTTGCCGACGGCGCCGCTGAGGAGGTCGTAGCGCTCCTCGTGGAACTGCTGCGGGGTGCAGCCGTCCACCAGGTGCAGCACCGCGTCCGGCTCGAGTATCACCATCGCGGGCCGGTCGCCGATGCCCTTGGCGACCGCGTCGACGAAGTCCCGGTAGGCGTTGCCGTCGCCGGCGCCGCCCTGCGAGTACTGGTCGCAGTCGCGGTGCGGGATGTTGTAGAGCACCAGCAGCGCGGTACGGCCGACCTTGTCGGCGGCCTCGGTGAGGCCGCGCGCGTGCTCCTCGGCGTCCTCCGGACGGATCCACTCGGCGACGGGCTGCTCGGCGATCTTGCGGATCTCCTCGGCCTCGCTCTTCTTGCCGTCCTCGCGCAGTTCGGCGACCTGCCGCGCGGCGACACCCTCGGGGTTGACCCAGAACGGGGCGGCGTCCTTCGGCTGCTCCGTGACGACCCCGCCGGCCGCCTCCCCCTTGTCGTCGCCGGACGAGGAACACCCCGTGATCAGCAGTGCCGCCCCCAGCACGGCTGCGGACGCCCGCCTCCCGGCGGACCCCCCGGCCCCCCTGCTGCCGTACATCCAGCCCCCCTTGGGTGCACTTGTTCCATCTGTTCCGAGCCTCAATCCTGACATACGCGCCGCGACGCCCACGGCGCTCAACCCCCCTTGTCCGCGAGCTGTTACAGCACGGTGGCACGGCCCGGCCCTCCTCGGCGCCGCCGACGCCCGAACCTGCCGCCACCTGCGGCCATTACGAAGAGCGACCGTGTGCGGACTTGGCGTCATTCAGCCCTGGGCCCGGCCCCGCTCCGGCCCTAGAGTCACATGCACCGTTCCGGCCGGTCGGTGCGTGCGCTGCCCCCGCACGCCCCCCGGTCGGTCGCGGCCTCCCGCGCGGCGCGCCGGGTCACTCCCGCGTCCCGTGCCATCCGCGTGGTCGAGGACCGGCCCGGTCGGCGGCCCCCGGGGAGCGGCCCGCCGGCCGGGCAGGTGGGGCGGCCCTGGGCCCGGGTGCTCAGCCGCCGGCCGGATACGCGGTGACGATGACGCGGTCCCCGCAGGCGGCGGTGCCACCGCAGGTGATCAGCCTCAGCTCGGCCCGTCCGTCGTCGCGCGGCGCGTGGGCCTGCCGGACGTCGAAGCGGTCCCGGGCGACGACCCGCACCTCCCGCACGGTGAACCCGGCGGCCTCGCCGTCCGCACCGACCACCCTGATCTCCTGGCCGACGGCGGGCCGGGCCCCGGCGTCGCCGATCCGTCCCGCCATGAGCGCGGTGCCGGGCGCGCCCGGGGTCGCCCCGTCCGCGTACCAGGCGACGGTGCCGGGCGGAGGCGGTGCGAGCGCGCCGTGTTCGTCCAGGTCGCGGGCGGTCACCGGGACCCGCACGCCGAGGGCGGGGATGTCGAGGCGGCGCGGCCCGGTGGCGGAGGGTGCGGGGGACGGCCGTCCGGCCGCCGCCATGTCGCCGGTCGCGGGTCCGGCCGGGCCCGCGGGCGCGCCGTTCGGCGGG
>KL568601.1:0-3791 GCA_000715605.1 Streptomyces speibonae | reverse complement strand
CCACAGCCCGAGCAGCAGTACCAGCCAGGCCACTCCGGCGAGCAGCCGCCCGGTGCCCGACGGAAGACGGCGTTCCGCCCGGCGGCCCCCGCCCGCACGGAGAGTGATGCGCAGGGAACCCATCGTGCACCTCCAGACACTCCTGGAGGTTCCCGCGCGGTCCGGGGACCCGCACCCCGGCCCCGGCGCGACTACTCCGTACGGGTGAAGATGCCCGGGGTCAGACCAGGTCGACGATGTCCGCGATGGAGTCCACGACCTGCGAGGGGCGGTACGGGAAGTTCTCCACCTGCTCCGGCCTGGTCAGCCCGGTGAGCACCAGGAAGGTCTGCATCCCGGCCTCCATGCCGGCCAGCACGTCGGTGTCCATGCGGTCGCCGATCATCGCGCTGCTCTCGGAGTGGGCCCCGATGGTGTTGAGCCCGGTGCGCATCATCAGCGGGTTCGGCTTGCCCGCGAAGTACGGCTGCCGGCCGGTCGCCTTGGTGATCAGCGCGGCCACGGCGCCGGTCGCCGGGAGCGGGCCCTCGACGGAAGGGCCGGTCTCGTCGGGGTTGGTGCAGATGAAGCGGGCGCCGTCGTTGATGAGACGGACCGCCTTCGTCATGGCCTCGAACGAGTACGTGCGGGTCTCCCCCAGCACCACGTAGTCGGGTTCGTGGTCGGTGAGGACGTAGCCGATGTCGTGCAGCGCGGTCGTCAGCCCGGCCTCGCCGATCACGTACGCCGAGCCGTTCGGCCGCTGGTCGTCCAGGAACTTCGCGGTGGCCAGGGCGGAGGTCCAGATGTTCTCGATCGGCACCTCCAGGCCCATGCGGCGCAGCCGGGCGTGCAGGTCGCGCGGGGTGTAGATGGAGTTGTTGGTGAGGACCAGGAAGGGCTTGCCGGATTCGCGCAGCTTCTTGATGAAGGCGTCGGCGCCGGGGATCGGTACGCCCTCGTGGATCAGCACCCCGTCCATGTCGGTGAGCCACGATTGGATCGGCTTGCGGTTTGCCATGTGCGGGATCTCCTGCCGTACGCGTTCCTGCGTGCGCCTCAGCCTAAACAGACCGGGATCATGAGGGAATGCCCGGTACGGACCGCTGCCCGGCCCGCACCTGGCCGAGTGCCCCCGGCTGCCGCGGATCCACGGGACGGCCGGTCCCCGGGTCGGTGGGCCGGGCGACGAAGACCGGCGCCTCCGACTGGTAGAAGAGGTCGATGTCGGCCTCCTCCCCGCCGACGATCAGGGTGTCCCAGGCGCCGCTCCGCTGGAGGGTGCGCAGGGTGGCCGGGGCGAGCGGGGACAGATGGGCGCGCAGGACGTCGTCGCCGGGCAGGCCCGGCAGGCGGGGCGCGAGCCGGTCGCGGATGGCCCGCATCCGGTCCAGCAGCGACTCCAGGTCCGGCTCCGTGGCCGGGCCGGCCGTCTCCCCCTCCGTCTCCATGCTGCGGGCGATGACGTCCTTGATGGCGTGGGTCACGCCCCGTTCGTCCGTGGTCACCATGGCGTTCCAGGCGCGGCTCTTGTGCCGGTACTGGAGCATGGACATGGCCGCCTCGTGCCGGATGAAGTCGGCGTCGCGCAGCGGACGGCCCCGCCAGACCCGGCTCAGGGACCGGGCGAGGGACACGGCCGAGGCGAAGCCGCTGTTGAGGCCGCGTCCCGGCCAGAAGTGGATGGCGTTCGCCGCGTCGCCCAGCAGGAACCCGTACGTTCCGGGGTGCGCGGCGGTGGGGCGGGTCAGCTGGGCGGTGAAGCGCGGACGCTGCACCATGTCCAGCCGGAAGGAGGTGACGGCGCTGAGGTCGTCCTCGGCGACGCCGAACAGCCGCAGTCCTTCCAGGATCCGCTTCCACAGCGGCGAACTGCGCAGCAGCGCGGGCAGGAACAGGGTGCCGTGCGTGGGGCAGACGAACTCGTTGTCCTCGTGGCGGGTCATGACGCAGGGCCGGGACGCGATGCACTCCTCGAAGACGTGCCGGACCGGGTCGATGCCGATCACGTCACGCGTCTCCTCGCGGGTGAGCCGCATGTTGAGGAAGCCCTCGCCGTTCAGGGAGTTGAGCAGGAACCGGTTCTGCGCGACGGTCAGCAGCACGCTCATCGGATCGGGGAGACGGGACTTGACGCGCAGTCCCAGGACCACGTCCTGGAGGTGCTCGCCGTCGAGGGAGTAGATCGAGGCGTCCGCCGCGCCGAACCGGCTCTCGAAGTGCTCGCGCGTGCGCGACCGGCCGCCCTCGCTGATCACCAGGACGTGCTCCTGGGCGATCCGGTGCTCCTGCTCCGCCGCGTCGAAGCGCCTGGGCACCAGGCGGATCGCGGGCTTGGCGCCGGCCAGCTCCAGCAGCTTGTCCTCGACGTGGGCGATCCGGACGTTGCGCGGCGGACGGCCGTCCACGGAGTCGGGCCCGACCGGCCACATCTCGCCGTACTCCCCGGCGCCGAACAGCGCCGAGCGCATCTCCTCGGTGAGCGCCAGGTACTGCCGGCTCTGCACGGTGACGACCTGCTGACGGCGGACGTTGCCCTGGGACTCGTCCTTCCAGACCACGGTGGAGCCCCGCCGGGTCCACCGCCCGTCGTGCACGGTGATGGCGACCCGGCCCGGCAGCGCGTGCTCGAGGAGCAGCGCGAAGGCGAGGCCGACCGGCCCTCCGCCGGACACGGTGACGCGCAGCTCGCCCGGGTCGGCCCGTACGTCGGCCGCGCGGGGCAGGTCGAGCTGGGAGAGGTCCATGACCGTCTCCAGCGCCTCCTGCGTCTCGAACAGGAAGGTCTCCTCGCCGATGCGGACGGCGTCCCCGTGCTCCAGCGTGTGACCGGCGGTCAGACGCCGGTCGTTGACGAAGGTCCCGTTCCTGCTGTTGCGGTCGTACAGCACGAACGCGCCGTTCTCCGGCACGATTTCGGCGTGCAGGCGGGAGGCCCTGGAACTGACGATGACGACGTCGTTGTCGCTCTTGCGTCCGAAGGTCAGCGGGGCGTCGCCGAGCACGACGCTCTGACCGGCGAAGGGACCCGTACGCCCCACGATGACCGACGCCACAGCGGCTCCTCACGTCGTTCTGCCTGGCGCGGGAGACCTGCCGCCCCCCGCGCTCGCTTGCCGACCGGTCTCACGAACCCGCCGACGTGCCGCAGGTCACCGAGAACGGAACGGAGTTGGACTTCGCGTCGAACGGAGAGCGGATCTCGACGGCCATCTCGCTGCGCAGCGTCCCGGCGCGTGCGTACGTCGACAGCCGGACGGTCTCCTTGTGGGTGCGGGAACCGCCTTCGCGGAACGCCAGGGTCCGCCACTCGGAGTCGACCACGGACCCGTTGGACGACACCCACCGGTACGAGAACTGGACGGGCAGTTCGGACGCGGTGAAGGTCGCGGTGAACCAGGGTGCGTCCGTGCCCTCCGGGGGACAGGATCCGGTGTAGGTGGTCGAGCGGCCGGTCACGGTGACCGACACGGGGTTCCGGTCCGCGCCGTCCTGTGCGCCGTCCTGCCTGTCGTCCTGTGCGCCGTCCTGTGCGCCGTCCTGCCTGTCGTCCCGTGCGCCGTCCTGTGTGTCGTCCGCCGCCTCGGAGGCGCCGGCGGACGCCTGGCCCGCCGCCCCCGAGCCGGACGCCTTCCCTTCCCCGCCGGCGCCGGCGCGGTCGACGAGCACGTACACACCTCCGGCGACCAGCGTGAGCGCCAGCGCCGCGGCGGCGACCAGGAATCCGGTGCGCCGGGGGCGGCGGGGCGGGACGGCCTGGGCGGGGGCCGTCACGGACCGGGGTGGTGTGGGGGCCGGCATCGGCTGGGCCG
>KL568600.1:85631-90697 GCA_000715605.1 Streptomyces speibonae | reverse complement strand
GGAACTGGCGCCCGGGTCAGGGCGAGGCGGAGAACGCCGACGCGGCCGGACGGCACCTGGCGCAGCGCGTCCTGCGGGAGGCGGAGGAACGGGTCCGCGCCGTCTGTCCCGATGTCCGGGTCCATGGCGAACAGGTCGAGGGTCCGGCCACGGCCGCCCTGGTGAAAGCGGCGGGAGACGCCGAACTGTTGGCGCTCGGCTCGCGTGGCCTGAACCGCGTCACCGGACTCCTCGCGGGTTCCGTCGCGCTCGGCGTCGTGGCGAAGACGACGCGTCCTGTCGTCCTGGTTCGCGCCGGCACCCCACCGGAGGAGGCGTCGCCCGCCGCGGCACGCCGGGACGTCGTCCTCGGCGTCGACGTCACCCAACCGTGCGACGAAGTGATCGAGTACGCCTTCGAGACGGCCCGCACGCATCACACCCGGCTCAGGGCACTGTACGCCTGGCGCGCACCGGACCCGTTCACCCTGGGTCCCGGAGAGGTCGGCCTCGTGGGCGACCCGCAGCGGGCGGAGGAGTGGCTGGGCTTTCTCACCGCGGTACTCCAGGTGTGGCGGGACAAGTACCCCGACGTGGAGGTGGTGCAGACGGTGGTGGAGGGCAAGGCCGCGGGCGCGTTGGTGAAGGCGGCGTCCGGAGCGGAGCTGGTTGTCGTCGGCCACCGGCTCGCCGGCCGCCCTCGGGTGCCGCGCACCGGCCCGGTCGCCCACGCCGTGATCCACCGCGTCACCTGCCCCGTGGTGGTCGTACCCCACGACTGACACCGCTGCCGAACCCGCCGGAGGTGATCCTCCGCCTCGGCCACACCCTTGCCCTGCCACTCACTCGACGGCCTCCTGCGCTGCCCGCGACGCGGCTTGGCGTGCAGGGGAGGGCGGGATGGCACGCAGGGTGCCCCCTCCGGTCCCTGGGGCGCGGAGGCGGGGTACCCGAGTCCTGTCACCGGAACAGGCAGCCCGAGAGGCGGCCGCAGAGCCTTCGCCCTGCTGCTCGCCGTTGTCCGTACGGAGAGGCGTGACCATGACGAAGCCGGCGACGACCGCCGACGCACAGCCGGGGGAGGGAGCACAGCCGCCCCCGTTGGGCGCGGAGGCCTGCGGATTGCCGACGGAACACGTCGTGCGACTTCTCCGCGTCGACCCGGGCGCCGGACTGACCGCGGCCGAGGCCACCGAGCGGGCCGCCGTCCACGGGCCCAACCGCATGGCGGAAGCGGCCCGGCGGCCGGAGTGGCTGAAGTTCCTCGACCAGTTCCGCAACTGGCTCATCGGCATACTGCTGATGGCGGCCGTGGTGGCGGCAGCCATCGGTGAGGTCGAGGACGCCTTGGTGATCACCGTCGTCCTGCAGATCAACGCCGTGCTCGGCTACCTCCAGGAGCGGCGCGCCGAGCGCAGTCTGGAGGCACTGCGGCGGATGCTGGTGCCGACGGCGCGCGTGCGGCGCGACGGCACGGAACAGGTCGTCGGCGCGGATGCGCTGGTACCGGGGGACGTGGTGCTGCTGGAGGCCGGTGACCGTGTACCGGCCGACGGGCGGCTGACGGTCGCGGAGTCGGTGGAGGTCGCCGAGGCGGCGCTGACCGGTGAGTCGCAGCCCGTCGCCAAGGGCACGGCCCCGGTGTGCGACGGCCACCCGGAAAGGGTCCCGCTGGCCGAGCGCACCAGCATGCTCTTCATGAACACCGCCCTGACCCGGGGCCGCGCCGAGATGATCGTCACCGCCACTGGTATGCGGACCGAACTCGGTGCCATCGCCCACGCGTTGCGCACCGGCGCAGAGCCGCCGAGCCCTCTGCAGGTCCAGCTGGACAGCCTCGGCCGCCGACTCGCGCTGCTCAGCGGCATCGCGGTCGTGGCGTACGCGCTCACCGGGCTGCTCCGCGGCGAAGGGCTCTCCGACCTCGCGCTGCGGGCCGTCGCCCTGGCGGTCGCCGCGATCCCCGAAGGGCTGCCCGCCGTACTCGCCCTCACTCTCGCGCTGGGCGTTCACCGCATGGCCCGGCGCGGGGCTGTCGTCAAACGTCTGGCGGCAGTGGAGTCGCTGGGCTCGGCCACGGTCGTGTGCAGCGACAAGACCGGCACCCTGACCCTGAACCAGATGACCGCACGGGCAGTGTGGGCAGGCGGACGGCTGTACGACGTCACCGGTGAGGGCTACGCCACCGGTGGCACTCTGCGCACCGAGGGCGCCGGCGGCGACGCCGACCTGCGGCGGGCGCTGCTTCCCTTCGCGGTCTGCAACGACGCGCACCTGACCGGCGACGGCGACGACGGGACCGGGGAAAACGGATTCGTCGGCGACCCCACCGAGGCCGCGCTCGTCGTCCTCGCCGCCAAGGGCGGGCTGGACGCCGACCGGTTGCGCACCGAACTGCCCCGCACCGGTGAGCTGCCCTTCGACGCGGCGACCAAGTACATGGCCACCTTCCACGCCGAACCGGACGGCCGTACTCGTGTTCTCGTCAAGGGCGCGGTGGATGTCCTGCTGGATCTGTGCTGCGCCGTCCTGACCGAGGACGGCGAACGGCGCCTGGACGACGAGCCGCGCCGGACGGAGGTCCTCGCGGTGACCGAGCGGATGAGCCGGGCCGGGCTACGGGTGCTGGGTGCCGCCGAAGCGCTGGTGGACGAGCCCCCGTCCGCGAACACGTTGTCCGGTCTGACGCTCCTGTCGGTCGCCGGGCTCGCCGACCCGCCCCGCCCCCAGGCGGGCGAGGCGATGGCGCTGTGCCGCACAGCCGGAGTCGGCGTGAAGATGATCACCGGCGACCATGCGGGGACGGCGGCGGCCATCGCCCGCGAACTCGGCATCGCGGGCGACGTCGTGACCGGTGCCGCGCTGGACGGGATGCCGGAGGAGGAGCTCGCGGAGCGGATCGACGGCATCGGGGTCTTCGCGCGTGTGGCACCCGAGCACAAGGTCGCCATCGTGCGGGCCCTGTCGAGCCGGGGGCACATCGTCGCGATGACCGGGGACGGGGTCAACGACGCCGCCGCGCTCAGGGCCGCCCACATCGGCGTGGCGATGGGGGTCACCGGCACGGACGTGGCCAAGGAAGCCGCCGACATGGTCCTGACCGACGACGACTTCTCCACCATCGTCCGGGCCGTCCGCGAAGGGCGGGCGATCTACGGGAACATCGTCAAGTTCGTCCGCTTCCAGCTGGCCACCAACATCGGCGCCATCCTGACCCTGCTCGGCTCGGCCCTCGCCGGACTGCCCGCACCGCTCACCGCCGCGCAATTGCTGTGGGTCAACATCATCATGGACGGACCGCCCGCCATGGCCCTTGCCGTGGATCCGGCCCGCGACGACGTCATGCGCCACCCGCCGCGCGATCCCGGCGAACGCATCCTCGACGCGAGGCGGCTGTTCGCCATTGGCCGGGCCGGAGCGGTCATGGCCCTCGGGACCGTGGTTCTCCTGGCCGTAGCCCGTTCCCACGTCGACGCGCGGACGGCCGCGACCATGGCATTCACCACGTTCGTTCTGTTCCAGCTCTTCAACGCCCTGAACGCCCGCGCGGACGACGGGCCGCTGCTCAGCCGCTACCAACTGCGCAACCGCACGCTGTGGCTGTGCCTGGTGGGTGTCCTGGCGGTCCAGGTGGCCGCCGTCCATGTGCCCTGGGCACAGAACGTCTTCGGTACCGTGCCGTTGGACGTGGCGCAATGGGCCTTGTGCCTGGGTACGGCCTCAACCGTGCTGCTCGCCGAACTGCTCTGGCGGGTCGCCGTCGGCGGGCCGCGCAGGTGGGAGATGAGCAGGCCGGGGGCGACTGGCACCTGATCCGGACGGTCGTGCTGATCGCTCTGGCCGCGACTGCCGCCCGTCGGCCGTTACCGCCCACTCCTCCGCCCCGGTACCGCACGCCCTGGCCGGGCGGAGGCTCGGTCGTCCACAGCCGTGGCATGAACCAGGCCGGCCTTCCGCCATCGGTGGGTCGCACGCCCCAACCGTCCGCCAGGATGGGACGAGGCCGAGCCCGCGGCCGGACCCCTCGTCCTCCTCGGCCCGTCGTGGTTCCGGGAGGCGCGGCCTGCCGTCAGCCACCTCGACGGTCGGTTCGGCGGACGTGCGGCACACATGGAGTACGACCGTGCCGTGCTCCCGTTGTTGAGGGGCCGGGACGCCTCACCAGCCGAGAGCGCCGGTCGGCCGAGCCGCCTCGACGGCCGAGCCGGGGTCGCACCAGTGCGGTCGTTTCCCCACAATGGGCCGTGGGGCGAGTCGTCACCGCAGGGAGACGCCCTGCTGTCATCGGGGCCGTCAACTGGAAGGGACAGGCGACATCATGCAGCACCGCACGGTCGCAGAGCTCATGAGCCGGAGCGTGGTTCGGGCACGGCGTGACCTGCCCTTCAAGGAGATCGTGGAGCTGCTGAGAGACAACGACGTCACTGCCGTGCCGGTGGTGGACGAGCTGGACCGGCCCGTGGGCGTGGTGTCCGAGGCAGACCTGCTGCGCAAATCGTCCGCTCAGCCCGACCCGTCCGGACGAACGCCGATTCCGCACCTGGAGGCCTGGGAGCGGGCCAAGGCCGAGGGCACCCGTGCCGAGGAGCTGATGTCGGCCCCCGCCGTGTGTGCGCGTCCCGAGTGGACCGTGGTCGAGGCAGCCCGCCTCATGGCCGTGCAGAACGTCAAGCGACTGCCCGTGGTCGACGAGACCGACCGGCTCCAGGGCATCGTCAGCCGCAGTGACCTCCTGCGCATCTTTCTGCGCCGCGACGACGCCATCCGGGACGAGATCACGGGAGATGTCCTGCGGCGGACGCTGGGTCCCGCAGCCGAACAGGTCACGGTCGAGGTGCACGAAGGACGGGTGACTCTCGGCGGGACCGTGGAGGTCACGATGTTGATCCCCGTCATCGAGCGGATGTGCCGGAGTGTGGACGGTGTTGTCTCGGTCTCCGAGCACATCGCCCACCCGCACGGATGATCCCGGCGCGTCCGCACGCCGCCCAGACGGGTCACTGCCCTCGGACGCGTACTTCCCCAGGGAGCGCCTGGCGTCAGTCCGTCAGCGCACGATCGGCGCGGGAGGCTCCCCTCGCCACGAC
>KL568600.1:83237-85397 GCA_000715605.1 Streptomyces speibonae | reverse complement strand
GGATGTGAGCGGGATGCCCGTGGCGGGTGGACGTCGCAGGTCCACGAGGGCGTTCGCCCGTGGTTGAGAACGCGCGGTCTCTGTGGTGCACGTTTCCCCGTGCCATTCCGGCTCGGAGGACCCTGACTCAGGAGGCGGACACCGTCGCCGTGGCTTCGAAGGTTCGACTCGCGAGCCACGCCGCCGAGTGGACCGCCCGGGTGGCCGAGTCGCGCGGTGCGCGGCTGTTGGCCGGTGCACCTTCCGGGGCCGGCCCCGGAACCCATGGACGCCGCTCCTGGGCGGCGACACACAGGCACTGGCGCGAGCTTCGCCCCCGCGAGGCGGCTGCCGGACTCGGATCGCGGCACCCGGGACGGGCTGTGGCCTTGGAACAGATCTCCCAAAGCTCCTCCGCACCGTGACGGCGACGCCTGACCGCGGTAAGCCGATCGAAGGAGGGGACCTGCCATGGGGCTCCGTGCTCCGGGGACACGGGTCGGCTCGGCCGCGCGCGGGACGGGCGTGAGCGGACCTCGGCCCGGATTGTGGTGTCGGATCACTGCCGCCACGATGAAGACATGGCTGTCACGCGTTCCACCGGCCGCTTCGACGCTTTCCGAGCCCTTTCGGAGCGGCGCGGGAAGGCCGGTGAGCGGCTGGTCGAGCGACTGACCCAGGCCAGGGAGGACACGGCGGACGGCCCCGGGAGCTGGGCTCCGGCCGTCGCCGCCGGTCTGGACCTGCCCCCAGCCGCCGCACTCGGGCCCGCTTCCTACTACGCGGACCTCGTCGCCCCCCGCGGCCGGCGCCATGTGCGGATCTGTTCGGCGGCGGCATGCTTCGCCGCGCAGGCGGGACGGCACATCACCCGGGTGGAGCAGGAGCTGGGCGCGGCGGTGGGCACCGTCTCACCGGGCGGGGAAACCTCGCTGCAGGCCGTGCGGTGCCTGGGGTACTGCTACGCGGGCCCTGCCGCGCTCGACGGCATCACGCCCTGTACGGGACCCACGCTCGCCGAACAACTGACAGGGCGCGAGCCACCATCCGCCCCGCAAATCCCGGTGGCCGACGACACCGGCGACCCCGTGCTGCTGGCAGGCGTGGTCGCCGGTGAACCTGCGTGGAAGGTGTGGCCGCGGACCGTGACGGCCGGCGATGCCGACAGGGTCCGGCGGGAGGTGGCCGCCTCCGGGCTGCGCGGACGTGGGGGAGCGGGCTTCCGGGTGGCGGCCAAGTGGGAGGCGGCCGGCCGGGCGCCCGGCACCGTCGTGGTGGCCAACGGCGACGAGGGGGACCCCGGGTCGTACGCCGACCGGCTGCTGATGGAGGCCGACCCGCGGCGGGTGCTGGAGGGCCTGGCGTTGGCCTGTTTCGCCTGCGGCGCCCGCCGGGCGGTGGTGCTGGTCCGCTCGGAGTATCCGCAGGCGCTGGCACGCATGCGGGAAGCGGCCCGGGAAGCCTACGTCGAGGGGCACCTCGGATCCTCCGTGCACGGCACGGACACCACCCTCGACGTCGAGGTGGTGGAGGGCGCCGGATCGTACGTGGCCGGTGAGGAGACGGCGCTGATCGCCGGTCTGGAAGGGGACCGGGGCTGCGCCCGGCCGCGCCCGCCGTACCCGACCACGCGTGGGCTGTGGGATGCGCCGACGGTGGTGAACAACGTCGAGACACTCGCGGCCGTCCCCTGGATCGTGGCCCGGGGCGGCGATGCCTACGCCCGGCGCGGAACACCGGAGGAGACCGGCACGAAACTGGTCTGCCTCTCGGAGCGGTTCGCCCGGCCGGGAGTGCACGAGGTCGCCGTGGGCACCTCGCTGCGGCGCATCGTCACCGAACTGGGCGGTGGCCTGAAGGACGGCAGTGAGCTGACCGCCCTCCAGGTGGGCGGCCCCTTGGGGGGTTTCCTCGCCCCCGGCGCACTCGACGTGCCGCTCACCACGGCCGGCCTGGCGGCAGCCGGTGCCGCGCTGGGCCATGCCGGACTGGTCGCCTTCGACCAGCACGTCGCGCCGCGTGACGTACTCCGGCATGTGTGGGAGTTCGCGGCGGCGGAGAGCTGCGGTGCCTGCTCCCCCTGCCGGGTGGGCTCACGCCGTGGTCTGGAACTGGCGGACGCCCGCACCGGACCCGGCGACGAGTGGAAGCGGCTCGCGCATCTCCTGACCGAGGCGAGCC
>KL568600.1:80238-83048 GCA_000715605.1 Streptomyces speibonae | reverse complement strand
CCTGTGCGCGTTCGGACGACGCATCCCGCCCGCCGTGCACAGCCTCGCCCGCGTCTACGGCGACCGACTCGTGGGATGGGAGCCATGAACGAGGTCGAGATCCGCGTCGACGGCACGGACGTTATCGTGCCCGAGGGGTCCTCCCTGCTCGCGGCGGTGCGGGCGGCCGGGACCGATCTTCCCTCGCTGTGCTCCGACGACCGGGTCAGCCCGGCCGGGGCGTGCCGTACCTGCCTCGTGAGCGCCGACGGACGGACCGTGGCGGCCTGTGTGACCCCTGTCGGCCCCGGCCTCCGCGTCGAGACCGGCACCGACGAGCTCCGGCGGCTGCGCCGGGAGGCGGTGGAGGTCATCGCCTCGGCCCTGCCACCCCGGGCCCTCGCCGATGACAACCCCAGTGAACTGGCCGAGATCTGCCGGTCGTCGGGCATCGCCCCCGACACGGCGCAGGGTGCCGGAGGCCGGGGCGGCGACGACTCCCACCCTTACGTCCATCTGGACCGGGACCTGTGCATCGCCTGCGGTCGGTGCGTCCGCATGTGCGCCGAGGTGCAGGGCACGTTCGCCCTGACCCTGGCCGGCCGGGGCGCCGACACCGTGGTCGCGCCCGGCACCGGCGGGCCGTGGGCCGAGTCCGACTGCGTGGCGTGTGGCGGCTGCGTCGACACCTGTCCCACCGGTGCGCTCGCCGAACCCGGCCCGGCACGCGGGCTCACCTCCGCCAACCGGCCGCCCGCGACCCGCACCACCTGCGGATACTGCGGTGTCGGCTGCACCCTGGACGTCGTCACGAAGGACGGCGAGGTCACGGCGGTACTGCCGGCCCGCGACGGTCCGGTCAACCAGGGCCACGCCTGCGTCAAAGGCCGCTTCGCCCATGGGTACCTGACCTCCCCCGAACGGCTCACCCGCCCGCTTCTGAGGCGGGCCGGCCGCCTGGAGCCCGTCGGCTGGGACGAGGCGCTCGCCCATGTCGCTCGCGGGCTGCGCGCGGCCCTCGCGGAAGGCGGCCCGGACGCCGTGGCGGCGATCTCCTCCGCCCGTGCCACCAACGAGGAGAACTACCTCGTCCAGAAGTTCATGCGGACCGTCATCGGCACCAACAACGTCGACAACTGCTCCCGCCTGTGCCACTCCCCGTCCGCGGCCGGCCTGACCGCCTCCTTCGGCCTGTCCGGCGGCACCGACAGCTTCGACGACGTCGAACGGTCCGACTGCCTGCTGGTAGTGGGGGCCAACCCCGTCGAGGCCCATCCGGTGGTCGGAGCGCGGCTGCTGCGGAGTGTGCTGCGCGGGGCCCGGCTGGTGGTCGCAGATCCGCGCGCCGTGGGTCTCGCCGCGCACGCCGACGTGCACCTGCGACCCCGCCCCGGTACCAACGTGGCGCTGTTCCACGGGCTCGCTCACGTCCTGCTCGCCGAAGGCCTCACTGACGAGGCGTTCCTGCGTGAGCGGGCCACCGGACGGGACCGGCTCACCGAGTTGCTGGCCGACTACCCGCCGGACCGGGTCGCGGACATCACCGGGGTGCCCGCCACCGACCTGATCGCCGCCGCCCGGCTGTACGGCGAGGCCGCGCGTCCCGCGATCGTCTACGGACTGGGGGTCACCGAGCACCTGCACGGCACCGACGGGGTGCGGTCCCTGGCCAACCTGGCGATCCTGCGCGGCGCCGTCGGTACCGACCGCGGGCACGGCCTCAACCCGCTGCGTGGTCAGAACAACGTCCAGGGCGCCTCCGACATGGGTGCGCTGCCCGACCTGCTGCCCGGCTACGGCAGGGTGCTCGACCCGGCGGCGCGGGCCCGTGCCGAGGCGGTGTGGGGCGTCTCCGTGCCCCGGCGGACCGGTCTGCGCATTCCGGACATGTTCGCCGCCGCGCGGGCGGGGGAGCTGCGGGCGCTGTGGATCATCGGCGAGGACGTGTGCGCCACCGACCCGGACGCGAACCAGGTGGCCGCGGCCCTGGAGGCGTGCCCGCTCGTGGTGTGCAGCGAACTCTTCCTGTCCGAGACCGCCCGCCGCGCCGACGTGGTGCTTCCCGTCGCCTCCTGGCCGGAGAAGGACGGCACCTTCGTCAATTTCGACCGCCGGTTCCAGCGGGTCCGCCCCGCCGTGTCCCCGCCGGGAGAGGCACGCAGCGACTTCGACGTCGTACACGCCGTCGCGTCGGCCATGGGCGCCGATCTCGGCTGTCCCACCCCGGCCGCCGCGCTGGTCGAGTGCGGCCGTCTCGCCCCCGTCTTCGCCGGAGTGTCCCACGACCGGCTGGACCGGGAAGGCGCCGTCCCCTGGCCCTGCCGGGAACCCGGCCGCCCCGGCGAGGCGAAGCTCTACCGGGAACGGTTCGCCACCGCCGACGGCCGCGCCCACCTGGCCGCGCCGCCCTACCTGCCGCCGGGGGAACACCCCGACGACGACTACCCGCTCGTCCTGGTCACCGGACGGCGCTGGGCGCACTACAACTCCGGCAGCATGACCCGACGCGGCGCGAACCTCACTCTCGACCCCGTCGACTTTCTCGACCTCCACCCCGGCGACGCCCACCGGTACTCCGTGCGCGACGGCGAGCCGATCACCGTGGAGAGCCGGCACGGCAGGGCCCGGCTCATCGCCCGTGTCGGCGACCGGACCGCGCCCGGCCAGGTCTTCTGTGCCTTTCACTTCCCGGCCAGCGGGGTCAACCGCCTCACCTCCGGCCATGCGGACACCGCCACGTCCTGCCCCGAGTACAAGGTCACGGCGGTCCGCCTGGTCGCCTCGTGACGCGGAAGGACGCCGGCCGTGCCGGGACTCCCGGGCGGACACCG
>KL568600.1:77075-80049 GCA_000715605.1 Streptomyces speibonae | reverse complement strand
CTCCCGGGCGGACACCGGTGGACGGCAATCGCGGACCGACGCTCCCCGCCGCCACGGACGCCTCCTCGATCCAGACCCTGCCGACCGACGGAGTGTTCGCGGCGCTCGGCACCTCGCCCCGAGGGCTCACCTCCGAGGAGGCGGCCGCACGGCGGGCACGCCTGGGGCCCAACGCACTGCCGTCCGCACAGCGCGCACGGCCGTGGCGGCAACTGGCCGGCCAGTTCACCGACCTGTTCGCCGTCGTCCTGCTCGTCGCCTCCGCCATCACGTTCCTGGCCTACGGGCTTGAGGACCCGAGGAACACCGGCACGCTGCAACTCGCCGTGGCCATCCTGTGCGTGGTGGTGCTGAACGCCGCCATCGGCTTCGCCCAGGAGTACTCCGCCGAGCGGACGGCCGAGTCGCTGCAGGCGATGGTCAGACACACCTGCCGCGTGCTGCGCGACGGGGAGGGACGCGACGTGCCCTCGGAGGAGGTGGTGCCCGGCGATGTGGTCGTCCTGGAGGCCGGGGACGCGGTGCCCGCGGACTGCAGGCTGGTGGAGGCGCACGAGGTCTCCGTGAACAACGCGGCGCTGACCGGTGAGAGCGACGCCGTCGGCCGGACGGCCCACCCCGTGGCCGGCGGGCCGGCCCTCCAGGCCCGCAACTGCGCGTTCATGGGCACCGACGTGGTGGCCGGCTCCGCGAAGGCGGTGGTGTTCGCCACCGCCACGGCCACCGAGTTCGGCAAGATCTTCCGGCTCACGGCCGCCGCACCCCGGCAGAGAACGCCGCTCCAGCGTCAGGTGGCCCTGATGGCCCGCAGGGTCGCGGGGACGGCCCTGGCGATCGGCGCGCTGCTGTTCCTGGTGCGGCTGCCGACCGGTCAGCCGTTCGTCGAGACGTTCGTCTTCGCCCTGGGCGTCATGGTCGCGCTCGTACCCGAGGGCCTGCCCGCGACCCTGTCCGTGTCCCTGGCGGTCGGCGTACGGCGCATGGCCCGGCGGCACGCCTTGGTCAAGCGACTGCTGGCGGTGGAGGCACTGGGGTCCACCACGACGGTGTGCACGGACAAGACCGGAACCCTCACCCGGGCGGAGATGACCGTCGCACGGGTGTGGGCGGGCGGGACGGAACACGCCGTGAACGGCGTGGGCTACGCGCCCGACGGCGAGGTCGCCCACCCGGAACCGGTACGCGGACTGCTGACGGCGGCGGCCCTGTGCTGCAACGCCCGGCTCGTTCCGCCCACGGACGACAGCGGATGGCGGGTGCTGGGCGACACCACCGAGGGGGCACTGCTCGTGGTCGCGGCGAAGGCGGGGATCGACCTGGCCGCCGAGGAGGCCGCGGCACCTCGCGTCGCGGAATACCCCTTCGACTCCGGCCGCAAGCTCATGAGCACCGTGCACCGGGACACCGGGGGCTACCGCGTGTACGCCAAGGGCGCCCCACAGGAACTCCTCGACCGTTGCGTCGCCGTCGACTGGGAGGGGGAGCGGCGTGAGCTGACCGGCATGCTGCGGACCGGGATCGTCGCCGCCAACGACGCCATGGCCTCCCGGGGGCTGCGCGTGCTGGCGGTGGCCCGGCGGCCGGTGCCGGGCCCGCATCCGGGGCAGGAGACGGCCGAGTCGGAGCTGACACTGCTGGGGCTCGTCGGAATGCTCGATCCGCCGCGGCCCGAGGTCAGCGACGCGGTGACCGCCTGTCGGCGGGCCGGCATCAGGATCGTGATGGTCACCGGGGACCACCCGCTGACCGCCGAGGCCGTCGCCCGGAGGGTCGGCATCGTCACGGGGCCCGCGCCCACCGTCGTCACCGGAGCCGGCTTGGAGGCCATGGACGACGACGGCCTGGACGCGTTCCTCGAGCGACCGGGGGAGCTGCTGCTGTGCCGGGTCAGCCCCGAGGACAAGATGCGGGTCGTGGGCGCCCTGCACCGGCGGGGCGAGGTGGTCGCCGTCACGGGCGACGGCGCCAACGACGCCCCGGCCCTCAAGCACGCCGACATCGGCGTGGCGATGGGCGTCTCCGGTACCGATGTCGCCCGGGAGGCGGCCGTCATGGTGCTGCTCGACGACTCCTTCGCCTCCATCGCCACCGCCGTCCGGCTCGGCCGTTCGGTCTATCAGAACATCCGCAAGTTCCTCGTCTACGTCTTCAGCAGCAACATCGGCGAGCTCGTCCCGATCGTGGCCGCCACGTTCGCCGGGTTCCCGTTGGTGCCCATCAGCGCCGTGCAGATCCTCGCCATCGACCTCGGTACGGACGTGCTGCCCGCCCTCGCGCTCGGCGCCGAGTCTCCGGAACCCGACGTCATGGACCGCCCGCCCCGTTCCCGGCGCGAGCGCCTGTTCTCCACCGCGGTCATGGGACGCATCCTCTTCCTCGGCGGCATCCAGGCCGTCGGAGTGACCGGCGTGTTCTTCTGGCACATCCACGCGTCCGGCATCCCATGGGCGGAACTCACCGAGGACGACACCGCCTACCAGGAGGCGGTCACGCTGGTGCACGCGGGCATCGTGCTCAGCCAGTTCTTCGTCGCCCTCGCGGTACGCACCGACCGGCAGAGCCTGCTGCGCATCGGTCCGCTGTCCAATCCCTGGTTGCCGGCCGCCGGCTGCTTCGGCATCGCCGTCATGGCGGGCATCAGCTATCTGCCCCCGCTCCAGGAGCTGTTCAACACGGCCCCGCTGGACGTCGGCGACTGGGCTCTCCTCGCCGGTCTCGGCGTGCTGGTCCTGCTCGCGGAGGAGCTCAGGAAGGCGTGGCTGCGCCGTCGGCACGCGGGCCCGAAAGGAGAGACACGATGAGAGTGATCGTCGTCGGCTGCGGACGTGCCGGTTCCGCACTCGCCGCCCGACTCGCCGCAGAAGGCCACGACCTACGGGTCGTGGACCGCGCGCCCAGGGCCCGCAGGTCGCTCCCCGCGGGTTTCCCCGGCCGCTTCCACGAGGGCAACGGCTACAGCCGTACGGTCCTCGAT
>KL568600.1:69715-76862 GCA_000715605.1 Streptomyces speibonae | reverse complement strand
GCCGGTACCGGAGACGCCGACGCGTTCGTCGCCGTCACCTCGTGCGACAACAGCAACATCGTCAGCGCGCGAACGGCCAAGGAGACGTACCGGGTACCGATCGTCCTCGCCCACGTCTCCGCCTCCAGCAGCGCCGACCTCTGCCGTGACCTCGGCATTCCCACCGTCGCCAGTGTCCGGTGGACCGTGCACGAGATCCACCGGATGCTGCTGCACCGCCACCTCACCCCCGACGTCAGCTTCGGCAACGGTGAGACACTGCTGATCCGCTCGCACCTGCCCGGCCATCTGGCCGGGCGGCTCCTGACGGAACTCGACGTCGACGGCGAGATCCGCGTCGTCGAGGTGACCCGGGCGGGCCGCTCGCGCATCCCCGCGCACCACACCCCCGCCGAGCCCGGAGACCTGGTCACCTTCGCTGTCGCCGCCACCTCGCTCGGCCGGCTGCGCGGTTTTCTGGACAAGGAGCTGGGGACGTGAAGGCTCTCGTCGCCGGCGCAGGACGCCTGGGTACGCAGATCGCCCGCGTCCTCGCCGCCCGCAACGACGTCACCCTCGTCGACGTCGACGACGACCTCGTCGCCGGACTCGAAGGCCGGCTGCCGGTACGCCTCCTGGCCGGAGACGCCTGCGACCCCGCCTTCCTCGAGCATGCCGGAGCCCACACCGCCGACCTCGTCCTCGCCACTACCGGTACCGACGAGAACAACCTCGTCATCAGCCTCCTCGCCAAGCGGCGGTTTGCCGTGCCGCGCGTCGTGGCCCGTGTCAACGACGCGGAGAACACCTGGCTCTTCGACCGTGCCTGGGGAGTGGACACCCCGGTGCCCGTGGCCACGCCCCTGATTTCCCTGATCGAGGAGGCGACCGGCGCCACCGACACCGTCGCTCTGCTGCGCCTGAGCAAGGCCGGTGTCGACGTGATCGAGACGGCCATCACCCCGCAGTCCCTGGCCGCGGGGCGCACACTCGCCGAGATCGCCCTCCCGGCGGGCACGGTCGTGGCGACCGTCGTCCGGGAGGGACGGCCCACCATCCCCGCGCCCGATATGCGGTTGCGGCCGGGCGACGAAGTACTCATCGTCTCCCACGCCGCCACCGAGCAGGAGATCCACGCGGCCTTCCAGTAGCCGGGGCCGAGGCCGACGAGGTCGGGCAACGGGCCCGAGGTGAAGGGCGCGCTGCTGCGGGTCGGAGTGCGGCTGGACGCGGTCCGGGGACGCGCGCATCTCGAAGGAGGGCTGCCGCGGAGGCAGCGGAACCGTCGGGTTGCACGTTGTGCAGGGACGGGGCGGAGGCCGTGTCGTGCACGAGACTCGTCGCACGTTCCTCCGACAGCGCTCGCTGGTTCACAGGAGGGCCCCCGCTCACTCTCCGGCCGCGGTGATGCGCCGTCCGGTGAGCTGTGCGGGCCGGATCAGCACCCACATCTCGCGCTCGCCTCCGGCCCACGGTGTGGTGTGGGCGTGTTCAGCCAGACGCCGTACGTCGTCGGGTTCGGTGACCGCCTGTGCGGGGCCCACGGCGAGCACGCTCCACCCCCGGCTCATGGCCTCGTCCAGGTGGTCGACCTCGAAGGCGACGTTCGACCCCACGGCGGCCGCGGGCACGGAACCGGGAGCGGTCCGGAAGGCGATCGCGTCGTCGACGACCTCGTAGTTGACCGGCACCACCGCGGGGCCTTCGGCTGTGGCGACCGCGATGCGTCCCACACCGTGGGTGGAGAGCAGAGTCCGGCACTCCTCCGGTTCGAGGTCCCGGAGCCGGGGGCGCAGCAGGGCCGTGCCCCGGCCGGGCGGCAGGTCGGCACCACCACCGCGCAGTGCCTGCACGCTGGTGTTCAGTGCTGCGGCCAGTCGGATGAGGGTGGCGAGGCTGGGATCGCCGGGGTGCTCCTCGAGGTAGGCGAGATAGTCTGGCGCCATCCGGGCGCGGCGGGCTGTCTCCTCCCGGGTCAGGCCCTGCCGTTCGCGTTCGGTGGCGACGCGCCGGCCGATGTCGCCGGGGTTGGGTGACATGCCGGGCGAGGGCGCGCCGGTATCGGTCTCGGACTCGTGTCCGAGATGCTTGATGTGGGCGTCGGGGCCGGGAAAGACGAGCGTCACGTCGAGCGTGTCCGACCAGCGCACGTCGTAGGGGGGTGTGCCGTCCTCGTGGTGCAGCCCGACGATCTCGCCGTCGCGCCTGGTACCCCCGGTCGCCGGGCTCTCGACGATGATCTGATCACCCAGGTGAGCTCGCATGATCGTTGCCCTTTCGTCATGTACCGGGTGCGACTTCTCCGCTGAGCCACTCCTCGAACGACGTCGGGTGACGGAAGGCGGGCACCGGCGCGGTCGCCGCACAGTGCGCCGGCCGGCCCCGCCTTCCCCTCAGCCGGTGATTTCGATGCGGTGCGGCTTGGCCTTCTCGGCCTTGGGGACGCGCACGGTGAGGACTCCGTTGGCCAACTCCGCGGTGATGCTCTCGGTGTCGGCGTTCGGAGGCAGATTCGTGCGGTAGTCGAACTCCCCGACATGCCGGGCCTGCCTGCGGAGCACGCCCGTGCGTTCCTTCTCCTTGATCTCACCGTGGATGTCGAGCTCGCCGTCTGCGACCTCCACCGTGATCCGGTCCTTGTCGACGCCGGGTACCTCGAGCTCCATCAGGTAGGCGTCCTCGGTGTCCTCGACATCGGCCAACGGCGCCCACACCCCTGCCTCGGCCTGGGGGAATCCGCTACCGGGAAAGGGGAAGGTGGAGTGCATGAGCTGTTCCATCCGGGTGCGCAAGACACCGAGCTCCCGGAACGGGTCCCATCCGGAGACTGAACCCCTGTTGCGGTGTACGGGAAGCGTCATCGGTCGTTCCTCCTGTTCTCCTGTGCGCGGAGCACCTGGTCGCGCGGACGCGTCCGCGGCTCATCGGACCGGGTGTCCGGCGGGCCTCGGATCCGGCGGGTTCGCGGGCCGAGGCGCGGAGGGTGGTCACATCGGCCACCCGACGGGCGGACGGGGCTCCGACTGTGCCGTACCCGCCCCCTGGACATCGCGTTCGGCGATGTCCAGCAGTTGGCGGCCCAGATCCTGTACGGCCCTGCCCGCAGCCAGCTCGTCGCCGATCTCCGGGACATCCGCGTCGGCCGGGTTCCGGCGTGCGGTGCCGTGCCCGGTGAGCACCGTGGTCCCGGTGTCGATCACCGCTCGGGCCTTCGTGATGCCCTCCTCCTCGAAGAGGTAGAGGCGAGTCTTCCATTCCAGGGTGTGCGACATTGCTGTCCTCCTCAGCTCGGGACGGACCTAGGACCCCGCACCGGGTCGGGCGGACACCGCTCGCCGCGCGGCTGGCGCCCACGTCCGCTCGGTGATACGCCGCCGGACCCGCTCGGTGAGCGTGCCGAGCTCCCCGGAGGCCGTCGCACGAGGGGGGACGGGGGTACGGATCCTCCGGGCGGACGGCGGCAGTGCGGCCACGTCGGCGGTGAACCTTTCCCGGCACTCGCGAAGCGTCGGCCCGCTGCTGGTGCGTTGCCCGTTCCGCATGACCGTTTCCAGCAGCGGTACGCAGTCGCTCGGTGGCCGCTCGTCGGCGAGACCGATCACGTCGGCACCACCGGTCCGACGAAACACCTGCTTCCGCCCGGGTGCCGTCACCTTCGCCGACGAGAGTTTCATGACCGGTCGCCCTTCGTACTCCACCATTTTGTACGCGGAGTCCAGGTACGGCGCGTCGGCCGAGACGCCGACCCGCGTGCCGACCGCGTAGACGTCGACCGGTGCTCCGGAGCGGACCAGGTCGTCCACGGCGTACTCGTCGAGCCCTCCGCTGGCGGTGATCCGCACGTCGGTCAGGCCCGCTTCGTCGAGCAGGTTCCGGGTGCGCACCGCAAGGGCTCCCAGATCACCGCTGTCCAGGCGTACGGCACAGCCCGGTCCGCGGTTCAGGTCCTTGAGCACACGTGCCGCGACGCGGACGCCCTCCTCGGTGTCATAGGTGTCCACCAGGAAGGTCACGGGGCCGGGGTGGGTTCGGGCGAACGCGCGGAACGCCTCCTCCTCGTCTTGGAACGCCTCCACGTACGAGTGGGCCATCGTGCCGACGGCGGGCAGGCCCAGGGACGTGGCCGCGGCCACGTTGCTGGTCCCCGCAAAACCGGTCATCGCACCGAGCCGGGCGGACTGGAACCCGGCCTGCACGCCGTGGGTCCGTCGCAGGGAGAAGTCCACCACCGGGTGTCCGGCTGCCGCGAGCACACAGCGCGCGGCCTTCGAGGCGATCATCGTCTGATGACTCACCTGGTTGAGCACGTACGTCTCGACCAGCTGCGCCTGCGGAAGCGGAGCGGTCACCTCCAGCAGGGGCTCACCCGCGAGGACGATCCGTCCCTCCGGCACCGCCCGCACGCTGCCGGTGAATCGCAGTCCGAGCAGAGGCTCCAGATCACGTGGCGGTCGGTGGAGAGCGGCGGCGAAGGCACTGACGTCCTCCGGGCCCACATGCAGCCCGGACAGGTAGTCCAGAGCCGATTCCAGCCCCGCCGCAACCAGAAAACCCCGCTCCGCCGGCAGATCGCGGACGAAGAGGCTGAACGTCGCCGGACCGGTCATACCCTCCCGCAGATAGGACATGGCCATCGTCACTTCGTACAGATCGGTGGTCATCGCCTCGGACATCGGGCACCTCCTCCATCGCGCTCCGCCTGCAGGTGTCACCGGCGGAACCGGCCGGCCCACTCGGGCTCCACCCGACCCCACTCGGCGTCCCACTGCGCGTACCTCCTGCGGTCCAGCGCGATGCGTACGCCGGCCCGCGTCAGGAAGACACCGGCCGTCACACTGATGACCGTGAAGCCTCCGGCGAACCAGCCGTTCGCCAGGGCCTGGCGCTTCGTCAGCGGCGGACCGGTGACGGTTCCTTGCCGGTCCACCCAGAGACGCACCGAGGCGCCCTCGGTCATGCCCGGCTTCAGGCGGGCGCTCGACGTCCGCACCGCGCCGCTGTCGTCGGTCCAGCGGACCTCTGCCTGTTCCTTCGTCGCCCGGCCGACGTTCTCGGTGATCGACATCACCTGTGCATCGACCTGCTGCCGCTCCGCGGACTGGGTCTGCACCGTGCGTATCGACGACTCGTACGTCGTCCTGCCGACGACGAGACCTGCCACCGGAAGGCCGACGACCAGCACGACCATCAGCACGCGACGCAGCCACAACTCGACCCGGTCCGACGTACGGATCAGAGGGTTGTGCCCCTTAGGCGTCCCGTGCCCGCGTGGCTCCAGCGGACCGGACGCGTACGGTGAACTTCGGGTACTCATGGTCGGGCCTCCAGCACAGTGCGCTGGTCGCTTCCCTTACCACCGTCGAACGGTGGCGGGCTCCGGTCACTGGGCCGAAGGTCCCTGGTGGACGTTCCTTCAGGCCTTGGCGACGGCCCTCGGCGCGGCCTCGGGCCGTGCGCTGCTCACTTCCGTGGCACGACCATGACCGGACACGGTGCGTGATGCAGTAGCGCATGGTTGATCACTCCGAGCTGCAGTCCGGGACGGCCTCGCCGTTGCCCGGCACCGACGATCAGCAGATCCGCTTCCGCCGCTGCTTCCAGCAGTGCGCGCTGCGCCGGCCCCTCGACCACCCGCCGCGACACCGTGGCGTCCGGGTACCGCTTCTCGGGGCCGCGCAGGGCGTCGTCGAGCACCTGCGCGGGCGGGCGATGGTGGGCCTCAAGGGCGTACCACGACCCGGGCGGAGGTTCGGGGGGCGCGCCGAGCGGTGAGCTCCAGGCGTGGACCGCGATGAGCTCGCACCGCCGCACATGAGCCTCACGCAGGGCGTACTCCACGGCCGTGTCGCTTTCCGCTCCGTCCTCCACACCCACCACGATTCTCCCGAACCGGCCGTTTTGGTGCTCCTGCGTGCCACGCACGACGACGACCGGGCAGTCCACCCGCGCCGCCACGGCGAGTCCGACCGAGCCCAGGAGGAGTCCGGGCAGCTCCCCGCGCCCCCTGGCCCCGACCACCAGCACGAAGGCCCGCGCCCTTCGCCGACCAGGGCCGACACCGCGTCGTCGCGCGGTACATCGCTCGACAGCCGCAGGCCGGGGGCGACCTCTGCGGCCCGCTCCGAGGCCGCGGTGAGCGGACCGGACGCGTCCTGACCCGGGGCCGCCGCGTGCACCAGGTGAAGCGGCATCGTGTGCAGGGCCGCCTCGCGGGCGGCTCAGCCGACCGCTTTCAGGTTCGGCTCGGACCCGTCGACCCCCACCACCAGGGGCATCGTTGCAGCCATCTCCGGTCCTTTGTTCGACCTCTGTTCGACCTCGCCCTTCGAGTCCCGGCCGAGATCGGGCCCGCGTGCACGACCCGAGGGATTGCGGTAACTCTCGAATGAGTGGTGGCAGGCACCGTGCGGTGTACCGCGTTTCCGAGAGGCCTACCCGGTCACCACCGTTCCAGCTTCTTACGAGATGGAGGCAGGTGCCATGGAGCCAGTGATCACTGTTGGTCTCGACGGCTCACCCGAGAGTCTTTCCGCCGCTCGGTGGGCCGCGGACGAGGCCGAGCGCCGCAACGTCGGGCTGCGCCTGCTGCACGCGTGGCCCATGCTGGCGCCGGAACCGGCCAGGACTCCCTCCGAGACGGACCAGAACTACTGGGCGAAGCGGCTGGTGCACAACGCGCAGTCGGAACTGCAGGGGCTCCATCCGGGTCTCGCCATCGTCGGGAGTCTGGTGGCGGACGAGGCGCAGGAAGCACTGCTGCACGCGGCGTCGGAGTCCTCCATGACCGTGCTCGGCTCGCGCGGGCTGGAGCTCGTCGAGAGCTACTTCCTCGGCGACATCAGCATGTCGGTCGCGGCACATGCCGAGCGGCCGGTCGTCCTGGTCCGTGCCGGGACCCGTACGGAAGCTCCGGGGACCGAGCCGGGGGAGACGGGCCAGGTCGTGGTCGCGCTGAAACTGCACGGCCCCTGCGACGACCTGCTCGCGTTCGCCTTCGCCACGGCAGCGGCACGGAACGTGCCGCTGCGGGCCGTACACGGACAGAGCCTGCCCGTCCACGCCTACGTGCCCTGGGGGGTGGACCACGAAATCGCCGACGACATCAGGCAGGCCGCGCGGAAGAAGCTGGACCGGGCCCTCCACCCCTGGCAGGAAAAGTACCCGCGGG
>KL568600.1:68969-69470 GCA_000715605.1 Streptomyces speibonae | reverse complement strand
GGTCCTGCGGTTCGCCACGAACGCCGGGCTGCTGGTCGTCGGCCGGCGCAGGCACCACCGCGTTCCGGCACCCCGACTGGGACCCGTCGCCCAGGCCGCCATCCACCACGCACGCTGTCCCGTCGCGGTTGTCTCCCATGACTGAGCCGGACGACCGGAGGCGAGCGACGGCAGCCGCGCACCGGACCGACGCGTCCGTGCTCCGTTCGGGCCTCGGATCCGGCGGCGGTGTCACGTTTCCCCGCGCGGAGTTGCACGAGACGCACACCGCGATCGTGCTCCTCTTCGGCGATCATGCCTACAAGATCAAGAAGCCGGTCGATCTGGAGTTTCTGGACTACACGGCGGTGGCGGATCGCAGGGCCGCCTGCGAACAGGAGGTCGCCCTCAACCGCCGCTTCGCCGCGGACGTCTACCTGGGCCTGGGAGAGATCCGCCTGCCGCACACGGACGAGGCCGAGCCGCTCGTCGTGATGCGCCGCATGCCGGCGGACCGCCGCC
>KL568600.1:67760-68787 GCA_000715605.1 Streptomyces speibonae | reverse complement strand
GTACGGGATGGGGCCGCCGTGGACGACGTCCTGCGATCCGTGGCGCGTCAGCTCGCCGCACGCCACGCGGACGCTCCCCGGGGCCCGGACGTGGACGCGCAGGGAAGCCGCGACGCGCTGTCGTCGAGGTGGGAGGCGAGCTTCGCTCAGGTCCGTGCCCTGGCCGACGAGATCCCCCTGCCCGACGGCGTCGACGAGGTGGAGCGGCTGGTGCGCCGGTACCTCGCCGGCCGTGAGCGACTGTTCGACACGCGGATCCGGGAGGGACGCATCGTCGACGGTCACGGCGACCTGCTGGCCGAGGATGTCTTCTGCCTCGACGACGGCCCCCGCATCCTGGACTGTCTGGAGTTCGACGACCGCCTTCGACACGTCGACGGCCTGGACGACGCCGCCTTCCTCGCCATGGACCTGGAGCAGCTCGGCGCCCCGGAATCCGCCGTGTACTTCCTCACCCGGTACTGCGAGTACTCCGGGGACCCCGCGCCCCCCTCGCTGTGGCACCACTACGTGGCCTACCGGGCGTTCGTCCGCGCCAAGGTCTCCCTGATCCAGTCACGCCAGGGCGCGCCCGGTGCCGGGGCGGCGGCCCGTCGGCTCGTCACGGCGGCCCTGCGGCACCTGCGCGCCTCAGCCGTCGGTCTGACCCTGGTGGGCGGCCTGCCGGGCAGCGGGAAGTCCACGCTCGCCGGAGCCCTGGCCGACCGCCTCGGAGTGACCCTGCTCAGCAGCGACCGCCTCCGCAAGGAACTGGCCGGCATCCCCGCGGAGCAGTCCGCCGCGGCCGGCTACGGCGAGGGTCTGTACACGCAGGAGTGGACTGCCAGGACGTACGCCGAACTGCTCGACCGTGCGGCCGCCCTCCTGTCCTCGGGGGAGTCCGTCGTCCTGGACGCCACCTGGTCCCACGAGGGGCAGCGCGAAGCGGCCCTGCGCACGGCCGAACGCACCGGTGCGGATCTGGTGGCCCTGCACTGCCAGGTCCCCGGCGACGTGGCGGAGGCCCGTCTCTGTCTCTTATACACAT
>KL568600.1:65471-67519 GCA_000715605.1 Streptomyces speibonae | reverse complement strand
CGCCGTGGCCCGAGGCCGTGGCGGTCGACACCGGCGGCCCTCTGGAAGCGGCGGTCGTCCAGGCGTTGGCGGCCGTGCACCCGTGGCGCACGGCCCCGGCGCCGGTCTTCCGCCGCCCTTACATGCTGCCGGACTGACACGACGGGGAGCAGTGCGGGCACCCCCGTGTTGCCCGGGAGCCTCTGGAGGGTGACGGTGGTGAGGAGACGGCGAGCGAGGGAGCGGCCATGCGCGGACTCGTCTATCACGGCCCCGGGCGGACCTCGTGGGACACGGTTTCCGATCCCGTGATCGAGGCGGACACCGACGCGATCGTACGCGTCGACGCGACCACCGTCTGCGGGAGCGATCTGCACATCCGGCGGGGCGACCTCCTCGAGGTGAAGCCGGGAACGGTCCTCGGTCACGAGGCCGTGGGCGAGGTGGTGGAGGTCGGCCGGGGGGTGCGCACCAGGCGCCCCGGACACCAGGTGATCGTCTCCTCCGTGTCGGCCTGCGGGAACTGCCCTCCCTGCCACGACGCGATGTACGGACAGTGCCGGGGCGGTGGCGGATGGATCCTGGGCCGGGAGATCAACGGGACGCAGGCCGAGTTCGTCCGTGTCCCGTTCGCCGACTCCTCCACACACCGCCGGCCCCCCTACCTCCCGCTCGACGAGGCGGTCCTGCTCGCCGAACTCCTCCCGACCGCCTATGAGGTCGGGGTGCGCAACGGACACGTGAGCCCGGGTGACACCGTCGTCGTGGTGGGTGCGGGTCCGGTGGGCCTCGCCGCGGTGGTTCTCGCCCGCCTGTACTCACCCCGGCGGGTCGTCGCGGTGGACCTGTCGCCGTCCCGGCTGGCATCCGCCACCCGTATGGGGGCCCATGCCGCCGAACTGCCCGGGACCATGGTCTCCGACCTGTCCGAGGGGCCCGGCGCCGACGTCGTCATCGAGGCCGCGGGCGATCCGGACAGCTTCGTCCTCGCGACCCGCGTGGTGCGGGCCGGCGGGCACATCGCCAACATCGGCATGCACGGCAAACCTGCCACCCTCCATCTCGAGGCGCTGTGGCGCAAGAACGTCACGATCAGCACGGGCCAGGTCGACACATCCTCCACGCCGTGGCTGCTCGACCTCCTGGCCTACGGACGGCTCACGGTCTTCCCGCTCGTCACCCACCGGTTCCCCCTCCAGCGCATGGAGGACGCCTACGAGGTCTTCGCGCACGGACCGGACACCGGTGCCCTCAAGGTCGTGCTCCACCGCGAGCTGCCGGAACCGTCGCGGTAGCCGGTCAACGTCCGCGGCCGGCGACGGGGTCACCTCTCACGGCCCATGGGCGACGAGGAAGTCGGCACTGCCGGACAGCGTGGTGAGCCGCGGTGTGTCCGCGTCCTCGATGCGCACGCCGGTCCGTTCACCGAGGATCTCGATGCAGGACAGGAAGTCCAGCGAGTCCATCTCGAGCGCGTCCCGGAACATGTCGTCGGGGCCCAGCGTGTCCAGGTCGGCGTCGGGGACGACCTGGGTGATCGACTCCTTGACCACGTTCAGTGCGTCGGTCCGGTTCACAGTTCCTCCGGGTTCTGCAGGAGACGGTCGACCGCTGTGAGACACCGGGCCCCGACGGCGCCGTCCGTCGCGCGGTGGTCCGCCGAGAGGGTGACGGTGACGACGGGCCGTACGCCCAGCAGTCCGTCGACCGCCCAGGGCCGGTCGACGATGCGTCCGAAGCCGAGGAGAGCCACCTGCGGCGGATGGATGACGCCGAACACGGTCTCCATGCCCTGGTCGCCCAGGTTGGTGACCGTGAGGGTGGCCCCGGACACCTCGGAACCGCGCAGCCTGCCCGTGCGAGCGCGGGTGACCAGATCCTTGAGCGTGGTCATCAACGCGGGCAGATCCAGGGTTTCCGCCCTGTGCAGGACCGGAGCGAAGAGTCCTCCGCCGCGCAGAGAAACCGCCACGCACACATGGACGCCCTCACCCGCGGTGAAGCGGTCGTCGACCCAGAAACCGTTCAGCTCGGGCACCTCACGGGCCGCGAGGGCGGCCGCCTTCAGC
>KL568600.1:64365-65209 GCA_000715605.1 Streptomyces speibonae | reverse complement strand
CGCCGGAAGCAGCCGTTCGGACATCGGACTGCGCCGGTTGTGGTCGTGCAGCCAGTCCATGGAAACCGACATGTCCACGGTGGTGGACAGGTGGTACTGCGGGATCTCCCGGTTGGCGCGGGTCATGAGCCGTGCGATCGCCCGGCGCATGTCCGGCGCCCGGCCCGCGGGAGGGTGGGAGGCATGCACCACGGCGTCGGTCCGGGGCGGAGGCGGGGGAGCGCCGGCGGGTTCGGCGGCCGCCCTGCTCACGTCCTCGGCGCGGATGGCCGCGTCCCTCCCGGTGCCGGTCACCGTGGACAGGTCGACGCCCAGCTCGGCGGCGCGTCGACGGGCGAGGGGGGTGGCCCGCGCACGCGGGGCCGGGCGCCGGCCGCTGCCGTCGCCCGCTCGATGTCGGCACGGGTGACCCGCCCGGCCGGCCCGGAGCCCGGGAGGGCCTCCAGATCGACGCCACTCTGCTCCGCGAGGCGCCGGATCAAGGGGCCTGCCTCGACGTGGCCTCGATCCCGCGCCCCGGACACCACCGGCTCGCGGGCCCGGACGGGCTCGGAGGCCGAGGTGGGCCCGGTGTGTTCCAAGACGGGCGGACCCTCGGGTTCCTCCTGCGGCTCCCTCTGCGGTTCCCTCCGCGACCGGCGGGCCTTCCCGCCCTTCCCGCGGGCTTCGGCCCCCGTCTCGATCAGTGCGAGCGGCGTGCCCACCGCTACCGTCGTACCCGGCCGGACGAGCGGCTGTCCCATGGTCCCGCTCTCGAAGCACTCCACCTCGATCGTGGACTTGGCGGTTTCGACGACCGCGACCGGATCGCCTCTGCGGACGACGGCGCCGGGCTCCACGAGCC
>KL568600.1:63597-64146 GCA_000715605.1 Streptomyces speibonae | reverse complement strand
GAGCCACTCCACGAGCGTGCCCTCGTCCATGTCGGCGCCGAGTGACGGCATGGTGAACTCGCCCACTGGTCAGACCACCACCCGGTGTGCGGCTGCGACGATGTCGGCGGTCTGCGGCAGTGCGGCCTCCTCCAACCGCCGGGCGTACGGAATGGGCACCTCGGCGCTGCACACCCGCTCGACGGGGGCGTCCAGATCGTAGAACGACTCCTCGGCGATGCGAGCGGACACCTCCGCGGCCGGACTTCCCGTACGCCACGCCTCGTCGACGACCACCGCACGATGGGTACGGGCCACGGACGCGGCGATCGTCGCGCCGTCGAGCGGCCGCAGCGTGCGCAGGTCGATCACCTCGGCGTCGATGCCCTCGTCGGCCAGCCGGTGAGCCGCCGCGAGCACTTGCCGGGCATCAGCGGGCGGTGCGCCCGTGGCTGTCGTACGCCACTGCTGCGCCCCTGCGCCGATCCCGTGCCGACGCCCGTTGTCGTCGATGTCCGGAACGAGGGCGGGCCGTATCGCCGGATTCCGTCGGACCGGTCGATGTGGCGG
>KL568600.1:61675-63372 GCA_000715605.1 Streptomyces speibonae | reverse complement strand
TCAGAGATGTGTATAAGAGACAGGTGGTCACCGGCGGGCGCGCCGGTGGGCCATGAGCAGGCCGAGGGCCACGCCCACGAGAAGCGTCACCGTGAGCACGCTCCACAGCGGGAGCGTGACGGTCGGGACCCAGAGTCTGATGGTGACCGACTCCGTGTTGGCGGCTATGAACCAGATGGCCAGGCCGGCGAGCAGCACGAAGCCGATGGTGCGCAGCCTGACATCACGTCCCTTGACCGTCACGGTAGCCGGACCGTACGCGTGTGCGGTGTTCCGCGCCATACGCCCATTGTCCGGCCGCCCGTCATCATCGGCGACTCGAGAACCGTGTCCTGGGGCACGCCCTGCGATCGTCCACCGAAGCCGCTCGTCGGCGGCCGGGATTCACTCCCGGCCGTCCCGGACGACCGCGACCGGACATCGCGCATGGCGCAGGACGGTTTGACTCACCGACCCCAGGAGCAGACCCGTGAACCCGCCCCGGCCCCGCGCACCGACCACGAGAAGCCCTGCGTCCTCACTCGCCCGGATGAGCGTGTGGCGTACCCGCCCGACGACGGGGCGGTGCTGCACCCTGACGTCCCGGTGCTTCGGCTCGTCCCCGGCCAGCGCCGCCTCGATCACGTGCTCCGCATGGTCCCGCAGGTGGTCCCTGTCGTACGTCACGAAAGGGGGGTCCGCCGGTCCGTCGTAGGCGTCCGCGCTGCCGGGCCCGCACACGTGCACCGCGGCGAGACCCACGCCGCGAAGACGCGCCTCGGCAAAGGCGAAGTGGACGGCCGGTGCCGACGAGGGCGCGTCGTCGACCGCCAGCAGCACCGGACCGCCCGGGGTCCGCCGTCCCCGCGCGACCAGCACCGGGCAGCGGCCGTGGGCCGCGAGATGCCCGGCGGTCGAGCCGAGCAGCAGGCCGGCGACGGCGCCTCGGCCGTGGCTGCCGACCACGGCCAGCGCGGCCGTGCGTGATTCGATCACGAGGACGGTCGTCGGCTCGCCCAGCACGACGTCCCGGTCGATCTCGACTCCGGGAATCGAGTCGCGGGCCCGCCGCTCGGCCTCCGCGACGGTGCCGTCGACCAGTTCGCGTATCCCTGTCCCGGCCGGGTTCCACGGCGGGCCGGGGTGCGGAACATGCGCGGACCGGCGTCCGAAGGCGTGCACCAGCCGCAGCCCCGTGCCCCGGAGCGCGGCCTCACGGGCAGCGGTCTCCACCGCTTCCAGACTCGACGGGGACCCGTCCACCCCCACCACCACCGGCTGATCCATGGCAACACTTCCTCGGGGACCCTGCTACCGCTCCTGCTCGTGCGGCACGACGAAGACCGGGCAGCGCGCGTGGTGAAGGCAACCCTGACTCACGGACCCGAGCAGCATGCCGCGAAAGCCGCCGAGCCCCCGCGTACCCACCACAAGGCCGAGTGCGTGGGCGGAAGCCGTCGTCAGCTCCTGCACCGGGTGCCCCTTGACGACCTCATGGTGCACGTCCACCCCGGGATGAGCGGCACCGCGCCCGGCCACCGCCTGTGACAGCAGCCGACGGCACTCCTGCACCGCCGCGTCCTCGTCCAGCACCCCGAGCAACGGAGGGTGCCAGACGTACAGCGCGCGCAGGGAGGCACCCCGCAGTGAAGCCTCCTCGAACGCGAGGTCGACGGCGGCGGCCGAGTGCGGGCTGCCGTCGACGCCGACGACGAAGT
>KL568600.1:59521-61379 GCA_000715605.1 Streptomyces speibonae | reverse complement strand
GAGCCGAACAGCTCCTGTGCGGTGGCGAGATGCCAGGAACCGACCACGACCTGCGCGGCGTCACGCGAGTGCTCGGCCAGGACCCATGCCGGGTGCCCCTCGGCCAGCACGGCCGAGGTGTCCACCCCGGGACGGCGCGACTCGACGAAGGAGACCACGCGCCGGAGCACGTCGTCGCCCTCCGTGTGCAGGTCGTCGCGCCACTTCTCCCACGAAGGAGGGCTGCCTTCCAGACGGAAGCCGGGAACCGGCAGGCCCTGGGTGTACACGAGCGTCAGGGGGAGACGGCGCCGGTCCGCCTCGTCGGCGGCCCAAGCGAGAGCCGCCAGTCTGTCCGGATCGGGATCGACACCGACCACGATCGGCTTGCGTCCGTCGACCGGCATGGTGAACACCTCCAGCGGATCGGTATCGGTACCGCTCACCCTTGTCCGCGAGTGCTTCAGCCAGAGTGGGCCGTGGACGGGATTTCAAACGAGGGCCAACGGTCTCTGCCCGCATGCGGAGGAAAGGGACCTTTGCTGCGTGGCAGGGCCCGACGGACCTGGGCAGCCAGGGCATCGCGGCGTCTACTTGAAGTGTCCGGTCTTCACACGGTGGAACAAGCCGACAAGGAGCCGAGATGAAAGTGGAAACGCGCTGCGGTCGCACCATCGGCGTCACCCGTTTCGCCCCGTCGGGACTCCCGGCATCCGTGGGGCGCGTCGTCGTCGACACCTCCTGTGCACCGTACGACGAAGGCGAGATGTGGGCGTCCCTGACGGCCGAGGAAGCACGAAGCCTGGCCGGGCTGCTGCTGTACCAGGCGGCTGCCGTGGAGCGGGAGCCCGCGGGCTCGCCAGGAGCGGCCGAGGTGACGCCGATCTCGGGAGACGCCTTCGAGATACGGGTCCGCGGCCACGTCCTGACGGTGGACCAGCCGTTGACCGACGGGGGAAAGGACACCGCCCCCACGCCGGTGGAGCTCTTCGTGGCAGCGGTCGCCTCCTGCGCGGCGCACTACGCGGGGCGCTTTCTCGACCGCCACGGTCTGGCACGCGAGGGCCTGTCGGTGCGAGCGGAGTACCGCATGGCGGACGACCGGCCCGCCCGGGTCGCGGGTCTCGCCCTGACGGTGCAGGCGCCCTCCCTGCCACCCCGGCGGCTGGCCGCGCTGCGCGCGATGGTCTCCCACTGCACGGTCACCAACACACTGGCGCAGGCACCGGACATCGAGCTGGAGGTCCGGTGTTCCTCCGGCGAGGCGGTGGCTGAGACTTCGCAGAAGGTCCAGGCCTGACGTCTGCCCTGTGAGAGACGGGACGGGCCGACCTCAGGGACCGGGGCGGAGTTCCCCGGCTATGCCCGCCGCCCAGCTTTCGACGGCCTCCCAGTCCCGGAAGTCGCCGAAGCGTCCGCCCACCAGGCGGAAGAACACGCGGCCGGAGCGAGGGAGCTGGTCGCGTCCGACGACTCCGGAGAACAGTCCGTGACCGCGGAACCGCAGATTCGGCGGCAGGCCGTTCTCGACGGCCTGCAACTCCTTGGGAGCCAGACCGCGCCACGGACCGCGCAATGCGGCCGGCATCCCCACGCTGAAGATCCACACGGGCCGGGAGCCCAGCACATCCAGGTTGTCCCGTACGAACTCCCTGGCCGGAGGAAGCCAGCTCTGCCCATGCACGGCGCTGCCGAGGACGAACACGCGGTACGCGTCGGCGTCCTCGACTTCCTCCAAGGGCCTGGCCTCGGCCGTCAGGCCCGCACGGCTCAGTACGGCGGCCATCCGCTCGGCGATCG
Organism: Streptomyces speibonae; assembly: GCA_000715605.1. GTDB lineage: Bacteria > Actinomycetota > Actinomycetes > Streptomycetales > Streptomycetaceae > Streptomyces > Streptomyces speibonae. Next base: position 59,600 of record KL568600.1, on the reverse strand, counting down.
TCCGGGTGGAGCCGTGGGCGGTCGCGTAACCGACGAGGACATCCATGAGGAGCACCTCCTTGTGGCGTGTCCGCCGCCG
>KL568600.1:58971-59323 GCA_000715605.1 Streptomyces speibonae | reverse complement strand
CCATGAGGAGCACCTCCTTGTGGCGTGTCCGCCGCCGAGGGACGGCTTGCCGTGGGGAGACCCATCGGCCGACCGTACCGACGGGCGGACGAGGGCGGCCGTCACGGCGACCCCGGTGGTTCCCGTGGTTCTCGGCCACGCCGGCCGAGCCGGAAGGGCGGGTCCACGTCGGTGAGCCAAGCCGCGCGGGCGGCTCCTGCGGCCCCCGGCGGGCGCTCGTCCCGGTTCCGCCGTCGAGCCCGGTGAGGCACGGGCGCCGAGCGACCGGACACCGGAGACGGGTTCCACCGATGCCCTGGTTCCCAGTATCGGTGCGGCCGCCCGCGGCGGCATGGGCTGTGCGGTGCAGCGA
>KL568600.1:55518-58712 GCA_000715605.1 Streptomyces speibonae | reverse complement strand
GCCGCGTCTCCCCCGGCATGGCGGCGGCCACCGCCCCGTACGAAGCTGTAGGTGACGGCATGCGGCGAAGGGACCCGGACCCGGCACGAGAGGCGGTGCAGGCGGTGACCATTCCCCTGGTGGTCGGGATCGACGGGTCCGAGGCGAGCCTCGAAGCGGTGGATTGGGCGGCGCGGGAGGCGACACTGCACGCGGTGGAGCTCCATCTGCTGTATGCGGCGGAACGGGGCCAGGAGACGGCCGATGTCCTCGGCGCCGCCACGGGACGTGTCGAGGAGACCGCTCCCACCGTCCCGCTGTCCACCGAAGTGCGGCACGGGGATGCCGCCTCCGCCCTGATCGACCGGGGGCGCAACGCCTTCGCACTGGTGGTGGGTTCACGAGGGCTGGGTGGTCTGTCCGGGATGCTCCTGGGATCGGTCGGTCTGGCCGTGGCGGCACGGGCGGACTGTCCGGTGGTCGTGGTGCGCGGAACGGCCGAACACCGGGGCGCCCGGTTCCGGAGCATCGTCGTCGGGGTCGAGGAGGGGGAGGCCAGCGGCACCGCACTCCGCTTCGCGCTCCGCGAGGCCCGTGTCCGGCATTGCCGGCTGGTGGCAGTGCACGCCTGGAGCACGTCGGCCGGTGCCCGCACGGACCCCCGGGCGCCTGCGTGGTACGCCCTGGAAGCCCGCCGACGTCCGCCGGCACAGGTGCTCGACGATGCCCTGCGCGACTCTGCCGCGCCGTACGACGAGGCATCCGTCACCCGGCGCGTGGCCGAGGGACCGGCACGCCAAGGGCTGCTGGAGGCTGCGTCGGCGGCGGACCTCCTGGTCGTCGGCGCGCGTCGGCGCAAGGGACACATGGGGCTGCAGTTGGGGCTGACCAGTCACGCGATGCTGCACCACGCGCCCTGTCCGGTCGCGGTCGTCCCCCAGATATGAGCCGGCACTCGCCCGTGGACCGGGAGGGACGGCGGGAGCCGGGTCGTGCGGCGGTCGCGGCGGGCCGCAGGCAGTGCGACGGTTGTTGCAGTGGAGTCTCGTGAGCGGCAGAAGAGGAAGGCGGGTGGTGGCCATGGAACGTCCGCTGGTGGTGGGGGTCGACGGCTCGGATTCCAGCCTCGCGGCGCTGGACTGGGCGGTGGACGAGGCGGCGCGGCACGGGGTGCCCTTGCGGCTGGTCCATGCCTCACTGTGGGAACGGTACGAAGGCCGAGTCCCGTCGTTCTCCCGGGAACGTCCCCCCGGCGAGGTCCTCGCCCAGCACATCATCGCCTCCGGAGCGGAGCGCGCCCGCTTGCGCCGTCCGGAGGTCAAGGTGTCGAGCGATGTGCTCCCCGAGGACCCGGTGTCGGCACTGCTGTCGGCCGGGCACGACGCCTGGTCGGTGGTGGTGGGTTCCCGGGGGCGGGGCGAACTGACCGGGCTGACGCTGGGGTCGGTAGGGCTCGGAGTGGCCTCCCGGGCGGCCTGCCCGGTCGTGGTGGTCCGCGGTGGGGAGCGGAACCGGCACGGAGCCTTCGGACGTGTGGTGGTCGGAGTCGGTGATCTGCCCCACTGTCTGGGGGCCGTGCGGTTCGCCCTCCGCGAGGCCGGCGTACGTGGCGCGACCCTCCACGCCGTGCGGGCCTGGCGCCGCCCGGCATCCGGGGACGCGGCCGCCCGGACCGCCGACGACGGCACGTCCGCGCATCAGGAACGCGCGTCGGCCACCCTCGACGAGGCGTTGATCCAGGCGGTGCAGGAGCAGCCGGACGTCGACGTGATCCGCACACCGGTCGAAGGCCCTCCCCGTCAGGTCCTCCTGGAGGCGTCGGCCGACGCCGACCTGATCGTCGTAGGGGCCCTGCGGCGGCACGGCCACCCCGGTCTCCAGCTCGGCAGGGTCGCCCACACCTTGCTGCACCACGCCCCCTGCCCGGTCGCCGTCGTTCCGCAACGAATCTGACCCCCGGGCTCTCGCACGATTCGGTGGGGACAAGGACAGGGGCGGCCGATGTCGGAGTGGACCTGGGAGTACGAAGGGTACGATCCCGCCGCCGAGCGTCTGCGGGAGGCGCTCTGCACGCTCGGCAACGGCTGCTTCGCCACCCGCGGCGCGTTCCCCGAGTGCAGGGGCGGCCTGGTGCACTGCCCGGGTACCTACCGGGCCGGGTGCTACAACCGCCTCGAGTCGACCGTGGCCGGGCGCCACGTCGTCAACGAGGACATGGTCAACCTCCCGAACTGGCTGCCGCTCCGATTCCGCGTACGGCCGCAGGGCGGGACCTGGGGCCCGTGGCTCACCCCGGACTCCACCCCCCTGCTCGACCACCGGCAGGTCCTGGACCTGCGCCGGGCCTTGCTCACCCGTACGTCGCGCTACCGGGACGGGACCGCGCGAGTGCTCCGGGTCGAACAGATCCGCCTGGTGCACATGGAGAACCCGCATCTGGCGGTGCTGCGGACGGTCTTCACCGCCGAGAACTGGTCGGGGGACGTCGAGGTCGAATCCGCCCTGGACGGCGAAGTGATGAACGCCAACGTCCACCGCTACCGGAGCCTCGACCGGCACCACCTGACACACGTACGCACCGGTGCACAGGAGCCCGCGACGGCCTGGCTGTGCTGCCGGACCAGCACGTCCGGCATCGGGATCGCCATGGCAGCCCGGACCGTCGTCGTCGGGCCGCCCCCCTCTGCTTCGCAGTTGCGCCCCAGCCGACGCCGCGCGGTCCACCGCCTGGTGATCCCGCTCGCTCCGGGCCGGCCCGTCGAGGTGGAGAAGACCGTGGCGCTGCACACTTCCCGCGACGCCGCGATCGGCGACCCTCTTGGCGCGGCAGTCGACCGTGTGACCGCGGCCCCGGACTACGCCGACCTGCTGGACTCGCACACCGCCGCCTGGCGGCGGATATGGCGGCGTGCGGACATCCGCATCCCGGGCCAGGCGGGCCGCATCCTGCGGCTGCACCTTTTCCACGTACTGCAGACACTGTCCCCGCACACGGCGGACCTCGACGTGGGTGTGCCGGCCCGGGGGCTCCACGGCGAGGCGTACCGGGGGCATGTGTTCTGGGACGAGCTCTTCGTCCTCCCCTGTCTGAACCTGCACTTCCCCGAGGTGTCCCGGGCCCTGCTGAACTACCGTCACCGACGCCTGGACCGGGCCTGCCGCTCCGCCGCCGCCATCGGACGGGCCGGGGCGATGTACCCGTGGCAGAGCGGCAG
>KL568600.1:52256-55291 GCA_000715605.1 Streptomyces speibonae | reverse complement strand
GCGATGTACCCGTGGCAGAGCGGCAGCGACGGCCGTGAGGAAACCCAGGCGCTGCATCTCAACCCCCGCTCGGGCCGCTGGCTTCCGGACAACTCCCGGCTCCAGCACCATGTCGGCTCGGCGGTCGCCTACAACGTGTGGCAGTACTACGAGGCCACCGGCGACACCGAGTTCCTGTACACCAAGGGTGCGGAGATGCTGGTGCAGATCGCCCGGTTCTGGACGGACAGCGTGGTCTTCGATCCCGCGACGGGCCGCTACCGCATCCGGGGGGTCGTCGGCCCCGACGAATACCACGACGGCTATCCGGACGCCGACCGGCCGGGACTGAACGACAACACCTACACCAACGTCACCGCCGCCTGGGTCGTCGCCCGCGCCCTGGAACTCCTGCGCCGCCTTCCGGCCTGGCGCCGACAGGAACTGTTCGAGCGCGTCCGGCTGGAAGAAGACGAACTACCGGAGTGGGAGGAGGTCTCCCGGCGACTGTACGTGCCGTACCACCAGGGCGTCATCAGCCAGTTCGAAGGGTACGACGACCTGGCCGAGCTGGACTGGGACGCCTACCGGGCGCGCTACGACAGCATCCGGCGGCTGGACCGGATCCTGGAGGCCGAGGGCGACACGGTCAACCGCTACAAGGCGTCCAAGCAGGCGGATGTCCTCATGCTCGGCTACCTTTTCCCGCCGACGGAGCTGCAGAGCCTCTTCCGCCGCCTCGGACACCACCTGGACGAGGAGATCTGGAGCAGAACCGTCGACTACTACCTGCGCCGCACCAGCCACGGCTCCACCCTCAGTGAACTGGTGCACGGCTGGGTTCTCGCCCGGGTGAGGCGGGCCGAGGCGTGGCAGTACTTCCAGGAGGCCCTGGAGGCGGACGTCGCCGACGTCCAGGGCGGTACGACGGGGGAGGGCATCCATCTGGGGGCCATGGCCGGCACGCTTGATCTGGTCCAACGGTGCCTGACGGGACTGACGCCCCGCGCAGACGCCCTGTCGCTGGATCCGGTGCCGCTGCCGGCCCTGTCGGAATACGGGTTCGCCCTCAGCTACCGCGGCCACTGGGGCATCGGCCTGCGCCTGCACAGCGGGCGCTTGGAACTCGCGGTACCGGATTCGGAGGAGTCGCCGGTCCGCGTGGTCCTGGCCGACCGGGCCGTCACCGTCGCTCCCGGAGAGACCTGCATGCTCCAGCTGCCGACGGACTGACCGCCCGCCATGATGAGAACGTCGACATGGACCCACGCCGGCCGACCCGGCGCCCGATGACAGTCGAACGCCCTCGTGTCGCGGGGGCCGTGAGAGGAGGCGGACCGTCGTGGCGAAGAACGTGCTGGTCGCCTACGGGACGACGAACGGATCGACGGCGGAGATCGCCGAGGCGGTCGCCGGAGTCCTGCGCGAGGAAGGCCTTGCCGCCGAGGCACGGGCTGCCGGGGCCGTCGCGAGCGCCGCGTCCTACGACGCGGTCGTGGTCGGCGGCGGACTGTACGCCGGCCGCTGGCACCGGGACGCCCGCCGTTTCGTCCGCCGCCACGGCAAGGAACTGGCCGGACGTCCGCTGTGGCTCTTCAGTAGCGGACCGCTCGACGCCTCCGCGGCGGAGCGGGACATTCCACCCGTGCCCTGGGTGCAGAAGGCCGTGGTCCGGCTCGACGCGCGGGACCACGTCACCTTCGGTGGCTGCCTGCGCGAGGGCGCGAAGGGCTGGGTCGCCCGGATGATCCTGCGCAACGGCAAAGGCGGGGACTTCCGCGACTTCGGCCGGATCGAGGCCTGGGCCGCGGAAATCGGCCGCGAGCTGAAGAGCGGCTGACGGCGCGGTCAGGGAGCAAGGGAGAAGTAATTCTCCTCCTCCTGAGTGAAGTGCAGCCGCAGCACGGTGTGCAGACCGTACAGACAGGCACGCAGGTCCTCGAGCTGCTCAGGTTCCAGTGCGCCCCGTGCCTCGGCGAGCGCCAGGTGGGCGGCCACCCGCCCGGCGAGCCGCTCGATCTCGGCGTGGGCGCGGCTCATGGTCGCCGTCGCCTCCGGCCCGCCGAGTACCGGTTCGAGAGCCGGATAGAGCTGGTGTTCCTCAGCGTACTCGTGCGGCAGCAGCCGCTCGGTGAGCAGCCGGTCCACCTCGCGCACCGACTCCAGGGCCTGTCCGTCCCCGCCGGGATCCGAGAGCCGGGCCGCGGCGTCACGCACGGCCTGCAGCACGTCCTGCAGATCCTCGTGCTCGGCCGCGAAGCGGTGGATCAGGGCCTCGGCGGCGGGCTCGAGGGCCGGTCGGGCGCCTTGGCCCACGCGCAGGGCGCGCAGTGCGTTGAGGATGACCGCCACGTCGATACCCTCCTGCAGCAGCGCGCCGACGGCCGGGGGCAGCAGCCCCACGGCGGCCGCGCCCATGGCCACCAGCGACAGGAGCATGCCGCCCAGGGCGCTCTGCACAGCGATGCGCCGCGACCGTACGGCGATCGAGGTGGCGTCGGCCAGCCGGTCCACGCGGTCGGTGGTCAAGACGATGTCCGCGGCCTCGGAGGAGGCGGTGGAACCCCGCGCGCCCATCGCCACGCCGACGTCCGCGGCGGCGAGCGCGGGCGCGTCGTTCACCCCGTCGCCGACCATAACGGTGACGGCGCGCCCGCGTTCCGCGCGGACCGCGGCCACCTTGTCGGCCGGGGTCAGTTCGGCCCGCACGCCGTCGAGGCCCAGGACGGCGCCGATCTCGCGGGCGGGTTCGGGCCGGTCGCCGGTGAGCATCACGATCCGGTCGATGCCGACCGTACGCAGCCGTCTCAAGGCGCGTGGCGCGTCGTGGCGCAGCGGATCACGCAGCATGACGGCTCCCACGGGAACACCGTCGACGGTGAGCCAGGCGACGGCGGCACCGTCCAGCAGCGCCCGGTTCTCTGCGGCCCGCGCCCATTCCGGGACCACTGCTGAGGGCTCCAGACGGCCCACGGCCGTCCTGCGGCCCTCGACCACGCCGTACGCGCCCCGGCCGGCCTCCTCCGACACATCCGTCGCCATCGACGGCTCCAGCC
>KL568600.1:50936-52029 GCA_000715605.1 Streptomyces speibonae | reverse complement strand
ATAAGAGACAGGCTCCAGCCCGCGTTCACGGGCCGCGTCGACGATGGCGTGGGCCAGGACGTGCGGCGAGTACTGGTCCACGGTGGCCGCCAGCCGCAGCACCTCGGCGGGTTTCCAGCCGGGGGCCGCGGTCACGTCGACCACGCGCGGACGGCCGCCGGTGAGCGTGCCGGTCTTGTCGAGCAGCAGCGTGCGGGCCCGCCCCAGGCGCTCCAGCGCGCCGCCGTCCCGGACCACGACACCCAGCCGGGAGGCCCGGGACAGACCGGAGACGATCGCCACGGGAGCGGCGAGCAGCAGCGGGCAGGGGGTGGCGACCACCAGCACCGCCACGGCCCGCACCGCGGAACCGCTCAGCAGCCAGGCCAGCCCGGCGACCGCCACCGAGAGGGGCAGGAACCAGGCCGCGTAGCGGTCGGCCAGGCGGACGACGGGGGCCGCTTCCGCGCCCGCCTGCCGGGCGAGGCGCACGACCCCGGCGTAGGTGCTGTCCTGCTCGGTCGCCGTGGCCCGCAGGTCGAAGGCTCCGCCTGCATTCACGACTCCGCTGCGCACCGTCTGCCCGGGCTTGCGTTCCACGGGTGCCGACTCGCCCGTGAGCACCGACTCGTCCAGGACGGCTGCCGGGCCCGCCACCTGACCGTCGACGGGGACGACCTCGCCCGCGCCGACGACGAGAAGATCCCCCACGGCGACCTCGGAGACGGGAACGGGGCGGACCTCATTGCCGGTGCGCCGACGGGCGGTGCGGGGCGTGTGCGCCAGCAGCGCACGCAGGTCGTGGGAGGCGCGCCGCTGTGCGGCGGCCTCCAGTGCGCGCCCGGTGGCCAGCATCAGACCGATCAGGGCCCCGGCGAGATACTCGCCGACGGCCAGGGTGCCGCCGAGGGCCAGGACCGCGATGAGATCCACCCCGGCGTGGCCGCGCCGCAGCGCGGCCACCACCCAGCCGGTCGCGGGCACGACGGCGAACGCCGTGCCCAGCGCCCAGCACAGATCGGCGGCATCGCTGTGGCCCAGCAGCCAGAGGATGCCTCCCGCGATGAGCGACGAGGCCGTGACAGCCAGGAGGACGGGTTCGAGCCAGGACGGT
>KL568600.1:47753-50715 GCA_000715605.1 Streptomyces speibonae | reverse complement strand
GGCCCCGCCGGTTCCGTGGCAGGCCCCTGCGCCGGCTTGTGTGAGCCGGCCCGGCGGGTGTCGTCGGCGGGGTTGGCGTGGATCATGGCATTCCTCACAGGTCAGCGGTTCGCGACGGGGCGGCCGGGAGCGGCCGCCCGAGCGGTGGCACCTCCTCACCTCGTGTCCAGGGTCCGACGGTTGACGGGGCGTATCCAGGGACGTAGGGGCCCCGCTTCCTCGTTCGGCCCCGCCCTCGCCGAGGCGGGTGGACGGACGGCGCGGAGCGCGACGAGGAGGGGCCGCCACCCGGTCGGGGCCGCCGGCGTCAGTGACGGGCGGCTGTTCCCCGCACCACGGCGACCGGACAGTGGGCGTGATGCAGCAGCGCCTGGCTGACCGATCCCAGCAGCAGCCCGGCGAAGCCGCCGCGCCCCCGTGCCCCGACCACCACCAGCCGGGCGGTCCGGCTCGCCTCGATCAGTGCCTCGCGGGTGGGACCGCGCACCGTCTCGTGCTCGACGGTGACATCCGGGTGCCGTTCCCGGTGCCCGGCCAGTGCCTCCGACAACAGACGTTCCTCCTCCTGGCCGAGCGCTTCGGCCGGGTTCGCGTACGGCTCGGTCGGATTTTGCGGGGCGGGCAGCGGTGCGTTCCACGTGGTCCAGGCGTGCAGCGCGATCAGGGTGGTCCCGTGCAACTCGGCCTCTTGGAAGGCGAATTCCACCGCCTTGTCGCCGGCAGGGGAACCATCGACGCCCACCACGACCGGACCCTCCACGCGGGCCCCTTCGCGCACGACGAGCACGGGGCAGCGTGCGTGCGCCGCGAGATGCACCGCCGTCGAACCCACCATGAGCCCGACGAACCCGCCCATCCCTCGGGATCCGACGACCACCAGATCGGCGGCACGCGACTGCGCCTCCAGCACCGTCAACGGCTCTCCCGTCACCACCGCGTGCGACACCGCCACCTCCGGCGCCGCGGCCCGGGCACGCTCCACCGCCTCCGCCACCAGACGATCGACCATGTTCTGCATCCCGCCCTCCGGCGGCCCCAGAGGCGACGGGCCCAGGGGAACATGCATGGTGGGCCAGAGGAAGGCGTGCACCACCCTCAGGGCGGCCGTCCGCAGCCGGGCCTCCCGCGCGGCCGCCTCCACCGCGGCGAGACTCGACGCCGACCCGTCCACGCCGACGATCACCAAACCACCCACTGTGCCTCCCGTGTCCAAAGCGTTCTCGCTCCCTCCAGACTCACCCCGGCGACCGCCTGGTGCCATGGGGCGTACGACCCGCCCCACAGGGCCATGCGGGTACACGCATGGCCCTGTGGGCGCCATCCGGTGTCCGCGTCCGGTGTGCGAGAAGAGGCGGGTGGCCGTCGGAGCGTGAGCCGGTGCGGCAGACGGACTCCAAGGTCCTGCTGCTCCGGGCACAGCGGGACGCGGAGACGCCGGATCGGGCCGAGGCCCCGGCACTACGGGGTCATGTCTCCGTGCCGACCCGGGTGCGCAGGTTGTGGAACTGGCGGGTCTGCATGATGAAGTGTGCGGGTTCGCCGAGCGTCACGTCGAAAGGCCGAGTGAGCCACCGGGGGTGGCCCCGACCGCGCGTGCGGACCACCAGACGCGTCTCACCGAAGGGCGCGGGTCGCAGGTGGAAGCCCCAGATCCCGTCCAGCCGCCCCCGTGGCAGAGGATCGGTCCGCGGGTCGAATGACCGCCCTCCGGAGAGGTCCAGGCCCGAGCGAAGCACCAGAGTCCGGTTCGGCTCCAGCAGCGCCACGGTGAACCAGTACTTTGCGTCCCGGGATGCCTTGAGCCGTTGGCCCTCGTCCAGCTTCTGCCACTCGGGCGCGATGCGGTCCGCGCTGGGGTGTCCGTAGTGGTCCAGCCAGTCCCAGCTGTACCAGCCTCCGCGGTCGTACCCCATCTGCGCCAGCCAGGGCCAGACCTGCTCCGGCGGTGCCGGAAGGTCGGTGGCCATCGTCGAGGTGCCATCGGGGTCGGGCACCAGTTCGTCGCCGGGGTACGCGCGAGCGGTTTCGTCCTGCGTCGCACCCCAGGTGAGCAGCCTCGGCCGGCACCGGAGCGTGTAGAACGCCAGCGTTGCGGAAGCTGTCACCAAGGGGAGCAGGCCGGCTCCCGTTCGCCGGTGTGGTTGCTTCTCGGACATCCTGTCCTCCCTGGTCGCCTGCCTTGCCCGGGTTGACCGGGCCCGTGGCCGAGGGGGAGATGCACCCCCTCGCCTCATTCCGGCATAGCCGCTGAGCGGCCTCCGCGCGAGGGCTGGTCGGTCCTCCGTGAGGTCCGACGGGCCTGGTGTTCGGTTCGCCCGCTGTGACGGGTGCGGGCGAGGCGATGTCTCCTTCGTGGCGCGTTCCTTGCGATCGTGGTCGCGTCCCCCTCGGCCTGGGAAGAGGAGCAGAAGCTGCCGAAGCCATGGGTGGGCAGGACCGGCACCTCGTCGTCCAGCTCGTCGGCCAGGCGGTGCGCGGAGGCGTGCTGGGCGCGGGCGAGCTCCTCCGTCAGCCGGGGCTCCACCAGGTCCGGGCGGCCCACCGTGCCGATCAGCAGCGACCCTCCGGTGAACGCCGCCACCCCGCGTCCGTCCCGCTCCAGGACGTAGGTGGTGTGGTGCGGGGTGTGGCCGGGGGTGGCGACCGCGCGCAGGGCGAGGCGCTCGTCCACCTCGACGGTGTCGCCGTCGGCGACCGGGGTGCGGGCGAAGGACACGTCGGCCGCGGCCGGCACCAGGTAGGAGGCGCCGGTGACGCGGGCCAGTTCCAGGCCGCCGCTGACGTAGTCGTTGTGCACGTGGGTCTCGGCGACGTACGCGATGCGCACCCCGCGCTTCACCGCGGCGGCGATCACCTGGTCGATGTCGCGCGGCGGGTCGACGACGACCGCGCCGCGGGGGCCGCCCGCCAGATAGCTGCGGTTGCCCAGACCCTCGAACTCCAGGGTGTCGACGAAGAACAC
>KL568600.1:41792-47529 GCA_000715605.1 Streptomyces speibonae | reverse complement strand
GAAGAACACCGGCTACGGCTCCTCCACAAGAGACTGTGTACCTCGGGGGTCTCCGGTCCGTTCACCCTGGCAGGAATACCGAGGGGGTATTTCACGGCCTGCCCGGGTGGCCTGTCCGGCATCGCGTCCCCCACGACGGGTACCCGGCGGGGTATCAAGGGAACCAGGTATTCCGCACCGAAGGAGCAGCGCACCGTGTCCTACGACCGCACCGTCCGCCTGGCCACCACCGACTTCGGCGCCGCCGTCGCCGCCGTCCGTCGGGCCCTGGCCGACCAGGGATTCGGCGTCGTCACCGAGATCGGCGTGACGGCCACCCTGAAGACCAAGCTCGACCACGACATGGAGGACTACCTGATCCTGGGCGCCTGCAACCCGCCCCTCGCACACCGGGCCCTGGAGACCGAGCGCTCCATCGGCCTCCTCCTGCCGTGCAACGTCGTCGTGCGCCGCGACGGGGATCATACGCTCGTCCAGGCCCTCGACCCGGGCACCATGGTCACCCTGACCGGCCTCGACGCCCTCCGGCCCGTCGCCGAGGAGGCCACCGCCCGCCTGGACGCCGCCCTCGCCGCGCTGTCCGCCCCCTGACCCATCCGGGCCGGAGGGTCAGGAGAGGGAGAGGAAGAGCTTCTCCATCTTCTGGGTGTCGAGGCTGTCGGCGCCGCCCTCCTGGCTCAGGCACTCCTTGAGGCCACTGGCGACGATGGCGAAGCCGGCCCGGTCCAGTGCGCGGTTGACCGCGGCGAGCTGCGTGACGACCTCCTCGCAGTCACGTCCTTCCTCCAGCATGCGCACGACGCCGGTGAGCTGGCCCTGTGCGCGCTTGAGCCGATTGGCGGCCGACCGCACCTGGTCGGCGGGGAGCTGGGTCATGGGTTCTTCCTTTCACGGGACCGGTCCGGGACCGGCCGCGGTCACTGACCGGGGCTCTGGGCGGCGAGAGAGGCGCGGACCTCGGCCATGTCGAGCCCGCGGACGGCGGTGGTCAACTGGTCCAGCGCCTGCGGCGGCAGGGCGCCGGGCTGGGAGAAGACCAGGATGCCTTCACGGAAGGCCATCAGTGTGGGGATCGAGGTGATGTCCGCCGCTGCGGCGAGGGCCTGCTCGGCCTCGGTGTCGACCTTGCCGAAGACGATGTCGGGGTGGGCCTCGGAGGCCTTCTCGTAGACGGGGGCGAACATCCGGCACGGTCCGCACCAGGCGGCCCAGAAGTCGACGAGGACGATGTCGTTGCCGGTGACCGTGCTCTCGAAGTCGGTGGCGGTGAGTGCGACGGTGCTCATGATGTGATTCCTTCCGTTTCATCGGACTGGCGGCGTTTGATACCCCCTGGGGTAAAGAACACCGGACCGGGGCGGGGCATTCCGGGGGCGCTCAAGGCCGGGTCAGGTGAAGTCGTCGGGGGTTGATCGGTTCTCGGATCGGATCGCGTTGGGGGTGCTGACGCGGGCGTTTCCGCCGGAGCTGGTCGACGAGGTGGTTGCCGAGTGCGGCAGGGTCGAGCAGTGGACGCGGCTGTTGCCGGCACGGGTGGTGGTCTACTTCGTCCTGGCGATGTGTCTGTTTTTCGGGCAGGGCCATGAAGAGGTGGCTCGGCTTCTGGTCCAGGGGCTGGAGCGCGAAGGCCGGTGGGTGAAGGCCTGGCGGGTGCCCACGACGGCGGCGATCGGCCGGGCCCGTCTGCGGCCTGGTCCGGAGCCGTTGCGGGCCCTGTTCACGCGGGTGTGCCGGCCGGTGGCAGTCGCGCGGACGCAGGGGGCCTGGTATCGGCGGTGGCGGCTGGTCGCGGTGGACGGCACGGTTTTCGACGTTCCGGACACCACGGCGAATGCCCAGTTCTTCGGGCGTCCCGGTACCAGTCGCGGGCAGGGTCGCCGTGCGTATCCGCAGGTGAGGGTGGCGGCCCTGGCCGAGTGCGGCACTCATGCCGTGTTCGCGGCCGAGGTCGGACCGCTCAAGGTCCACGAGAGCGTCCTGGCCCAGCGGCTGTTTCCCGTGCTGACGAAGGGCATGCTGGTGCTCGCCGACCGGGGCTTTTGCGGTCTCGACCTGTGGCGTGCTGCGAAGGCGGGCGGCGCGGACCTACTGTGGAGGGTCCGCAGCGTCGTGGTGCTGCCGGTCCTCGAAGCCCTCCCCGACGGGTCCTACCTGTCGGAGATCGTTGCCAAGCGGGACCGTTATCGGCGCGCGGACCCCGAGCGGGTGCGGGTGATCGAGTGCACCCTCGGCCCACGCGGTGGTGACGGCACCGTCTACCGGCTGATCACCACCCTCCTCGACCCCGCCCAGGCACCGGCCGAGGAGCTTGCCGTCCTCCTATGCCCAGCGGTGGGAGATCGAGAACACCCTGGACGAGATCAAGAACCACCAGGGCGTCCCGGGGATGGTGCTGCGTTCCCGGTACCCACGCGGCGTCGAACAGGAGATCTTCGCATTCCTGCTGGTCCAGCATGCGCTGCGCGACCTGATGCACCAGGCCGCTCTCAAGGCCGGGCACGATCCCGACCGGATCTCCTTCACCCGCACCCTTCGCGTCGTCCGCCGCCGCGTGACCGGGCAGGCGGCGCTTTCCCCCCTCGCGACTGGCCCGGTCCACCGCCCAGAGCCTGCGTGAGATCACCGAACGGCTGCTGCCCGCACGGCGGTTACGCTCGAACCCCCGCGTGATCAAACGCAAAATGTCCAACTGGGCCCTCAAACGAGCCGAGCACCACGGCCCACCACGGCCAGACACCCCGACGGTCCGGCTGGTCGAGCCAACCAGAGCCACTTCAACCAGCCGGAAAACAACCTAAATCACCGGTATTGCCCCTAGGCCCGGTGGACGGCGCGTCGCAGGGGACAGCGGGCGACGAAGCCGTAGCAGACGCCCGCACCGGCGCCGAGCGAGGCGACGGCCACCACAATCGGGACTGCTATGTGGGCGGGGGTCTGCTGGACCAGGACGAAGGTGCCCATGGCCAGCACGAACCAGGCGAAGAGCCGGGAGAGGACGTGGGCCGGGACGCGCCCGGCCAGCCGGGCTCCGGCCAGACTTCCGACGACCGCGAACCCGGTGACGGCCAGGGTGAGGGTCCAGTCGATCTGGACGCTCGACAGGTAGCCGGCGAAGCCCGCGGCGGACTTCATCGCGATGACCAGCAGTGAGGTGCCGATGGCCACGGGCATCGGCAGGCCGCCCAGCAGGGCAAGGGCGGGGACGACGAGGAAGCCGCCGCCCGCGCCGACCAGACCGGTGGCCAGGCCGACGGCCGCGCCGTCCAGCAGGACCCGCCCCACCGGAAGCTGCTTGTGAGCCCGGTCGGGGTCGACGTTCTTACGGCCCCGGAGCATGGCGGCGGCGGTGACGATCATCATGACCGCGAAGGCGATCAGCAGCACGACGTCGGGAATGTGGCCGCCGATGAGCCCGCCGGTGTAGGCGCCGGCCATGCCGGCCGCTCCGAACAGGACGCCCGTGCGCCAGCGGACCCGTCCGCCGCGGGCATGGTTGATCAGGCCCACGGCGGAGGTGACGCCGACGACGAACAGGGAGGTGGCGATGGCCTCCTTGGCGTCCATGCCCGCGACGTAGACCAGCAGCGGCACGGTCAGGATCGACCCGCCTCCCCCGAGCAGCCCGAGGGAGACACCGACCAGCAGCGCGAGACCCAGGACGAGCGTCAGCGTCATGACGGTCACCTACCGTCGGCGAGTTGGGCGACGGCCTTGCGCGGGTCGAAGGACCGGGTGCGGTTCCACGGCATCTTCGACAGCATCACGCCCATGGCGCAGGTGTTGCTGATGGCTGCGAAGGCCAGCCCGCCGCCGACGAACGCGGACAGCGCCTGCAGACCGGGGACGAGGAAGCTGCCCAGGGCGCCGACCAGCACCAGGGAGCCGGCGACCAGGCGGACCTGGCGCTCCATGTCCCAGCGCTCCTGACCGTAGTTGGTCGGGGCGCCGGACTTCTCCCAGGCCGTCATACCGCCCGACAGGACCGCCAGACCGGGGAGCCCGGCCTCGGCGAGGGCGCGTTCGGCCTGGCCGGCGCGCTGGCCGGAGCGGCAGACCAGCACCACGTCGGTGTCCAGGTGCTGCGTCAGCTCCTCACGGTGTTCGCGCAGGGTGTCGAGCGGGACGTTGTAGGAACCGGGGATGTGCGCTCCCTCGTACTCGGCGGGGGTGCGGACGTCGAGCAGCCGGGGAGGGCTGGCCGAGTCGAGCCGGGTGCGCAGTTCGTCGATGGTCAGGCTGCGGGGACTGGTGGGGGTGGTCACGCGTTGATCTCCTGTCGGTTGTCGTGAGTGTCGGGGGTGTCGGAGACGAGGGGGCACAGCCCCAGGTCGAGGGCGTTGTCGAAGCTGTCGTCGACGGCGACGACGTCACGGCCGCGGGCGTGGAGCAGCGCGGCGACGACTCCGGCGCGGTAGCCGCCCGCGCAGTGCACCCAGACGCGGCCCGCGGGGATCTCCTCGAGGCGGCCCGGCACCTCGTGGATGGGGATGTGCACCGAGCCCGGGATGTGCGCCTCGGCGCGTTCCTGGTCGCGGCGCACGTCCAGCACGACGAGGTCGTCACCGCCGAGGGCGGACTTCAGGTCGGCGAAGCCGGCGCGCTCGTAGGAGGCCAGGGGCTCACCGCCGGCCCAGTCCCCGGGCCCGCCGATGGCCATGCCGGCCGGGCGGTCGATACCGATGCGCACCAGTTCGCGCTGGGCCTCGGCCACGTCCTCGGCGGTCTCGCCGAGCAGGGTGAGCGGGGTCCCCCACGGGATCAGCCAGCCCAGGTAGGTGACGAACTGGCCGTCCAGGCCGAAGTTGAGGCTGCCGGCGAGGTGCCCGGCGGCGAAGGCGGTGCGGTCGCGCAGGTCCACTACCCACTCTCCGGCCTCGATCCGGCGCCGCAGCTCGGCCGGGTCCGCCACGGACGGCGCGGACAGGTCCGGCCTGCCGGGCCCGCCGGAGTTGGCCGCGCCCATGTGGGCGTAGTAGGCCGGGTAGGCGTCCAGACCGGCCAGGAGCTGCTGGACGTAGGCCTCCTCGTCGGCGGTGAGCGCGGTGTTGGTGTGCTTCTCCTCGCCGATGGTGCTGGACAGACCGGAGGCCTGGGTCGCGGAGCAGAAGGAGCCGAACCCGTGGGTGGGGTAGACGGCCGTCTCGTCCGGCAGTTCCTCGGCCAGCCGGTGGGCGGAGCGCCACTGGGCCCGCACCAGGGTGTCGGTGTGGTCCGGGCCGAGCAGGTCGGGCCGCCCGGTGGTGCCGTACAGCAGGGAGCCGCCGGTGAACACCGCGACCTGCTCGCCGCCCGCCTCCAGCGCGTAGGACAGGTGGGTGTGGGTGTGGCCGGGCGTGTGGATCGCCCGCACCCGCATGGTGTCGCCGACCTCGATCACCTGGTCGTCGCGGACGGGGGTCCGCTCGTAGGAGACCTCGTCGTCGGCGTTGACCAGGTACTGCCCGCCCACCTCGCGGGCGAGGGCCAGTCCGCCGGTGACGTAGTCGTTGTGGATGTGCGTCTCGAACACGTGGGTGATCCGCACTCCGGCGGCGTCGGCCAGCGCGGTGACGCGGTCGTAGTCGCGCTGGGGGTCGACCACCAGCGCCACCGAACCGTCGTGGGCGAGGTAGGTGCGGTCCCCCAGGCCGGGGGTCTCGACGGGCAGAACGGTGATCATCGCGTCTCCTCGGAGGTGGCGGGGGCGGTGAGGGTGCCGGGCTCGTCGCCGGTGGCGACAATGCGGCCGGCGTCGATC
>KL568600.1:40371-41485 GCA_000715605.1 Streptomyces speibonae | reverse complement strand
GAGGTGGCTTGCGCGCTGCGGCCGCCGCTCTGGCAGATCACGTGGACCGGACGGTCCTTGGGCAGCTCGCTGAGGATCAGGGGGAGGTTGGGAAGCGGGGCCGAGCGGGCGCCGGGGACGTGTCCGGCCCGGTACTCGCCGCTGTTACGGACGTCGACGACGAGGGCGCCTGCCGCCTGCGCCTCGGCGAACCGCTGCTGGTCGATCTCGGGAACCATGCGGCGAACTCCTGTTCACTTGCCTTCAGAAATACCCGGGGGGGTATGCCTGAGTCCAACCGTAACAGGGTCGGGTTTATGCCCCGGGGGGTATCTGAATGTGATGCGCCTCGCGTACTCCTTCACCAGCCGCACCCGGCTCCTGGGCCGCACGGCACTGTTCTACGCCGGACTCTGCCTCACTCTGGTGCCGCTGGGAGTGGCCGGCTCCTTCGCCGGGCGGCTCTTCTACGGACACCGGGACACCCTGGTCACGGCAGGCGGCTGGCTGGTCATCGCGCTCGGTGTCGCCCAGGTGCTGGGCCGGGGATTCGGCTCGCGCCGCCTGCAGCAGACAGCCGGCAGGCGCCGCTCGGGATCCGCGGCCTCCGTGCTGGCGCTGAGCTCGGTCTACGGCCTGGCGGTCTTCTGCGCGGGGCCGATCCTCGGCGCCGTCCTGACCGTCGCGGCCATGGGCGGCAACCCCTGGCGGGGCGGCGCGCTGCTGGCCGTCTACGCCCTGGGCATGGCGGTACCGATGTTCGTCCTCGCCGCCCTGTGGGACCGTTACGACCTCGGACGCCGGCAGTGGCTGCGCGGCAGGGTGATCCACCTCGGGAAGGTACCGCTGCACACCACCTCACTGGCCGGCGGCACGATGTTCATCCTGCTCGGTGTCCTCTTCCTGGCGTTCGACGGCACCTCCGCCCTGCCGTCCCTGATGGGAGTGGACGCGGAGTTCGCTTGGGAGGAACGGCTGTCCCGGTGGGCGGGCGCGATCCCCGACCGCACCCTGCTGCTCGGCCTGGCCGCGGTCGCGGCCGCCGCCCTCGCCGTCCTGCTGCGCACCCGACCCGGGCGGGAGGAGGAGCGGCACCCGCCGGCGGAGCACGTCCTGTCTCTTATACACATCTCTG
>KL568600.1:39170-40164 GCA_000715605.1 Streptomyces speibonae | reverse complement strand
TATAAGAGACAGGGACGGCACCGCGAAGGTACGCCGCTGACCTCACGCGTGTCCTGGGGAGGACCCGCCCCCAATCCCTCCCCAGGACCCGCCCCCGCCGACAGCCACGAAGCCGAAGCCCAGCCCAGTGCTGCGGCGTCTTCGAGGGACCGACGGACCTCGACGCTGCGCCGACGCCACGGACGCGTCTGTGCACGACCTACCCGAACAGGCGCCCCGTTGTATGCGGATGACGCGGAGGGCGGCGACCCGCCTCACCACTGCCCGCGCCGGAGCTGCCGAGCGTCCACTCGGAGCCGCGCGGAACGGGACCGCAACCCGCGACCGCGGGAATCGAGCCGAGCCGTCGTACCACCGTCGCAGGGTCCATCGGCCCCACACCGGGGACCTGCGGTCGCTGCACCGTGACGTGGCCCCGCCGTCATCCTGGTATCAGACATCCGATTCAGGAGGTGGACGTCATGTCCCGCACCGTCACTGTGGGCCTCGACGGTTCGATCGAGAGCCGTGCTGCCGCCGAGTGGGCGGCCGAAGAGGCGGAACTGCGCGGTTCGCAGTTGCGGCTGGTACACGTCTGGGAGCCCGTCCCCGAGCCCGTGGCGGAATCAGTGCATCTGGCACCCGCGAAGCAGAAGCACTGGAGCGAGCGGATCCCCCGTGAGGCGGCTGCGAAGATCCGACCCCGCCACCCCGGCCTGGATGTGATCCTGGAGCCCGTCCCCGGACGCCCGTGGGAGGTGCTGCCGGAGGTGGCGAAGGACACCGAGTTGCTGGTCCTCGGCTCGCGTGGACTGAGCGGGTTCAGAGGGTTCCTCGTCGGGTCCGTGGGCATGCCGGTGATCGCCCACATCAGGACACCCGTCGTCCTCGTGCGCGCCGCACGGGCGGCAGGCGAGAACGAGAAGGAGTCCTCCGGCACACCGCCGGCCGCCGGCCCGTATCCGCCCGTCGTGCTCGGACTCGACACCGCCCACTCTGTCTCTTATACACATCT
>KL568600.1:38234-38948 GCA_000715605.1 Streptomyces speibonae | reverse complement strand
CGCGGCACCGCGCTGAAGGCGGTCCACGGCTGGAGTCTGCCGGCGTACTACGCCTACGCCCTGCCGGCCGACCCAGAGCTGGGTAGCGAACTGGAGGAACAGGAGGCCGCCGCCCTGGCGAAGGTCCTGCGCCCCTGGCGGGAGAAGTACCCGCACGTCGAGGTCATCGAGGAATCCCGCTCCGGCAGTGCCGCCAACCGTGTCATCGACGCCGCCCGTGAGGCATCGCTGGTCGTCGTCGGCCGCCGGATCCGGCGCAGCCCGTTCGGCGCCCGCATCGGGCCCGTCACGCACGCGGTGATGCACCACGCCGCTGCCCCTGTCGCCGTCGTCGCGCACGATTGAACGCACCCGACCCAGGGAGGCAACCATGGACGCCAAGGCCGGACGAAAGGACGGTGAGCCCCTCGTCGTGGGCGTGGACGGCTCCGAGCCGAGCCTGCGCGCCGTCGACTGGGCAGCCGACCAGGCGGTGCTGCGCGGAGTCCCGCTGCGGCTGGTGTACGCCTGTCTGTGGGACCGGTACGAGGGCGAAGCCGTCGCTCCGGGCGTCGGCCGGCCGACGGCGCTTCCGTCGCCCCGGGACGTCGTCGACGCCGCCGCCGGGCGCGCCCGTACCCGGCATCCCGACCTCTGGGTGACCACCGACGTCGTGCCCGAGGAGCCGGAGTACGCCCTGGTGCGCGAGGGCCGCGAGCTGTCTCTTATACACAT
>KL568600.1:36291-38066 GCA_000715605.1 Streptomyces speibonae | reverse complement strand
CGCAGCGGCGTCGCCGAGCTGCTGCTCGGCTCCGTCAGTCTGGCCGTCGCCGCTCATGCCGACTGTCCGGTGGTCGTGCTGCGCGGCAGCCACGACAACCAGGCGACGCCGCCTGTGCACGGGCGGATCGTGGTGGGAGTCGGCGAGGACCCGAAGGCGTCGGCGGCCGTGCGCTTCGCCGCCGACGAGGCGCGGCGACGTCGGGTGATCCTGGAGGCCGTGCGCGCCTGGCGGTGCCCCGTGCACGAAACCGTCGACCATCCCCTGCTCGCGGGACGGCCCGAGCGTGTGTATGAGGAGCGGGCGGCCGAGATACTGGAGACCGCGCTGCATGACGTCCCCGAGGACATCGAGGTCCGCCGGCGCACCGTCGAAGGCCACGCCCGTCGCGTGCTCCTGGACGCCTCGCACCAGGCGGATCTGCTGGTCGTCGGGGCCCGGCGCAGGGAGGGACACCTCGGCCTCCAGCTCGGCCGGGTCGCTCACGGACTGCTGCACCACTCGGCCTGCCCGGTCGTCGTCGTCCCGCAGCACACCGATGGCGAGGCCTGACCGCAGGGCCCGGTACGAGCCTGGGCCGACAGGGCCCCCTCCCAGCCCCGGAACGACCCTCGGGCCACGGCCCGGTCGGATGCCCGAAGTGACCCACGCGGGAGCAGCCCCCGCGGAGCGAGGTCGCAGCGATCGGTTGCCCGTGGAGACGTCCCCGGCGAACCTGCGGCTACGGTTCTTCGCCGTCGGCCGGCGCTCCGTGCGGCCGGCGACCGACCGCGTCTGCGCTCCCGCCCGGCCCTGGTACCGGGCGCCGGTGGCCGAGGCCAAGGGCCAGGTGATCGGTCTCGCCGAGTACGACGCGGCGGAGACTGCCGTCGCCGTCGCCGACAGACTGCGTGCGGCGACTGCCCGGAGGAGGGTGCGAAGGGAGGGCCGCTCGGATGATCCTCCGCGACGGAAAGGGCGGTGACGTCCGCGACGTCCCCGCGATCGAGACGTGGGCGGCTCGGGTCGCCGACGAGTTGACGCCGGCCCGGCGCGGGCCCGACCGTCCGCCGTGGTCCTGATGCGTCCGGCACCGGAACCTCTGGCGGGTGTGACGCACTTCCCTTTCGTCCTGAACAACTCCCGCCGTGCGATGGGCCATCAGGTCGCGCAATGGTGCCGGCGAGGCACGCCCGCGGACGCCGAACCGCCCTGGCACGAGGGGACGTTCGTCCCCCCTGTCTGGGTCTTGCAGCCTCTCTGACGGGCGTTGCCGGCGCGAGACATTGAAGGGGCAACGAGAGTCCCTCAGATACAGCGGCACCCCTGGGAAGGGATGAGCATCATGGCAGTTCACGATCACCCGCACCGGCGTCCGGGACTCCGTTTCCCGTCCGTCCACCGGACCGGGACGGCTCCCGAGTCCGCCGACTCGGCGACCGCTGCGACTACCGCGACCAGCGCGCACGTGTTCGCCGGCCTCCGTCTCCTCACCGGGTTCGTCTTTCTCTGGGCGTTCCTGGACAAGACGTTCGGCTTCGGCTACGCGACCCCGTCGGGAAAGGGCTGGATCGACGGCGGATCGCCGACCATGGGCTTTCTCAGCGGTGTCGCCGTCGGACCGATGGAGTCCACGTTCCACGACTGGGCCGGTGCCGCATGGGCCGACTGGCTGTTCATGCTCGGCCTGTTCGGCGTCGGCCTCGCCCTGCTCGCGGGTATCGGCCTGCGGCTCGCCGCGGTTGCCGGCACGCTGATGATGGCGCTCATGTGGATCGCGGAATGGCCGCCGGCCA
>KL568600.1:32915-36110 GCA_000715605.1 Streptomyces speibonae | reverse complement strand
TACCACCTGATCTACGCCGTCGTCCTCATCGCCCTTGCCACCGCCGGCGCCGGCGCCACCTGGGGACTCGGCCGGATGTGGGCGCGGCTGCCCTTCGTCAGCCGGAACCGCTGGCTCCTCTGACGGGCCGCAGGACATCGCACCGGGGCACCTCCGCTCAAGGGCGGGGGTGCCCCCTCGACCGTGCCGCACCAACGCGCCGACCCGGCCCGACTCCCGGCAACCCGGGACCGATGGCGGACCCGGCGTACGCCGACAGGACTCCGTCCCGGCACCGCGAGCACGACGCGCTGGACATCCCCCCCTTCCCCTGCGCGACAACCCCACCCCGGCCCCCGACCTGGCCGAGCGGTGCGCGCATTTCGGGGAGCACGGCCTGCGGGCGCTGTGAGGTCACCGGCCACCTGCGGGGCCCGGAGCCGGGCCCCGCAGGGCGTGCGGGTTCCCGGCGGACGGGGCACGATGGTACGAGGGGCGCGACACCCGCTTGCCGAGGGGTGCGACTGCGACACCGCGCAGGACCCGGCCGCACGACAGAAGGGGCGTAGGACGCCGTGGTGGACCCGGACGACGATCCAGCCCGGTCACAGCGGCGGATGGAGCGCTTGCTCAACGCCGTCCTCGCGGTCAGCCGCGAACTGGAACTGCCCGTCGTGCTGCGGCGTATCGTCAGTACGGCCATGGAACTGGTCGACGCCCGCTACGGCGCTCTGGGCGTGCTGAACGATGACGGATCCGCGCTCGAGGAGTTCATTCCCCTCGGTCTGAGCGAGCAGGAATACCAGGATCTGGCGGGCTCCGAGTTCCCGCACGGCCGGGGTCTGCTCGGCCACCTCATCCACCATCCCGAGCCCCTGCGCGTGCGGGACCTGACCCGCCACCCCGACTCGGTCGGTTTCCCGCCGGGCCACCCTCCGATGCGCGGACTGCTGGGGGTCGCCATCAGTGTGCGCGGGCGGATCTACGGCAACCTCTACCTGTGCGACCGGCGCGACGGCGAACCGTTCGACGGCCACGACGAGGCCGTGGTGACCGCGCTCGCCGGTGCGGCCGGCATCGCGATCGAGAACGCCCGCCTCTTCGAGCAGACGCGTTCCTCCGCCGAGCACTTCCAGCGGCTGCTGCTGCCCACCCTGCCCGAGTTGGCGCCCTTCGGCGCCGCCGCCGTCTACCGGCCGGCCACCGCGCCCGGCCACCATCTCGGGGGCGACTGGTACGACGCCCTGCTGCTGCCGGACGAGAGCTGCGCGGCCATCATCGGCGACGTGGTCGGACACGATCTGACCGCGGCGGCGGCCATGGCGCAGATCCGCAACATGCTGCGCGCCCTGCTGTACGACCGTCGTACACCGCCCAGCTTGGTCCTGCACCGGCTCGACCACACCTTGAACGCCATCACGGAGGCGCAGGTCACCACCGCCTGTCTGGCCCGCATCGAGCGGGACGGGGAGGGCTGGCATCTGCTCTGGTCGACCGCAGGCCATCTGCCGCCCCTCGTCGTGACGGC
The DNA here is from genome assembly GCA_000715605.1 of Streptomyces speibonae. Lineage (GTDB taxonomy): Bacteria > Actinomycetota > Actinomycetes > Streptomycetales > Streptomycetaceae > Streptomyces > Streptomyces speibonae. The sequence goes on along the minus strand of KL568600.1, from coordinate 34,603 downwards.
CGACGGGCACGCGGATTACCTGGAGGCCGAACCCGGTGTACCTCTCGGCGTGGACGAGGCACGGCCCCGTCCCGACCACACGCATCGGCTGGCGGCCGGCGACACGGTCCTGATGTTCACCGACGGCCTGGTCGAGCATCCCCGGCGGCCCCTGGACGCATGCCTGGCGGAGCTCGCCGACCTGGCCTGCGCGCACAGCGCCCTGCCACTCGACGACCTGTGCCGCCTGCTGTCCGACCGGCACCCCAGTGACGGACACGACGACCTCGCCGTTCTCGCCGTGCGCCCGCCGTCCCGGTGAGGTGCCCCGCGCGTCCGGCCGGAGCACGACACCGCCGTCCGGACCTACCGTTCGACGGGTCCGAAGCAGGCGTTCCGCATGATCTCCTGCATGTCGTCCAGCGTCGGCATCCGCGGTTGCGTGTGCGCATTGGTCCTCGTAGGCGTTGAGGGCCTGCCGGGGCAGGGCGTCGAGGAAGGAGCACTGGTCGACGCCGAGGGCCCGGAACGAGGGCCTCGATGCCCACGGCGTCGCCCAGACGCTCCACGGCCGGGCCGGTCTGCCCGGTGGTGGGTCAGGTCGGCCTCGGAGACCCCGCACGGCCCTGTCGTCGTGATCCACCACCCGTACACCGCTGACGCGGTTCCGGGTCCAGCAGCCCGGCCCGCTCCTCGAACGAGGTGTCCGGGCCGGTGACGACCCCCTCGCTGGTCGTCACCTCGCCGACGGAGCGGGTCATCTCGCCTGCCTCCTCCCGCTGCCGTGCCCACCGCCCCGCGATGCCGGCGCGAGGCTGCGCCCTTCCCACTCACCTGGTGTCGCCGACCTCCGTCCCGGAGAGTGCTGCCCGCCCCGCCTCGAGGCGGGCGACCGGGACGCGGAAGGGAGAGCAGGAGACGTAGTCGAGCCCGGCGGCGTGGAAGAAGCGCACCGACTCAGGATCGCCGCCGTGTTCGCCACAGACGCCGATCTTGAGGCCGGGCCGGGCGGCGCGGCCCTCGGAGACCGCGATCTCCACCAGGCGCCCCACGCCCTCGCGGTCGATCGTCTCGAACGGGGACACCTTGAAGATGCCCTTGTCGAGGTAGGCGGAGAAGAACGCCGCCTCGACATCGTCGCGGGAGAAACCCCACGTGGTCTGGGTCAGGTCGTTGGTGCCGAAGGAGAAGAACTGCGCCTCCTGCGCGATACGGCCGGCAGTGAGCGCGGCCCTGGGCAGCTCGATCATCGTTCCGATCGGGCAGTCGACGGGCACCCCGGACTCGGTGGAGACGTCGGCCAGTACCTGCTCGGCCTCCTGGCGCACCAGGCGCAGCTCCTCGACGGTGTCGATCAGGGGCACCATGATCTCCGCCCGCGGGTCTCCGCCGGCCCGCCTGCGCTCCACAACCGCTTCGGCGATCGCCCGCACCTGCATGGCCACCAGCCCCGGCGCCACCAGGCCGAGGCGTACACCGCGCAGGCCCAGCATCGGGTTCTCCTCGTGCATGCGGTTGACGGCGTCGAGCAGTTCGGCGTCGTGCTCGCTGGGCGGGCTGCCGTGTGCCTCGGCGGCGGCCAGACGCACGGCGAGTTCGGTGCGGTCGGGCAGGAACTCGTGCAGCGGCGGGTCGAGGAGACGGATGGTGACCGGCAGGCCGTCCATCGGCTCCAGAATCCCTGCGAAATCCTGCCGTTGCAGCGGCAG
>KL568600.1:32136-32724 GCA_000715605.1 Streptomyces speibonae | reverse complement strand
CAGAGATGTGTATAAGAGACAGGGGCAGCAGTGCGTCCAGGGCACGTTCCCGCTCCGCGTCGGTGCGGGCGAGGATCATCGCCTCGACCAGCTGCCGCCGGTCGCCGAGGAACATGTGCTCCGTACGGCACAGGCCGATGCCCTCTGCCCCGAACCGGCGGGCCCGGGCGGCATCCTCGGGAGTGTCGGCGTTCGCCCTGACTCCCAGCCGGCGCACCCGGTCGGCGTGCTCCATGGCCCGGGCCACGGCGTCCACCAGCGCGTCCCCGTGTTCGCCGGTCTCGAAGTACCGCATGACGGCCGAGTCGATCAGCGGTGCCGCGCCGGGATACACGGCTCCTTCCGTGCCGTCCACGGAGATGACCGTGCCTTCTTCCACGGCGGTGCCGCCCGCCGTGAAGCGTCGTCGCCGCAGGTCGACGGTGATCAGCCCGGCGCCGCACACGCACACCTTGCCCATGCCGCGGGCCACCACGGCCGCATGACTGGTCTTGCCGCCGCGGCTGGTGAGCACGGCCTTGGCGGCGACCATGCCGGGAAGGTCGTCCGGGTTGGTTTCCTCGCGCACGAGGACCACCTCCTCTCCGG
>KL568600.1:31006-31939 GCA_000715605.1 Streptomyces speibonae | reverse complement strand
CCCGCCGGGCCGCCTCGGCCGAGTCGAACACCGCGGCGCCCACGGCGGCTCCGGGGGAGGCGGGGATGCCGCGCGCGAGCGGGTCACCGACGGCGGAGGTGTCGAACCGGGGGAACATCAGCCGGGCCAGCCCGTCCCCGCCGACTCGGGCCAGCCCTTCGTCGGCGGTGATGAGCCCCTCGTCGGCCAACTCGGCGGCGATGGTGAAGGCGGCCTCGGCGGTGCGTTTGCCGACCCGGGTCTGCAGCATCCACAGGCGGCCGCGCTCGATGGTGAACTCGATGTCGCACAGGTCGCGGTAGTGGGCTTCCAACGTCGCCATGTGGTCACTCAGTTGACCGAAGGCCTCGGGGTTCAGCCGGCCGAGCTCGTCCAGCGGCAGTGTGTTGCGGATGCCGGCGACGACGTCCTCGCCCTGCGCGTTGGCCAGGTAGTCGCCGTACACACCGCTCCGGCCGGTGGCCGGGTCGCGGGTGAAGGCGACGCCGCTGCCGGAGTCGGCGCCGAGATTGCCGAACACCATGGTCTGCACGTTGACCGCGGTGCCGAGGCCGTCCGGGATGTGCTCACGTCGGCGGTACAGCCGTGCGCGCTCGGCGTTCCACGACTGGAAGACGGCCAGCACCGCGCGCTGCAGCTGCTCGGCCGGTGACTGCGGAAAGGCCTCGCCGGTCTCCTGGCGGATCAGCTCCTTGAAGGTCTCGACCAGCCCGGCCAGATCGGCTGCGTCCAGACCCAGGTCGTCGGCCGCGCCGCGGGCCTGCTTGAGGCTTGCCATGGCCTCCTCGAACAGGGTGCCGTCGACGCCCATGACGGTGCTTCCGAACATCTGTAGCAGTCGACGGTAGGAGTCCCAGGCGAAGCGCTCGTTGCCGGAGGACTTCGCCAGGCCTCGCACCGAGTCGTCGTTGAGGCCGATGTCGAGGATCGTCT
>KL568600.1:30164-30752 GCA_000715605.1 Streptomyces speibonae | reverse complement strand
GTCGTCCGGCTGCCCCAGGCGCCGCCCCGCGGCCTCCTCCAGCCAGGCCAGATGATCGGAGATTTCGCGAGCCAGGCCGGGCGGCTCGCCTCCGGTGGTGAGGAAGGCCCGGCATGCCTCGGTGGTGACGGTGAAGCCCGGTGGCACCGGCAGGCCCAGGCGGGTCATCTCGGCCAGGTTGGCGCCCTTGCCGCCGAGCAGGCCGGCCATGTCCCGGCCGCCCTCGGTGAACGCGTACACGTAACGGACCATGGCCGTGTTTCCTTCCGCTGCGTTGTCGGTCACATCTCGAGGACGGTGCTGGCCTTGATCTGCCCGTTCAGGACCTCGGCGATGGACTCGTTGACGGTGTGCAGGGGCCCTGTCTCGTAGATCACCCCGGTACGCCCGGCGGCGTGCAGCTGGAACACCTCGCGCGGATCCTGGCGGGTGCCCACGATCGAACCGATGATGCAGGTGCCGTTCAGCACGGTGCGGCCGATCGGCACCTGGATCGTGCCGTCGGCCGGCAGAGCGACCACGGCCAGCTTGCCGCCGCGCCGCAGGGCGTCGTGGACTGCGGCGAACGCCTGTGGGTGCGCGGCCGGC
>KL568600.1:29248-29941 GCA_000715605.1 Streptomyces speibonae | reverse complement strand
TGTGTATAAGAGACAGGAGTACCTCGGCGGGGCCCGCCTCGCGCGCGTCGATGGCGCCCAGTTCGCGGGCGAGTGCGAGCTTGTCGTCGGTGACGTCGATCGCGGCGACGGTGGCTCCGGCGATCTTTGCATACTGCACGGCCGGATGACCGAGACCGGTCACTCCGTCCCCGAGCGACTCGACGCTGCCGACGCCCTCGTGACCGGGCACGAACGGTGGGCTGGGCTTGACCGGCCAGTCACCGTGCGCGGCGTGGATATCGGTGTGGCACAGGCCGGACGCCTTCAGTCGGACACGGACCTGGCCGGGGCCGGGCTCGGGGTCCGGACGGTCCTCGAGCACCAGCGGCTCGCCGAAGGACCGGACGGCTGCTGCTTGCATCGGATGCTCCTCACCCTCCGTGCGCCGTCTGTACTGGGCATCACCAGCGTCGGCCGCCGGGCGGCGCGGCGGCAGGTGCTGTACGTCCTGCGAGGTAAGGCCCATCGGCCCAACCACCGGGGCGTGTGGAGCACGACGTCGGGAGAGCGGACCCGGCGGCCCTGGCCCTTCGGCCCGGAATGACAGAAGATCTGCGGTGGACAGGCAGCGAATGAGGACAGCGCGGACGAGGAGCATCACATGGTGGACGGCGAGCAGCACGGGACCGGCGGCCCGATCCGGGTCTTCCTGCTGGACGACCACGAGGTGGT
>KL568600.1:28787-28949 GCA_000715605.1 Streptomyces speibonae | reverse complement strand
ACAGGCTCTGGTCCGCGTCCCCGCCCTGCGCCCGCAGGTGGCCGTGCTCGATGTACGGCTCCCCGACGGAGACGGTGTGAGCGTATGCCGGGAACTGCGCTCGGGCATGCCCGACCTGGCCTGTCTCATGCTGACCTCGTTCGACGACGAGGAGGCCCTGCT
>KL568600.1:27606-28516 GCA_000715605.1 Streptomyces speibonae | reverse complement strand
CCGGGTACGTGCTGAAACAGATCCGGGGCTCGGACCTGGTGTCCGCCGTGCGTACGGTGGCCCGCGGACAGTCGCTGCTCGACCCGAGCGCCACGGCCCGCGTGATGGCCCGCCTGCGGCAGGGACAGCAGCCGGAACCCGAGCCGGAGGCCTTCCCGGGGCTGACCGGACGGGAACAGGAGATCCTGACCCTGATCGGTGAGGGACTCACCAACCGCCAGATCGGCCAGCGGCTCTACCTCGCCGAGAAGACGGTGAAGAACCACATCTCCCGGCTGCTGGCCAAGCTCGGTGTGGAACGCCGCATCCAGGCAGCCGTGATCGCCACGGAGGCGAAGGACCGGCTGAAGCACGAAGGCCACTGAAGCGGTGCGGGCCGAGGCTGCACCAACCGGCTCATGGATCTCACCGAGTACGTGACGGCCCGGCTCCCGTAGCGGCACCGGCACAACACACCGTGGAGGTCCATGAGGCACCGCGGGGAGCGCGTTCTCCCGACGTGGGGCGCTCGCAGCGGAGAAGGACGGCCGGTCGACCGGCGGCGACCGCCATCGGTCCTGGCGGGCCGAGGGCCCTGCCCGCTTCTTGCGGGCCCTCATCGCACGGTGCGCGGTCTCGCTCCGCTTCCCCGTGCCGTATACGACCCTCGGTCCATTTCCATGACACCGCTTCCCGCCCGTTCGGGTACAGGGCCGCAGGTCCCTGCCCGAGGGGACGGTCGGCCCCTCGGGCAACGTGAAGGGCCGAACGGCGGCGGACAGGGACCGGCGGCGCCTTTTCGGGCCTCCCCGTGGGATACGAGAGTGGAACCACGTTCGGACAGGGGGTCTGTGTCCCCCCTCGCCACTGTCGGCCTGGGCGGCTCCGGCGAAAGCCGCGCCGCGCCGCCGGCTGGGCCGCCGGGGAAGCC
>KL568600.1:22274-27392 GCA_000715605.1 Streptomyces speibonae | reverse complement strand
GGGCCGCCGGGGAAGCCGTAGTGCGTACTGCACACGGCCGCTCTGCGTCTCGTGCCCGGGGGGGGCGGCCCGCCCTCCGGGCACGTGCCGTTCGCCGGGAGGCCGTCGCGCTGCCTGGCGACGACCGCTCGGCACGCATGCTGCACGCGGTGCGGGCCACGCATGAATGGCGTAGGGGCTGACCGGATGGAAACGCCGGTCCGGCAAGGGCCTCATGGCGTCGGGCGGAGGCCCTCAGGCCCAAGCGTGCGGCGCGCCGGTGACCGAACCTGGAAGTGTCCGCTCGACGGTACGCGAAGCACGGGAGGACACCATGTACGGCTCCCCGAAAACAGTGCACGACGTCATGACCCGCACCGTCGCGGCCCTGGCGGGCGGGGCGGCGTTCAAGGACATCGCCAGGACCATGCGGCAGTGGGATGTCAGTGCCCTTCCCGTACTCGACGGTGAGGGAAGGGTGATCGGTGTGGTCTCCGAGGCCGACCTGCTGCACAAGGAGGAGGTCCGCGACAGCGACCTGCCGCCGGCCGCGCAGCTGCACCGTCCCGGACCGGACAAGGCCGCCGCGGTGACCGCGACGGAGCTGATGACCGCACCGGCCGTCACCGTCCACGCCGGCGACCCGCTCGCCCGTGCCGCGCGATCATGGCCCGGCACCGCGTCAAGCGTCTGCCCGTGGTCGACGGCGCCGGAGTGCTGAAAGGCATCGTCAGCCGCTCCGACCTGCTCAAGGTGTTCCTGCGGGACGATGACGACATGGCCGAGGAGATCCGGCGCGATGTGATCGGCTGCCGGTTCCCGGTCTCCTTGGAGTCCGTCCGGGTCGACGTGCGCGACGGGGTGGCCACCCTGACCGGCCATGTCCCGGACACCTCCCTCGTCCCGCTCGCGGTGCGACTGGTCCGGTCCGTGGAAGGAGTCGTGGACGTGCACTGTGAGGTGTCGGGACCGCACCGCCGCCCGGCCCTCGACCCGGATTTCCTGGACGATCTGCGGAGGCAGTGACCCCTGTCCCAGTCAGGACACGAGTCGGAACTCAACGTCGACGACGCCCTCGACCGCGCGCACCGCACGGGCGGCGACGGGAACCAGCGAGGTGTCCGTGATGCGGCCGGTGACGGTGACCACTCCCTCGGCAACCTCCACCCGTACGACGTTTCGCCGGGCGGGGAAGAGGGGCTCCACGACTTGTCGGCGGACCTCGTCGGCGAGTTCCTCGTCCGTTCGCAGGAAGACCTTCAACAGGTCGACCCGGCTGACGACACCCACGAGCAGCCCTTTGTCGTCGACGACGGGAAGCCGCTTCACCTTGCGCTGGGCCATGATGCGGGCGGCCTGCGCGACGGTGGCTTCGGCGTGGACGGTGACGACCGGGGTGCTCATCAGCTCTCCGGCGGTGAGCGCCCCCGCCTTGGCCAGGTCGGGCAGGCGGCTCAGCTGGGTGAACCGGTCGGGGTCGCTGTCGTGGAACTCCTCCTTGGGGAGCAGCTCCGCCTCGGAGACCAGGCCGACGACACGGCCCTCGCCCTCCAGCACGGGCAGGGCGCTCACCTTCCACTGATGGAGGAGCTTGACGATCTGCTTGAACGGGGCGTCACGGCCGACGGCCACGACGGTGTGTGTCATCACATCGCTCACGGTGTGCGGGCTGCCGTTGCCGGGCCTGCCCTCGGTCGACTCGGTCATCAGGTGTTCCCACTGCCGTAGGGGGCGTACAGGTCCAGCAGCCGGACGCGGGTTTCGTGGAGCCGGTGGGCGACCACGCGGCCGATCCACACGGCGATCGCCCGGCCGAACTCGGCATCCTCGTCGCACAGCGCCCGCACCGCTTCGGCGTCGAACTCCCACGCCCGTACCGGGGTCGTGGTCACGGCGCCCAGGTGCCATACGTAGGGCGGGAAGTGCCAGGACCAGCCGACCAGTTCGCCGTGGCCCAGTGTTTCGATCACGGCGGGGCGCCGCCCGGGGACGTGCAGGTCGAGGGCGACGGTACCGGTCCGGATGATCCAGAAGCGGTCGGCTCGGTGTCCCTCCACGAACAGGCGGACGCTCACGTCGAAGGAGACCTCGCGGGCGTACCGCATCAGTCGTTCACGATGTCCGGCGGGGAGGGAAGCGGCCAGAGTTGTCGCGGAAGTCATCGCTGTCTCCTCTCTCCTCCCGCCGCGCCGCGTCTCACGGCGCCACGGGTTCCTCATGTACAGCGTGGGCCCGCCCGCGGCGGGACACCACGGGCCGGCCGAACCTTTCCAAGGGCCTGTCGGCCCCACGACAGATGACCACGTTCGTCCCCGGCCCGGTGTGCTGCGGTGCGTCCAGCTCCGCCGTCAGCCGGGCCGGGTCGCCCATCGAGGTCCGGGAGGCCCGGCGGCATGGCCGGTGTGGTGAAGTGTGTGCTCATGGCGACCGGTCACGTGCAAATCCGGTGACGGTCACGAGCTGTGGTGCGTGGTCATCGTTCTCCTGCTCCCAGCGTCTGTGAAGCGGCTGGAGGGCGCATGTGCCGAGCGGTGCACAGAACCGGAACGCGTGGCCCCGGCATGCACGAGTGGCAGAGGGAGGTCGTCCAGAAGGCCGGTCCTGGTGGCCCGTGGACCGGCGCGCGGTGAGCGCGGTGGTCCACGGGCCGCTACGGTGGGCGCGCAGCAGAAGGCTCGGCCCGTAGCGGGGACGGGTGTCCTTCGGTGGGGCCGTTGGGGCATTCCGAGTCACATGGCCGGCATGGGGATGAAGGTGCCGTGGTCGGCGAGAGGCGTTCATGGCCGGCCGGGTGGGTACGGCGCCGCGTCGAGCAGGGAGAGCCGGCCGGTCAGACCGGCGGGGTCGGCGGCCCCGCAGCTGAAGCCGACGTGCCCGTCGGGGCGGACGGCCACCAGACCACGTCCGGGGCTGTTCAACAGCCGCAGAACCCGGCGCTTGACCGATGGCCACGAGCTGGGGACTTTCCGCAGCTCGTGGACTTCCATGCCGCTGCCCGGGCGCGTCTGCGGCGGGGCGCGGTGGTTCTGCCCTAACCGTCGCGGTCAGCGATCCATGCGGACGGACGAGCCCGTACCCGCGCCGGCTGCGTTGTCCGTCCGCTGGAGCGCTGAGCCGTCGCCCTACGACAATCTGTGGGACCCGGTCCCCGGTCCCGGGAACCACCGCACGTCATGCTGCCGCGTCAGTCCGCTCGCGTATCCTTCCCGCCACTGTCCACCGACCGGGAGGATCACGAAAGTTGACCGGCATGTCCGCGTTCCCGCTGCCCTTCCAAGCTGCCCGTTCCACACCGTTCGCGACACCCCGGACGCTGCGGGAACTGGAGATGATGCGGTGCAGCGCGCACATCCGGGCGAAGCCCGGATGGTCCGAGAAGATGAACGATGCCGAGATCGTCGCCAGGTGGACGCGGGAAGCGCGTGCCCAGGGACTCACCGAGGCGCAGGTCCGCCATGTGCTCGCCGAACTGGGGCACTACGCCGCGCTGCGGGACGCACGGACCGGCGCCGAGGTGTCCGCCGTCGACGGGGTGTGGCAGTCGGACACGCTGATCGACGACGCGCTCCGGGACCGGCTGCGTGCGGCGGTCCGGGTCCTCGAAGAGGTCCCCGAGGAGGAGCGGGACTGGCACCCCGGATCCGACGGCCAGGTGCTGGACCTGGTGCACCCGTCGCTGTTCTGCCTGGTGCGGGACGTCAGCGGCGCGCCCGAGCGGGCTTGGCGGAACCCGGCGGACCAGTACGCGAAGTACGAGTTCTCCGAGCGGTTCCAGTGGCTGCCCACGGATGTGGACGTCAGCGCCGACGGGGGTGTCACTTTCCGTTCGTACGTCAACAACGTGCACCCCGAGAGACACCGCGACCTGGCCGGCGTCCTGCCGGAGGTGTTCGCGCGCTTCCGCCCGCTGCTGGAGAACGTGCTCACCGATCTGCGCCATCCGCGGCCGCCGCGCATCGAGGCCGATCCCTACGGATGGTACGACTCGGAGCCCGAGCACCCGGACAGGGACGCCTTCAGCGACGACGAGGCCTACGACGAGGCCCTGCGGGCCTGGGAAGAGGCCCAGGACGACTGGTGGGAGAACCGCCGCCCCGTCGTCCCGGACGCCCCGGAGTTCACCCCTCCGGAGCCGCCCGGCCCGTCCGCCCGGGTCGACCTGCGCGGCCGCGGACTGCAGGTCATCGTCAAGCTCGCCACCATCCGGCTCACCCCGGACAAGCCCGAATACCCCGGCGGTTCCTGGCATGTCGAGGGGATGCTGAACGAGCGGATCGTCTCGACCGGCATCTACTACTGGGACAGCGAGAACATCACCGGGAGCCGGCTCGGTTTCCGCGTGGCGCTCGACGACCCGGAGTACGAGCAGAACGACGACAACGGGCTCCGTGAGGTCTACGGCCTGGAGAACGAGGACGCGCTGAACCAGTACCTGGGCGCGGCGGCGACCCCGGCCGGCCGCTGCCTGGCGTTCCCCAACATCCTGCAGCACCGCGTCGACTCGTTCCGCCTCCAGGACCCCACCCGCCCGGGACACCGCAAGATTCTCGTGTTCTTCCTGGTCGACCCGTCGGGGAACATCGTCTCCACCTCCGACGTGCCGCCGCAGCAGCCCTGGGCGGAGACCTCGACCATGACGCTGGAGCAGGCCAAGGCCTATCGCGAAGAGCTCATGCGGGAACGCAAGTTCTTCGTCGACGAACACAACGAGCAGCTCTACGAACGGGAGTTCTCCCTCTGCGAGCACTGACTCCCCGCCGCACCGGGCCGGGGCACGCCGGGCGGGCCGCCGGCCCGTCCGGGGCCCGGGCGCCGGCGGAACGGTGCGAGCGTGGCGCGGACGAGATCGGCGGCGCCCCAGTCCGGGTCGAACTGGGCGATCACCGCCAGGTGCTGGCGCAGCTGGAGGACCGGCATCCGCTCCCGCCAGTCGCGGTCGAGGCCGGTCAGCTCGGCGTACAGGTCGAACAGCCGGTGCGCCTCGGGCGGCGGTGCCGTGGTCCACAGGTGGGCCAGGTCGACCTCGGCCCACGTGTACGACACGGCAGGGTCGATGAGAGCGGGCCGTCCGTCGGCGGTGGCCATGACGTTGGACGCCCACAGGTCGCCGTGGGTCAGGCAGGCGGGCCGGACCGGCAG
>KL568600.1:19946-22091 GCA_000715605.1 Streptomyces speibonae | reverse complement strand
GACCGGCAGCAGCTCGGGCAGCCGGTCGCACAGCCGCTCCAGCGCCGCCCGGTCCGCGGGCTCCAGCGCCTCCTGGACGCGGGGCTCGTCCAGCCACCGCAGCAGCCGGTGCCGGGCGAAGAACTCGAACCCGTCGTCGTTCCAGGTGTTGATCTGCGGAAGGCGCCCCAGCCAGTTGTCCCGGTGCCATCCGAAACGCGGGTGACGGGTGCCGGTGTGCAGACGCGCGAGCACATGCGCGCACCGTTCCCAGAAGGCCTCGGTGCGCGGCCGGTGCTCCAGCAGGGACAGCACGAGCAGGTCGCGCTCCGCGAGGACGACGTCGGGCGTGGCGACGCCGCCCGCCTGGCGCAGCACGGTGAGCCCTTCGGCCTCCGTGGCGAAGGCGTCGTCCGACGGCGGATCGCCGAAGGCCTTGGCGAACACCGACGTGCCGTCGCCTCTGCGAGCCACCCCCGCGGTCGCGGCGAGTCCTCCGGTGGCCGGTTCCACCGCGGCGACGTCACGCAGGCCGGCCGCGTGCAGGCGTGAGAGCAGGAAGGACGTCGGTTCTGTCACGCGTGTGCTCCTCTGCGCGGGGACGGCTGGGGGGCGGGGCTCATGCGCCGTCGTCCGGGCGCGTCGAGCCGGTGGCCGGGTCGGCCAGGACCTTGCGGCTGATCCGTTCGGCGATGGCGGTGACCAGGGTGCGGGGCCGCCGGGGCGTCAGATGGGCGAGGACGGCGTTGTCGAGGCCCGGGGCGAGGTAGCCGCGGTCGCGCTCGAGGGCGCGCAGCGTGGCGCGTACGACGCGCTCCGGGGTGGTCATGGCGCCGGTGACGGCCGCCCGGCGGGTGCCGATGGTGTCGAAGAACGCGGTCTCGACCGGGCCCGGGCACACCGTGAGCACGCGGATGCCGCGCCGGCGGTACTCCTGACGCAGGGCGAGGCCGAAGTTCAGCACGAACGCCTTGCTCGCCCCGTACACGGCGAAGTACGGCGCGGGCGCGAAGGCCGCGTTGGAGGCGACGTTGACGACGGAACCCCGGCCGCGCTCCAGCATGCCGGGCAGCAGCGCGTGGGTGAGGTCCACCAGCGCGACGACGTTGACCATCACCTGGTCGTGGTCCCGGGCCGCGGAGATCTCCTCGAAGCGGCCGCAGGTACCGAAACCCGCGTTGTTGACCAGTAAGCCGACGGTCAGGCCGAGGTCGTCGAGCCGTTCGGCGACGCGGCGGGCCGCGTCCGGCTCGGCCAGGTCCTGCACGAGCACATGGGCGTTGACCCCGTGCTCGGCGGTCAGGCGCTCGGCGAGGGCGGCGAGCCGGGCCTCGGAACGCGCCAGAAGGACCACATCGTGTCCGCGGGCCGCCAGCTGCGCGGCGAACTCCGCGCCGAGGCCGGACGACGCGCCGGTGATCAGGGCAGTGCTGTGCACGGTTTCTCCGTCGGTCGGGAAGCACCTGGGAGTTGAACCGTATCCGGCACGCCGTCCGCCGGGCGCGGGCCGTCAGAGCAGACCGCTCCAGTACGTCCAGAAGCGGGTCAGGACCAGTAGCGCGATCACCCCGTACCAGGCGGCGAGCAGCATCCAGTGGGTGTCCTGGACCACCGTCAACACACCGCGGGGCACGGGGAGGAACCCCCGCCCCGCGCAGTACAGGCTCACGTACCAGAACAGCGCGATGGTGACGGCCCAGACGAGCGCGCAGTACGGGCAGAGCGTGTTCAGCTCGTAGAGCGACTGGCCGATCAGCCAGTGCACGAACACCACGCCCGCCAGCGCCCCGGCGTTCAGCGCGAGCCACAGTCGCCGGGGCAGGCGCGCCCCGCCCAGCACGGCGACGCCCAGCGTCGCCACCGCGGCGAAACCCGCCAGTCCGAGCAGCATGTTGGGGAAGCCGAACAGGCTGCCCTGGGGGCTCGACATCACGTCGCCGCAGCTGACGACGGGACTGATGTCGCAGGACGGCCGGTAGTCGGGGTCGCTGAGCAGCCGCCGGTCGTCCACGGCGAGCCGGAAGGAGGCGTACCAGCCCACCGTCCCGGTCAGGAGCAGCAGCCATCCGGTGCGCCGGTCCGCACCCCCCGTGGCCGCCGGTGCGTGGCTCACGAGGCCCGCCGGGCCGCGGAGGCCGCCCGGGCGCGCCCCGCCGCCGTCGGGGC
>KL568600.1:18531-19737 GCA_000715605.1 Streptomyces speibonae | reverse complement strand
CCGCCGGTAGACCAGGTACGGCCGGACCAGATAGCCGATCGGCGCGCTCCACACGTGCACCAGCCGGGTGAACGGCCAGGCCGCGAAGAGCAGGCAGGCGCTGAGGGCGTGCAGCTGGAACAGCAGCGGCGCCTCCGCGACGGCCTCGGGCCGGGGCTGCAGGACGAACAGGCCGCGGAACCACACGGAGACCGTGGAGCGGTAGTCGTAGCCGGCGCCGAAGACGTTGTGGGCGGCGGTCGCGGTGATACCGAGGACGACCGTGGCCGACAGCAGCGGGAAGAGCAGCTTGTCGCTGCGGTCGGTACGGAGCCGGATCCGGCGGGTCAGCAGACGGCGGGCGCACAGCATGCCGAGGCCCGCCACCATGGCGACGCCCGCCACCGACCCCGCCCAGACCGCGGTGGTGTGGTACGTGTGCTCACCGATCCCCACCGCCTCGGTCCACGAACTCGGCACGGCGAGCCCCACCACATGCCCGGCGATCACCATGAACGCGCCGAGGTGGAACAGCGGACTGCCCCAGCGCAGCCAGCGGTGTTCGAGGAGCTGGCTGGTGCGGGAGGTCCAGCCGAACTGGTCCTGCCGGTACCGCCACACATGGCCGACGGCGAACACCGCGAGGCAGACGTACGGAACGGCGACCCACAGCAGCAGGTCGGCTGTCGAAGCGTTCATGCGCGGCCTTCCTCGGGGGACGCAATGCGGGTGGTCGGTGCCGGCGGGGGAGGGGTGAAGGTGCCGGGCGGGGCGAACGCGCCCTCGCCGTAGGGATCGAGGCCCACGTCCTCGGTGGGCGGCCCCTGAGCGGCGAGTTCGGCCACCGCCCGCAGGTCGGCCTCGGTGGCCGGCGGCAGCAGGCTGAGCAGCGCGGCCAGGACATGGCGGTAGGGCGAGCCGGAGTCGTCCAGCGCGCGGTGGATCAGTTCCAGGCCGCGCCGGTGCTGCCGCAGGGGGGCCTCCCCCTTGCCGGGGCCCGCCAGCGCGGCGAACTCCAGCACGACCGGGAGGTGGTCGGGCAGTTCGCCGCCGTCGGTGTCCCAGCCGGCCGCACGGTACCGCTGCGCCAGAGTGAGCAGGGCCATGCCCCGGCGACGGGTGTCACCGTGCAGGTAGTAGGTGAGGTAGAGGCTGCTGCGGCGGCGCAGATCGAAGGTCTCGACGTAGTGCCGCTCCAGCGCGTCCGCGTCCTGGCCGGCGAACCAG
>KL568600.1:17501-18281 GCA_000715605.1 Streptomyces speibonae | reverse complement strand
TTGGCGGCGGGCGAGGGCGGCAGCGCCGCGACACCGGCCGTCAACACCTCCCTGGCGGCGACGAGTTCGTGGTCCGGATACTGCAGCAGGAGTGAGCACAGCCGCAGCAGCAGGGCCCGCTGCTCGCTCTCCTCGGGGGCCGGCGGCGCGGCACGGCGCCGGGTGGAGGGACGGAGCAGGGTCTTCAACGGGGTCACGGCCGGCCTCCTGCGGGGGTCTCGGGGGAGCGGCGGCGCAGGGTGGGGATGCCGAGCATCACGCGGCGGCCGTCGGAGGGTGCCGGGTCGCCGGAGGACTCGACGGGGCAGCGGTTCTCCATGGCGGTCAGCGCCGCCGCGTCCTCCTTGTGCGCGGCGGGCACGACGTACCGGTCCTCGTACTTGGCGACGGCCAGCAGCCGGTGCAGGTCCTCCGCCTCCCGCGCGGTGAGCCCGACCGCCTTGACGACCGCCTCGTCGCCCTCCTCACCGAGGGTGATGCCGCGCATGTACGAGCGCAGCGCCGTCAGCTTCATCAGGACCCCGCCGACGACGTCGGTGTCCCCGGCGGTGAACAGCTCCGCAAGATACTCCAGGGGAATGCGCAGCCGGGTGACGGCGGCGAACACGTGGTCCGGGTCGTCCTGGTTGCCGCCGGCCGCGTCGACGGCGTCGAGGACGGGGGAGAGCGGCGGCACGTACCAGACCATCGGCAGCGTGCGGTACTCGGGATGCAGCGGCAGCGCCACCTTGTACTTCGCCACCAGCGCGTACACCGGGGAGCGGCGGGCCGCGTCCAGCC
>KL568600.1:17005-17229 GCA_000715605.1 Streptomyces speibonae | reverse complement strand
CGTCCAGCCAGTCCTCGGGAATGCCCGACTCCCGCGCGGCCGCGACGACGTCGGGGTCGAAGGGGTCGAGGAAGACGCCGCGCTGGGCGTCCAGCAGGTCCTGCTCGTCCGGCGTGGCCGCCGCCTCACCGACCCGGTCGGCGTCGTAGAGCAGCAGACCGAGGTAGCGCAGCCGGCCGACGCAGGTCTCGGAGCAGACGGTGGGCTGGCCGGCCTCGATGCGC
>KL568600.1:16216-16762 GCA_000715605.1 Streptomyces speibonae | reverse complement strand
GACGTACACCTTCTTGTACGGGCACGCCGTCACGCACATCCGCCAGCCGCGGCACTTGTCCTGGTCGACCAGGACGATGCCGTCCTCGACGCGCTTGTACATGGCGCCGGACGGACAGGCCGACACACAGGCCGGGTTGAGGCAGTGCTCGCACAGGCGGGGCAGGTGGAAGAGGAAGGTCTGCTCGAACTCGAACTTCACCCTCTCCGCCCACGCCCCACTGAGGTTGGGGTCGCCGCCCGCGTTCTCGGGGGCTCCGCCGAGGCCGTCCTCCCAGTTGGCGCCCCACGTGATGTCGGCCGGTTTCCCGGTGAGCACCGAACGGGGCCGCGCGACGGGCATGTCGGGCCCGGCGGGGGCGCCGACGAGGTTGTCGTAGTCGTAGGTGACCGGCTCGTAGTAGTCCTCGAGGGACGGCAGGTCGGGGTTGGAGAACAGCGACAGCAGCCGCCTGACCCGGCCTCCGGAGCGCAGGACCAGACGCCCGCGCCGGTCGAGCGTCCAGCCGCCCTTCCACTGCTCCTGGTCCTCGTAGCGGCGGGGGGG
>KL568600.1:14957-16001 GCA_000715605.1 Streptomyces speibonae | reverse complement strand
TCCTCGTAGCGGCGGGGGTAGCCGACGCCGGGTTTCGTCTCGACGTTGTTGAACCAGGCGTACTCGACTCCGGTGCGGTTGGTCCACGTCTGCTTGCAGGTGACCGAGCAGGTGTGGCAGCCGATGCACTTGTCGAGGTTCATCACCATGGCGATCTGGGCCATGACGCGTCCGACAGTGGCTTTTCCACGGGGCATGTCAGTACTCCACTTGCCGGCTGCGGCGCCGGATGACGGTGACTTCGTCACGCTGGTTGCCGGTCGGGCCGTAGTAGTTGAAGCCGTAGGTGAACTGTGCGTAGCCGCCCGCGAGATGGGTGGGCTTGAGCAGCAGGCGGGTCAGCGAGTTGTGCATGCCGCCGCGCTTGCCGCCGGCCTCGGTCTTCGGCACGTTCACCGTGCGGTCCTGGGCGTGGTACATGTACACGGTCCCCTCCGGCATCCGGTGGGTGACCACGGCCCGGCAGGCGACGACGCCGTTGCGGTTGTACGCCTCGATCCACTCGTTGTCTCCGACGCCGATCTTCTCGGCGTCCTCCCGTGACATCCAGATGACCGGGCCGCCGCGGGACAGGTCGAGCATGTATTTGTTGTCCTGGTAGTTGGAGTGGATGGACCACTTCGAGTGCGGGGTCAGATAGCGGACCGTGACCTCGGCGCGGTCCTGTTCGTGCAGCCGCTCGTCGCCGTAGTGGCGCGGCGCGTTCAACGGCGGGCGGTAGACGGGCAGCTGCTCGCCCAGCTCGGTGGTCCAGTCGTGCTGGACGAAGAAGTGCTGCCGCCCGGTGAGGGTGTGCCACGGTTTGAGGTGTTCGGTGTTGATGACGAACGGCGAGTAGCGGCGCCCGCCCGTCTCCGAACCCGACCACTCGTAGGAGGTCATCACCGAACGGGGCTGGGTGCGGGTGTCGGCGAAGGTGATCCGCTCGGCCTCGCGTTCGGCGGCGAGCTCCACCAGACCCGTGCTGCCGGTCTGCCGCTCGAGTTCGCGGAATCCCTCGGTGGCCAGGCGGCCGTTGGTGGTGCCGGACAGGGCGAGGATCGC
>KL568600.1:14309-14745 GCA_000715605.1 Streptomyces speibonae | reverse complement strand
CATCAGAGATGTGTATAAGAGACAGGTTCCGCAGCGGCGCCGCAGGTCCTCGATCTCCCGGTCGGGACGGACGGTGACGCCCTTGGTGGTGGTGCCGAGGGTGTCCAGCAGCGGTCCCACGGCCCGCATCTTCTGCGCCACGGCCGCGTAGTCGCGCTCGATCGCCACGAGTTTCGGCATGGTCCTGCCGGGGACCGGCTCGCACTCGCCGGTCTTCCAGTCCCGGACCACCCCGCCCGGCTGGGCGAGTTCGTCGGGGGTGTCGTGCAGCAGCGGAACCGGCAGGACGTCCGTACGCGTCCCCAGGTGCTCGGCGGCCAGCTCGCTGAACCGGTCGGCGATGGTGAGGAAGGTGTCGTAGTCGGTGCGGGCCTGCCAGGGCGGGGCGATGGCCGGGGTGAAGGCGTGCACGAAGGGGTGCATGTCCGTGCTGGAC
>KL568600.1:13163-14107 GCA_000715605.1 Streptomyces speibonae | reverse complement strand
GTGCACGAAGGGGTGCATGTCCGTGCTGGACAGGTCGTCCTTCTCGTACCAGGTCGCGGCCGGCAGGACCACGTCGGAGAGCAGACCGGTGGAGGTCATCCGGAAGTCCATGGAGACCAGCAGGTCGAGCTTGCCCTCGGGCGCCTCCTCCCGCCAGACCACCTCCCGCGGACGTCCCTCGGGCGGCGTCTCACCGGAGCGGACGGCCGCGTCCGCGCCCAGCAGGTGCCGCAGGAAGTACTCGTTGCCCTTGCCGGAGGAACCCAGCAGGTTCGCCCGCCACACCGTCAGCACCCGCGGGAAGTTCTCCGGCGCGTCGGGGTTCTCGGCGGCGAACCGCAGCCGGCCCGCCCTCAGTTCGTCCACGATGTGATCGGCCACCGGGCGGCCCCGCGCCGCGGCCTCGTCCGCCAGATCGAGGGGATTGCGGTCGAAGCCGGGGTGTCCGGGCGTCCAGCCCAGCCGCACGGCCTGCGCCAGACAGTCGGCGAACGTCCTGCCCTTGAGCGCGCCCTTGCCCAGCGGGGAGGCCAGCTCGTCCGCCCCGAAGGCCTCGTAGCGCCACTGGTCGGAGTTGAGATACCAGTAGGAGGTGCCGGCCATGTGCCGGGTGGGCCGCTGCCAGTCGAACGCGAAGGCGAGATGCTGGAAGCCGGTGAGGGGGCGTACCTTCTCCTGGCCCACGTAGTGCGCCCAGCCGCCGCCGTTGACGCCCTGGCAGCCGGTCATGGTGGTCAGCGCCAGGAACGCCCGGTAGATGGTGTCGGAGTGGAACCAGTGGTTGGTGCCGGCCCCCAGCGCGATCATGGAACGGCCCTTGGTGCGCTCCGCGTTGCGGGCGAACTCCCGCGCGATCCGGGCCGCCTGCTCCGCGGGGACCGAGGTGACCGTCTCCTGCCAGGCCGGGGTGCACGGCTCCTCGGCGTCGTCGTACGAGGCCGGCC
>KL568600.1:12592-12886 GCA_000715605.1 Streptomyces speibonae | reverse complement strand
TCCGGGCAGTCCCGGCCGGCCGACGCCGTACTGCGCCAGCATCAGGTCGAACACCGTGGTGACCCGGCGCCCGCCGACGCGGAGCACCGGCACCCCCCGCACCATCGTCGTACCGCCCTCGGTGGGGCCCTCGTCGAAGCGGGGCAGCAGGACCTCGGCCGTCTCACCGGCCCGTGCCAGCACGCTCAGTTCGGGTGTCACACCGGCGAGGTCGAGGTTCCAGCGGCCCTGCTCCCGCGCCCAGCGGAAGCCGAGCGAGCCGTTCGGCACGACCGCTGTCTCTTATACACATCT
>KL568600.1:10352-12358 GCA_000715605.1 Streptomyces speibonae | reverse complement strand
CGTTCGGCACGACCGGCTCGCCCGTGGCCGAGTCCAGCAGGACCGTCTTGGAATCGGCGTGCTCCTCCTCGTGCCCGAGGTCCGCCGCGGTCAGGAAGCCGTCCGGGACCAGACCGCCCTCCGCGTGCTCGCGCAGCGTGATCAGGAACGGGGCGTCGGTGAACTTCCGCAGATAGTCCCGGAAGTAGGGAACCTCCCGGTCCACCAGGAACTCGCGCAGGATGACATGCCCCATCGCCATGGCCAGCGCGCCGTCGGTCCCGGGGTGCGGGGACAGCCACTCGTCGGCGTGCTTGACGTTGTCGGCGTAGTCCGGGCTCACCGCGACGACCTTGGTGCCGTTGTAGCGCGTCTCGGTCAGGAAGTGCGCGTCGGGCGTGCGGGTCACGGGGATGTTGGAGCCCCACATGATCAGATAGCCCGCGTTCCACCAGTCCGCGGCCTCGGGTACGTCCGTCTGGTCGCCGAAGACCTGCGGCGAGGCGACCGGCAGGTCGGCGTACCAGTCGTAGAACGACAGCAGCGTGCCGCCGATCAGCGACAGGAAGCGGGAGCCGGCCGCGAACGAGGCCATCGACATCGCCGGGATCGGCGAGAAGCCCACCACGCGGTCCGGACCGTAGCGCTTGACGGTGTGCACATGGGCGGCCGCGATCAGCTCGGCGACCTCGTCCCAGTCGGCGCGCACCAGGCCGCCCTTGCCCCGTGCCCGCTTGTACGCGCGGGCCCGGGCCGGGTCACCGGTGATCTCCGCCCAGGCCGCCACGGGGTCGCCCAGCCGCCCCCGCGCCTCGCGCCACAGCTTCAGCAGCTCGCCCCGCACATAGGGGTGGCGGACCCGGCTCGGTGAGTACGTGTACCAGGAGAACGACGCACCGCGCGGGCAGCCGCGCGGCTCGTACTCGGGGCAGTCGGTGCCGATCGACGGATAGTCGGTGGCCTGGTGCTCCCAGGTGATGAGGCCGTCCTTGACGTACACCATCCAGGAGCACGAACCGGTGCAGTTCACACCGTGGGTGGAGCGCACCACCTTGTCGTGCGACCAGCGGTCCCGGTAGAACCCCTCCCACTTCGGGTCGCCCCCACCGAACACCGCACGCCCGTCCGACGACACCTCACGGCGGTTCAGCAGTCTGCGCGCGGCCAGCGGCCAGCCGGAGCCGTCGGACGGCGCCCGACGCGGTGCTTTCTGATCGTTCTCCATGGTCACGAACGCTAGGCGGCGCGACCTGCGGGAACCCGGGGCCGGCGGTCCCCATCACACGACCTTCCGGCCCCATTCGGCCGCGGACACCGGGGCCAATGGTCCCGGCGGCGGGGGTCGCCTCCCCGGCGCGGCCACACAGGGGGCGCTCGCCAGGGACGGTCGGCCCCGCGGCGGAGGACCAACGGCCGTCGCACCGGCCCCCGCCACCGGCGGATGCTGTCCGCGAGCGACCGGAGGTACCCGTGCACGACCATGCCGACCACCACACCCGAGGCCGACGCCACCGCTGCCGCCCGGAGGGGACCGCACGCCGGCGGGGAGCGGCATGAGCGGCACCTCCGAAGAGGCGGCCAGGGCGTCACGGCGTCCCGCCCTGTGGGGCACGGCCATGGGCGTCGTCGTGACCGTGCTGGCCGTCCTCGTCGCCAACAGCGGCGGTGACACCGGCGGCGGGACCGGCGCGGGCACCGGCGCCACCCGCACCGTCGCCGTGGCCCTGGCCGACATGCGCATCAGCCCGGCGCGGATCGAGGTCGCGGCGGGCACCACGGTGCGCCTGAAGGTCACCAACACCGATGCCCGGCGCCACGATCTCAAGGTGGAGGACGGCCCCGTCACACCGATGCTCTCCGAAGGAGAGACCCGCGTCCTCGACCTCGGCCCGGTCACCCGGAGCCGCGACGCATGGTGCACCCTGCCGGGCCACCGGGCGGCGGGGATGGCGATGGAGATCGTCGTGACGGACGATCCGGCCACCGGCCACGGCACGCACGACGGACACGCCACGGCCGACGGCGAC
>KL568600.1:8777-10158 GCA_000715605.1 Streptomyces speibonae | reverse complement strand
CGTCTGGCCCCCGCTCCCGCCGGCACCGTCCACACGGCCGAACTGCGCGCCGTGCGCGAGACGGTGGAGGTCGCTCCCGGTGTGAAGCAGCAGAGGTGGACCTTCGGCGGCACCGCACCCGGACCCACGCTGCGCGGCAAGGTCGGCGACGTCTTCGAGATCACCCTCGTCAACGACGACCCGGACATGGGACACGGCATCGACTTCCACGCCGGATCCCTCGCCCCCGACCGCCCCATGCGCACGATCGAGCCGGGCGAACGCCTGGTGTACCGCTTCCGCGCCGAGCGGGCCGGGGCCTGGCTGTACCACTGCAGCACACCGCCCATGCTGCAGCACATCGGCAACGGCATGTACGGCGCGGTCGTCATCGACCCGCCGGGGCTGCCCGAGGTCGACCACGAGTACCTCCTGGTCTCCTCCCAGCTCTACCTCGGCACGCCCGGCAGCGAGGCCCAGGTGGAGAAGATGCGCCGGAACACCCCGGACGCCTGGGCGTTCAACGGCGTGGCGCACCAGTACGCGGAGCGTCCCCTGAAGGTGAAGACCGGCCAACGGGCCCGGTTCTGGGTGGTCGCCGCCGGACCGGGCGACGGTGTCTCCTTCCACATCGTGGGCACGGTCTTCGACACCGTGTACAAGGAGGGCGCCCACCTGCTGACAGCGGACGGCCCGGGCGGCGCACAGGTCCTCGATCTCGCCGTGGCGCAGGGCGGTTTCGTCGAGACGACGTTCCCGGAGGCCGGCCACTACGCGTTCGTCGACCACGACATGCGCCGTGCCGAGTCCGGAGCGCGCGGCGTGGTGGACGTGACCGGCTGAGCCCCAGGAGCGTCGCCGGACGCGGCGTTGTCGCCGACCGGCCGGACGGATAGCCTGGCGATGTCATGTGACATTGCACTGAGGGGGTCGGTGGCCCTGAAGGTCGTCGTCGTGGGCGCGGGCGTCGTCGGGGCCGCCTGTGCCTTCCACGCGGCCTCCGCGGGCCTGGACGTCACGGTCGTCGACCGAGGCCCCGTCGGCGCCGGCACGACGAGCCGCGGCGAGGGCAACGTGCTCCTCTCCGACAAGGAACCCGGCCCCGAACTCGCCCTGGCGCGCCTGAGCCGCACCCTGTGGGACGAGGCCGGCCGGGAACTCGGACCGGACACCTTCGAGCTCGAACACAAGGGCGGCCTGGTCGTCGCGAGCACCGCCGAGGACCTCGCGGCACTCCGCGCGTTCGCCGCACGCCAGGAAGCGGCCGGTGTCCGCGTCGAACCGGTCGCCCGGGTCCGGGACATCGAACCCCACCTCGCCCCAGGCATCCCGGGCGGTGTCCACTACCCGGAGGACGCCCAGGTGCAGCCGGTGCTGGCGCTGTCTCTTATACACATCTCTG
>KL568600.1:6245-8562 GCA_000715605.1 Streptomyces speibonae | reverse complement strand
GCAGCCGGTGCTGGCGGCGGCCGCGCTGCTGCGGGCCGCGCTACGACGCGGCGCGCGCCTGCACACGGGCGAGGCCGTCGGGGCGGTGACCGGCCGCGCTGGCCGGATCACCGGCGTGCGCACGGCCGCCGGCGACGTCCTGCCCGCCGACGCCGTCGTCAACGCCGCCGGAACCTGGGGCGGGGACGTCGGCAGGCGGCTCGGCGCGCCCGTCGAGGTGCTGCCACGGCGCGGCTTCGTCCTGGTGACCGAGCCGCTGCCGCCGATGGTCCGGCACAAGGTCTACTCGGCCGACTACGTCGCGGGCGTCGCCTCCTCCGCGGCGGGACTGGAGACCTCCTGCGTCGTCGAGGGGACGCGCGGCGGCACGATCCTCATCGGCGCCAGCCGCGAACGCGTCGGCTTCGACACGACGATGAACACCGCCGTGGTCACCCGGCTCGCGGCACAGGCGTGCCGGCTGTTCCCGTTCCTGCGCGGCGTCCACCTGATCCGCGCCTACCGGGGCTTCCGGCCGTACTGCCCGGACCATCTGCCCGTCGTCGGCCCCGACCCCCGGGCCCCGGGGGTCGTCCACGCCTGCGGCCACGAGGGAGCGGGTATCGGACTCGCCCCCGCGACCGGCGCGCTCGTGACGGCCCATCTGCTCGGCCGCCCCTGGCGCGGCGCCGATCCGGCCGCGCACACCGGGCTGCTCCCCGACCGCTTCCTCACCCCCGGAGGTGCCCCGCCGTGAGCGAGATCGTCGTCGACGGTGAGCCCGTGCCGTTCACCGAGGGCCAGAGCGTCGCCGCGGCCCTCGTGGCCGCGGGCCGGGTGGCCTGGCGTACCACGCGTTCCGGCCGCCGCCCGCGCGGCGTCTTCTGCGGGATCGGCGTCTGCTTCGACTGCCTCCTGACCGTCGACGGGGCCGCCGGGCAGCGCGCCTGTCTCGTCCCGGCACGCGCGGGCATGACCGTCACCACCGGGGAGGACGACGATGAGTGAGCCGGACCTCCTGGTCGTGGGCGCGGGCCCGGCCGGCCTGGCCGCGACGGCCACGGCCCTGGCCGGCGGGCTGCGGGTCGTCCTGGTGGACTCCGGCACCGCCGTCGGCGGCCAGTACTGGCGCCATCCGCCGGAGCGCGCGCGGGCCGCCCTTCCGACCGACGACCTGCACCACCGCCTGCGCGAGTACCGCGCCCTGAACGAGGCGCTGACGGCGGGCCGGGCCGCGGGCCGGCTCGAACTGCTCCTGGAGCACCACGTATGGTCCGCCGTCCGCGAAGGCGACGGGTTCGCGGTCCACGCGGCCGACCGCCGGCAGGCGCCCCGGGAGACCGCCGGGGTCCTGCGCGCGCCGCGGCTCCTCGTGGCGACCGGGGCCTACGACCGGCACCTGCCCTTCCCCGGATGGGACCTGCCCGGTGTCCTCTCCGTCGGCGGTCTCCAGGCGCTGCTCAAGGGAGGCGGCGTCACGGCCGGCAGCCGTGTGGCGCTGGGCGGCACCGGCCCGTTCCTGCTGCCGGTGGCCGCCGCCCTCGCGGCGCGCGGGGCGAAGGTGGTCGCCGTGTGCGAGGCGGCCCGCCCGTCGGCGTGGCTGCGCCACCCCGGCCCGCTGCTGCGCACCCCCCGCACCTGGGCCGAGGCGGCCGGGTACGCCACCGCCCTCGCCCGCCGTCGCGTCCCGTTCCACCCGCGCACGGCGATCACCGAGGCCCGGGGGGACGGCCGGGTCACCTCGGTCCGGATCTCCTCGCTGCGTCCGGACGGCGGCCCGCGGCCGGGCACGGAACGCCACCTCCAGGTCGACACCGTCGGTGTCGGCTGGGGTTTCGCACCGCAGCTCGACCTGCTCGTCCCCCTCGGCTGCGCCCTCACGGGCTCGCCGGACGGCAACGCGGTCGTCGCGGTCGACCGGGGGCAGCGCACCACCGTCCCCGGCGTGTACGCCGCCGGTGAGACGTGCGGAGTGGGCGGAGCGGCGCTCGCGGCGAACGAGGGCCGCCTGGCCGCCGCGTCGGTCCTCGCCGACTGCGGCGCCGGCTCCGTACCGAGCGGGCGGCACCTCACCGCGGTCCGCTCCGCCGTGGCCCGGCACCGTGCCTTCGCCCGGGCGCTGGCCCGGGTCCACCCGCTCCCCGCGGCCTGGCCCGCGTGGCTGACCGACGAGACCGTCGTGTGCCGCTGCGAGGAGGTGACCGCGGGAACGATCCGGACCGCCTGCGCCGAGGACGCGGCCCCCGACCACCGGCAGGTCAAACAGCTGACCCGGGCCGGCATGGGCTGGTGCCAGGGCCGGATGTGCGGACCGGCCGTGCACCTGTCTCTTATACAC
>KL568600.1:4200-6079 GCA_000715605.1 Streptomyces speibonae | reverse complement strand
CGTCGCGACGCCCGTGACCCTCGGCGCACTCGCCGACCTCGACCCCTGACCGCCGCCGACGGCCGTCGACGCACCACGGACAAGGAGTGTTCATGAGCGGGACCCGCAAGCCCTGGCACGGCGTCATCGTCGCGACCAGCCTGCCGTTCCACGACGATCTCACCATCGACTTCGCCGCCTACGGCGAGAGCGTCGCCCGGCTCGCCGAGCAGGGCATGCACGGTGTCGCGCCGAACGGGTCCCTGGGCGAGTACCAGACCCTGACGTATGAGGAGCGTGACCGTGTCGTCGAGACCGCCGTCGCGCACGCCCCCGAGGGGTTCACCGTCATGCCCGGTGTCGGGGCCTACGGCGCCGAAGAGGCCCGGCGGCACGCCCGGTTCGCCAGGGACGCGGGCTGTCACGCCGTCATGTGCCTGCCGCCCAACACCTACCGCGCCGACGACCGTGCGGTCCTCGAGCACTTCGAGCGGGTGGCCTCGGCCGGCCTGCCCGTCACCGCGTACAACAACCCCATCGACACCAAGGTGGACCTGCGCCCGGAGCTGCTGGCCAAGCTGCACGCCGAAGGGTTCATCGCCGGTGTCAAGGAGTTCTCCGGCGATGTGCGGCGCTGCTACGAGATCGCCGAGCTGGCACCCGGCCTCGACCTCATGATCGGCACCGACGACACCGTGCTGGAATCCGCCCTCGCCGGCGCGAAGGGCTGGGTCGCGGGCTACCCGCAGGTCTTTCCCCGCGCCTGTCTCGCCCTCTACGAGGCGTCCGTCGCCGGTGACCTGAGGACGGCGCTGCCGCTCTACCGCCGACTGCACCCGGTGCTGCGGTGGGACAGCAGGACGGAGTTCGTCCAGGCCATCAAGCTCGGCCAGGAGATGACCGGCCGCCGCGGTGGCCCCTGCCGCCCGCCGCGCCGGCCGCTCGGCCCGGAGACGGAGGCCGTCGTGCGCGCCGCCACCCAGGCCCTCATCGACGCCGGGGTGAACTGAAATGCGCTCGACCGTCTGCTACCACGCCGTCGATTCGCACACCGAGGGCATGCCCACCCGGGTGATCACCGGGGGAGTGGGCGTCCTGCCCGGCGCGACGATGTCCGAGAAGCGGCAGCGCTTCATCGCGGAACGCGACCACCTGCGCACGCTGCTCATGTGCGAGCCGCGCGGCCACGCGTCCATGTCCGGGGCGATCCTCCAGCCCCCGACCCGCCCGGACGCCGACTACGGCGTGCTGTTCATCGAGGTCTCCGGCTCTCTGCCGATGTGCGGACACGGGACGATCGGCGTGGCGACGGTCCTCGTCGAGACGGCCATGGTCGAGGTGACCGAGCCGGAGACCCTGGTCCGGCTCGACACCCCGGCGGGGCCGGTCACGGCCCGGGTGCGGGTGCGCGACGGCCGTGCCGAGTCGGTGACCCTCGAGAACGTGGCGTCGTACTGCCACGCGCTCGACCAGGTTGTCGACGTACCGGGATACGGATCGCTGCGCTACGACATCGCCTACGGCGGCAACTTCTACGCCTTCGTGCGGACCGAGGACCTCGGCATCCCGTTCGACCGGGCACAGAAGCAGCGGCTGCTCGACGCCGGACTGGCCGTCATGGACGCGATCAACAAGCAGAATCCGGTCTCCCACCCCGAGCACCCGGACATCGACGTGTGCCACCACGTCTACCTCGAGGCCCCCGGCTCGACCGCGCGGCACTCACGGCACGCCATGGCGATCCACCCGGGCTGGTTCGACCGGTCGCCCTGCGGCACCGGCACCAGTGCGCGGATGGCGCAGCTGCACGCCCGCGGGCTGCTGCCGGCCGGTCAGGACTTCGTCAACGAGTCGTTCATCGGCTCCCGGTTCACCGGCCGCATCCTCGGCGGGACGACGG
>KL568600.1:1745-3987 GCA_000715605.1 Streptomyces speibonae | reverse complement strand
CACCGGCACCGCGCAGTACCTGCTCGACCCGTCGGACCCCTACCCGGCGGGCTTCACCCTCTGAGAGCCGGTTCCTGCTCCTCGGCATCCGGCCGGCCGTCGGCCCACAGGGTGCGCACATGCGCGAGATGGCGGCGCATGCACTCCTCGGCCTCACCGGCCCGGCCGGCCACCATCAGGTCCAGCAGGTCGATGTGCTCCTGGGCGGACGCCACCAGCCGGCCCGTCTCGTCGAGACTGTGCAGCCCGAACAGACGCGACCGCTTGCGCAGGTCGGCCACCACCTGGACGAGATGGCGGTTCCCGGCCAGGGCGAGCAGTTCGAGATGGAAGTGGTGGTCGGCTTCGAGGTACTTGAGCACGTCGTGCTCCCGCGCCGCCGTGACGATCCGCCGGGCCAGCGGGCGCAGCCGCTCCAACTGCTCGGCGGACGCCGTCGCGGCCACGCGCCCCACGGTGGGAACCTCGATCAGGGTACGGATCTCGGTGAACTCGTCGAGGTCCTGCTCGGTCATCTCCGTGACCCGGAACCCCTTGTTGCGCACCGCCTCGACCAGGCCCTCCCTGGCCAGGTCCAGCATCGCCTCGCGCACCGGGGTGGCGGAGACGCCGAGTTCCGCCGCCAGCGTGGGCGCGGAGTAGACGACACCCGGACGGAGCTCGCCGGCGATCAGAGCGGCCCTGAGGGCGTCGGCGACCTGGTCGCGCAGCGGGGTCTGGACGGGGATCATCCGCGGCGTGAGATGAGGCATCCCCGCTCCTCCGTCCGGCCGGCCGATGATCTGCAACTATACAATGTCACGTTGTCCGGACGGCCCGGCCGGTTGCCGGGCCCCTCGGTCGAAGGGGCCCGACTGCCGCAAAGGGACTACGACTTCACGAACTCTAGGATGTCGCGGTTGAGGACGTCCGGATGCGTGGAGAGCATGCCGTGCGGATATCCCTCGTACGTCTTGAGGGTGGCCTGCTTCAGAAGGTCCGCCGACAACGGTGCCGAGTTCTCGTACGGCACGATCTGGTCGTCGGTTCCGTGCGCCACCAGCACCGGGACGTCGATCTTCTTCAGGTCCTCGGTGAAGTCGGTCTCGGAGAAGGCCTTGATGCACTCGTAGTGCGCGTTGGCCGCCCCCGTCATCCCCTGCCGCCACCAGTTGTCGATCAGCCCCTGGGACACCTCCGCGCCGGGCCGGTTGAAACCGTAGAACGGGCCCGACGGCAGGTCGATGTAGAACTGCGCGCGGTTGGCGGCGAGCGACGCCCGGAGCTCGTCGAAGACCTCGATCGGCAGCCCGCCCGGGTTGCTCTCCGACTTGACCATGACCGGCGGAACCGCGCCCACGAGCACGGCCTTCGCGACCCGTCCCGGCTTGGCCCGCGCCACGTAGCGCGTGACCTCGCCGCCGCCCGTGGAGTGTCCGACGTGGATGGCGTCCCGCAGATCGAGCGCGTCCGTCAGCGCCGTGACGTCGGCGGCGTAGGTGTCCATCTCATGGCCGGCCGGGGACTGGCTGGAGCGGCCGTGGCCGCGCCGGTCGTGGGCGATCACCCGGTATCCCTGGGCGAGGAAGAACAACATCTGGCTGTCCCAGTCGTCGGCACTGAGCGGCCAGCCGTGGTGGAAGACGATCGGCCGGGCGTCCCGCGGACCCCAGTCCTTGTAGAAGATGGTCGTGCCGTCGGAAGTGGTGACGGTGCCCATGGCAAATCCTTCCGCTAGGAGGGCTGAAGGCTCTGTCACGCCCGCGGCTCGCGAGCCGTGCCTGAAAGCACGGACATCATCATACGCGCCGGTACCCAAGAGCTCATCCTCTAATATGTCCTGCTTGCGGACGTTTACGGAGGGTGCTGGCGAAGAGTGCGCTTTATGATCGTCCGATGGTGCTCGTTCCCCGATGGGTCCTGATCTCGTCCGGGTGTGCGCCCGTGCTGCTGATCGCGGGCTGGGTGATCGCGGCGTCGCTGGAGGGGCCCGGCTACGACCCCGCCACACAGACGATCAGTGTGCTGGCGGCCTACGGGGCATCGGGATCGTGGGTGATGACCGGGGCGCTGCTCGCTCTCGGCGTCTGTCACCTGCTCACCGCCTGGGGGTTACGGGCAGCGGCGGCCGCCGGACGTCTGGCGCTGGCCGGCGGGGGAGTGGCGGCCCTGGTGGTGGCGATGGTCCCGGCACCGAGCAGCGGAGGCTCCCTGCGCCACGGTTCGGTCGCCGCGGCCGGCTTCGCCCTCCTGGCCCTGTGGC
>KL568600.1:816-1597 GCA_000715605.1 Streptomyces speibonae | reverse complement strand
CCCTCCTGGCCCTGTGGCCGCTGCTCGCCGCCCGCGGCGACGGCGCCGCCCCCTGGGCCCTGCGGCCCGTGCCCTCCTTCGCGGCGACGGCGGTGATGGTCGCGGGCGCGGCCTGGTTCCTGATCGAGGTGCACCGCCACGGGGCGGCCGGCGTCGCCGAACGCGTGGTGACGGCCCTTCAGTCCCTCTGGCCCTTCGTGGTCGTCACCTCGTGCCTCCGCCACCGTCGCACACCGGCCACGCGTCCCTGACCCGGCCGGACGGGCCGTCCGCCGACCAGCCCCCTCAGAGGAACCGGGAACGGGCCACCGGGCCAGGGGACCGCAGGCCGGCCCGGTCGCCGCGCAGCCACGTGCCGCGCACCGCCGACACGAAGTCCGTGAGCCGCTCGACCGGGTGCGCGGGCGTTCCTCCGTCGCCCTCGTCCGGCGCCGGGTCGGCGCCCACGATCTCCGCGGCGATCCGTTCCGCCGGCCGCTCGTCGGGCTCCCCCGGCTCCACGCCCCCGTCGGCGCCCTGCCGCAGGCCCGCCTCCCACGGGGCCACGGCCGACTGGTGCAGCAGCGTGACGCTGTCCGCCGCGACACCGGGCGGATCGGTCCAGCAACTGGCGTGCTCGTGCAGCACCTGTCCCGGCACCCGGTCCCGGAGCTGCTCCGGTGTCCGCGGGCCCTGCGGGTCGTCGGCGGTCGTGCCGAGGTCGTAGGCGACGACCACGGTGTCCCGCCGTGCGGCCTCGAAGGGCTCCGCCGGGAGATCCAGCACCTGTCTCTTATACACA
>KL568600.1:0-529 GCA_000715605.1 Streptomyces speibonae | reverse complement strand
CAGACACCGGTCGTGGATGTCCTGGGTCCAGGCGTACCGGCCGGCCATCCCCGCGTCGTCCCCGTACGGGAACAGCGTGCCGAGCACGGTGCCGCCCATCACGTACTGCCAGCCGCGCAGGTCCGCGCGGTCCAGCGGGCCGGCCTCGCCCGCGCTTGCCGCGCGCGCGAGGACGAGGTTCTGCCGGTCCCGCGCACCCAGCCAGGCGGCGTCGTCCGGATCGGGCAGCAGCGCGCGATGACGCCGGGCCGTCCCCAGGTCACCCGCGAGGACGGCGTTGTACACCAGCAGATAGCGGTCGGGCCAGTCGGTGAGACCGTCCTCGTGTGCCAGCAGCACATCGGCGGCCTCGCGGTGCCGGCCCTCGTCCTCGTACGCCGAGACCAGTTCCCGCAGCACCGAGGGCGAGCCCGGCGACAGGCGCAGCGCCTCGCGCAGGGCGGGGACCGCCAGATGCGGCACGCCGCGTGCGACGCACGCGTACCCGTAGTCGTACAGCGCGCCGGCCCGATCGGGGTGCGCGGCCGGC
>KL568599.1:59458-63926 GCA_000715605.1 Streptomyces speibonae | reverse complement strand
CTGCGAAACGGGGCCCCGAGGGCACCGGCGGCGACTTCACCGTGCTCGACGTGGGAGGCACGACGCTGCGGACCGAGCCGTTCCGCCTGGGCCTCGGTCGTCGCCGAGACGCTGGGGGCGCCCGCGCACCTCGTCGTGCCGGTGCCGCGGGCGGCCACGCGGTATGCGTCCCGACCGGAGAACGCGTGGCTGACCGGCTCCCTGCTCGCCCCGGTTGCCGGGCTGCCACGCGGTGCTCTCCGACGGTGTCCGTGACGAGCGTCACGCGGCGGGGTTGCGCCTCACGTCCGGGAGTAGGTGAGGCAGTCCACCTGGTCGTGCTCGTAGCCGACGGTGATGGCCGGGGCGTGGCACTCCAGCCCGGAGTTGTGCCGGCAGTCCGCCATCTTGCACGCCCCGACCCGGCCGGTGGTCGACGGCTCACCGCCCTCCAGGTCGGCGGCCATGAACGTTTCACAGACGGGGCTGTCGAGATCTCCCACGGTGATCGCCGCGGCGCGGCACGTGTGGTGGTCGTTGTAGGCGCAGTCCTCGGCCGCGCACTCGCTGATCACGGGCAGTTGCATGACGGGGGTGGCAGCCATGGCGGGTCGTCCTCCTCGTGGGCTCGCGGGGAGCGGAACGTTCCTTTCCTGTCTTCCACTGTCCGCGACGGCGGGCGACGGCGCATGTCAGGGGGAGGGCCGACGGCCCGGGTTGCACTGCGCCGATTCGCGGCGATCGTGGAGTTGTGGGCCTGGAGAGGATCGCAGTGCCTGATACCCCGCACACCGTCAGCGACGTGATGACCCGGAGGGTCGTGGCCGTCGGACGCGGCGCGCTCTGTCCGACGGCGAACGCGTCCGGCTTCCGAAGGGACCGGTCGCCATGAGCGCACACGTCACCTCCCCACCGCCTCCCGGCGGGCCCGTTGCCCCGGAGGGGTATCCGGCCCGGCTGACGGCTCGGCTCGACGCGCCGTTGTCGCGTTGGCTGTGGCTGGTCAAGTGGCTGCTCGCCCTCCCCCATTTCGTCATCCTGTTCTTCCTGTGGGTGGCGGTCGCGGGGGTGAGCGTGGTCGCCTTCTTCGCGATCCTCTTCACCGGCCGGTACCCGCGGCCCCTGTTCGACTTCACCACCGGTGTCCTGCGCTGGAACTGGCGCGTGGCGTACTACGCGTACGGCACGCTGGGCACCGACCGCTACCCGCCGTTCACCCTCGCCGACGTCCCGGACTACCCGGCGCACTGGGACCTGCCCTACCCCGGACAGCTCTCACGCGGCCTCGTCCTGGTGAAATGGTGGCTGCTGGCCCTGCCGCACTACCTGATCCTGGGATTCTTCGCCGGCGGTGCCCGTCTGGCCTGGTTCTCGGGCGGTCTCATCGGCCTGCTCACGCTGTTCGCGGGCATCGCCCTGGCCGCCACCGGGCGGTACCCGCGCGGACTGTTCGACCTGCTGCTGGGCCTGAACCGCTGGGTCCTGCGCGTCGCCGCCTACGCGGCCCTGCTCACCGACGCGTATCCGCCCTTCCGGCTCGACCAGGGCGGACAGGAGCCGGGGAGGGCGCCGTGAGAACTGCGGGGGGCGGGCCGCGGACGGACGTACTGGTCGCGTCGGCGTCGGGTCCACCCGGAGCGTCCCTCCGGAGCCGGAGTACGCGGATCACCGGGTGTGCTCCGGTGTGATCGAGCGAGGGCAGGTGCCGTGGCCGGGCCGGCGGGCGGCCGGTACGGGGACCACCGCGGCTGGAGGGGCGTCGACGGCTGGGCCGCGGGGGTCGCCGAGCGGCTCGCTCCGGCTCGGTCGTGCGAGGGAGCGGCGTCGTGGTCCGTCACGCGTCCTCCGGCACGGCCTCCCGTGTCCGATGGTCGGGTTCGGAGTGATCGTCGTCCTCGGCCGGGGCGGGCGCCCGTGGCAGGCGGAGCTCGAAGCAGGCGCCGAGGGTGCGGGGGGTGAGGGTGAGGGTGCCTCCGTGGCGGTGGGCCAGGTCGCGGGCGATGGCGAGACCGAGGCCGGTGCCGCCCTGGTCGCGGGAGCGGGCGTCGTCGAGGCGGACGAAGCGTTGGAAGATGCGCTCGGCGTCCTCGGGGGGCACGCCGGGTCCGTCGTCGTGCACGGTGAGGACGACCTGGTCGTCCTGGTCGCGGAGGGTGATCTGGATGCGGTGGGCGGCGTGGCGGGCGGCGTTGTCGATGAGGTTGCGCAGCAGCCGTTCGCAATCGTCGGGGTTTCCCAGGGCGAAGGCGGTGACGGTGTCGTCGCAGGTGAGGGTCAGCGGACGGTCGGCGAGCGGGTGCTGCTCGGCCAGCCGGGACGCGAGGGCGGTCAGGTCGACGGGTTCGCTGTCGTCGGCCGTGGGGGTGCGGGTGTCGAGGCGGGCCAGCAGCAGCAGGTCCTCGGCGAGCGCCTGGAGACGGCGGGTCTGCCGTGCGGCGGTGGTGACGGCCGCGGGCCAGTCGGTGCGTTCCGGGTAGGCGAGCGCGACCTCCAGGCTGGTCAGCAGGGTGGTGAGCGGACTGCGCAGTTCGTGGGCGGCGTCCGCGACGAAGCGGCGCTGCTGGGCGGCGGCGGTGTCGAGACGCTCGAGGGTGGTATTGATGGTGGTGGCCAGGGCGGCGATCTCGTGGCCCGAGGCGGGGACGGTGACGCGTTCGCGGGGGTTGTTCGGGGTGACCGAGGCGGTGAGGACCCGGATGGCCTCGACGGGCCGCAGCGCGATGCGCACGGTCAGGTAGGCGACGCCGGCGATCAGTACGAGGCCGGCGAGACCGGCCCGCACCAGCATGCCGTCGACACTGTCGGTGATGTCCTTGGCCGCGGTGGGGAGGACCACCACGTAGACCCGCACGCGGGCGTCGGTGGCGACGCCCAGGGCGGCGGCCGCCTCGCGGCTCAGTTCGCCGGGTTCGATGTCGGACCACATGACCCGCTGGACTCCGCCGGGCACGTCGCCCTGGAGTCCGGGGTTGAAGTCGGGGTTCACCGGCATCCGGATGTCCCAGGACCCGGACGAACTGGTCGGCGCGGGCAGCACGTGGTGGACGTCGGGACGGAAGTCGTCCATGCCTCCGCCGTAGGCGACGGCGGTGCTCCGGCCGGTCGCCACGACCTCGAACGGCACGATGCCGGTGCGGGGAGGGATCACCCCCTCCCTCACCTCGTCGGCGAGCGACATGGCGTGGTGCAGGGCCTCCATGGTGGCAACTTCGGTGCTCTTGCGGTAGACCTCGCGGTGCACCCACCAGCCGATGCCGGCCAGGAGGACGGCGGCTGCCAGGGCGGCCGCCAGGGCAGCGCGGGCCCGCACCGAACGGGGCCACAAGCGGCGCCACGGCTTGAACCCGTTCACGGTCGTCCACCTAAACCCGTTCACGGTCGTCCACCAATCGGTAGCCGGTCCCCCGCACGGTCTGCAGGGACTGCCGGTGGAACGCGGCGTCCACCTTCTTGCGGAGCGAACTGACGCGGGCCTCCACCAGGTTGGGGTCCACGGCCTCGTCGGGCCACGCGTGGTAGAGCAGGTCCGCCTTGGTGACCGCCTGGCCCGCCCGGCGGGCGAGCAACTCCAGCACGGCGAACTCCCTCGGGGTGAGGTCCACCCGGGTGCCGGCCCGGCGGCACACGCGGGCCGCGACGTCCAACGACAGGTCGCCCACGGCGAGTACGGGCGGTGCGACCGCGGCGGCCCGCCTGACCAGGGCCCGCAGCCGGGCGACGAGCACCGGGTAGGAGAAGGGCTTGGCCAGGTAGTCGTCGGCCCCCGTGTCCAGGGCCTCCGCCTGGTCCCACTCCCCGTCCTTCGCGGTGAGCACGAGGATGGGGGTGGCGTTGCCCTCCCGGCGCAACTGGGCGCAGACCTTGTACCCGTTGAGCCCCGGCAGCATCAAGTCCAGGACGAGCAGGGCGTATTCACCGGTGCGGGCCATCCACAACCCCTGCCGACCGTCATGGGCGAGGTCGACGGTGTACCCCTCGGCGGTCAGGCCGGTGTGCAGGGTGTGGGCCAGGTCGACCTCGTCTTCGACCACGAGTATCCGCATGCGGTGCAGCCTCGCACAGGGCCGGCGCACCTTCCTGATCAGCCGGTCAGGTTGGATCAGCAAACGGTCAACGAGGTCCGGGCACGCTGGCGGCGCTTCCTCGCCCCTGCTGAAAGGCGCTGTCGCCGATGTCCGTTGACGCACGTGTCCCTGCCGTGAGCACGACGCTCTCCCCTCCCCCGCCCACCCGCCGGCCCCCGGCGATGTCGTCCCGGACCGTTGTCGCCCTCGCGCCGGTGCTGCTGACCGTCGCGCTCGGGCTCTGGGGGATCCGCAGGGAGAACACGCTGTGGGGGGACGAAGCGGTCACCCAGGACGTCGCGCACCGCGACCTCGCGCAGATATGGCAGACGGCCCAGCACGTCGACCTGGTCCATGCCGTGTACTACACGCTGATGCACGGGCTCTACGGTCTCTTCGGCGGTGGGCTGCTGACGCTGCGGCTG
>KL568599.1:54519-59200 GCA_000715605.1 Streptomyces speibonae | reverse complement strand
CTGCCGTCCGTGCTGGCGATGGCCGGGGCGGCGAGCGCGGTCGCCCTGCTGGCGTTCCGTCTGGCGGGCCCGCGTGCCGGGCTGCTGGCCGGGCTGGTGTTCCCCGTCCTGCCCCAGGTGCAGAAGTACGCGCAGGAGGGCCGCTCGTACGCCCTGGTCTGCGCCCTGGTCGCCTGGGCCACCTGTGCGCTCGTGGCCGCCGTCCCGCGCCGCGACCGACGGCGGTGGATCGTCTACGGCTCCACCATGCTGCTGGCCTGTCTGCTGCATGAGTTCGCGGTCCTCGCCCTGGTGGCGCACGGCGTCACACTGGTCGTCTCCCGGGTGCCGCGGCTGGTGCTGCGGGCGTGGGGCGCTGTCGCGGCGGGTGTCGTGGCCGGGCTGCTGCCCCTGGCGGTCCTCAGCGCGGGACAGTCGGAGCAGGTGTCCTGGATCGACGGACCGGTGCGACCGGAATACTTCCTGGTGGTGGCGGTCGTGGGCGTGGCACTCGCCCAGGCTCCCCTGGGAGCGAGGGGGCCCGTACGGCTCACCGCGCTGGCCGTGCCGCTCCTCGTCCTCCCGGGGCTTGTGCTGCTCGCCGCCTCGCTGGTCAGGCCCCTGTTCGTCGACCGGTACGTGCTGTACGGCAACATCGGGTTCGCCCTGCTGCTGGGGGCCTGGATGGACCATGCCCGCCGGGTGTGGTGGCCCGCCCGCTACGCGTGGGTCGCCGTGGCCGCGGCGGCGGTCGCGCTGATCCCGTCGAGCCTCGCGCTGAGAACGCCCGAGAGCCGGAGCAACGACGTCACCGCCATCGGCGCCGCCGTGCGCGAGGCCGGCCGTCCGGGCGACGGGCTGCTCCATCTCACCGGCCAGCACCGGGTGTTGACGTCGGCGGACCCCGAGGACACCCGCCTCCTGACGGACCTGGCCCTGGCGCGGGACCCCGTCGCCTCGGACACCCTCGCGGGCGTCGAGCTGCCCGCCCGGGAGATCGCGGCCCGCATGCTGGAGTTCGACCGGATCGTCGTGGTCCGCGGACGGGGCCGGCACCCGCTCGACGACCCGCGGGAGGCGGCGAAGACCAGCACCCTGCGGTGGCACTTCCGCGCGCACCGCACCACCCAGGTCAACGGGGCACGGGTCACGGTCTACGTCCGCAACCGCGACGCGTCGGGGAAGGACCGGACCGTCCCGTAGGCCGGCTACGCGTGGTCCGGGGCGGGGCCGGGGCCGGCTCCGGCCCCGCCGCCGTGCGGCGGGCTCGAGGGGGCGGCGTCCGGCTCCGGACCGACGGGCAGCGGCGCGTCGTCGTGGGCACGCAGTCCGGCGAGTGAGAGGTGCAGCAGCCGCTGCCACATGTGCGGGCGGCAGTCGTCGGTGAGCTGCACGGCGTGCCCCAGGGAGACCAGCAGGAGCAGCAGGTCGTCGGTGGTCACGCCGGGGCGCAGGACGTGCGTGGCGCGGGCGCACAGTTCCTCGACGACCAGGCGGAGTTGCTGGATGCCCTCCAGGTCGGGGACCGACCAGGTCAGGGAGAAGTTCTGCATGACGGCGATGTGGCGGGCGTAGCCGGTGAGGGCCTGCTGGTAGAAGTCGGTCAGGGCGGCCCACGGGTCCTCGGCCTCGACGGCCGCCCGGCGCGCGGACTCCGCCCACCTCGCGAAGTCCCTGCGCAGGACCGTCTGGACGAGGTCCTCCTTCTTGGGGAAGTGCCGGTACAGCGTGCCCATGCCCACCCCGCTGCGGGCGGCGATCTCGCGTACGTCCACCGCGGCGCCCTGTACGGCCAGGACCTCCGACGCGGCCTCGACGATCGCCTTCCGGTTGCGGATCGCGTCCACCCGCTCCGCGCGGCGCCGCGTGCGGCGCCCCGGCTGCTTCGGCCCTTCCTGTTCAGCCACTGCCATGGCGCCAGCCTACCTCCTTTTCCGGAGCGACCGCTCCGGACATGCTACGTTGAGGAGCAGGTGCTCCGGATAGTGGGAGGAAAGGCATGCCTGACGGGTTCACGAGCAGTGCGGAGGACGTCTCCGCGGCGCACGGCGGCAGCTGGAACGAGCGGATCATCGCCGAGTTCCGGGCCAACGCCGGGTACGTGCCGTGGAGCAGCGAGGCGGAGTTCGCCGCCGGCCGCCCCGTCCCGCCCCGGATGCCCGGCTTCGACGAGCGGGGCATGCCGCTCGTCCTGGTGCACAACACCGGGGCCAGAAGCGGGCGGAAGAGGATCAACCCGTTGTTCTTCCAGCCGGTCGACCGCGGCTGGGCCGTCTTCGGAACCCACGGCGGCAGCCCTCATGACCCGGCCTGGGTCGGCAACCTCGTGGCCCACCCCCGGGTCACCGTCGAGGTGGGCACGGAGACCGTGCCTGCCGTGGCCCGGATCGCCCGGGGAGAGGAGCGCGAGCGCCTGTGGGCACGCCAGGTGGCGCTCGTCCCGAAGTTCGCCGAGTTCGAGGCGGCCTCGGGCAGGAAGGTCCCCGTGGTCGTCCTGGAGCGCTCATGAACCGGGCTCACGACCCGCGCTCACGACCCGCACCGACGCCCGCGCCCACGCACCACGCACCACGCACCACGCACATGAACGCATCCGAACAAGGAGAGCCATCGCCATGACCGTTCCGACCGAGTCCGTCGCGCTGCGGGAACTGCTCGACAAGTCCGCCGTCACCGAGGTCCTTCACACCGTCGCCCACGCCATGGACACCCGCGACTGGGATCTGTTCGCGGACTGCTACGCCCCGGAGGCCGAGGGCGACTACGTCAACGCCAAGGCCGCCGGCCGAGAGGCGATCGTCGCGGGGACGAAGGCGTTCCTCGAACCGCTCGACGCCACCCAGCATCTCGTCGGCAACATCCGCGTGACCGTGGACGGCGACATCGCCACGACCCACGCCACGTTCGTCGCCCAGCACGTGCGCGAGGGGGCGTCGGACAGCGGGCAGTACCTCCTCGGCGGCGTGTACCAGGACACCCTCCGGCGCACGGGCGCGGACTGGAAGATCACCCGGCGCCGGATCCGTGGACTGTGGAGCAACGGAGACGCGGCGGTGCTCACCATCCCCGTCTCCTGACGGTCACGAGCCGCGGCCCTCCGCCCACGGGACGGGTTTCACCCCGGACACTCCGTAGAGGATGCTCGTCGAGCGGGCGCGGCGCATGCGTACGTCGTCCCGGCGGCGCAGTGACCAGGCGATCAGGTCCCGTGTGCTCGGCACCAGTCCGAAGACGTCCACCGGCACCCCGTGTGCGGCGCAGGCGTCCGCCAGCGTCCGGGGTGCGATGAAGAGCCGGTGGTCGTGGGTGCCCTTGGGCGCGGCCCAGCTGACGGGGATGTTCTCGCCGAGGGTGATGACCGCCAGGCGGGCCAGGAGGGTGTCCGCGATGGTGTCGATGATCAGGGTGCCGCCGGGCCTGAGCAGCCGGCAGCACTCGGCGACCACGTCGAGTGGGCGCTCGACGTGCTCGAGACAGTGCCCGGCGACGACGACGTCCGCGCAGGCGTCGTCCAGCGGGATGTCGTTGATGTCGGCGATGACGACCTCGTCGACGCCGTGCCGCCGGGCGACTTCGGCGCTCTTGGTGGACACGTCGACGCCGACATGCCGGTACCCCTTTCCGGCGATGAACGGATGCAGCAGTCCGCCGCCGCAGGCGACGTCGAGGAGCACGGCGTCGGCGCGGGTCGCCGGCGGGATGTGCTCAGCGCGGGCACGGGCGATCCAGCGCAGGGTCGAGAACGGGCCGCGGCGCTGCCACCAGAGCCCCGACCAGGTGTCGTACTCGGGAACCGTGGTGGTCATCGGCCCTCCCCCCGCTCGGTGTGGCGGGCGTGCAGGGCCAGCGCCCACAGGGCGTAGGCGTTGGTGAGGGCGTCGTCGACGGCGTAGACGTTGTTCGGGATGATGATCATCCACTCCCGCTCGTCGGTCCAGCCGCCGTCCTCGCGCTGGTGTTTGATCAGGTACGCCACGGCGGCGTCGAGGCGTGCGTCGTCCACCACGCCGGTCGTGTGGGCGGCGATCACGCACCAGGCGGTCTGTACGACCATGCTCTCGCCCGTGGCACGCGGGGCGGCGTCCAGGGAGGACGGTATGTCCTCTCCCCAGCCTCCGTCGTCGTTCTGGTGCTGGTAGATCCACTCCATGGCGGCCGCGACGGCGGGGTGCTCGCTGCCCAGTCCCGCTTCCATCAGGGCGAACAGCACCTGCGCGGTGCCGTACAGCCGGCCGCCCCAGCGGGCCGGCCACGAGCCGTCGGTGTCCTGCTGGTCGAGCAGCCAGCTCAGCGCCCGCCGCACCTTGGGGTGCCAGCCGTACCCTTCCAGGCACAGCATCTCCACGATGTGCGCGGTCACACACGGCGAAGGGGGCTCGATGAAGCCGATGCCGGTCAGGGCCCGTTTGCCGATGAGCGACCAGCGGTAGACCCCGTACCCGGACCAACCGCCCGAGCCGGACTGCCATTCCATGATCCAGCGGATGCCCTCCGCCACGGCCGTGTCGGTCTCGGGCGACCGCTCCACGCCCACCTGGTGGAAGGCCGCGATGACCATCGCCGTGTCGTCCACGTCCGGGTTGACGGTCGGAATGCCCTCGTAGTCCCAGGCCATGGCCGCCGGATGGGCCGCGTTCGCCGTGGAGTCGCTGCGGTGGGTCATCAGCCAGTCCACCGCGCGGTCCACGGCGGGGTCGGAGCC
>KL568599.1:47173-54325 GCA_000715605.1 Streptomyces speibonae | reverse complement strand
GTCCACGGCGGGGTCGGAGCCGGCGCGGCCGCCCGCCGCGGCGAGCGCGCGCAGGGTGATCGCGGTGTCCATCACGGTGCAGGGGAAGATGCGGACGCGCCGGGTGCCGTCGCCCAGGATGCAGTAGCGGTCGCAGGCTTCCAGGGCGGCGGCGATCACCGGATGCCGGGTGCCGTAGCCGAGTGACCACAGGGCCAGGACGCAGACCATCGTCTCCGTCCAGCTGCCGCCCCAGCTGCCGTCCGGTTCCTGACGGCTCAGCAGCCAGCGTTCGGCCCGGTGCAGCGCCTTGCGGCGCAGGGGTGCCGGGGACGTGCGGTTGACGGCGTTGGCGGCCTTGACCAGTACCGTGCCGGCGGTGCGTCCGAGTGGCGTGCGGCGGGCGGTGGCCGGGCGGCGCAGCGGGCCGGTGTCGAGCGGCAGTTCGCGCACGGGCCGGAC
This sequence comes from Streptomyces speibonae, assembly GCA_000715605.1. Classification (GTDB taxonomy): domain Bacteria; phylum Actinomycetota; class Actinomycetes; order Streptomycetales; family Streptomycetaceae; genus Streptomyces; species Streptomyces speibonae. The sequence goes on along the minus strand of KL568599.1, from coordinate 53,884 downwards.
CACGCCCAGGATGCCGATGGCGACGACCAGTTCACGTGCCAGGGGCTCGAAGTCGTCCACGGTGCCCGGGAACCACGAGGGCAGCAGGATCAGTTCCGGAGGCAGGGGTGGTATCTCCTCCCAGCCCACGACTCCGGTGAGCGCCAGCCAGAAGCGGGTGGGCACGAGTTCGGCCGCCTCGATGCCGCCGTTGTCCCTGACGAAGTGTGCGGCGCGGCCGAGCCGGTCACGGTCCTCGTCGTGTCCGGCGAGCTGGAGCGCGCAGTGCGTCAGTACGCTGCAGGAGAGGTCCGACGGTCCCCCGGTGTAGAGCGGGAAGCCTCCGTCGTCGTTCTGCTGGGCGAGGATCCAGGCGCGCTGTTCGGCGATGTGCGCCGGGTCGGGGGTGCCCAGGACGTGCTGCATGAGGATGTCGGCGGACTCCCAGGAGGTGCCGCCCGTGGCGAAGTCGCCGGCCCAGCCGCCCTCCTTGTCCTGCTGGTCGCACACGGCGGTGCGGCCGGCGGCGAGGGCGGCGGACACGGTCGGGGCATGTGCAGCGGAGTTCATGGTGCTTCCCTTCACCGGCGTTGCTCGTCGCGTCGTGCGGGGGCCGTCTCCTCCGCCCGCCTCTTGACCGCGTCCATGGTCGTGGCCACCTTCCGGCCGATCAGGTGCTTCGTCACCGACTGCGGCATCTGCCAGCGCAGGGACAGTTCCTGGCGCAGCGTCAGTTCGGTGCCGCCGCCGTCGCGTGCGCCGACCGTGTACTCGGCGTCGTTCCTGGAGAGGAGGTCGCCCTCCAGCAGGGTCCACCGCATGGTCCGCTCGTCGTGCTCCAGGGCGAGTGTGAGGGTGGACTTCATGCCCATGGAGGTGACGGTGAGCTGCGCCCGGACCGGCAGGCCCCGGCCGTCGCGGCGCAGGAGTCGTACGGCGCTGATGTCGTCCTGCCAGTCGGGGTAGGCGGCGAGGTCCCTGAGGACCGCCAGGACGTGGGCGGGCGGGGCGTCGATGGTGATGTGATAGGTCGCGGCGTCGTCCGTGGATGCGTCCACAGGTGGGAAAGCCTCCCTCGGGTGGGGTCCGTGCGGTGGGGCCGTCGGTCAGGGGTGGAGCGGATCGTCGTCGCCGGCGGTCTCCGGCAGCAGGTGGCCGATCTCCGGCATCAGCCGTCGGGCGACCTCGAGGAGGGGGGACACGGCGTTCACGGACGGTTCGAGGCCGCGTACCCCGGCGAGCGCGTCGGTGATGTAGCCGCGGGCGGTCTCGACCGCGCGTTCGCGCACCCCCAGCCGGTCGAGGACCCGGACCGTCTCCTCGTGGCGCTCCGCGGAGTAGGGGCGCCGGCGCAGCAGACGGGACAGCTCCGGGCGCTCCTCGCGCAGCGCGTGGATCACCGGCAGGGTGAAGACACCGTTCTCGATGTCCTGGCCGCTGGGTTTGCCGGTGATGCCCGGCGGCGCCCAGATGTCCAGCACGTCGTCCCAGATCTGGAAGGCCATGCCCAGACTGCGCCCGAAGGAGGCCATGGTCTCCTGGGCCGGCGCGGAGGCTCCCGCGAGGGCCGATCCCACGCGTGCGCAGGTGGCCATCAGGGCGGCGGTCTTGCCCGAGACGGCGGAGAAGTAGTCGTCCTCGGTGCGCTCGAGGTTGCCGATGTCGGCCATCTCCTGCATCTGGCCGAGGCAGATCTGCTTGAGCGTGTCACCGGCCACCCGCATCTCGTGTTCGCCCAGCCGGGAGAACACCGACGTGGCGCAGGCGAGGAGGAGGTCACCGGTCAGCAGTGCGGTGTCGTCCCCGAAGGCGGCGTTGACGGTCGGGTGCCCGCGGCGGGTGGCGGCCCTGTCGCACAGATCGTCGTGGCACAGGGTCGCCAGGTGCAGGAGCTCCATGCCCGCCGCCGCGTCGACGACCCGGTCGGACCGGGTCCCGGACCGGGCGGTGTCGAAGACGTAGGCCGAGACCAGGGTGAGCACCGGCCGGAACAGCCGTCCCGGGCGTTTGACGTAGTGGTCGAGCGGGCCACCGATCCGGCCCGGGCCGACGGCGGTGGTGTCCTCCATCGACCGCCGGACGCGCCGCAGGTCCGCCTCCAGACGGGCGAAGAGGGGTGGTGCCGCCGCATGCGCCGGGGGCACGAGTTTCTCCATGGTGCCGTCCTCACTCCCCCGCGGCACGGGCCGCCGGGGGTCCGATGGTCGGATGTCGTCCGGCCGGCGGGCGCCCGGTCACCAGGCGACGGGCAGTGCCGCGGGGCCGCGGAACAGCAGGTTGCTCTTCCACTCCACGTCGTCGGGGTCGACGGCGAGCCGCAGCCGAGGGAGTCTGTCGAGCAGCAGGCCGAGCGCCACCTGGAGTTCCATGCGCGCGAGGGAGGCGCCCACGCAGTGGTGGGCTCCGTGGCCGAAGGCCAGGTGGTGGCCGACCGGACGCGTGATGTCGAGGCGGTCCGGGTCGTCGAAGACCCTGGGGTCCCGGTTGGCGGCGTTGGTCGACGTGAGGACCGGCCGGCCCTCGCGCACGGTGCCGTCACCGAGGTCCACGTCGGCCGAGGCGTACCGGGGGAACGCGGCGGACACGCTCAGCGGGGTGAACCTCAGCAGTTCCTCGACGGCGTTGGGCAGCAGGTCGGGGCGCTCCCTCAGCAGCGCGAGCTGGTCGGGGTGGGTGAGCAGCAGGTAAACGAAGTTGGCGATCTGGTTGGCGGTGGTCTCGTAGCCGGCGACGAGCAGCAGCATGCACAGGAAGATCAGCTCCTCCTCGGACAGCCGCTCCCCCTCGTCCCGCGCCAGCACCAGTTCGCCGATGAGGTCGTCGGTGGGCTCGGCGCGCCGCCGCACCACCAGGTCGCCCATGTACGACATCAGCTTGGCGATGTTCTCCATCCGCACCTCGGCGCCGTCGCCGGAGAGCATCCGGTTCATTTCGACGATCCACTGATGGAATTCGAGGCGGTCCTCGTACGGCACGCCGAGCAGATTGCAGATGACGCCGATCGGCAGGGGAACGGAGAAGGCTTCGACCAGATCCGCGGGTGAACCGGATTCCATCATGTCGTCGATGAGCCGGCCGGCGAGCCGTTCGGCCTCCGGCCGCTGCCGTTCGGCACGCCGAACGGTGAATGCCCCGGAAATGAGCCGGCGAATCCGGGTGTGTTCGGGCGGGTCCATTTCCATCAGACCCATCGGAATGACGTCGGGGGTAACCCTCGGCTGGTCGTGTCCGGGAGGAATGGCCCGGCGGAAACAGGGGTCCCCGAGGACCGTCCTGACGTCTTCGTACCGGGTGACCAGGACGGCCGGTTCCCCGTACGGCATGCGCACCGGGCACACGGGTTCGTCGGTCTGGAGCACCCGGTACAGGTCATGCAGATCCAGTCCGCCGCACAGGCCGAACGGATAGCGCCTTTCCTTCGTCCGCTCCGAGTGCGATGCCTCTGGGCTCACGCCTCACCCCCGCTGATGGGAAACAACTGCTCAGCACTAGCAGGACGATCGCGGCCGGACACTAGCAGACGGTTCACGGCGGTGATAAGGACACTCGTGTCCCCACCGGACAACCATGTCTCTGGACACGCGGACACCGGGAAATTTTTAATCGGCAATGGCCTGGGAATCATGCCTCAGCGAAGCCTCCGGGCCAGCGCGATATTCCGACGAATCGCTCGCCACCGAAATCGCCATCACACTGGAGAATTCTGGATGACGGAGTCCCGGGCGGAACGCTCCCCCCTCGCGCCTGCCGCGAAATCCGCGGCATCACGTCCGACCGGTCCTGCCCGCGCCTGGATTTCCGCGCTCGGTCTCCAGATGACGCTGGTGGTGCTGCTCCAGGCCGCCTACGCGCTCGCCGTCGCCCGGCAGCTCGGTCCCCTCTCCCCGGGGCGTGCGCTGCTGACGATGGCGCTGTTCATTCCGGAGAGCATCGGGCGCCGGCTGATCAACGACTACGACGACTACCGGCGCGGCGTCGACCGTGTGGAGGACGCCCGTCCCGGCAGCGCCCTGGCCCTCGGGCTGCCGATGCGTCAGGTGCGCCTGGTGGGGCTGGTGAGCTTCGCGGTCGCCGTCGCGGTGATGACGTACCTGCTGTACACGACGAGTCCCCTGTCGGTGCTGATCCTGCCGCTCGCGTTCGTGACGCTCGTGTACTCCGGGGGGCCGTCGCCGCTCGGGCACCGGGCGCTCGGCGAGGTGATCGACTTCCTGCTCACGGGCTTCCTCGTGGTGGCCGCCGTGATATGGGTCAACGTCCATCGCCTCACCCCGGGCGCCGTGCTGACGGCGGTGGCGGCGGGGTTCCTGTTCACCGCGACGATGTTCCACAACGACCTGCGGGACAGCGCCGACGACCTGCGGGCGGGCAAACGCACGCTCGCCCACGCCCTCTCCCCGCGCGCGGCGAAGGTCTGGTACACGGTCTTCGTCGTCGCCCCGTATCCCTGCGTGCTGTACGCCGCCTACGAGTTCGAGTCCGTCCGCTACGCCGCACCGCTCCTCACACTGCCCTACGCGGCCTACGTCGTCACCGCCGTGGTGCGGTCGCGCCTGGGCGCCACGATGCCGTCGTGGCTCCACCTGCCCCGGCTGCTCTCCTCGTTCTTCGGCCTACTCGCGCTGGCCGCGTGGATCTGACGAACGCGCGCTGCATCATCGCCCCCGTCAAGACAGAGGTGGTCACCGCATGCCCGTCCTGTGCCGTCCAGTGACACATTTCCCGGAACACGAGATCACCCTCGAGGACACCCTCGAGGCGGCACGCCGGCTGCATCCGGACCATCCGCGTCTGGAGACGGCGCTGCGCCTCATCGAGCACACGGGGGTGCGCACGCGCCGCCTGCTCCAGCCCCTGGAGCGGACGCTGTGCCACCCGGGCGTCGCCGCCCGCACCGAGCTCTACCACGAAGCGGTCCGCCGGTACCTCCCCGGCCTCGTCGCGGAGGCGCTCGGAGAGGCGGAGCTGTCCCGGGAACAGATCGACGCGGTGGTCTTCGTGTCCTGCACCGGCTTCACCATGCCGTCCCCCATCGTCTGGATGATCAACGAGTTGGGGTTCCCGACCCACATCGATCAGCTGCCCGTCGCCCAGCTCGGCTGCGCGGCGGGCAGCGGCGCGATCAGCGGCGCGGCCCGGTACTGCCGGGCGCACCCGGACCGCAACGTGCTGATCGTCGCCTTCGAACTGTGCTCGCTCTGCTACCAGCCCACCGACTCCGACGTCGGCTCACTGCTGTCGGCGGGCCTGTTCGGCGACGGCTTCGCGGCCGCCGTCGTGAAGGGCACCGGGGACCGCGGGATCAGCATCGAGCGGTCGGCCGCCGAGACCGTCTCGCACACCTCGGACTGGATCTCGTACGACGTCAGGGAGACCGGTTTCCACTTCCGGCTGGACAGCAGGGTGCGGCACACCATGCGGGCCGTCACCCCGGCGATCACCAAGCTCGTCGAAGAGGCCTCCTGGACCACCGGGGAGCTGGACTTCGTCATCGCGCACGCGGGCGGCCCCCGCATCCTCGACGACCTGACCCAGTTCCTCGACATCGATCCCGCGCTGCACCGGTTCAGCCGGGCCGCGCTCACCGAGCACGGGAACACCGCGAGCGTCCTTGTCTTCGACTCCCTGGCACGCTTCTTCTCCGAGGGCACGGCCGCCCCCGGGGCCCGGGGGGTCATCGCCGGCTTCGGCCCGGGAATCAGCGCCGACTTCTCGCTGGGGGTCGTCCTGTGAGCCGCCGGAGGGAAGCGGCCACGGTGCCGCCGGACGGGGACCGGAAGCCCGTGGCCCTGATCACCGGGTGCTCCTCCGGCATCGGGCGCGCCGTCGCCCTGAGCGCCGTGGGCCGGGGATTCACGACCATCGCGACGTCGCGGAACACCGAGTCGCTGCACGACCTGGAGGCGGCGGGTTGCGTGGTGCGCCGGCTCGACGTGACCGACGACGCGGCGCGGCGGCAGGTCGTGGCGGAGTCGGTGGAGTCCTTCGGGGCGATCGACGTCCTCGTCAACAACGCGGGTTACGGCGAGCTCGGGCCGTGCGAGGAGGTGCCGCTCGACCGGTGGGACCGCCAGTTCCGTACGAACGTCTTCGGACCGGTGGGACTCATGCAGCTGGTCCTCCCCGGGATGCGTGCCCGCGGCTCCGGCCGGATCGTCAACGTCAGTTCCATGGCCGGGGAGCTGGTGCTGCCCGCCGGGGCCGCGTACCACGGGAGCAAGTACGCGCTGGAGGCGGCCACCGAGGCGCTCCGGCTCGAGGTGCGCCGGTTCGGCATCGGGGTCTGCCTGGTGCAGCCGGGCGCCGTGAACTCCCGGTGGGGCGAGAACGTGCCGGCGCTGAAGCACTACGCGTCCGGCGCCTACGGCGACCTGATGGGCGAGATGGAGCGGCAGATCGCCCGGCGGCTGCCGCGCGGTGTGTCCCCGCGGCGCGCCGCGGCCGTGGTCATGCGCGCTGTCACGGCACGGCGTCCGCGGGCCCGCTACCGGGTGGGGCGGGACGCGCACGTGCTGCTGCCCCTGCGCCGGCTGCTTCCCTCGGCGGTGTGGGCCCAGTGCGTGCACACCCAGTTCCCGTCGCTGCGGCGTTCCGCCGTCCCGGCGCCCGGTCGCACGACGCTCGGGGCGGGGGGAAGGCGATGACGGCATCCGTGAACGCCGGCCCGGCCGCCGCGGGTACGAGTCCGGCGGAACTGCTGGCCGCCGCTGGGGTGCCGCTCGCCGCGGCCGG
>KL568599.1:42391-46974 GCA_000715605.1 Streptomyces speibonae | reverse complement strand
GGTGCCGCTCGCCGCGGCCGGTCTCGCCGCGGCCTTCCACGGGCCGCGGTCGGCGCACTGGCGCAGGCTCGCCCTGACCCACGGAACGCTGGGCCTGGCCGCGCTCGTCGCCCAGCCGTCGGTCCGGCCGGGGAGGCTGACCCGGCACGACACCCTGGCCGCCGCCGCAATGTCGGCGGGGATCCTCCTCGCGGGCTCGTTCGCGGACGCGCGGACACGCGGCTCCGTGGAACGCGTCGCCGACGACGCGGCGGCTCTGCGCGACCTCTCCCAGGTGATCGGACCGGCCCGTATGTGCGCGTACCTGGCGCTGGTCGTGGCGCCGGGCGAGGAGCTGTTCTGGCGCGGTCTGCTCCAGGACCGGCTCACCGGGCGGTACGGCACCGGGCGCGCGGCCGTGCTGACCAGCGCGCTGTACACGGCCGCCCATGTGGCGACGGGCAACACCGCGGTGACCGGTGCGGCGATGGGCATGGGCAGCACCCTGTCGTTCCTGCGGGCGAGAGGGGCGGGCGTCGGGCGTCTCGCCCTCACCCACGCCCTGTGGGTCGTGCCGACGCTGCTGCGCGAGCGGGCACGGGGTCCCGTGGGGAGCGCCGGGGCCGGGGCGGTGACCGGGGCGGGACCGGAAAACCTTGACGGTGAAGGAGAAAGGGACATAGCAAACATGGCAGACATGGCAGCTTTCCGGCACGGTACGGCCACGGGGCGGAAGGTGTCCCGGTGGAGCAGATGGGTGCAGCGCGTGAACAACGTCGCCCATGTCGCGCTGTACGAACGGACGAACGGGCGCCTGGGCAAACGGATGCTCGGGAATCAGGTGGGGATCCTGACCACCCGCAGGCCGCAGGGCGGCGACCCCTACTCCGTCCCGCTGTTCACCTTCCCCGATGGTGAGGACGTCGTGGTCGTCGCCTCCTACCGGGGGTCGGTCCACCATCCGAGGTGGTACCGCAACCTGCTGGCCGATCCCGACGCGGCCCTGCGGGTCGGCGGACGGGTGCGGCCGGTGCGTGCGACGGTGATGGAGGGGGACGAGCGGGCCGAGTGGTGGCAGCGCATCGTGGATGGTTTCCAGGGCTACGCCGAATACCAGCGCCGCACGAGCCGGGAGCTCCCGCTGGTGCGCCTGACGCCGCGACCGGACGCCGAGTGAGATGACCCCCTTCGACGCGCCCTCGGTCCACGCCGGGCAGGCGGTGTACACCCGCTCGTTCCTGCGTGCCTACAACGCCTTCGTCTACGGTTTCAACTCCCCGCTCGCCTGGCGCTGCCCGAAGGACCGGCTCGTCGGCCTCTACGACCGCCACGTCTCGGCACGGCACCTGGACGTCGGGGTGGGCACCGGGCTGCTGCTCGACCTGTGCCGCTTTCCGTCCCCGGACCCGTCCGTCACGCTGATGGACCTCAACTCCAACTCGCTGGCCGCCGCGGCGAGCCGGCTGCGCCGCTACGCGCCGCGCACGCACCTGGCCGATGTGCTGCGGCCCTGGCAACTGCCGTGCGACGGCGTGGACTCGGTGGGCATGGTCCATCTCCTGCACTGCCTGCCGGGGACCCTGGCCGACAAGGCAGTGGTCTTCGAGCACGCTCGCGCGGTGCTGAGACCGGGCGGCACACTGTTCGGCGCCACCATTCCCGGGCAGGGGGTCCGTCACAACTGGCTGGCGAGAGCGCAGCTGACCGCGGCCAACCGGCGCGGCATCATGTGCAACCGGCAAGACCGACTGGAGGACCTCGATGCGGCTCTGGGCCGTATCTTCGAATCCCACGAGGTGACCGTGGTGGGCTCGGTGGCCCTCTTCCGGGCACGCGTCGGGCCGGGCGTGCGGGGCCCCGGCATGCGGTGAACACAAGCAGCAGGAGCGGTCGGCAGGATCAGGAATGGACGAGCTGCGGGAGGGCCTGTGTTCGGGCTGAGGAAAAGGGACTTGACTCGCGAATTTCCCGTGTCCGCCAACCGGCCCAGACTTCCCTATCCCGACGGCTGGTTCGCGGTGGCATTCAGCGGCGACGTGCGGCCCGGACAGGTGGTGCGGCGCCGCTTCAAGGGTGAGGACATCGTCGTTTACCGCACGCGGCAGGGCACGGTCCGCGTCGTGAATCCCTATTGCCCGCATCTCGGCGCGCATCTGGGCTTCGGCGGCCGCGTGGAAGGGGAAAACCTGGTCTGCCCGTTCCACCACTTCGCCTTCGCTCCCGACGGCAGATGCGTGCGGACCGGTTACGGCACCCGGCCGCCCAAGGCGTCCCTGACCCAGCTGACGGCCCGGGAGGTCAACGGGGTGGTCATGGTCTGGAGCCATGCCCGCGGCGAGGCCCCGTCCTGGGACGTTCCCGTCGTTCCGGCGCAGGACTTCCCCCCGCCGGCCAGGCACTCCACGATCCTGATCGACCACCCGCAGGAGGTGGTCGAGAACTCCGTCGACATCGGTCACTTCGGGCCCGTGCACGGTACGTCCGGCGCCCGGGTCACCAAGCCGCTGGAGCTGAACGGCCCGAGACTGACCCTCGGCACTTCCGTCCATCGCACGACGCCGCTGCTGGGCCGGTTCGACGTGGATTTCGACGTGGAGGCCAACGGCCTCGGCCATATCCACGTCATCGCCCGTATGCCGCGGATGGGCCTGTCGGCCCTGGTACAGATCATGCCCACGCCCCTGGATCCCTGCCGCATCGAGACCCGGTTCACCGTGAGCGCGCGCCTGGGTACGGCCGGCAGCCGGGCCGGCAGGTACTCGTCGTGGCTCGCCACGCAGTTCTTCGCGCTCCCCTCGTGGCAGGGCGCCGCCCAGGACGCCCCGATCTGGCAGAACAAGACCTACCTGAGACATCCCCGGATCGCCCGGGGCGACGGCCCGATCATGCGATTCCGGCACTGGGCGGAACAGTTCTACCCGGATGAATTCCGGGAAATCGGCGAAGCCGCGGAGGTCAGCGATCCCCTGCCCTTCGAGAAAGGCCCGCACGGCTCCGCGTGAGGGCCCGCACGGACACCGCGCGACGGGCGCGGAAAAACCCCGCGGTGTGATGTTCCGACGGCACCAGAGGAAAGGGACCCCACTCGGTGACGAGCCTGCACGGACACCAGGACGAACGCCAGCACTTCGAGGACGCCTACGAAGCCGCACGGATCCTTTCGGGCAAGTGGGTGCCCGCCGTGCTGGTCCAGCTCGCCGGCGGCCCGAGATATCACAACGACCTCGCCCGCGCCGCCGGTCTGATGGAGAACAAGCCGCTGGACCGGGCCCTGCACCGCCTCGTGCACATGCGCCTCGTCGACCGCACGGTGCACAACCTCGGCGGCTCCGCGCCGCGGGTGCGCTACCGGCTCACACCGCGCGGGCATTCCGTGCTGCCCATCATCGACGAGCTGGCGGGGTGGTGGCAGGCGGCGAGCGCCGCCGAGAACTTACCCTCGCCGGCGGCCTCGTGGGAGGCCCGGCCACGGGAGCCGGACCAGGAGAGGTGCGCGCCCTTCCCCCCAGGGGGTGGCAGAGGAGGACAGTTTTAGTTAGCCTTACCTAAGTTTGCGGAGGGTTTCCGAGCGCTGTGGATCCGGTCCGGAGGATGCGTGAGAAGAGCGGACCTGCCGGGACGGAACGTCCTGTGGCGCGCGGTGGGCGGGCAGCGCCGGGATGTCGTCGTCGGCGCGGTGCTGGGCATGGGGCATCAGACCGGCGAGGCCCTCGTGCCCGTCGTCATCGGGCTCGCCATCGACCGCGGGGTCGTGGACGGCGACGTCACCGGGCTGCTGCTGTGGCTCGGCGTCCTGGCCCTCGTCTACGTCGGGCTCTCCTACAGCTTCCGCTACGGCGCCCGCGCCGGTGAGCGCGCCTCCGTCACGGCCGCACACCACCTCAGGACCGAGCTGACCGCCCGTGTCCTGGCGCCCGAAGGCGGCGCGGAGGAGGGCCGGTTGCCCGGAGAGCTGGCGAACATCGCCACGGAGGACGCCCGGCGGGTCGGCGCCGTCACCATGGCCCTCATCGTCGGGACCGCGGCGGCGACCGGCCTGGCCGTCGGCGCGGTCGTCCTGCTGCGCATCTCCCTGCTCCTCGGTCTCCTCGTGCTGCTGGGCACGCCCCTGCTGCTGTGGCTGGTGCACCTGCTGAGCAAACCCCTGGAGCGGCGCAGCGGGACCGAGCAGGAACGCGCGGCCCACGCGTCGGGCGTGGCCGCCGATCTGGTGGCCGGTCTGCGCGTACTCAAGGGCATCGGCGCGGAACCGGCGGCGGTCGCCCGCTACCGGCGCATCAGCCAGGACTCGCTCACCGCAACGCTGCGCGCCGCACGCGCCGAGGCCTGGCAGAGCGGCGTGGTGACCATGCTCACCGGCGCCTTCCTCGCCGTGGTGGCCCTGGTCGGCGGCCGGCTCGCCGCGCGCGGCGACATCGGCCTCGGCGAGCTGGTCTCCTCCGTCGCGCTCGCCCTGTTCCTCATGGGGCCGCTCTCCGAGTTCTCCTGGGTCAACGCCGAGTTGGCGCAGGGACGTGCGTCCGCCGCCCGCATCGCCGGCGTCCTCGGCTCCGGGCCCGCCGTGCGGACAGAAGCGCCGTCCGGCCCTCCCGTCCCGCGCCGGG
>KL568599.1:41775-42200 GCA_000715605.1 Streptomyces speibonae | reverse complement strand
GGCTGCGGCTGCGCGGCCTGTCGTACGGGACCCTGCGCGGCGTGGACCTCGACGTCTCCCCGGGCGAGACGGTCGGCGTGGTCGCCCCCGACCCCGCCGACGCGTCCGCCCTGCTGCGCTGCCTGGCCCGCGGCGCCGACCCCGACGAGGGCTCGGTCGAGCTGGACGGGACGGACGTGACCGCACTGGGCCTGGCGGAGCTGCGGGCCGCGGTCCTCGTCGCCGAGCACGACGCCGACCTGTTCGAGGGAAGCGTCCTGGACAACGTCACCGCCGCCCGCGCCGACGGCCCGGTCGACGCCGCGATCACCGCCTCCGGCACGGACGAGGTGGCCGACGCCCTTCCCGACGGGGTCGACACGGCCGTCACCGCGCGGGGACGCTCGCTCTCCGGCGGCCAGCGCCAGCGGGTGGCCCTGGCGAGG
>KL568599.1:39909-41566 GCA_000715605.1 Streptomyces speibonae | reverse complement strand
CGGCCGTCGACGCCGTCACCGAGGTGCGGATGGCGGCCGGTGTCAGGGAGCTGCGCGGGGGCCGCACCACCGTCCTGGTGACGAACAGTCCCGCGCTGCTCGCGGTGACCGACCGGGTCGTCCTCGTCGAACACGGCCGGGTGACCGCGAGCGGCGGACACGCTCAGCTGGTCCACGACCGCGCCGACTACCGTACGGCGGTGCTCGCATGACCGAGTCCCGCGAAGCACCGCGCGCCGCCTCCTCGCTGCTGCCCGTCGCGACGCCCGCGCGCACCCGTGCCGCGGTCGCCCGACTGCTGCGGCCGCAGCGCGGTCTCGCGCTGACCGCGCTGGCCGTCATGGTCGGTTCCACCGCGGTCGGCCTGCTGGTGCAGCCACTGCTGGGCCGGATCGTCGACCTGGCCGCCGACCGCGGGTCCGTCGACGCGCTCACCACCACCGCGGCCCTGCTGGCGGCCGTCGCCGTGGCGCAGGGCGTGAGCGCCGGGTACGGCCTGTCGCTGGTCTCCCGGCTGGGCGAGACCACGCTGGCCCGGCTGCGCGAGAAGTTCGTCGAACGGGCCCTGGGGCTGCCGCTGGAGCGGGTCGAGAAGGCCGGCGCGGGCGATCTCACCGCCCGGGTCACCGCCGATGTGTCCCTCATCGCGGAGGCCGTGCGCAACGCCCTGCCGGAACTGGTCCGTTCGCTGCTGACCATCGTGCTCACCCTCGGTGCCATGGCCCTGCTCGACTGGCGGTTCCTGCTGGCCGCGCTGCTGGCCGTGCCCGTGCAGCTGGCCACCGCCCGCTGGTACGTGGCCCGCGCGGTGCCGCTCTACGCGGAGCAGCGGGTGGCCGCGGGGGCCCAGCAGCAACAGCTCCTCGACACCGTCGCGGGCGTGTCCGCCGTACGGGCGTTCCGGCTGGAGCGGGAGCACACCGGACGGGTCACCGAACGGTCCACGTCCGTGGTCGCGCTGACCATGAAGGGCGTGCGGCTGGTCCTGGGCTTCTACAGCCGCCTGCACATCGCCGAGTACATCGGGCTGGCCGCCGTCCTGTTCACCGGGTACTGGCTGGTCCGCCAGGGCTCGGCGTCCGTCGGCACGGCGACCGCCGCCGCCCTGTACTTCCACAGTCTGTTCACCCCGGTCAACGCGGCCCTGGTCCTGCTCGACGACGCCCAGTCCGCGACGGCGGGCCTGGCCCGTCTGGTGGGCGTCACCGACGAGCCGGTGCCGGAGCCACCGGCCCGCACGGCCGGCACGGGCCGCGCCGAGGTCACCGTGCGCGGTGTCCGGCACGCCTACCGGCCCGGGTACCCCGTCCTGCACGACGTGGACCTGACGATCCGGCCGGGCGAGCGGGTGGCTCTCGTCGGCGCGAGCGGCGCGGGCAAGACCACCCTGGCCCGGCTCGTGGCGGGCATTCAGCCGCCCACCGCCGGGACCGTGCTGGTCGGGGGCGTACCGCCGACCGAACTCGGTCCGGCCGTGGCCCGCCGCACCATCGCCCTGATCACCCAGGAGACCCATGTCTTCTCCGGCCCGCTCGCCGACGACCTCCGCCTGGCCGCACCCGACGCGAGCGAGGACGAACTGCGCGCCGCACTCGACCGCGTCGACGCCCTGGGCTGGGCCGAGGCGCTGCCGGACGGCCTCGCCACGGTGGTGGGT
>KL568599.1:38272-39677 GCA_000715605.1 Streptomyces speibonae | reverse complement strand
CCGCCTCACCGGCGCCCAGACACAGGCGTTGGCGCTCGCCCGGCTGGTCCTCGCCGACCCGCCCCTGGTGATCCTGGACGAGGCCACCGCCGAGGCGGGCAGTGCCGGAGCCCGCGTGCTGGAGAAGGCGGTCGCCCGCGCCGTCGACGGACGCACGGCGCTGATCGTCGCGCACCGTCTGAGCCAGGCGGCGACCGCCGACCGGATCGTCGTCATGGAGTCCGGGCGGATCGTCGAGACCGGCACGCACGACGCACTGCGCGCCGCCGGCGGACGCTACGCGGCGCTGTGGGCGGCCTGGTCCCACTCCCGCGCCCCCGCCTCCTGACCGCCCCACGAACCCTCTGCCCCACGCAGTCCCCACCCCCCGCACCGCCCCGCACCACAGGAAACGAACCGAAGGACCTTTGATGTTCCGCTCCCGTACAGCGCCACGGCTCGTCGCCGCGCTCGCCTCGACCCTTCTGCTCCTCACCGCCGCCACGGCCTGCGGCGGGGACGACTCCGGATCCGACGCCGCCGGTTCCGGTGCGAAGGCGGGCGCCTCCGGGGAGTCCGCCTTCCCCGTCACCATCGCGCACAAGTACGGCAGTACGACCGTCAAGGCCGAACCGCAGCGGATCGTCACCGTCGGCCTCACCGACCAGGACGCGGTGCTGGCGCTCGGCAAGGTCCCGGTCGGCACCACCGAGTGGCTGGGCGGATACGAGGGCGCGATCGGCCCGTGGGCCGAGGACGAGCTGGGCGGGGGCAAGACACCCATCGTCCTGAAGGACACCGGCACCGGCCCGCAGGTGGAGAAGATCGCGGCGCTCAAGCCGGACCTGATTCTTGCGCTCTACGGCGGCCTGACCAAGGAGCAGTACGAGCAGCTGTCCAAGTTCGCGCCCGTCGTCGCCCAGCCGAAGGAGTACAACGACTTCGGCATCCCCTGGCAGGAGCTGACGAAGACGGTCGGCCAGGCCCTCGGCAAGCCGGACGAGGCCGCGAGGATCGTCGAGGAGACCGAGGCCACCATCAAGGCCGCGGCCGACGAGCACCCCGAGTTCAAGGGCGCGAGCGCGGTGATGGCCACCCCGTACGAGGGCATGTTCGTCTTCGGCAGCCAGGACGCGCGCTCCCGGATCCTGACCGACCTCGGGTTCTCCCTGCCCAAGGACCTGGACAAGGCGATCGGTGACCAGTTCGGCGCGAACATCAGCAAGGAGCGCACCGACCTGCTCGACCAGGACGTCGTCGTCTGGATCGCCGGAGACGTCGAGAAGGACGCCGGCAAGCTGCACAAGGACGCCTCGTACAAGGATCTGAACGTGGTGAAGGAGGGCCGCGAGGTCTTCGTCAACGAGAGCAGCGACTACGGCAACGCCACGTCGTTCGTCTCCGCCCTCAGCCTGCCGTACGTCGT
>KL568599.1:37336-38009 GCA_000715605.1 Streptomyces speibonae | reverse complement strand
ACCCCGGTTGGTGCCGCCCCCCGCTACGTGTGCCGTGTCAGCCGTCCATCGCCTCGGCCAGACTGCGGGGCCGCATGTCGGTCCAGTGGGTCTCGACGTACTCCAGGCAGTCCTGCCGGCCCGTGGGCCCGTGGACGGCCCGCCAGCCGTCCGGCACTTCGGCGAACTCCGGCCACAGGCTGTGCTGGTTCTCGTCGTTCACGAGCACCAGGTAGACCCCTTCGGCGTCCTCGAACGGATTGGTCATGCTCTTCCTCTCCTCACGACGGCCCTACGGCCGACGGTTCCTCGTGGCCCGCGCGACGAGTCCCTCCAGCGCCCGGAACCAGGTCCCGGCGAGGTCCTCGACCGTCTCGCGCGGCACCAGCCCTTCCAGATGGGACCAGTGGGCGGCCAGCACCGGCCCGTCCTCCCGGTCCTCGGTCACGACGTTGATGCTCAGCGCGTGGCCCTCCCGCATCGCGCCCTCCGGGCCGATGTCGGCCGCGTCCTCCTCGGGCGCGTACGACCAGTCCGTCTCCTCCGGGATGCCGAACCGGCCGAGGTAGTTGAACTCCACGCGGGCCGGTTCACGGGCCGCCAGCACCTCGCGGGTACGGGGGTTGAGGTGCCGCAGCAGTCCGTAGCCGACGCCGTTCGCGGGCAGCGCCGCCAGATGCTCGCGCACCCGCCG
>KL568599.1:36643-37100 GCA_000715605.1 Streptomyces speibonae | reverse complement strand
CGACGAAGGCGTCGGCGGGATCGGCCGGGCCCGCGTCGAGCCGCACGGGGAAGACGCTGGTGAACCAGCCCACCGTACGGGAGAGGTCGGCGTCGTCCCCGGCGAGTTCCGCTTCGCGGCCATGGCCCTCCAGGTCGACCAGGACGGAGGTGCCGGAGCCGCCGGCCCGCCGGCGCCAGTCGGCGAACGCCAGCGCGAGCCCGGCGAGCAGGACGTCGTCGACGCCGACGCCGAACGCGGCGGGCACGGTCGACAGCAGCGGCCCGGTGAGCTCGGCGGGCAACCGCAGGACGACCTCGCGCTGGGTCGCGGTGGTGTCGCGGTCGGGGGCCGGCGGGCGGGTGAGCGGGAAGGGTTCGCCGCCGCCGTCCAGCACCGCCGTCCACACGGGCAGTTCGGCCTCCCGCTCGGGGTCCCGGGCCAGTTCGGTCAGCAGCCGCGACCAGCGGGCGAACGA
>KL568599.1:35224-36461 GCA_000715605.1 Streptomyces speibonae | reverse complement strand
AGCGAACGACGTCTCGACCGGATCCAGCCGTACCGCGCGCCCGGCGGAGACGTCCCGCCAGGCCGCCGCCAGGTCCGGCAGCAGCACCCGCCACGACACACCGTCGACCACCAGGTGGTGGGCCATGAGCAGCAGCCGTCCCGGAGCGTCGCCCGCGTCGAACCACACGGCCCGCACCATGGCCCCGGCGTCCGGGTCCAGCCGTGCCCGCGCCCTGTGGGCGTGCTCGCGCACCGCCGCGGCCAGCGCCTCGGCGTCGAGTCCGGTCACGTCCACCCGGTCGAGCCACCGCGCGGCGTCGACCGTGCCGGCGGGCGGGACGTGCAGCGACCAGTCCTCCGTGGCGTCGCGCGAGGGCCGCACCAGGGTGGCCCGCAGCAGGTCGTGCCGGTCGGCCAGGGCCTGGAGCACGGCGGTCAGACCGGGCCGGTCCAGGCCGGCGGGGGTACGGACGAGGGCGGCCTGGTGGTACGTCGAGAAGGGGCCGCCCAGTTCGCGCAGCCAGTGCATCACGGGGGTGAGCGGCACGGTGCCGGTGCCGTCGTCCTCGCTGCGGGCTCCGCCGGTCCCGACGGTCTCGGCGACCGTGCTCAGGGCGGCGGCCGTGCGGTGCCGGAAGACGAGGCGCGGGGTGATCCGTACGCCCGCCGCCCGGGCCCGGGCGACGAGCTGCATGGCGACGATGCTGTCGCCGCCGAGGACGAAGAAGTCGTCGTCCACGCCGACCCGTTCGAGTCCGAGTACCTCGGCGACGACCGCGCAGAGCGTCTCCTCCATCGGGGTGGCGGGGGCGCGTCCGGAGGACAGGGCGGAGAAGTCGGGGGCGGGCAGGGCGGAGCGGTCCAGCTTGCCGTTGGCGAGCTGCGGGAACCGGTCGAGCGGGACGACGACGGCCGGGACCATGTGGTCGGGGAGCCGTTCGGCGACATGGGCCCGCAGCCCGGCCGGGTCTGCGCCCGGCGCGACGGCGTAGGCCACCAGCAGTTTGCGCGCTCCCTCCTGGCTGACGGTCACCACGGCCTGTGAGACGGCGGGATGGGTGGTGAGCGCCGACTCGATCTCGGCGGGTTCGATGCGGAAGCCGCGGATCTTGACCTGGTCGTCGGCCCGGCCGAGGAAGTCGATCCGGCCGTCGGGCGTCCAGCGGGCCAGGTCGCCCGTGCGGTACAGACGGGAGCCGGGGGCGCCGAAGGGGTCGGCGACGAACCGCTCGGCGGTCAGGGCGGGTGCGCCGAGG
>KL568599.1:33906-34973 GCA_000715605.1 Streptomyces speibonae | reverse complement strand
CCGGGCGACGAGGGCGTCCACCGTGGACTCGGTCGGACCGTAGAGGTTGAACGCCTCGGTGGCGCGCAGCGAGGCCAGTCGCCGCCACTGGGCGACCGGTACCGCCTCGCCGCCGACGCCGACGACGGCGAGGGGGCAGTCGTCTGTCTCCAGCAGGCCGCTGTCGGCCATCTGCGCGAACAGGGACGGGGTGACCTCCAGGAAGTCGAAGCGGTGCTCGCGCACGGCCGCGGCGAGGAGTTCGGCGTCGCGCCTGACCTCCTCGGACACGATGTGCACGCAGTGCCCGTCGAGCAGCCAGAGCTGCGGCTGCCAGGAGGCGTCGAAGAAGAACGACCAGGCGTGCCCCGCGCGCAGGTTCCGCCGCCCGGTGGCCTCGATCGCGGGCCGGTACAGCGTCTCGCGGTGACTGTGGAAGAGGTTGCCGAGGGTCTCGTGGGTGACCACGACTCCCTTGGGGCGGCCGGTGGAACCGGAGGTGTAGATGACGTAGGCCGGGTGGCGGGGCGTCAGCTCGGTACCCGCCTTGAGGCCGGACGGGTCCTGGGCGGCGATCCGCTCGGCCGTGCCGGACCCGTCCAGGACCAGGCGCTCGGCGTCCGGAGGCAGGAGGTCCGTGAACGCGCCGGTGGTGAGGGTGATCACGGGCCGCGCATCGTCGAGGACGTCCGCCGTGCGCTCCGGCGGCGCGTCCGGGTCGAGCGGCAGGTAGGCCGCGCCCGCCTTGTGCACCGCCAGGACGGCGACCAGGAAGCGGGCGGTGCGGGGCAGCGCGAGGGCGACCAACCGCTCAGGGCCCGCGCCGAGTTCACGCAGCAGCCGGGCCAGCCGGTTGGCCTCCGCGTCGAGTTCGGCGAAGGTCAGCTCGATGCCCTCGGAGGCCACGGCCGGCAGCCCGGGGAACTCGCGGACGCGGGCCGCGAAGAGGGCGGGGACGGTCGTCGGTGGCCCGAGGAGCGGACGGCTGTGCCAGCCGTCCGCCAGGCGCTGCCGCTCCTGCGGGGCGAGGATGTCCACCCGGCCCACGGTGAGGCCGGGGTCGGCGGCGACCGCGCGCAGGACGCGGC
>KL568599.1:33420-33724 GCA_000715605.1 Streptomyces speibonae | reverse complement strand
ACCGCGCGCAGGACGCGGCGGAGCCGGTCGGCGAAGGACTGGGCGGTGGCGTGGTCGAACAGGTCCGCGCTGTACTCGAGGACGCCGTCGACACCGCTGCCGTCGGCACGCTCCACGAAGTCGAAGGACAGGTCGAACTTGGCCGTGGCCTGCGCGACTTCGTCCCGGCGGCCGTCGAGCCCGGGCAGACCCGCGCTCTCGTCGCCGGCCGCGAGGTACACGACCATCACCTGGAACAGCGGATGCCGGGCCAGGGAGCGGGCCGGGTTGAGCACCTCCACCAGCCGCTCGAACGGCACGTCCT
>KL568599.1:32749-33211 GCA_000715605.1 Streptomyces speibonae | reverse complement strand
ACCTCCACCAGCCGCTCGAACGGCACGTCCTGGTGGTCGAAGGCCGCCAGATCGGCCTCACGCACCCGGGCGAGCAGTTCGCGGAAGGTGGGGTCGCCGGAGGTGTCCGTGCGCAGCACCAGCGTGTTGAGGAAGAAGCCGACCAGGTCCTCCAGGGCCGCGTCGGTGCGCCCGGAGATGGGGCTGCCGATCGGGATGTCGTGACCGGCGCCGAGCCGGGTGAGCAGGGTCGCCACGGCCGCCTGGAGCACCATGAACACACTGACCCCGTGGTCGCGGGCCAACCGGTGCAGGTCCGCCGCCAGTTCGCCGTCCAGGGAGAGGTCGGCCGAGCCGCCCCGGTGGCCGGTCTCCAGCGGACGGGGCCGGTCGAAGGGCAGCGGCAGTTCCTCGGGCAGGCCGTCGAGCGTCTGCCGCCAGTACGCGATCTGCCGCTCGCCGACCTGGTCGAGCAGCGTCCGC
>KL568599.1:32075-32528 GCA_000715605.1 Streptomyces speibonae | reverse complement strand
CAGGCGTAGGCGAGGGCGAGGTCCCGGTGCAGGGGCGCGTCCGACCACTCGTCACCGGCGATGTGGTGCAGCAGCACCAGCAGGGTCCAGTCCTGCTCACCGGTGCGGAACACATGGACGCGCAGCGGGGGTTCGCGGTCCAGCTCGAAGCCGTACGCCCCGGCCTGCGCCAGCCGCTCGGCGAGCCGTTCCTCGTCGGTGTCCTCCACCTCGAACGGGATGCGGACCCGGTCCGGACCGAGGATCAGCTGGTACGCCCGGCCGTCCTCGTCGGGGAAGACCGTCCGCAGCGTCTCGTGCCGTACGACCAGATCGTGCACGGCGGCCCGCAGCGCGTCGACGTCCAGCGCGCCGGTCAGCCGCCAGGCCGAGGGGATGTTGTACGTCGCGCTGGGGCCCTCGACCTGGTACAGCACCCACAGCCGCTGCTGGGCCGACGAGAGCGGCAGGCGC
>KL568599.1:31121-31822 GCA_000715605.1 Streptomyces speibonae | reverse complement strand
AGATGTGTATAAGAGACAGGGCCAGGCGCTCGGCGAGGCGGGCGACCGTGGGCGCGTCGAACACCGTGCGCAGGGACACCTCGGTGCCGAGGACGGCGCGGATGCGCGCGGTCAGCCGCATGGCGAGCAGGGAGTGGCCGCCGAGCGCGAAGAAGTCGTCGTCGATGCCGACCTCGGGAACGTCCAGGACCGCGGCGAACGCCTCGCACAGCACGTCCTCGCGCGGGTTGCGGGGCCTGCGTCCCGAGGTGAGCGCGGCGAAGTCCGGTGCGGGCAGCGCCTTCTCGTCGAGCTTGCCGCTGACGGTGCGCGGCAGGGCGGGCACGGTGACGTAGGCGGCGGGGACCATGTGCGAGGGCAGCGCGGAGACGGCACGGGCGCGCAGGCCGGCGGGGTCGGGGGTGCGGTCACCGGCGGGCAGGACGTAGGCGACGAGCCTGCGTACGCCCGGGGTGTCCTCGCGGACGACGACCGCCGCCGTCGCCACGTCCGGGTGCTCCGCGAGCAGCGCCTCGATCTCACCGAGTTCGATACGGAAACCGCGCAGCTTGACCTGGCCGTCGGCCCGCCCCTGGAACTCGAGCGAGCCGTCGCGGCGGCGGCGGACGAGGTCACCCGTGCGGTACAGACGGCTCCCGGGCGGCCCGAAGGGGTCGGCGGTGAACCGCTCGGCGGTCAGTCCGGGACGGTTCAGGTAGCCG
>KL568599.1:29259-30927 GCA_000715605.1 Streptomyces speibonae | reverse complement strand
GTCCGGGACGGTTCAGGTAGCCGCGGGCCAGGCCCTCGCCCGCCAGGTACAGCTCGCCCGTGACGCCCACCGGGACCGGGCGCAGGGCGCGGTCCAGGACGTGGGCGCGGATGTTGTCGAGCGGCGCCGCCCGGCGGCCCGAGGCGTCGGCGTGCCGGCCGTAGGCGTCGACGGCGCACTCGGTGGGGCCGTACAGGTCGTGAACCTGCACGCCGGGCAGGGCGCACAGCCGTTCCCACAGCGCGGCCGGGGTGGCCTCGCCACCGACGCTGAGCACGCCGGGGAGGTGGCCGCCGGGCTCCAGGAAGCCGTGGTGGATCAGTTCGCGCAGGTAGGTCGGGGTGACGTCGAGGTAGTCGATCCGCTCCCGGTCCAGGTACGCCAGGAGGGCGGCCGGGTCGGCCATGGTGACCTCGTCGGTCACGTGCAGTTCGTGTCCGGCGGGCAGCCAGAGCAGCGGGTCCCAGGAGCCGTCGAAGCTGAACGACGCGGCGTGCACCGCCCGCAGACCGGTACGTCCGGTCGCCTGTTCCGCCGGGCCGATCAGGTCGTCGCGGTGGGCGCCGTAGAGGTTGCTCAGGCCCCGGTGGGTGCCGATCACGCCCTTGGGGGTGCCGGTGGAGCCGGAGGTGAAGATGACGTAGGCGGCGTGGGACGGGTCGGGGTACGGCGGCAGGGGTGTGCCGTCGTCGGCTGCGCGCTCGGTGCCGTCGAGCAGGACGCGCTCGCAGCCGTCCGGCAGCTCGGTGGCGAGGGCGGACGTGGTGAGCACGCGGCGTGCCGAGGCGTCCCGCAGCATGAACTCCAGCCGCTCGGCCGGGTATTCGGGGTCCAGCGGCAGATAGGCGGCACCGGAGCGCAGGACGCCCAGGATGGCCGGGACCATGAGGTGGCGGGGCAGGGCGAGACCGATCACGGTCTCGGGTCCGGCGCCGTGGCGCAGCGCCAGCCGGGCCACGGAGTCCACCTGCTCGGCCAGCTCCCGGAAGGTCAGCCGGGTCTCCCCCGCGACCAGGGCGGTGGCGTCCGGGCGGGCGCGCACCGTGTCGTCGAGGATCTCCGGGACGGTCCGGGTCTCCGGCGGCCGTGCGGTGTCGTTCCATTCGGTCGCGGCGGCGGACTCCTCGTCGTCGGTGAGGACGCGCAGGGTGCTCACCGGCCGCGCGGGGTCGCGGGCGATCTGTTCCAGCAGGCCGAGCAGGCGGTCGGCCAGGGCGGTGGCGGTCTCCGCGTCGGTGAGGTCGGTGGCGTACTCCAGCAGGAGCGCCATGTCGCGTCCGGCGCCGTGGTCGACGAAGGTGAAGTCCAGGTCGAACTTGGCCATGCCGGTGTCCATGTCGAACCACTCGGAGGGCAGCCCGAACAGGTCGGGGTCGCCGTCGGGCCGGTGGTGGTAGCCGAGCATCACCTGGAAGAGGGGGTTGCGGTCGGCGACCCGGACCGGGTTGACCGCGTCCACGACCCGGTCGAACGGCACGTCCTGATGCTCGAAGGCGGCCAGCGCCGACTCCTTCACCCGGTCGAGAAGTTCGGCGAAGGTCGGATCGCCGGACAGATCGGTGCGCAGCACCAGCGTGTTCACGAAGAAGCCGACCAGATCGTCGACGGCGCTGTCGGTGCGGCCCGCGATGGGCGCGCCGAGCGGGATGTCGTCGCCGCCGCCGAGCC
>KL568599.1:27422-29027 GCA_000715605.1 Streptomyces speibonae | reverse complement strand
GCCGGGAGCCCGCGAGCTCCCGCAGGGCGTCGCCGGTACCGTCCGGCAGCGCCCTGCGGACGACGGCGCACCGGCCGGTGGTCCGCGCGGCTCCCGGGCGGTCCAGGGGCAGCGGGATCTCCTCCGGCAGGTCGCGCAGGGTCCGCGTCCAGAAGTCGAGCTGCCGCTCGCCGACCTCGGTGAGCAGGGCTTCCTGCCACAGGGTGTAGTCGGCGTACTGCGCGGGCAGCGGCGCCCAGTCGGGCGCGCGCCCGGCCGTGCGGGCGGCGTAGGCGTGGTCGAGGTCGGCCAGGAAGGGGCGGTCGGACCACTCGTCGGTGGTGATGTGGTGCAGGACGAGTGCCACCACGGTGTCCTCGACTCCGAGGCGCATCACCTCGGCTCGGACGGGGAGTTCGGTGCCCAGGTCGAAGGGGCGCCGCTGGGCCGCTTCCACCAGTGCGGGCAGCTCCTCCTCGGTGCAGTCGGCGACCCGGAACTCGGGCTCGGCCTCACCGGGCGCCGCGATCCACTGGTACGGATCGCCGTCCTCGACGAGGAAGCGCG
This sequence comes from Streptomyces speibonae, assembly GCA_000715605.1. GTDB lineage: Bacteria > Actinomycetota > Actinomycetes > Streptomycetales > Streptomycetaceae > Streptomyces > Streptomyces speibonae. Next base: position 28,481 of record KL568599.1, on the reverse strand, counting down.
TGCGCAGCGACTCGTGGCGGTCGGTCACATCGCGCAGGGCGCCGCGCAGGGCGTCGAGGTCCAGCGCGCCGCGTACCCGGACGACGAGGGGGAAGTTGTAGGCGACCCCGTCGCCGGTGATCCGCCCGACGAGCCACAGCCGTCGCTGGGCCGCCGACAGCGGAATGCGCGCGGGGCGGTCGGCCGGGGGCACCGGCTCGAGGACCGGGCGTGCGGGCCGTCCGGCCTCGGCCCGCAGGGCGAGCTGTTCGGGGGTCGGGGCCTCGAACAGGTCACGGATGGCCAGCTCGGCGCCGAGTTCGGTGCGGGCACGGCTGATCAGCCGGGTGGCGAGCAGCGAGTGTCCGCCCAGGTCGAAGAAGTTGTCCTCCGCCCCGGTGCGGGGCAGGCCCAGCACCTCGGCGAAGAGCCGGCACAGCACCTCCTCGACGGGAGTGCGCGGGCCGCGACCGGCGGACAGGGTGACGGCGGGTTCGGCGTCCGGCAGGGCGCGCACGTCGAGCTTGCCGTTGTCGTTCATCGGCAGGCGCGGCAGCACCACGAAGGCGGCCGGGACCATGTAACCCGGCAGCCGCCGCCCCAGCTCCTCCCGGATACGGCGCACCAGCGCGCCCTGGCCACGGGTGGCGGTCGGGGTGTTGGCGTACGGCTCCGTGCCGCGCCCGGCGCGGGGGCGGTACAGGCCGAGGGTGCGGCCGGCGTGGGCGGCGGGGACGAAGACGGCGTCGAAGAAGCCCGGCTCGTCGGACCACGTGGTCAGTACCCGGAAGCCGTGGCTCTCCCCCAGCTGCCGTACGTCCTCCGGCTCCTCGCCCGCTGCGGGCGCCGGCTCGGCGTCCAGGGCGCGCATCGCGGCGAGGTCGGCGGCCGTGCGGGCGTCGGGGATGCGCCGGACCCGGAAGGGGGCGGTATCGCCGAGGAGTTGGGTGAGATCGGTGCCCCACTCCGTCACCGGCACCTCGTCCAGCCGGAGGGCGTCGGCGGTGTCGGCGTACAGGACGACGTCGTAGCGGTAGCGCGTCAGCTCGTTGTGGTGGCGGCCGCGCTTGGTGCGCAGGT
>KL568599.1:26923-27203 GCA_000715605.1 Streptomyces speibonae | reverse complement strand
CGCTTGGTGCGCAGGTCGACGCCGACGCCCAGGGTGGTGAACCAGTCGGGGTCGACGAGGAGTTCCTTCTCCAGGGCGAGCCCTCGGTCCACGGCCTGCCGCAGCGGCTCGGCACCGCGGGCGGCCTGGATGCCGGTCTGGAAGACGCGCGCCTGCCGCAGGTCTCTTACATCGCCCAGGAACAGGGCGCCGCCCGGGGCGAGCAGGCCCATCGCGCCCCGGATCACCTTGCGCAGGTGGTCCAGGCTGGGGAAGTACTGGATGACGGAGTGATGACGAC
>KL568599.1:25978-26641 GCA_000715605.1 Streptomyces speibonae | reverse complement strand
GGCTGGCAGCGCAGCCGCACCTTGCGGGCCAGCTCGGGGTCGGCCTCGATGTCCTCGCCGAGCTTGCGGATCACGGGTGCCGCGAAGTCGGTCGCCCAGTACTCGTCGGCGTCCGGGGCGAGCCGGGACAGGAGCAGGCCGGATCCGACGCCGATCTCCAGGATGCGGGCGGGCCGCAGCTCCTTGACGCGCTCGACGGTGGCCTCGCGCCACTCCCGCATGTGCTCCAACGGGATGGGCGTGCCGTCGTAGGAGCTGTCCCAGCCCGCGAAGTCCTCGGTGAAGACGGCGGTGCCGATCTCGGAGTACTCGGCGGAGTAGATCTCCCGCCACTCCCCGACCTGCTCCGCCTCGGCCACCTCGCGGGCCTCGGCGTCCGGTTCGGCCGGGACGACGTACCCGACGAGCCGCTGGGTGCCGGGCGCGGAGGTGTCGTCGCGGGCGACGACGGCGGCCTGGGAGACCTCCGGGTGCTGCGCCAGCGCCGTTTCGATCTCGCCGAGTTCGACGCGGTGGCCGCGGATCTTGACCTGGTCGTCGGTGCGGCCGAGGAAGTCGAGGTTGCCGTCGGGGCGGCGGCGTACGAGGTCACCGGTGCGGTACATGCGCTCGCCGGGCCGGCCGTAGGGGTCGGCGACGAACCGCTCGGCGGTCAGTCCGGGA
>KL568599.1:23676-25784 GCA_000715605.1 Streptomyces speibonae | reverse complement strand
CGGGACGGTTCAGGTAGCCGCGGGCCAGACCGACGCCGGCGATGTACAGCTCGCCCGCCACACCGTCCGGGACGGGCCGCAGCCAGGGGTCGAGGACGCGGGCGCGGGTGGCCCGGATGGGCTTGCCGACGGTCGGTGTGGCGCTGTCGTGGGTGCCGCCGCCGAGGGTGTTGATGGTGTACTCGGTGGGCCCGTACAGGTTGTAGCCGTAGGTGCCCTCGGTGTCCCTCAGGGTGCTCCACACGGTCTCGGTGACCGCCTCGCCGCCCAGCAGCACCAGCGGCGGTCGGTGGCCCTCCAGCAGGCCCTCCTCGATGAGGAGATGGGCGTAGGTCGGGGTCACGTTGACCACGTCGACGCGGTGCTGTTCGCAGTACGCCACCAGCGCGGTGGCGTCCCGGCGCAACTCCTCGTCGCAGATGTGCACTTCGTGGCCCTCGACGAGCCAGAGCAGCTCCTCCCAGGACATGTCGAAGGCGAACGACACGGTGTGTGCGACGCGCAGCCGGCGTCCGCCCGCCGAGGCGATGGCCGGGGCGAAGATCTCCTTCTGGTGGTTGAGCTGCATGTTGGTCAGGCCGATGTACGGCGTGACCACGCCCTTGGGGCGGCCGGTGGAGCCGGAGGTGTAGATCACGTACGCGGGGTGGTCCAGGCTGAACGACACGCGGACGGGTTCGGCGGGCTGGGCGGCGAGTTCGGCCTGCGTGGCCGGGTCGTCCAGGAGGACGCGCGGGATGTCGCCAGTGAGGGTCTCGGAGACGGCCCGGGTGGACAGCAGGAGCAGCGGGCGCGCGTCGGCGAGCATCAGCGACAGGCGCTCGACCGGGTGGTCCAGCTCCAGCGGGAGGTAGGCGGCACCGGTGCGCAGAACCGCGAACAGCGCCACCACGGTGTCGACGGAGCGCGGCAGGCCCAGCGCGACGACCTTCTCGGGTCCGGCGCCACGTGCGATCAGCAGTCGGGCCAACCGGTCGCAGCGGGCGTCGAGTTCGGCGTAGGTGACGGTCCGCCCGCCGAAGACGAGGGCGGTGGCGTCGGGGGTGCGGGCGGCCTGGGCGGCCAGCATGTCGGCGACCGTCTCGTGCGGCACGGGCTCCCGGCCCGCCTCCTCCTCGCGGGCCAGCGCGGCGGCCTCGTCGGGCAGCAGCGCGGACAGCGAGCCGACGGGTGCGGACGGGTCGGCCATGAGCCGGTCGACCAGCAGCACGAACCGGTCGATCAGACGCTGCGCGTAGGCGTCCTCGAGCAGGTCCGGGCGGTAGGCGAGCGTCACGCGGACGCGCTCTCCGGGGGTCACGACGAGGTTCGCCGGGTAGTGCGTGGCGTCCACGTTGGCGACCGCGGTCGCCCCGTGCCGTTCGCGCAGTTCCGCGAGCCGCTCGTCGGTGTCGGCGTTGCGCAGCACGAACAGCGTGTCGAACAGGCGGCGGTGTCCGGTCTCTGCCTGGAGCACGCCGAGGCCGAGGTGCTCGTACGGCATGACCTCGAGACGCTCGCCCTGGATGCGGCGCAGCAGGTCCAGCACCGGTTCGCGCGGGTCGAAGGCGATGCGGGCGGGCACGGTGTTGAGGAACATGCCGATGACGTTCTCGACGTCCGGCACCTCACTGGGGCGTCCGGCGACCGTCGTACCGAAGACGACGTCGGTACGGCCGCACACGCCCGCGAGCACCAGGCCCCAGGCGGCGTTGAGCACGGTGTTGGGGGTCAGTCCGTGCCGACGCGCCGTCTCCCGCAACCGCGCGGCGGTGTCCGGGTCGAGGACGGCGTCCAGCTGACGCGGGATGACCGGCTCGACGCCTCGGTCGTCGACGGCCGGGGCGAGCAGCGTGGGCTCCTCGAACCCGGCCAGGGCGGCCCGCCAGGCGCGCCGGGCCGCGGAGTCGTCCTGGCGCTCCAGCCAGGTCAGGTAGTCGCGGTAGGAGCCGGGGCGGGCGAGCCCTTCCGGGTCGCCGCCGCTCTCGTACAGGGCGAACAGCTGGTCCAGGAAGAGCCAGGCCGACCAGCCGTCCCACAGGATGAGATGGCGGCCGACGACCAGCCGGTCGCCGCGCTGCTCGCCGAGCCGGACCAGCAGCATCCTGAAGAGCAGCGGGCGGCCGAGG
>KL568599.1:22379-23447 GCA_000715605.1 Streptomyces speibonae | reverse complement strand
GCGCGCTCCTGGTCCAGCAACTCGCCCATCCGCCGGTCCTGTTCGGCGGCGGAGAGGTCCGACAGGTCGACCTCGGCGAGCGGGATCTCGGCGTCCCGGACGATGAACTGCACCGGCCGGCGCAGCCCTTCGCTGGTGAACCCGGCGCGCAGGGAGGGGTTGCGGTCGAGCAGGGCGCGGGTGGCGGCGCGCAGCCGGCCGGTGTCGACGCGCTCGGCGAAGTCGAAGGACTCGTGGACGGTGTAGACGTCCAGGGCGCTGTCGTCGTAGGTGGAGTGGAAGAACAGGCCCTCCTGGAGCGGGGCCAGGGGCCAGATGTCCTCGACGCGTCCGGGGGCGAGCCGGTCGACGCGGGCCCGCTCCTCGTCGGTGAGGGTGAAGGCGGGGGCCTCCGCCGAGTCGCTCGCGTCCTCCAGCACCGCCGCGGCCCCGGCGAGCGCGGCCGGGGTGCGGTGCTCGAAGACCTCGCGCGGGCCGATCGCCAGGCCGGCCCGGCGGGCGCGGCCGGCCACGGCGATGGAGCTGATGCTGTCGCCGCCGAGCAGGAAGAAGTCGTCCTCGACTCCGGCGTCGGGCAGCTTCAGCACGGCGGCGAAGATCTCCGTGAGCAGCTGCTCGCGGGGGTTGCGCGGGGCGCGGGGCGCGGCGCGCACGGCCTGCGGGGCGGGCAGCGCGTTGCGGTCGAGCTTGCCGCTGGGGGTCAGGGGCAGGGCGTCCAGGGCGACGTAGGCGGTCGGGACCATGGAGGCGGGCAGGGTGCCCTCCAGCGCCGCGCGCAGGTCCTCCGCGTCGGCTGCGGCGGACAGGACGACGTAGGCGACGAGGGCGTGGTCCCGTACCGTCACGGCGGCCCGGGCGACGGCGGGCAGGCTTGTCAGGGCGGCCTCGATCTCGCCGGGTTCGATGCGGTTGCCGCGCAGTTTGACCTGCCGGTCGGTGCGGCCCAGGTACTCGATCACCCCGTCGGGGCGGCGCCTGACCAGGTCGCCCGTGCGGTACATGCGGGTGCCGGGCGGGCCGTAGGGGTCGGCGGTGAAGCGTTCGGCGGTGAGCGCGGGGCGGGCGTGG
>KL568599.1:15083-22170 GCA_000715605.1 Streptomyces speibonae | reverse complement strand
GCGTGGTAGCCGCGGGCGAGCTGGACGCCGGTGAGGTACAGCTCGCCGGGGACACCGTCGGGCACCGGGCGCAGGCAGGTGTCGAGCACGCGCAGGCCGGTGTTCCACACGGGGCGGCCGATGGGCACGGCGGTGGACTCGTCGGTGCCGTCGAAGGGGTGGTGGGTGACGTCGACCGCGGCCTCGGTGGGGCCGTACAGGTTGTGCAGGGGTACGCCGGTCAGCTCGCGCCAGCGGTGCGCGGCGGCGGCGGGCAGGGCCTCGCCGCTGCTGAGGACGCGGCGCAGGGAGGTGGCCCACGAGGGGTCGGCGGTGACCTCGTCGGACTGGAGGAACGCCTCCAGCATCGAGGGCACGAAGTGCATCGTCGTGATGCGCTGCTCCCTCACGAGCGCCGCCAGATGGGCGGGGTCCCGGTGGCCGTCGGGCTTGGCGAGCACGACCGCCGCGCCTTCGAGGAGCGGCCAGAAGAACTCCCACACGGAGACGTCGAAGCTGGAGGGCGTCTTCTGGAGCACCCGGTCGTCGGCCGTCAGCCCGTACGCGCCCTGCATCCAGGCGAGCCGGTTGACGATGGCGCGGTGGGTGACGATCACGCCCTTGGGCAGGCCGGTGGAGCCGGAGGTGTAGATCAGGTAGGCGGGGTCGTCGGGGTGGACGGGGCGTGCGGGTCCGGCGGCCGGGGGCCGGTCGGTGTGCTCCTCGTCGAGCAGGAGCACGGAGGCCGCCGCGGACGGCAGCCGGTCCGCGATGCCGCCGAGTGTGATCACCGTGCTCGTCCCGGAGTCGGCGAGCATGTGGGCGACGCGGTCGGCCGGGTAGTCCGGATCGACGGGCAGGTACGCGGCGCCGGACTTCAGCACGCCGAGCAGGGCCACCATCAGTTCGGTGGACCGGGGTACGGCGACCGCGACGAACCGGCCGGGTCCGGCGCCCCGGGACCGCAGCCGGCCCGCCAACGCCTCGGCGCGGGCGTCGAGTTCGACGTAGGTCAGGCGTTCGCCGGCGAAGACGACCGCTGTGGCGTCCGGCGTACGGGCGGTCCGGGCGGCGATGGCCTCGGCGAGGGTGGTCGCCTGGACCGGGCGCTCCTCGCCGGCCGGGTGGGCGCGCAGGGCCTCGTCCGGGGTGAGCAGGTCGAGGGAGGCCGCCCGCTGCCCGGGGTCGTCGGCGAACTCCTCCAGCAGGCGCGCCAGCCGGTCCCCCAGCAGGCGTACGGTCTCGGTGTCCAGCCGCCCGGTGTGGTGCTTGAGCCGCAGGTCGAGCCGTTCGCCGGGCTTGACGACGAGTGCGAGCGGATAGTGCACGGCGTCGTGGAAGGCGTCCCCGGTGATGCGGACGGTGCCCGAGGGGTCCCGCAGGTCGGTCTCGGCGGGATAGTTCTCGAACACGACCAGGGTGTCGAAGAGTTCGCCCTCGCCGGCGTGTCCGGCCAGGCGCTGGATCTCGGCGAGTCCGAGATGCTGGTGGTCCAGCAGGCGGGCCTGCTCCTCCTGGAGGCGGGTCAGCAGGGTGCCCAGGGTCTCGCCCGGGGCCCAGCGCAGCCGGGTGGGCAGGGTGTTGATGAACAGGCCGACCATGGAGGCGATGCCCTCGACCTCGCTGTCGCGGCCGGAGACGGTGGTGCCGAAGAGTACGTCGTCGCGGCCGGTGAGCCTGCCGAGGAGCAGGCCCCAGGCGGTCTGCACGACGGTGCCGAGGGTGACGCCGTGCTCGCGGGCGCGGTCCGCCAGGCGTGCGGTGGTGCGTTCGGGCAGTTCCACCCGGACGTGCGCGGGCTGGACCGGTTCCCCGGTGGCCGGGGTGTCGACCAGGCGGGTGGGCCCGTCCAGTCCGGCGAGCGCGGCGCGCCAGGCCTCGCGGGCGGCGTCGCGGTCCTGTCCGGCGAGGCGGCGCAGGAAGCCGCGGTAGGGGGCGACCTCGGGCAGGGCGGGGGCGTCGGTGCCGTAGCAGGCCATGAGTTCGCGGTGCAGGACGGGCAGGGACCAGCCGTCGGCCACCGCGTGGTGGAAGGTCAGGACGAGCCGGCTGCGGTGTCCCCCGAGCCGGACCAGGGCGCAGCGCAGCAGGGGCGGTGCGGTCAGGTCGAAGCCGGCCGCCCGCTCGTCGGCGGCGACGGCGTCGCCGAGTGTCTCGCGGAGCCCGCCGTCCTGGGCGGACAGGTCGATCTCCCGCCAGGGCAGTTCGGCGTGCCGGGTGATGATCTGCACGGGGGTGCCGTCGGGGCGCCGGCGGAAGGCGGCGCGCAGGGGTGCGTGCCGGTCGAGGAGGCGCTGGGCGGCGCGGCGCAGGGTGGGGCCGTCGACCGGCCCGGCGAGGTCGAGGACCTGCTGGACGACGTAGACGTCGCCGTCGCCCCCGCTGGTCAGGGAGTGGAAGAAGAAGCCCTGCTGGAGTGGGGTGAGCGGGAGCAGTTCCTCGATGTCGAGGGGGTTCGTCCCCTGGATCTCGGCCAGTTCGCCGGGCTCGATGTCCACCAGCGGGGTCTGCTCGGCGTCTTCCTCGACGCGTTCGACGGCCGCCTGGGCGAGGGACTCGGCGGTGCGGTGCCGGAAGACGTCCCGGGTGGTCAGGCTCAGTCCCGACTCGCGGGCGCGGATGAGGAGTTGGATGGCGGTGATGCTGTCGCCGCCGAGGGCGAGGAAGTCGTCCTGAGCGGTGACCGCGTCCAGGCCGAGCACCTCGGCGAAGAGGGAGCACAGCAGCTTCTCGCGCGGGGTCTCGGGTGCGCGTCCGGAGCTCATCGCGCCGTAGTCGGGGGCGGGCAGGGCGCGGGCGTCGATCTTGCCGCTCGGGGTGACGGGCAGCGTGTGCAGGGGCACCAGCGCGGACGGGACCATGTGGTCGGGCAGCCAGTCGGCGGCGTGCGCGCGCAGGGTCCGCATCAGGGCGTGGACGTCGCGGAAGGGCGCCGGGCGGTTGGCGTGCGGGTGGGTGCCGCTGCCGCGGTACAGGCCGGCGTGCGGGTCGGTGCGGGCGAGGACGGCGTCGAGGGCGCCGTCGTCGGCGGTGCCGTTCCAGGTGAGCGCGGCGCGGTAGCCGTGGCGTTCGGCCAGGGCATGCAGGTCCTCGGGGTCGGCGGCGGGGGCGGCCGCGCGGCTGCTCCCTTCGAGGGCGCGCAGGTCGGCGAGGTCGTCGGTGAGGCGGGCGTTGGGGATGCCGGTGACGCGCAGGCGTGCGGGGCGCTCGGCGAGCAGCGCGTCGAGGTGGTCCGCGCCGGCCCAGGGGACCTCGCGCTCGTCGGGTGCGGCCGCCTGCCGGCCGGGGTGCAGGACGACGTCGTACCGGTAGCGGGTCAGCTCGTTGTGGTGGGCGCCCCGCTTGACGCGGATCTCGGCGTCGAAGCCGTCCAGGGCGGCGAAGTAGTCGGGGTCCAGCAGGAGTTCGCCCTCCCAGCGCACCGACTGCTCGACCGCGGCGCGCAGGGCGCTCTTGTCGTCGGTCGTGGCGCGCCGGGTCTCGACGGCGGCGCGCAGGGTGCGCAGCAGGCGCAGATTGCGGACGTCGCCGACGAAGATCCGCCCGCCGGGTGCGAGCAGCCGGGCGGCGGCGCGCAGGACCTCGGTGAGGTAGTCGGCGCCAGGGAAGTACTGGGCGACGGAGTTGATGACGACGGTGTCGAAGTGGCGCTCGGGGAGCCCGGTGGTGTCGTGGGCGGGCTGGGCGCGCAGGTGGACGCCGGGGAGGTCCGTCCGGGCGCGCAGGGCGGCGATCGCCTCGGCGGACAGGTCGGTGCCCCAGTACTCGTCGCAGTCGGGGGCGATCCGGGAGAGGATCAGGCCGCTGCCGACGCCGATCTCCAGTACGCGCCTGGCGGGGCCGAGTCCGCGGATCCGGCGCACGGTGTTCCCGCGCCACTCGCGCATCTCCTCGACGGGGATCGGGAGCCCGTCGTACATGCTGTTCCAGCCCGCGAAGTTCTCCTGGGAGCCCTCCGAACCGGCGGCGCTGTAGAGGAGTTCGTGGACCTCCTTCCACTCCTCGACGTGGCCGGCCGAGCGGTCGAGGGAGGGGACGACGTAGGCGGCGAGGCGGCGGTCGCCGGGGCGGTCCTCGCGGGCGACGACGGTGACCTGGTCGACGGCGGGGTGGCCGCGCAGCACGGACTCGATCTCGCCGGGTTCGATGCGGAAGCCGCGGATCTTGATCTGGGCGTCGGCGCGGCCGAGGAACTCCAGGCGACCGTCGGCCTTCCAGCGCACGAGGTCGCCGGTGCGGTAGAGCCGTTCGCCGGGTGCGCCGAAGGGGTCGGCGACGAAGCGTTCGGCGGTCAGGCCCGGGCGGCCGAGGTAGCCGCGGGCCAGGCCCGCGCCGCCGAGGTACAGCTCGCCGGTGACGCCCGCCGGGACGGGGCGCAGGTAGGCGTCGAGGACGTACGCCCGGGTGCCCGGGTCGGGCACGCCGATCGGCACGATGGACCCGGCCGGGATGTCGGGGTCGCACAGGCCCAGGGTGGAGTTGGTGGTCGCCTCGGTGGGGCCGTAGGCGTTGAACATCATCCGCCCGCGCGCGTAGCGGCCCACCAGTTCCGGGGAGACACGTTCGGTGCCGGCCAGCAGCGTGGCGGACGGGGGCAGTCGGACGTCGTCGGGCATGGCGGCGAGCAGGGCGGGCGGCAGGATCATGAAGGTGATGCCGTGCGCGTTGGCGTAGTCGGCGAGCGGTGCGCCGGGGACACGGCGCTCGGCGGGGACGACGACGAGGCGGCCGCCGGAGAGCAGTCCGAGGCACAGGTCCCAGAAGGCGACGTCGAAGCTCGGGGAGGCGAACTGGAGCACGCGGCTGTCCGGGCCGATGCCGAACCGTTCGCGCTGGGTGGCCACCAGCTTGGCCACTCCGCTGTGGGCGAGGACGACGCCCTTGGGGCGTCCGGTGGAGCCGGAGGTGTAGATGACGTAGGCGGCGTTGTCGACGGTGACCGGCGCGCCCGGGTCGTGTGCCGGGTGTCCGGCCAGTTCGGCGGCCGTGTCCGGCGCGTCGAGCTCCAGGACGGTCATGCCGTCCCGTGCGGGCAGTTCGCGGGCGGTGTCCGTGGTGGTCACCATGCAGACGGGGGCGGCGTCGCCGAGCATGTAGGCGATGCGGTCCACGGGGTAGTCGTGGTCGATCGGCAGGTAGGCGGCGCCCGACTTGAGGACGGCGGCCTCGGCGACGACGAGGTCCGCGGAGCGCGGCAGGGCGAGCGCGACGATCCGTTCGGGTCCCGCGCCGCGGGCGAGGAGGGCGTGGGCGAGGCGGTTGGCGCGTTCGTCCAGTTCGGCGTAGGTGAGTTCCTCGTCCTCGAAGACGAGCGCGACGGCGTCGGGGCGGCGGCGCACCTGTGCGGCGAACATCGCGGGCCAGGTGTCCGCGGGGACCGTGTGGTCGGTGGCGTTCCAGTCGAGGACGATACGCCGGTACTCCTCGGGCCCCATCAACTCCAGGCGGTCGACGGGGGTTTCCGGGTGGTCGAGGGCTGCCGCCAGCAGGGTGCGGTAGTGGACGAGCAGGCGGTCGACGGTCGCCTCGTCGAACAGGCGCGGGTCGTAGGTCGCGCGCGCCTCGCCGTCGCTCACCTCCAGCAGGAGGTCGACGGGGCCCGGGAGTTCTCCGGCGGGGCGGGTGGCCGTGGCGAACGCGGTGTTGAAGAGCAGTCCGCCGCCGCGGGTCGGCCGGGGGCGCAGGGTGTCGGTCAGCAGGCCGACGGGGACCCGGTGGGTTTCGGCCTCCTCCCATGCCTGGGCGACGCGCCGCGCCAGTTCCCGGAAGTCGGGGGCGTGTTCGGCGGACACCCGCACCGGGAGGCCGTCGTGGCCGACGGTGAGGTCGGGTGCGCCGCTGTAGCGGTGCAGCAGGGCGAAGAAGGCCGCGAGCAGGTCGTTCTCCGGGGCGTCCGGCACGGCGGTCAGGGTGCGGGTCTTCCGGTGGGTGGCCGGTTCCGACGGGTGGGGCCGGTCGGCGGGGAGCGGGATCTCCAGCGGGCGTGGTGTCATCAACCGCTGCCAGTAGGCCAGGACTTCTTCGGAACCGCACACGGTTGTGCACCCTCCCCGACAGGTCGTTTCCCGGACTGGGCCGGGGATCGGCGCCATAGTAAGGTAAGGGTTACCTAATTCAAAGGGTGCGTGGTTTTCTCGCCCGGGATGGGACGGTGGCCTGACTCGTCCTTTACAGTCCCTCACAGTAAGGCAAGCCTGACCAAAGGAAGATGACGTGGGGAGCTCGGAGGCCGGGGCGGCGAAGCACCCCCGCGCGGTGGTGCTGCTGATCGCGTCGTCCGGCGCGGCACTGCTGGTGCTGTGCGCCCTGTCGCTGGCGTTCGGCGCGCTCAGCGTCCCCCTGGACCAGGTGGGCCGCACGCTCATCGGCGACGCTCCCAGCGGCCGCGTGGACACGGTCATCTGGTCCGTACGGCTGCCGCGCACCCTGCTCGCCCTCGCCACCGGCGCCGCACTCGGCCTGTCGGGCGCGCTGATGCAGGCCCTGACGCGCAACCCGCTCGCGGATCCGGGCATCCTCGGCGTGAGCGCCGGCGCGGCCTTCGCCGTCGTCCTCTCGGTCGGGGTCCTCGGCATCGGATCCGTCTACGGCTACATCTGGTTCGCCTTCGCGGGGGCGTTCGCGGCGAGCGTCTTCGTCTACTTCCTGGGCGGGCTCGGCCGGTCGGGTACGACGCCGGTGAAGCTCGCCCTGGCCGGTGTCGCCGTGACCTCGCTGCTGTTCTCGCTGACCAGCGCGGTCGCCCTGACCGACCCGGACGCCCTGAACCGCTACCGCTTCTGGTCCGCGGGCTCCCTGGCCGACCAGAACGAGGCGATCCTGCTGCGCGTCCTGCCCTTCCTCGCCGTGGGTGCCGCCCTCGCGCTGGCCTGCGCACCCGCCCTCAACAGCCTCGCCCTAGGCGACGACGTCGCCAAGTCCCTCGGACTCCGGCTCGGAATCGTCCGCATCCAGGGCGTGGTGGCCGTCACCCTGCTCACCGGCGGAGCCGTCGCCGTCATCGGGCCGGTGGTCTTCGTCGGCCTCGTCGTCCCGCACATCGCCCGCGTCCTCACCCAGTACGCCGGGATCGGCCCCGACCACCGCTGGCTGCTGCCCCTGTCGGCGG
>KL568599.1:12321-14848 GCA_000715605.1 Streptomyces speibonae | reverse complement strand
GTGCTCGCCCCCTGCCTGCTGCTCGCCGCCGACATCGCGGGCCGGCTGATCGCCCGGCCGGTCGAGGTCCAGGCCGGGATCCTGGTCGCCTTCATCGGCGGCCCGTTCTTCATCGCGCTGGTACGCCGCAGACGCCTCGCGGAGCTGTGAGCCATGACGACCCCGACGCACGAAGCGGTGAGCCCATGACGACCGACCTCGCGCCCGTACCGGGCCGCAAGGACGCCGCGGACCGCACGGCACCCCGCCGCACGGCCGGCCGTGTCACCTTCCGGTTCGCCGTCCCGCCCGTCTCCGGGGTGCTGCGGCCCCGGCTGCTGGCGGTGTGCCTGCTGCTCGCGGCCGCCGCCTTCGCGCTGTTCGTGGTGGAGACCGCCGTCGGCGACATCGCGCTCCCGCTCGGCGACGTCCTGCGGGCGCTGGCCGGTGCGGGCGACCCGGCCACCGAGCTCATCGTGCACGAACTGCGGCTGCCCCGGGCGCTCGCGGGGCTGCTCGTCGGCATCGCCTTCGGTGTGTCGGGCGCCCTGCTCCAGACGATGACGCGCAACCCGCTCGCCAGCCCCGACATGATGGGCATCACGCAGGGCGCCGGGGCGGCCGTGGTCACCGGCATCGTCCTCGGCTGGGACGGCGGCCTGAGCACCCAGGCGCTCGGGCTGCTCGGCGCGCTGGCGGCGGCCCTGCTGGTGTATCTCCTGGCCTGGAAGAAGGGCGCCACCGGCTACCGGATCGTCCTCGTGGGCGTCGGCATCGCGTGGATCTGCACCAGCATCACCGACTACCTGATGGCCCGCGGCCAGCGCTTCCAGGCGCAGGCCTCGCTGGGCTGGCTGGTCGGCAACCTCAACGGCCGCACCTGGCAGCAGATCACCCCGCTGGTGGTGACCATGGCCGTGCTGCTGCCGGTGGCGCTGATGCTCGGGCGGCTGACGCGGACCCTGGAGCTCGGTGACGACGTCGCCCGGGGGCTCGGGACGCGGGTGCAGACCGTGCGGGTGGCCGTGCTGCTCGCCGCCGTGGGCCTCGTGGCGTTCGGGACGGCGACCGCCGGACCCGTCGCGTTCGTGGCGCTCGCCGCCCCCCAGGTCGCCCAGCGACTGGCCGGTACGGCCTTCCCGCCGCCCGTGGGCGCCGGGCTGACCGGGGCGGTGATGGTCCTCGGATCCGACCTCGTCGCACGGAAACTCCTGCCGGACACCGAGCTTCCGGTGGGGATCGTCACGGGTGTGCTCGGCGCGCCCGTACTGCTGTGGCTGCTCGTCCGCGCCAACCGCGCAGGTTCAGGAGGCTGACATCGTGTCGAAGACGGACCCCGTGCCGGGCGGCGGCCCCGGTCTGCGCGCCGAGTCGCTGCGGCTGGCGTACGACGACCGGATCGTGGTCGAGGACCTCGACCTCGCCGTGCCCACCGGCAGGATCACCGTGATCGTCGGCGCCAACGCGTGCGGCAAGTCCACGCTGCTGCGCGCCCTGGCCCGGCTGCTGACACCGAAGTCGGGCGCGGTCCACCTCGACGGGCGCTCGATCCACGCGATGCCCACCCGGGCCCTGGCCCAGCGGCTCGGCATCCTGCCGCAGTCCCCCGTGGCGCCCGAGGGTCTGACCGTCGTCGACCTGGTGGGGCGCGGCCGTTCACCCCACCAGACGTGGTGGCGGCAGTGGTCGTCCGCCGACGAGGAGGCCGTGCACGACGCGCTGCGGGCCACGGCGATGACCGATCTGGCGCACCGGGCCGTCGACGAGCTCTCCGGCGGCCAGCGGCAGCGGGCCTGGATCGCCATGGCGGTCGCCCAGGGCACTCCGGTGATGCTGCTCGACGAGCCGACGACCTACCTGGACCTCGCCCACCAGATCGACGTCCTGGATTTGGTCACCGACCTGAACCGGCATCAGGGCCGCACGGTGGTGATGGTGCTGCACGACCTCAACCAGGCGTGCCGGTACGCGGACCACATCGTCGCCATGAAGGCGGGCCGCGTGGTGGCCGAGGGCGCCCCCGGGAAGGTCGTCACCGCCGCCCTGGTGGAGGAGGTCTTCGGGCTGCGGTGCGTGGTCGGTGAGGACCCGGTCAGCGGAACGCCGATGGTCGTGCCGATGAGCCGGCACCACGAGGGCGCCGGGGCGGCCGCGATGGCCGTCCCTGACACCATCGGCTGACCCGGAGGGGCACGGTGGCCATCGGCTGGCCCGGAGGGGCGGCGCGCCCGCTCCTCCGGGCCGAAGGGCTTACGGACGGGCCGTCAGATAGCCGCCCATCGTGCGGAAGTAGTCGGTGGCGGGGTACTCGGTGCCGTCCTCGGTGCGCACCCGTTCGACCACCAGACCGGGAAGCCCCCCGGAGCGTGCCCCTGCGCCGGCCACGATGACGACGCCGTCGCCCTCGCGGATGAAGATCCGGCCCGGCGTGCCGCCGTAACGTCCTTTCGAGACCGAGGACTTGAGGATGCGCAGCCGCTCGCCGCGGTGGTAGGTGAAGGCGTTCGGATACGGGTCCGACTGGGCCCTGTCTCTTATACACATCTCT
>KL568599.1:9909-12112 GCA_000715605.1 Streptomyces speibonae | reverse complement strand
GCCCCCCCCCAGCCGCTCCAGGTCCTCGGCGGGCCAGGTCCAGTCGATGCGGCTGTCCTCCAGGGCACGCTTGTGGAAGAAGCTCGACCGGGACCGGTCCTGCGGTGTCCATACGGCCTCGCCCGAGGCGATGAGGTCGAGGGACTCCCTGACGATCGGTGCGATGACGTCGACCGTGCGGTGGAACAGGTCCGTCGCCGTGTCGGTGGCCCCGACCGGGACCGCGCGCTGCATCAATATGTCGCCCATGTCGAGGTCGGCGTCCATGCGGTGGGCGGTGACACCGACCTGCTTCTCCCCGTTGATGAGCGCCCAGATGATCGGCGAGAAGCCGGCGTAGGAGGGCAGCAGCGAGTCGTGGATGTTGAGCGTGCCGTGCGGCGGGAGGTCGTAGATCTCCGGGGGCAGCCAGGTGCGCCAGTTGTTCGCCACGATGAGGTCCGGTTCGGCCTCCTTGATCGCGCGCATCAGTTCCGGGTCCTCCGGCCGGTTGCGCAACAGCACCGGCACACCGTGCTTTTCGGCCAGTTCGGCGACCGAGTCGTTCCAGATCCTCTCGTACACGTGGTCGCTCTCGGGATGGGTGACGACCAGGACCACTTCGTGGTCGGAGTCCAACAGAGCTTGCAGCGTCCGGTGTCCCCAGGTCTGGTAGCCGAACATGACGACCCGCATCCAAGCCTCCTCAGCCATTGCTAGGTAAGGCTAACCTTATCTAGCATGTGCCTGCTGAGGGGAGAGCCTGTGTCCTTCATGGGAGAACGCTGCGGCATCCCCACGACCAGGAGGCGATGACGCGGTGACGACGCTGCACACTGGGCCGGATACCATCTACGACGTACTGGGCATCGGATTCGGCCCGTCCAACCTCGCACTCGCCGTCGCGCTCCACGAACACGGCGCGACCGCACGGGCCGGGGAGGAACTGCGCGCCGGATTCCTGGAACGGCAGCCGACATTCGGCTGGCACCGCGGCATGCTCATCGACGACGCCACCATGCAAGTGTCCTTCCTCAAGGACCTGGTGACGATGCGTGACCCCACCAGCGACTTCACCTTCCTCAACTACCTGCGCGAGCAGGGGCGGCTGGTCGACTTCCTCAACCAGAAGACGCTCTTCCCGCTGCGCATCGAGTTCCACGACTACTTCGAGTGGGCGGCCGCCCGCGTCGGCCACCTCGTCGAGTACGACGCCGAGGTGGTCTCCGTGAAGCCCGTGACCGAGGACGGCGAGGTCCGCTGGTTCGACGTCGCCAGCCGTGACCCCGGCGCCCCGGAGCGGCTGACGGTGCGCCGCACCCGCGCCGTCTGCGTGGCCACCGGCCTGGAACCGCATCTGCCACCCGGCGCGGAGCTGTCCGAACACATCTGGCACAACAGCGAGTTGCTGCCCCGCGTGGACCAGCTCGCGCGCTCGGGTGCCCCGGTGCGCCGCGCCGTGGTGCTCGGCGCGGGCCAGAGCGCGGCCGAGGCGGTCGACTACCTCCACCGCCGTTTCCCCGAGGCCGAGATCTGCTCCGTCTTCTCCAAGTACGGCTACACGCCCGCCGACGACAGCCCGTTCGCCAACCGGATCTTCGACCCCGAGGCCGTCGACGTGTTCTACGCCGCCTCGCCCGACGTGAAGCAGTCGCTGCTCGACTACCACCGCGGCACCAACTACTCCGTGGTCGACATGGACTTGATCGAGTCGCTCTCGCGGACGATGTACCAGGAGAAGGTCCAGGGAACCCGCCGGCTGCGGATGATGAACGTCTCCCGGATCCGCGAGGTCACCGGCCACGGGGACGGCGTGCGGGTGACGGTGGAGTTCCTGCCGACGGGGGAACGCGAGACGCTCGACTCCGACGTGCTCGTCTACGCGACCGGCTACCAGCCCCGGGGCATCGGCGACCACCTCGGGGAGATCGCCAAGCTCTGTCTGCGCGACGACGAGGACCAGCTCCGCGTCGGACGGGACCACCGCGTGGAGACCGCCCCGAACGTCACCGCGGGCATCTACCTCCAGGGCGGCACCGAGCACACCCACGGCCTCACCTCCACGCTGCTGTCCACCACCGCCGTCCGCGCCGGAGAGATCCGCTCCTCCCTCCTCACCCACCGCGCCACGCCGGCCGCGCAAGCGGGCGGCCCCGGCCGGTAGGAACGGCACGCGCGTCAGCGGGCCGCCGAACCCTGCTGCCGGCCTGTCTCTTATACACAT
>KL568599.1:8449-9709 GCA_000715605.1 Streptomyces speibonae | reverse complement strand
CGGCGGGGCGGCCCGGCGGCGCGGCGGCGCGGCGGCGCGGCGGATGACCGGGCGCACGGGTCCCCGGCGGACATCGCCGGTCAGGTGCGGGCCCCGGCCGGTTCGTCGGGTTCCGGGAGCGCGGTGGGAGCGGCCGGCGGCGGACTGTCGTCGGGGGCCGGTTCGGCGTTCTCGCCGAGGAAGCCCCCCGACTGGTGCTGCCACAGCTTGGCGTAGGCGCCGTCCGCGGCCAGCAGATCGCCGTGCGTGCCCTGCTCCACGACGCGGCCCCGGTCCAGCACGACGAGCCGGTCCATGCCGGCGACGGTGCTCAGCCGGTGGGCGACCACCAGGGCCGTACGGCCGTCCATCAGCCGCCACAACGCGTCCTGCACGAGGATCTCGCTCTCCGAGTCCAGCGCGCTGGTCGCCTCGTCGAGCAGCAGCACCGGGGCGTCGCGGAGGATGGCCCGGGCGAGGGCGACGCGCTGGCGCTGGCCGCCCGAGAGTTTCACTCCCCGCTCCCCCACCAGGGTGGCGAAGCCCTCGGGGAGCTGGTCGGCGAACTCCGTGACATGGGCGGCCTCGGCGGCCGCGCGGATCTCCGCGTCGGTGGCGCCCGGCCGGGCGAAGGCGATGTTGTCCCGCAGGCTGCGGTGGAACATGGCGGGTTCCTGCGGCACGTAGGCGATCAGTGCGCGCAGGTCGGCCTGGCGCAGCCGGCTGATGTCCTGACCGCCGATCAGCACGCGTCCGCCGTCGAGGTCCGACATCCGCAGCAGCAGCCGGGTGAGGGTGGTCTTGCCGCCGCCGGACCGGCCGACCAGGCCGACGCGCGCGCCCGCGGGCACCTCCAGGTCGAGCCCCTCGAAGATCGGTTCCGCGCCGGCGTGGGCAAAGGTCACGGCCTCGAAGCGGATACCGGTGTCCCGTGGTGCCGGCGCCTCGGGTTCCGCCGGGTCGAGCACGGTGGGCGGGTCGAGGAGCAGCTCCGTGAACTGGGCGGCCTCGGTCATCGAGGTCTCCAGCCGACGGTAGATCTGGTTGAACTCGAACATGATCTGGGTGGCGTTCGAGTAGTAGGTGAACGCGACGACGATCTGCTCGACCCCCTGGCCGGAGCCCCCGAAGGCGATGGCGACCAGCAGGCCCAGCACGTTGGTCAGCACGGACATGGGGGCGATGAGGGTGTCGACGCGCAGATTGCCGTAGTCCCACGACTTCAGCGTCAGGCGCCGGGACTCCGCGACGCGGCTGCGGTGCTGTCTCTTATACACATCT
>KL568599.1:7872-8209 GCA_000715605.1 Streptomyces speibonae | reverse complement strand
GAGGGGCGCGGCGGCCACCACGGTCACGGCGATCATCAGCAGCAGGCCGCCGACGAGCACCGGCGCGTAGCTCCAGAGCACCACGGCGCCGAAGACCAGGGGCACGAGGCTGCCCACGATCCGGTACGTCAGCGTGTCGACGAAGTCCTCGAAGCGCTTGCCGAAGCCCAGCACCCGCTTGGTCAGCGAGCCGGCGAAGTTGTCGTGGAAGAACGCCGCGTCCTTGGCGAGGAGTTCGTCCATGCCGCTCACGTACAGGTGTTCCATACCGAGGGCTTCCACCCGGTTCAGGCAGTGCTGCCCGAGCCGCCACATGGCTTCCGCGGCCAGCAGCACC
>KL568599.1:5745-7636 GCA_000715605.1 Streptomyces speibonae | reverse complement strand
GGGCCTGCCGGCGCAGTCGCACCAGCTCCTGGCCGTAGCGGCGCAGCGCGAGGACGACCGCGCTTCTGCCCGGCGTCGGCCTGTGAGTGTCCGTGGTCGCCATCATGCTCCCGGGAGGTCGGAGTCCGGAAGTGTCCCGCGGCGGGAGGGCACCGGTCCAGGCAATTACCGCGGATGGGCGACAACCGGACACTGCCGCGCGGCGGCCCTGGCACGCCGGTGACCTGAACGGCGCAAGGATCGGCGTCCCGGAGCGCTGAGACCGGCGCCGGGCGCCACGATCGTACGAGTGAGAGGGAGACACCGCTGGAACGGAACGCGCCGCGCGTGCGGGCCCGCGCCCCACCCGGGCGACGCCGACGGGCCGGCAAGGGGAGCCTGTGAGACGTACGAAGAACGACCGGTCCTCCCAGACCCGGGCCGGACGGCGCTCGCTGGCCGCCCAGCTCTCCGACCGGGTGCGCTCCTACCTGACCACGGAGGCGGGCAGCGCCGGCCTGCTCCTGGTCGCGGTCGTGGTGGCCATGGCGTGGGCCAACTCGCCCTGGTCGGAGGGGTACAAGTCGCTGTGGGCGACGGAGATGTCCCTGACGTTCGGCAACGCCGAGCTCTCCATGGACCTGCGGCACTGGGTCAGCGACGGCCTGATGGCCCTGTTCTTCTTCGTCATCGGCCTGGAGGTCCGCTACGAGATCTCGGTGGGCGCGCTGTCCGGGCGCGACCGGGTGATGATCCCGGCCCTGGCCGGAATCGGCGGCATGGTCGTGCCGACGCTGATCTACCTCCTGATGGCGCCCGGGGGCGAGGCGGCGGGCGGCTGGGGCGCGGTCATCGGCACCGACACGGCCTTCATGCTCGGGGCGCTCGCCGTGGTGGGGCCCCGGTTCGTCACACAGCTGCGGGTCTTCCTGCTGGCCATCACCGTCATCGACGACATCGTGGCGGTCAGCGTGATCGGCCTGGTCTACTCGGACACGGTGCATCTGCTGCCGCTGCTGGAGGCGCTCGCGCTCTGTGTGGCCCTGGGTCTGCTCAGCACCCTGGGCACCTGGCGGTCGGCGCCGTACGTACTGATCGTTCTCGCCCTGTGGCTCGCCACTCTCTCGGCCGGTCTGCACGCGTCCATCGCGGGCATGGTCGGCGGCCTCCTCATCCCCGCTCATGCCCCCGTGCCCGAGGTGCTGGACCGCGCCACCCGGCTCTTCCGCGCCTTCCGCCAGTCGCCGAGGGCCGACGTCGGGCTGTCGGCGCGGCTGGGGCTGCAACGCGCGGTGTCGGTCAACGAGCGGCTGCAGTTGAAGCTGCACCCCTGGACGAGTTACGTCGTCGTCCCGCTGTTCGCCCTCGCCAGTGCCGGTATCGACCTGCGCGGCGGGGTCCTGGAACGCGCCCTGACCTCCTGGCTGACCTGGGCCGTCGTGGTGGGCCTCGTGGTCGGCAAGCTCGTGGGTGTCTGGGGCGGGACCGTCCTCGGCACCCGCCTCGGGCTCGGGACGCTGCCCAGGGGGGTGGGGGCCGGCCATGTGGTGGGCGGGGCCGTGCTGTCCGGGATCGGCTTCACCGTCTCCCTGCTCATCGTCGGCCTCGCCTTCGAGGACACCTCACTGCGCGCCCAGGCGACCGTCGGCGTGCTGCTCGCGGCGATCCTCGCCACGGCCCTGGGCTGGCTGGCGTTCCGTCTCGCCGCCGTGCTGCGCGGCGAGACGGAGGCGGACCTGCCCCGTTTCCTCGACCGTCCGGTCGACCCGGAGACGGACCACATCAGGGGCCCCCGGGACGCGCCCCTCACCCTGGTGGAGTACGGCGACTTCGAATGCCCCTACTGCGCCCGCGCCACCGGTGTCACCGAGGACCTGCGACAGCGCTTCGGCGACCGGCTCCGCTACGTCTT
>KL568599.1:2707-5533 GCA_000715605.1 Streptomyces speibonae | reverse complement strand
GCTACGTCTTCCGGCACCTGCCGCTCCCCGACGTCCACCCGCACGCCGTACTCGCCGCCCGGGCGGCCGTCGCCGCCGCCGCGCAGGGCCGCTTCTGGGAGATGCACGACCTGCTCTACGCGCACCAGGACAGACTCGAGTTCGAGGACATCGCCGCCTACGCCATCGACCTGGGCCTCGACATCGAGCGGTTCCTCGTCGACATCGACGCCGAGCGGACCGCCGAGCGCGTCCGCGCCGACACGGCCAGCGCGGAGGCCAGCGGCGCCCTCGGCACCCCCACCTTCTTCATCGGCAACCGCCGCCACACCGGCCCGTACGACGCGGAGACCCTGGCCCGCGAACTCGAGGAGTCGGGGGCCGACCCTCCGCCGTGACTCCCTGCGCCGACTGCGGGGCCGGGCTCAGCGGCGCCGGCCCAGCCACTGTTCGGCGTTCCAGGCGTGGAAGCGTTCCACCTCCGTGAAGCCCAGTGTTGCCGCCAGGCGCATGGAGCGGGTGTTGGCGGTCTGGGTGGTGAGGACGACCGGTTCGCCGGGGAGGGCCTCGGCGCACCAGTCGAGGGCCGCCGTGCATGCCTCGGTGGCGTAGCCGAAGCCCCATGCGCGCGGCAGGAACAGGTAGCCGAGGTCGACCTTGCCCGCCGCGGCCGGGCGGTGGTGCTGCGTCGCCCGCCTGAGGAGGACGTGGCCGATCATCGCTCCGTCGAGGGTGACGACGAAGCTTCCGGGCCAGCGCTCCGGCGCCCCGGTCAGCTCGCGTTCGAGTTCGTCGCGCGGGCGGGGGCCGCCGAGGTAGGTGTGCACCTCTGCCGAGGCGTACAGCTCGATGAACGCCTCCCGGTCGCGGGGCTCGGGCGTGCGGAGCACGAGCCTTTCGGTCGTGATCGGGGCGGGTGGCCAGGCGACGGAATCGAGGGCGTTCATGCCGGTCACTCAATCAGCGGGCCGGGTGGCTATCAAGTGCCGTTGACCTCATGGCAGTTCCTCGCGGATCAGGGATCTGGCGAACGGTTCGCCCGTGCGGCGGGCGTACGTCATGCGCTCGCGGACCTCGCGCAGGGTGCGGGGGCGGTACCCGGGGCCGCTGCAGCAGCTCTTGTGGAAGTGGATCCCGGCGTGGAGCAGGACGGACAGGGTGCGCCAGGCGGCGGTGTCCCGGCGCGGGGGCGGCGCGAAGGCCGACCCCACGTGGATCAGAGGCTCCGCACACCGGGGGCAGATCCGGTGCGGCCTGTCCCTGTCGTAGGGCTGCTTGTACGAAGCCCGGCAGGGCAGACAGACGTAGTGACTCTTCGCGTGGCCCATGCCGTCAGGGTAGGCGGCGGACGCGCGGAACTCGACGGAAATACGGGGGGTCAGGGCGTGCCCAGGTAGGTGGTTGCCTCGATGTCGTTGAGGTGGATGAGGATGTCGTGGGCCTTGCCCAGGGCGATGCGGTATTCCACGGGGTCGGGCCAGCCCGCGCCGATGTTGTAGGTGGGGCGGGGCTTCGACAGCCAGGTGCGTACGGAGTGGGGGGCGGTGCGCATGTCGAGGATGTAGTCGCGTTGGCGGGGGCGGTCCAGGGTGTGTTCGTTGGAGCCCGGCGGCGCGGCGTCCACGCGGTGGGTGCGGATCACTCCGTCGTCGGCTCCGAACGCCTTGAAGGCGCCGCTGTGGAAGCTGAAGCCGATGCTCACGTAGTGCTTGCCCAGTGAGTCGCGCAGGAAGGCGCCCTGTGTCTTCGGGTAGCGCGGGTCGAAGGAGTCGTAGGAGACGTGGGTGTTGTGGGCCGACAGCAGGATCCGGTCGCCGGTGTGCCGGTGCCACCAGGCCACGTTCTCGGCCATCACGCGGTCGCGGTACTTCATCATCTCCGTGACCTGGGCCTCGTCGGTGGCGTCGTAGGCGTAGGCCTTGGCCATCTGGTGGATCGCCTTGGCGTGCTGGACCGTGCGGATGTGTTCGCGTCCGGCCGGACCGGGGGCCGGGCGCAGCGCGCGGAGCAGCCGGTATGCCTCCAGGGTGCGTTCGGCGCGCTTCTCGCGTTCCGCCAGGGGGAGTTCGAGGTACCGCTCCAGGTATGTGGCGGCGTCGGTGGTCGGGGCCAGGCCGTCGTAGAGGGCGGTGATGCGGGCCGTCAGGCGGGGGTGGTTGCGGGCCACCTGGTCGGTGACCCGTTCGTACAGTTCCGGTCCGGCGTAGCCCAGGTCGTTGCCCATGAAGCGGACCGGGTCGGTGGGGTGGTGGCGGTTGTAGGCGCGCATCCATTCGATGAGGTTGAGGTAGTCCTGGTTGTGCCACATGCGGTAGGAGCCCTGGAACTCCTCGCGCGCGATGCGCTCGAGGTCGCCCTTGCCGTACAGCACGTACTCGTTGACGCGGACGCCGCTGCTCCAGGGCAGTTCCAGGGAGAAGGAGCGGAAGCCCTTGTGCTCGACCAGGTAGCGCAGGACCCGGTGTTTCATCCGGAAGAAGTCGCGCGAGCCGTGGGTGGCCTCGCCCAGGCCCACCACCTCGGCGTCCCCCACCATGCCGCCCAGGGCGTGCAAGTCCCGCAGGCCGGCGCCGGGGTCGGTGGTCCACAGGGGGTGGGCGCTGCGCTCGATCGCGTCGGCCACGTCCGTCGCGGTGAGGACGGCGGAGTGCCGCGGTGTGCCGGCGGTGGCCGGGGTGGCGACCGCTGCGGCCCCGAGGGAGAGGAGGAGCGCGGAGGAGAGTACTGCTGCCTTGTGCGGTGTCATGGCAACAGGGTTTCGCGATCGCCCTGGCGTGGACCAACCTGTGAGCCGCCCGCTTTCGGGTAGCGCAGGCACTACCGCCACCACCCTGTCTCTTATACACA
>KL568599.1:1499-2459 GCA_000715605.1 Streptomyces speibonae | reverse complement strand
ATCAGAGATGTGTATAAGAGACAGGCCGGGTTCGGGGCGTCGCGGGTCAGGCCTCCTGGGTGAACGCCGCGTGGAGGCGGCGGGTGTGGTCCAGGTGGCGCTCCGGCCCGGTGAGGGTGACCTTCGCCGTCAGGCGGGCGTCGGTGCTGGACGCGGCCAGGCGCAGCTCCAGGTCGCCGGGTTCGACGACCCGGCGCCCGTCGCGGCCGGTGAAGGACGCGACGTCGGCCGGGACCGTGACGCGCAGCCTGCGGGACTCCCCCGGCTCCAGCGGGACCCGGGCGTAGCCGACGAGGCGCTGCACCGGCTGGACCACGGAGGCGACCGGGTCGTGCAGGTAGAGCTGGACGACCTCGGTGCCGGCCCGGTCACCGGTGTTGCGGACGGTGAGGGCGAGGCCGAACTCGCCGTCCGTCGCGGCCTCGTGCGTGTCCACGGCGAGGTCGCTCCAGGCGAACGTCGTGTACGTCAGCCCGTGTCCGAAGCCGAACGCCGGGGTCGGGTCGATGTTGGACACCTCGCTGGCCTGGGCGAGCCGGGCGCCGAGGTAGGTGGTCGGCTGGGAGCCCGGGCCGCGCGGCACGCTGACCGGGAGCCGGCCGGAGGGCGCGGTACGTCCGCTGAGCACGCCGGCGATCGCCCGGGTGCCCGCGACCCCGGGGAAGAAGGACTGCACGATCGCGGCGGATTCGGCGGTGGCGCGGCCGAGGGCGTAGGGGCGGCCCGCGAGCAGCACGGTCACCACCGGTGTGCCGGAGTCGAGCAACGCGTCCAGCAGCTGCTGCTGGGCGCCGGGCAGGGTGAGGGACTCCGCGTCGCAGCCCTCGCCGCTGGTGCCGCGGCCGAACAGGCCCGCGCGGTCGCCGAGGACGGCGACGACGACGTCCGCGTCCCGGGCCGCGTCGACCGCCGCGCCGATGCCGGAGAGGTCCCCGTCGTCGACGCCGGTGCCGCGGACGG
>KL568599.1:628-1319 GCA_000715605.1 Streptomyces speibonae | reverse complement strand
GGAGAGGTCCCCGTCGTCGACGCCGGTGCCGCGGACGGCGGTGAGCTCCGCGTCGGGGAACTCGGCGGCCAGGGTGTCCCGCAGGGTGGGCAGGTCGATGCCGACGGGCACCTCCGGGTGCTGCACGCCCACGTGCTGGGGGAAGGAGTAGCAGCCCAGCACGGCGGTGGCCTCGGCCGCGTTGGGGCCGACCAGGGCGATGCGGCGGGGCCGGGAGAGCGGCAGGGTCCCGTCGTTGGTGAGCAGGACGACGGCCTTCTCGGCGATCTCGTGGGCCAGTTCCCGGTTCCCGGGGCTGTCCAGGTCGATCTTGCCGCGCAGCGCGTCCGGGTCGTCGAGGTCCGCGCCGTCGAGCGCGGCCGGCACCGGGCTCCAGTCGGGGTCGAGCAGGCCGAGCATCGCCTTCTGCGCGAGGACGCGGCGCAGGGCCCGGTCGATGAGTGCCTCCGGGACACGGCCGTCGGCGACGGCCTCGGCGAGCGGCGCGCCGAACGTCTTGACGGTGGGCAGTTCGACGTCGACACCGGCCTTGAGCGCGGCGCCCGCGGCCTCGGCCCAGTCGCCCGCGACGCCGTGCAGGATCTTGAGGAAGGCGATGCCGAAGTAGTCGGCGACGACGGTGCCGTCGAAGCCCCAGGTGTCGCGGAGCAGTCCGGTCAGCAGCTCCTCGTCGGCCGCGGCGGGGACGCCG
>KL568599.1:0-418 GCA_000715605.1 Streptomyces speibonae | reverse complement strand
GGCATGCCGTCGGTGTCGGTGTAGGCGTTCATCACGGAGCGGGCGCCGCCCTCGCGGATCGCCATCTCGAACGGCGGCAGCAGCACGTCGGCCCGTTCGCGGGCGCCCATGGGCGAGGGCGCGAGGTTGCGTCCGGCGCGGGAGGCGGAGTAGCCGACGAAGTGCTTGAGGGTGGCGACGATCCCGGCGGACTCCAGCCCCTGCACATAGGCGGTGCCGATGGTGCCGACGAGGTACGGGTCCTCGCCGATGGTCTCCTCGACCCGGCCCCAGCGGGCGTCGCGCACCACGTCCAGGACGGGAGCGAGGCCCTGGTGGACGCCGACGGAGCGCATGTCGCGGCCGATGGCGGCGGCCATGCGGCGCACCACGTCCGGGTCGAAGGTGGCGCCCCAGGACAGCGGGACGGGGTAGGCGG
>KL568598.1:39420-40257 GCA_000715605.1 Streptomyces speibonae | reverse complement strand
CGGCTCCCACCCCGGTGCACGACCTTCGCACCGCGCTGCATACGCCATGGAGAGGTCACGGGCCAACGGGCCCATCGACCAGCCGTCGCCCGCAATGTGATGCAGCACCACCACCAGAACATGCGCATCGGGGCCAAATTCGATCAACAGTGCCCGCAGCGGGATCTCCACCGACAGGTCGAACGCACGCCTCGACTCAGCCGCCACCAACGCTGCCGCCTCGTCCTCCGTGGCAGTTGAGGTGGTTTGCAGCACCTCACCCACCTCAGCAGGTGTCAGCACGCGTTGGAACGGCTCACCGGTGTCGGCCGGAAACACCGTGCGCAACACCTCGTGCCGGACAACCACGTCCGACAGCGCCTCCTGGAGCGCGCCCACGTCGACCCGCCCGCTCAGGCGGAGCGCGACCGGGAGGTTGTAGGTCGAGCTCGGCCCGTCCAACTGCCCCAGGAACCACAGCCGCCGCTGCGCGAACGACAGCGGCACCCGCTCGGGACGCTCACGCCGCGCCAGACCCACCCGTGCCGATGCCGCACCGCGGATCCGAGCCGCCAACTCCGCCGGCGTCGGCGACTCGAACAACGCCCGGAGGCTCAGCTCGACACCGAACACCGACCGGACCCGCGACACCAGCCGCGTCGCCAGCAACGAATGGCCGCCCGCCTCGAAGAAGTTCTGGTCGACCCCTATGTGTTCCACACCGAGCACGTCGGCGAACGCCCCGCACATGAGTTCCTCGGCCACCGTGACAGGGCCCCGCCCCCCACCGGACGTCGGATACTCGGGCTCCGGCAGCGCAGACCTGTTCACCTTTCCGTCTGTCTCTTATACACATCT
>KL568598.1:38965-39203 GCA_000715605.1 Streptomyces speibonae | reverse complement strand
GCTCCAGGGCTACGACCGCCGAAGGCACCATGTACTCCGGCAGCCGTTGACTCGCGAGCGTACGCAAGTCACCAGGGAGGTCACCAGCTGCGGTACCGCCGTCCGGCACGACGTAGGCCACCATACGTGGGGTCCCGGGAACGTCCTCGCGTGCGATCACTACGGCCTGCGTGACGTGCGGGTGCTCAGTCAGCACGGTCTCGATCTCGCCGGGCTCGATGCGGAAGCCGCGGATCTT
>KL568598.1:38135-38719 GCA_000715605.1 Streptomyces speibonae | reverse complement strand
GGAAGCCGCGGATCTTCACCTGGTCGTCCGCTCGGCCCACGAAGTCGAGCTGTCCCTCGCCGGTCCAGCGGACGAGGTCCCCCGTGCGGTACATCCGCTCACCCGACGCACCGAACGGACATGCCACGAAGCGCTCCGCGGTCAGGCCCAGCCGGCCATGGTAGCCGCGGGCCAGACCCACGCCGGCGATGAACAACTCGCCCACCACACCCGGCGCCACCGGCCGCAGAAATCCGTCCAGGACGTACACCCGCGTGTTCCAGATCGGAGCACCGACCGGCACCGGACCCGACCCGCCCGCATAACGCCACGCCGTGGAGTCCACCGACGTCTCCGTCGGCCCGTACAAATTGTGCAGCTCCGCGCCGCACACCTGAGTGAAGCGCTCCGCCAGCACCCCCGGCAACGCCTCACCCGAGCACACCACCCGCCGCAACGACCCCCACGCCGCCGCATCACCGCCCTCCACAAACGCCTCCAGCATCGACGGCACGAAATGCACCGTCGTAACACCCTCCGCACGGATCACGTCCGACAGATACACCGGGTCGCCCTGACCGCCCGGACGCGCCAGCACCTGTCTC
>KL568598.1:37682-37895 GCA_000715605.1 Streptomyces speibonae | reverse complement strand
CGCCAGCACCAGCCGCGCACCCGACACCAACGGCCAGAACAACTCCCACACCGACACATCGAAACTCACCGACGTCTTCTGCAGCACCGCATCATCCGCACCCAGACCGAACCGGTCCTGCATCCACAACAACCGGTTCACAATCCCCGCGTGCGGCACCACCACACCCTTCGGCACACCCGTCGAACCCGACGTATACATCACATACGCCGC
>KL568598.1:37222-37396 GCA_000715605.1 Streptomyces speibonae | reverse complement strand
CGCCGCACCATCCGGCGAACACGACCCCGAGAACGCCTCCGCCTCCCCGGACACCAACGAGTCACCCAGACACTCCACCGGTACGTCCGTCGGCAGACCCTCAGCCAGGTCACGCACCGTCACCACACAGGCCGGCCTCGCATCCTCGAGCATGAACCGGACCCGCTCCGCCGG
>KL568598.1:36739-36993 GCA_000715605.1 Streptomyces speibonae | reverse complement strand
GCTCCCCGGACCGCCCGAACCGGACCCGGACCACCCCGCAACCCCCTTGGCCACCGACGAGTCGTCCAGACGCACCACCGGCACACCAAGGTCCTCGGGCAAACCCTCAGTCAGACCGCTCACCGTCACCACACACACCGGGCTCGCATCCCCGAGCATGAACCGGACCCGCTCCGCCGGATACTCCGGATCCACCGGCAGGTACGCCGCACCCGTCTTCAGCACCGCCAGCAGCGCCACCACCAGATCGACCG
>KL568598.1:33202-36614 GCA_000715605.1 Streptomyces speibonae | reverse complement strand
CTTCAGCACCGCCAGCAGCGCCACCACCAGATCGACCGACCGCTCCAACACCACCGCCACGACCGACTCAGCACCCACACCACGCGCCACCAACACCCCCGCCAACCGCGACGCACGCTCATTCAACTCCCCGTACGTCACCTTCACATCACCCGAAACCACCGCCACCGCACCCGGAGTCCGCGCCACCTGCGCCGCGAACAACTCCGGCAACGTCACCCCGGGCACCGCCCGCCCGGTGTCGTTCCACCCCTCCACCACATCCCGGTGTTCGCTGTCCGACAGCACCTGGACCCGGCTCACCCGTGCCTGCGGTTCAGCGGCCACTGCCGCCAGCAGCCGGACCAGCCGGTCCGTGATCGACTGGACGGTTTCCCGATCGAAGAGATCCGCCGAGCCGGTGACCGACCCGCGCAGGACCGCCGTGCGACCGTCGCCGTCGGTCGTTTCCCGCACCGCGACGTCCAGGTCGAACCTGGCCGGCATCGGCCTGTCCGGCAGCGGCGTCACGCGCAGGCCGGGCAGCTCCAGGTGGACGTCGTCCACGTTCTGAACGGTGAGCATGGTCTGGAAGAGGGGGTGTCTGCCCATCGAGCGGTCGGGCGCGAGCAGTTCCACGAGTCGCTCGAACGGCACGTCCTGGTGTTCCAGGGCGGCCACGCCCGACTCCTTCACCCGCCCGAGAACTTCGGTGAACGAGGGGTCCCCGGACAGGTCCGTCCGCAGGACCAGCGTGTTGACGAAGAACCCCACCAGCTCGTCCAGGGCCGGATCGGTCCGCCCGGCCACCGCCGTCCCGATGGGTATGTCCTCCCCCGCACCCAACCGCGACAGCAGCACCGCCAACGCCGCCTCGACCACCATGAACAGCGTGACACCCTGCTCGCGCGCCAGCGTCACCAGTTCCGCATGCACCTCGGCAGGAACATCGAGGGCGACCGTGTGCCCCCGATGCGACGCGACCACCGGCCGTACCCGGTCCGCCGGCAGCGCCAGCTCCGCCGGAGCGCCCGCCAACGCCGCACGCCAGTAGCCGACCTGACTCGCCAGAAGGCCCTCGGGGTCCCCCTCCTCGCCCAGCAACTCCCGCTGCCAGAGCGTGTAGTCCGCGTACTGGACCGGCAACAACGGCTCCCACTGCGGCGCACGCCCCTCGCACCGCGCCGCATACGCACGCGACAGATCGCGAGCCAACGGTGCCAAGGACCAGCCGTCCCCGGCGATATGGTGCAGCACCAGCACCAGCACATGCACGTCAGGACCGGTCTCGATCAGCAGCGCCCGCACCGGCATCTGCGCCGACAGATCGAAGCCGCGTGCGGCCTCGGCCGCGACCAGATCCGCCACCTGTGCCTCGGCGGCCCGCGTGACCCGCAGTACCTCCCCCGCCTCAGCGGGCTCCAGCACCCGCTGGAACGGCTCACCGTCCCGCACCGGAAAGACCGTGCGCAGCGCTTCATGACGCTCCACCACATCCGACAGCGCCGCCCTCAGCGCATCGGCGTCGACCTCACCCTCGAGTCGCAACGCGGTCGGGAGGTTGTACGTGGGGCTCGGGCCCTCCAACTGGGCCAGGAACCACAACCGCCGCTGGGCGAACGACAGCGGCACCCGTTCGGGCCGCTTCTCCCGGCGTACCAGTCCGGCGCGCAAGGGGTTCGCGCTGCCGGTCCGCGCCGCCAGACGGGCCGGGGTCGGCGCCTCGAACACGTCCCGCATGGTCAACTCGACACCGAGCAGTGTCCGGGCGCGGGAGACCAGGCGGGTGGCCAGCAGGGAGTGGCCGCCCAGAGCGAAGAAGTCGTCGTCCGGTCCGATCCTCTCCAGGCCGAGTACGTCGGCGAAGGCCTGGCACAGCAGGCGCTCCTCGCGGTTGGCGGGCTCACGTCCGTCGCGCGTCGCCGCGATGTCCGGGACGGGCAGGGCGTGGCGGTCGAGTTTGCCGTTGGCGGTGAGCGGCAGCGCGGGCAGGGGCATGAACACCGCGGGGACCATGTAGCCGGGCAGGCGTCCGACGGCATAGTCGCGCAGGTCCTCGGCCAGCCTCTCGTCGGGCCGGGTGTCGGTGTCGTCGTCGGCCGGGACGACGTAGGCGACGAGGCGTGGGTCGCCGTAGGTGTCCTGCCGGACGGTCACGACCGCCTGACCCACCTGTGGGTGGGCGGCCAGCACCGTCTCGACCTCGCCCGGCTCGACCCGGAATCCCCGGATCTTCACCTGGTCGTCCACGCGACCGGCGAATACCAGTTCGCCCCCGGTGGTCCACCGGGCCAGGTCGCCGGTCCGGTACATCCGCTCCCCGGGCGCACCGAACGGACAGGCAACGAACCGCTCCGCCGTCAGTCCGGCACGGCCCAGATATCCCCGCGCCAGACCTGCTCCCGCCACATACACCTCACCCGCGACTCCGGGTGGAACCGGGTGCAGGTAGCGGTCGAGGAGGTAGATCCGTGTGTTGTCCATCGGCCGGCCAATCGGCACGGCCTCCGGCACCGTCCCGCCGTCCGCAGCCGCGTACTGCGTGGCGCTCAGCGTGATCTCCGTCGGCCCGTACAGGTTGCGCACCACCACGCCCGGGCACGCCGCCAGGACCGCCGTCACCGCGGACGACGGCACCACGTCACCGCCCGTCAGTACCTCGGACAGGCCGGCGAAGCACCCCGGGTCCTCCTCCGCCAGCACCCGCAGCAATCCGGCGGTCACGAAGAGGTGGCTGAGCCCCCGCGTACCGATCAGCGAACGGATCCGCTCGCCGTCCAGTTCGCCTGCCGGGGCCAGCACCACCGTGCCGCCGCCGGCCAGCGTCACCCACAGTTCCAGTACGGAGGCGTCGAACGCGAACGGCGCATGGCCCAGCATCCGCGCGGGCCGGCTCCAGCTCCGGTCCGACGCCAGTTCGGTCAGGTCCCGCTGGGTCACGACCACGCCCTTGGGCCGTCCCGTCGACCCCGAGGTGTACATCACGTACGCCGCCGCATCCGGGCCCACCGTCCACGGCGCGACTGTCGCCGCGTCCGCGGCCGTCGTCAGCTCTGTCACCACGGCCGGGTCGTCCACGCACAGCACCGGGACCGTGCCACCCGACGGCACCGTCCGCGCCGTCCCACGGGTCGTCACCACACACACGGGGGCGGCGTCCCCGAGCATGAATTCGATCCGGTCGGCGGGGTAGGTGGGGTCGAGGGGCAGGTACGCGCCGCCCGCCTTCCACACCGCCAGCAGCGCCACCACCAGATCGACCGACCGCTCCAGCACCACCGCCACGACGGACTCGGCCCCCACACCACGCGCCGCCAGCACACCCGCCAACCGCGACGCGCGTGCGTCCAACTCCCCGTACGTCGCCTCCGCATCGCCCGAGACCACCGCCACCGCACCCGGAGTCCGCGCCACCTGCGCCGCGAACAACTCC